>DFTH01000014.1:0-452 GCA_002379425.1 Prevotella sp. UBA4217
GACAAGTTGGAAATCACCGACCTGACCTATCTCAACAATGAGCATCTTGGCGATGGCATCACCGACCGCAGGGCGGTGTTCGACGTGTATTGCCAGTTGTCTGACGACAGCCGCATCATCGTGGAGATGCAGAAGACGGAGCAGGCCTACTTCAAGGACCGCAGCATCTATTACTCCACGTTCCCCATCCGCGAGCAGGGACAGAAGGGTGAGTGGGACTATCACCTGAAGGACGTCTATACGGTGGGAGTGCTGAACTTCTGCTTCCCCGATGGTGAATATCCTGCTGACAGTATGATACATGAGATCAAGTTGAAGGACGTGGAGGACAACCACGTGTTCTACGACAAGTTGACCTTCGTGTACCTGGAGATGCCCAAGTTCAAGAAGAAGGAGGAAGAGTTGGATACGATGATTGACAAGTGGATGTTCGCCCTGACGAACCTCTCCCG
>DFTH01000014.1:546-191712 GCA_002379425.1 Prevotella sp. UBA4217
GGCTCTCCAGGAGCGTATTTTCACACGCCTGTTCGAGCAGGCAGAAGTGGCACGCTTCACGCCTGTTGAGCGAGAGGAGTACGTGGCCAGCAAGAAGGACTACTGGGATTACTACAGCACCATGAAGACCTCCTTTGACAAAGGCAGGGAAGAAGGACGAAAGGAAGGCAGGGAAGAAGGCGAACATAAAAAAGCCCTGGACACAGCCCGTAAGATGAAGTCGGACGGCATTCCTTTAGAATCCATTGCACGATACACTGGTCTTACAGTCGAAGAGATTGCATCAATATCCGGATAATGAGCCGAGATTTGATGCAAGGTAATGGCAATACTTAGTATTAGACTAAAGAGGGGATCCCTGTCGGAATCCCCTCAATTTTTATTTACAAAAGAATTTACCTGATAGAATCACGCGGTGACAGGCACGCTGTGACCAGGGGTAGGTTTTTGCCACTTCGTCCGTCTTACTATAAAAGATGTATCACAAAAAGGAACAGACATGACAATGAAAGAGATTCTATTTGCAGTGACTTCATTCACACGATGCCAGACATGCTGTGACGTGGGACACTTATTTACTGTCCTGTCCTCTTTATTGTTATGCTTCATCGTGACATCATGTGGGCAGGACAGTTTAGAAGAGACTAGTCCTGAACCAAGTCCGTCACCGTGTATTGACAGTACCCGTCTGTGTTTGGATACTGGTTTGCCTGTATGCTATGTTACGACGCGTAATAACATAAGTATTTCTTCAAGAGATGAATATGTGACGGCAACTATGCATATTGTCCATAATGGAAAGTCTCTCTTTGAAGATACTTTACTCAGGATTAAAGGACGTGGGCAGGCTAGTTGGACATCTATGTTCCCGAAGCGCCCCTACAAACTGAAACTGAGTAGTCGTTATGAATTACTTGGAATGCCTGCAAACAAACATTTTGTCTTACTGGCAAATTATACTGATAAATCGCTGATGAGAACAGCGATTGGCTTCAAGGTCGGAGAACTATTGGAGCGTGAATGGACTCCTCAAAGCCGTTTTGTGGAATTGGTGCTAAATGGGAAGTATCAGGGAAACTATCAACTGACGGAATCTGTGAGGGCAGGGAAGCATCGGATTAATGTTAGTAATTCTGGCCTGATCTTGGAATACCTATATCCTGAAAGAGTGGTGGAGGAGCCTTTCTATTTCATAACTAAGAATTTCCAACTAGGCTATGGCTTTAAATATCCAGATGAGGATGATATGACAGAGGAATGCGTAAAATATGCAGCAGACCTGATGGACCGGTTTGAACGACAACTGACAGACTCTAATTGCGTAACAGGCTATACCGACTTTATCGACTTGGAATCATGGGCGAAGTGGTACTATCACCTGAACATCCTCATGCAGAGGGAGTATAATACTTATTTAGTGAAATATGACAATACGGACAATAGCAAAATCTGTCTTGGGCCACTTTGGGATTTCGAATGGAGTCTGGGCGTCGGATATTATGACGGGAAGGAGCGACCCTGTCAGGATCATTACTTGGTGACAGAGAAGTATTTCAGAAAGTTGATAGAATCTCCGCTTTTCATAGCAGAGGTCACAAAGATACATCGCCAATACGGGAAGCGAGTTAGAGAAGGGGTGCTGCGATACTACGAAGAACTCAGCGACTATCTCCGCATATCTCAGAAATTGAATTTCAAATGCTGGCCTATCTTGGATAAACGAATATCTGTCGGCGGCTATCCTCTTGGCTCATGGGAGAAGGAGGTGGAATGTGATCGGCAGTTCTTCATAGACCATTACGACTATATAGACATGTTGATAAATTGTAACACAAGGGTTGTCAGAACTTATTATAGCACCAGAAGACATTGTTAGTAATTGTCCCCATGAGGAACACACACACTTTGAAACTAATGGAGAATGCCGCCCCGTCGCTGAGCGGCATTCTCTTGTTTAGTGGGAGGGAGCCCTGCTGGCGCTGCAAGTTTTCCGTGAATTGTTTGGCGGAATGGAAAACTTGTCGTATCTTTGCAAGCGGAGCCTTAGACACAGCCCGTAAGATGAGGTCGGACGGCATTCCATTAGAATCCATTGCACGTTACACTGGTCTTACAATCGAAGAGATACAGGCAGAATAATAATTAGACAACTGATGATGAAAAGAATGATTCTGGGCCTGTCATGCCTATTGGCAGTGACGGCCATGGCTGGCAATTATGAAGTGAGTTCACCCAACGGGAAGGTGAAGGTAACGGTGAATACCGATGAAAGTGTGATGTGGTCGATCGACTACGACGGACGACAGGTACTATTGCCCTCTGCAATCGACATCCAGACCGTACAGGGGAAAAAAGCGCAGGGGCTTGGCAAGGTTGGCAAGGTAGCCAAGCAAAGTGTGAACAGCAGTTTCAAAAATCCATTTTATAAGAAACTGACGATAGCCGACGAGTATGGTCAGTTGTTGCTCTACACCACTCAGAAGTTCACCATCGAGGTGCGCGCCTACAACGACGGGGCAGCCTATCGGCTGATCAGTACGAATAAGAAGCCCTTCCTCGTATCCGATGAAACCGCAGAATTTCGTTTTGCCGACGACTATCAGGCTTTCGTTCCATACGTCAACGATAATCGTGGTGGGGAGCGCTATTGCTATTCGTTTGAATCTTACTATGATGAGGCCTCGCTGTCGAAGATGTACAAGGATTCGCTGGCCATCACCCCACTGGCCGTCTGTCTGCCTAATGGTATGAAAGCCATCGTGATGGACACTGGCGTGGAGAACTATCCCGGAATGTTCGTGAAGAAAGGTGAAGGCAATACCCTGAAGGCCGAGTTTGCACCCTACCCCTTGGAGCATGAGATTGGGGGCTACGACCGCCTGAACCTCGTGCCGACGAAAAGGGCTGATTTCATCGCTAAGATAGAGGGGCCACAGAACTTACCTTGGCGGGCTGTGGTCATCACGGAGAAGGATGCCGACATTCTGAACTGCGACATGGCACAGCGGCTGGCTCCTGCCTGTAGAATTTCCGACACCTCGTGGATCAAGCCCGGCAAGGTGGCCTGGGACTGGTGGAACAACTGCAACATCACGGGTGTCGATTTCCCCTCAGGCATGAACACCAGTACCTATTTATACTATATAGACTTTGCTGCCAAGAACAAACTCGAGTATATCATCATCGACGAGGGCTGGAGCGGCAAGGAGTCGCTGATGACCGACCTGAGCCCGGAGATCGACCTACCACGCCTGATAGCCTACGGCCAACAGAAGGGTGTTGGCATCATCCTCTGGTCTAGTTGGCGTAATCTTATCGACAACGATCCGCTTGACGATATCAGTGCGACAGAATCCGTGATGAAGCATTATGCCGACATGGGCATCAAAGGGTTCAAGGTCGATTTTTTCGACCGCGACGACCAGCAGGTGATTGCCTCGGCTTATAAGATCGCTGAGTGTGCTGCCCGCCATCGCCTCTACCTCGACCTGCACGGCCTGAAGCCCTTCGGCATCCAGCGCGCCTATCCGAACATCTTCAACTTTGAGGGTGTAAAGGGTCTGGAGAACTCAAAGTGGGAACCCCGCGTGGGCGACGGGCCGCTGCACAACCAGCCGCGCTACGATGTCACGGCACCCTATCTCCGCATGCTAGCCGGTCCGATGGACTATACCCCCGGAGCCATGAAGAATGCCATGCGCAACAACTTCTTCGGCAACAACGACAACCCCATGTCTCAGGGCACCCGTGTTCACCAGATGGCGATGTACACCACCTTCGAGGCACCTCTTCAGATGCTTGCCGACAGTCCGACGAAATACATGCAGAATCAGGAATGCACAAACTTCATCGCCCAGATTCCCACCACCTTCGACGAAACCATTGCCCTCGACGGACAGATGGGCGAATATACGGTCATTGCCCGTCGCAAAGGAGCAACATGGTACGTCGCAGCCATGACCGACTGGACACCGCGCGACCTTACTATCGACCTATCCTTCCTCGGCGAAGGCCAGTTTAAGGCTGACATCTTCGCAGATGGCGTGAATGCTATGAAGGAGGCCACCGACTACAAGCACACCCAGCAGACCGTTACGGCTAACGACCGTCTGAGCATCCATCTCAGTAGCGGTGGCGGCTGGACAGCGATTATTATTTGAACAGCAACTGCGCGAACTGGTAGAGGCTGCGGCGCCAGGTCTGCCATTCGTGGGCTGTCTCAGGCGAGATGTAACTGTGAGCATTGATGCCGATGGCCTTCAGATCCTCAGCCACCTTGCCTACACTGTTCTCTCCCTCGGCCATGCCTGTCTCTTTGCTACCGGCACTCATGAAGAGCACTTTGTTGGTCTTCTTGAAATCGGGCACGTCAGTCAGTTCTTCTGCGCCGATGGTGCCACCACTGAAGATACCGACGTATGCGAAGGTGGTGGGATTGTTCAGCGTGATGCCGTGGGTCTGCATGCCACCCATCGAGAGGCCGGCCATGGCACGGTGCTCACTGTCGGCAATGACACGGTAGTTCTTCTCTACCATCGGGATGATATCCTTGATCAGCACCTCCTCGAAGGCACCACCCATACGACGGGCCATCTTGGCGAAGTCGGCACCACTCATACGAGGGCGACCACCCTGACCGCCCTGTGCTCCTGCTTGTGGACGCGGACCACCAGGGCGCGGACCGCCAAAGCCCATGGGCTGTTCACCCGGACGACGGGCATTCAGTCCGTTATCCATGAATATAATAAAAGGTACGGCCTTGCCGGCGGCAATCAGATTGTCCATGATGATACCCGTCTTACCCTGGGCACTCCAGCCGGTCTCGTTCTCGCCCATGCCATGCTGCAAATAGAGCACGGGAAACTTCTTGCCGGGGTTGGCATAGTATTCTGCGGGCAGGTAGATATAGCCGTGACGCATCGACTCGGTGACGGACGACCAATAATACACCTCACTAACAGAGCCCTGCGGCACGTTCTTCACCGTATAGAAGTCCTCGTCGGCGGCAGGCACGTCGATACCACTGCCCCAGCGGCTGGCACCATAGTAGTACTTGCTGCCCGGATCAGGCACAGAGGCACCGTCGATGTTGAGTTGATAGTAGTGGAAACCCTCGTCCTGCGGTGCGGAAGTTCCAGTCCATACACCGTTTTCGTCCTTGGTCATGGCGTAGATCTTGCCAGCGATGTCAAGTCCTACGAACGTAGCCTGCGGTGCCGTGATCTGTGCACGGACCATGCGCTGTGAATTGATCATCGGGTACTGCTTGTTGTCTTGATTGGTCGATGCAGGCTTAAAGTCCTCAACCACATTCTCTGTTACCGAAGGAACCGTGGGGTTCTGAGCGGCGACTGTCAGGCTTGTGAAAGCCATCAGCGAAAGAAATAGTTTTTTCATAATTGGTCATTTAGTTGTTAATGAATAATGTGATAATTGTTAGTTTTACACTTCTATCCCCTTTGACACGCGAGAGGCTGAAAAGTAAAATCATCCCTGTCATTCTTATGGAAGATTAACATTTTGGGGGAAGTCGTCGAAAATATCCCAGGAAGTCGTCGAAGGTTTCTTGATAGCAGAGGATATTCACCTTATCTTTGCACCAGATTTCAAAATCGAATAACAAATAAAAAAGCAAAGATATGAAACAGTTCAGAATTTTCTTCGTGATGATGATGCTGACGATGTCGGCAGTAGTTATGGGACAGACCACCGTGAAGGGTGTGCTGATGGATGAGACCTTAGGCGAGGCAGAGCCCTTTGCCACCGTCCGTGTGTTCAAGGCTGGTAAGACGGATAAGCCCGTCGCCATGTTCCTCACCGACGAGAACGGCCAGTTCTCCCAGGAAGTGAAGGGCAAGGGTAAGTTCGATATCGTGTTCAGCAGTGTCGGCAAGGAGGATATCCGCCAGACGATTACCTTGGGCAGTGAGAACCCGCTCGACCTGGGTACCTTATTAATGAAGGAGAATGCCACCATGCTGAAAGGCGTGGAGGTCGTCGCCCAGAAGCCGCTGGTGAAGATGGATGTCGATAAGATGAGTTACAACGTGGCCGAGGACGAGGACTCGAAGTCGAACACCGTGCTCGACATGCTCCGCAAGGTGCCCATGGTAACGGTCGATGGCCAGGACAATATCACCGTCAACGGTTCTTCTTCCTTTAAGGTGTATGTCGACGGCATGCCCAACGTGATGTTCTCCTCGAACCCTTCGATGGTGTTCAAGAGCATGCCCGCCTCGGCCGTGAAGAGCATTGAGGTGATGACCAACCCGGGGGCCAAGTATGATGCCGAGGGGGCCGCTGGCGTGCTGAACATCGTGATGAACAAGCAGAATCCCGCTGCTGCCCAGAGCATGAACGGCTTCAACGGTACCGTCAGGGCATCGGCAGGTAACAAGAGCGTGGGCGGTGGTGCCTTTATCAGCGGACAGCAGGGTAAGTTCTCTTACAGTGCCAATGTGATGACGAACTACAACAAGCCCGGCACCACCAAGACAGAGGTGGAACAGATTCAGGACAACGGAAGTTCACAACTGACAACCTCTGAGAATGACGTGAAGACACCGTTCACGATGGGAAGTCTGACACTCGGCTACCAGATAGACCCCATGAGCAGTCTGAACCTGACGGCCTCTGTCAATACGTTGAACATGAAGAGCACAGGCACTTCGACAACCCTGATGAATGGCGGACTCTATGGCAACGGCTTCGACTATAGCAGCAATACCGATATGAAGAACTCGCGTACCTCCTTCAGCGGCAGCCTCGACTACCAGCGCTTCTTCAACAAGGAGCACACCCAGTCGCTGGCACTCACCTACCAGTTGAACTACAGTCCCGCCTCCACGGAGATGACTTCCAACTTTGGCAACACCTCTTCTCTCATCGACCTGACAGACCGTTTCTCTGACAACTCGGAGAAGACCACCAACCACACGTTCCAACTTGACTATACGATGCCCCTCGGCACTGGTCAGACACTGAGTCTCGGTGGCAAACTCCAACTCCACGACGCCACCTCTGATTCTAAGTACTACCTGAAAGGTATCTATGATGCTGGCTCCAGCAGCGACTACGAATACAAGAACTCCATCCTTGCCGGCTACGGTGAGTATGCAGGTAACTTCAATAAGCTTGGTGTCAAGGCCGGTCTGCGCTATGAACATACCTGGCAGGATGTGGAGTATCACCTGGGACGCGGCGAGGACTTCAGCAAGAACTACGGCAGTCTCGTGCCTACCGCCAGCCTGCAATATAACCTCGGTACTGGCAGCAACCTCGGCCTGACCTACAATATGCGTATCTCACGTCCTGGCATCTCCTACCTGAACCCATACATGGATAAGTCGAACCCCATTGCACTGACCTATGGTAATCCTGACCTTGACGTGGAGAAGGCTCACAATATCTCGATGGTCTATAACCTCTTCACCCCGAAACTGATGGTGAACCTCAACCTGCACCACAACTTCGTTGACAATGCCATCTCGCAATACAGTTTCTATGATGCTGACAACCTGCTGAACACCACATACGGTAATGTCGTGAAGAGTCATCAGACAGGCCTGAACGCCTACGTCAACTACCTCTTGACCAAGGATACCCGACTCTTCCTGAATGGTGGCGTGAACTATATCGACCTGCGCAGCGATGCCCTCAGTCAGAGCAACAGCGGATGGACGGCAAATGCGATGATCGGTCTGCAGCAGACATTGCCCTGGAACCTCAAACTCAGCGCCTTCGCCATCACCTCTACGAAATCGTACTCTCTCCAGGGATGGAACGGTGGTTTCAACCTTATCACGGCCAACCTCTCGAAGTCACTGCTGAAGGACAAACTCAACATCAGCGTGATGGGTATGATGGGTCTGAACAAGGGCGGCAATATCCAGATCGAGAGTTACAGCAAGGGTAGCAACTTCTCGACACACTCTCTGACCAAGGTGCCCCTCTACGGCTTCACCGTCACACTCAGTTACACCTTCGGTAATTCCAAGACCATGGCCAAGCAGCATACTAACCGCGTACAGAACGACTTCATTGAACAGCAGTCGCAGGGTGAGATGCTCAACAACATGGGATCCGGCAATACTGGTTCTGGCTCAGGTAATGGCACCATGCCTCAGCAATAATAAATTCCACATGACAATCCTCTCCCGCAACAGAAATAATGCGGGAGAGATTTTGTTAATTCAGAATTAATCCTTAACTTTGCAAGCGATGAAGAGAATAGAGAAGAAAGATATCTGGTTGTTCCTGGCGCAAGTAGGCATCTGGGCCTTGATGATCCTGGTGTTCCCACTGGCGATGCTGATCAGTACGCGCAACTGGGAATCGGCCTCCACTTCCCTGTTGATGGTGTGGCAGTTGCTTAGAGCCCCGATGGTCATCTACTTTGCCAATTTCTACATCTTCGGCCCCTACCTGTTCTTCCACCAGAAATATTGGTTCTTTGCACTTTGCAACCTGGTCCTGATCACTGCCGTCAACTCCGGCTTCTTCTTCGGCTATTTCATGATGAAGGAGCATGTGCCCCAGATGTCGCCTAATGCCTGGATCGGCTTCTTCTCGGGGGCCTTTATGTTCTTCCTCCTCAACTGTGTCATGGCGGCCGTAGCCATCGGTATCCGCCACTTCATCCGCACCCGTAAGATCAAGGATCAACTGAAGGAGGAGAAAGCGAAGAATACGGAGGCAGAACTGGCATGGCTGAAAAACCAGATCAACCCCCATTTCCTCTTTAATACATTGAACAACATCTCCAGTCTGACGCAGATCGATCCCGATGCCGCTCAGGATGCCATCGCCCAACTCTCCGACCTGCTGCGCTATGCGATGTACGAGACTAACAAGCCTACGGTACCTATCCAGGGCGAGGTGGAGTTCATGCGCAACTATATCTCGCTGATGGAACTGCGCTGTAACGACAAGACTGAGGTAAGTTCAGAGTTCAGGGTTCAGAGTTCAAAGTTAGAGATTGCCCCCCTGCTCTTCATCTCGCTCATCGAGAATGCCTTCAAGCACGGTATCAGCAGTAGCCGACCCTCGAAGATCGATATCCGTGTGTTACAGGAGGACAACCAACTGATCTTCGTCTGCGACAACACCAATTTCCCCAAGGATGATGCCGACCGCAGTGGCTCTGGTATCGGTCTGGAGAATACCCGCCGGCGCCTGGACCTGATGTATGCTGGCCGCTACACCTGGGAACAATCGCTCAATGACGATATATATCACGTTAAAATCACCCTTACACCATGATCCTCACTTGTATCATCGTCGATGACGAGCCACTGGCCGTCCGCCTACTGGAGTCGTTTGTCAACAAGACGCCCGACCTCCAGTTGCTGGGTTCCTTTACCGACTCCGTGGAGGCCATCAATGCCATCAGGGAACAGAAGCCCAACCTGCTCTTCCTCGATATCCAGATGCCCGACCTCAACGGGATGGAACTGGCCCACATGCTCCCCGAGGGCACGAAGGTCATCTTCACCACAGCCTTCAAGGAGTATGCCTATGAGAGTTATGAGGTCAGCGCCCTCGACTTCCTGTTGAAGCCCATCCGCTATAATAAGTTCATCACTGCCGTGGAGAAGGCTCGTGAATGGTTCGATTTGGAGAATCGGGGGGGACGCGGAGGTACGGAGGCACGGGAGCACGAGGATATATCTGCCAGCATGACAAGCCCCGCACCTTCGACCATTTTCCTCAAGGTCGATGGCGAATACCGCCAAGTAGCGCTCGACAAGATTCTCTATGTGGCAGGGATGAAGGATTACGTGATGTTCTATCTTGAAGACCAGAAGCGGCCGCTCGTCACTCACCTGACGATGAAATCGGTGGAGGACATGCTGCCCACCTCACAGTTCATGCGCGTACACCGCTCCTATATCGTTGCCCTCGACAAGATCCGTAGTGTCGATCGCAACGACTGTATCTATATCGGTGAGGAGATTATCCGCGTCACAGAGGCCTTCCGCGATAAGTTCATACAGTACCTGAACTCGAAGTTCCCTGGCGGCAAGTAGGTTATCCGAGGAAGAACAGGGACACGCCAATCACGGAGATGACAGCACCCACGACGGCTTTCCACGTGATCTTCTGGTGGAACAGCCAGTAGGAGGGCAGGATGATGATGATCGGGGTGAGTGCCATCAGCGTCGAGGCGATGCCCGCCTCCGTATATTGCACGGCCATCAAGGAGAAGCCCACCCCCACAAACGGCCCGAAGATGGTAGTTGCCGTGGCGACGGTCAAGCCTTTCTTGTCGTGCAGTGCCTCTCGCAATGGAGTCAGTCCCTCGCGTACATATAGTAAGATACCGAAGCCGACGATACCAGCCACACAACGGAAGAAATTGGCACTGAAGGGCACCAGCCATTCTGGCATGGTGCCCGTCGGATAGTGGTCCATGCCTATCTTGCTCAGTACCAGTCCGATACCTTGGCATAGTGCTGCGGCGACAGCATAGAGCACACCGTTGAGCGGCAGTTTCAGCGACACCTTGTGGTGTTCTCCTCGTCCGAGTACGGAGATCGATATGCCAACGAGCGTCACGAGCATTGCCAGGATGCTCATGGGGTTCATCTCCTGCCCCAGCGTCATCCACGCCATGATGGCAGCGGCTGGCGGGGCGAGCGTCATGAACAGTTGGCCGTAACGCGAGCCGATGATGATATAGCACTGGAACAGACAGAAGTCACCGATCACATAGCCCACCAGTCCTGAGAGCAGCATCCAGCCGTAGGCCTCCATCGTACCACCGGCAGGCAGGGGCGAGCCCATCACCACCCAGAACATCAGCATCGCGAAAAGCAGGGCTAAGCCCATACGCAGCACGTTGAGCGTCAGGTTGCCCAGACGCTTGCTGCCAAACTCACTCAGCAGGGCAGTCGCCGTCCAAGAGAAAGCCACGCCAATGGAAATCAGTTCGCCTAGATAGTTCATACAGCCTGCAAAATTACAAAAAATCTGAATTAAGAATTAAGAATTATGAATTATTTCGTATCTTTGTAGCCGAATTACTAATCTGACCAGACATGAGACAACTCTTTTTCTCCCTTTTGCTGCTTGGAAGTATATTCACTGGCAGTGCCTTGCCACAGGCGGACCAGCCTGCGAGCGTCGTCGTGCCCGACTCCGTGCAGATGCTGGTCGATTCCCTGATCCGGGAACTACAGGAGGCGAAGATCCACGAACTCTCCATGCGCGATAAACTCGATGCCAGTGGGCAGACGGCCTACGAGGACTCTGTCAGGAAGGCTCTCCAGCGACAGCGTATCGACTCCCTCCGTCGTATCACGCCGGGCGTGCCTCTGGTGATTGAGGGCGACACTCTCTTCTATATCTATGCCAGCCTGGGCGGTGAGGACCCCACGCATCGCGTGCTGTCTGCCACCCGTAGGATCACGAGCATCGGCAAGAGCCTGCGACTGGCTCCTTCCGACACCCTCCATGTCTTTGAGAGTGAATATACGGCCGACATCATGTGCGGGGAAAACGTGCTGCTGCGCGTAAGCGACCTCGACGGCCTGTGGAACAGTCTCTCCCGCGAGGCCTTGGCACAGGAGCGGATGGGCATCATCAATGCGGAGATCCAGAAACTCCAGTCGCACTATGGCATGCAGGCCAAACTGCACGGCTTCGGCTGGGCAGTCTCCGTCATCATCATCCAGATTATCTTCTTCCTGCTCACTGCCTGGTTTATCCGCCATCTGCGGCAGAAGATCAGATGGGGCGCGGGCGGCAGGATCCGTCCGCTGGTCATGAAGGACTACGAACTGCTGAGTCTCCGCCAGGTGAAGCGGATACTGCTGTTCCTGACGCGCGTGCTACAGGTGGTGCTCGTCATCATCCAACTTATCATCTCCCTACCCCTGCTCTTCAGTATCTTCCCTGAGACGGAGAAGTTCACGTGGCAGATGATCAACTACGTGTGGGAGCCGCTGCGCGACATTGCCATCGCCATCTTCCACTATATCCCCAACCTGGTGAGGATCATCGTGGTCATCCTCCTGGTGCGCTGGATTCTGAAAGGTCTGCGCCATATCACCGACGCCATTGCCTCAGGAAGCCTGAAGTTTGATAAGTTCTATCAGGACTGGGCGGAGCCCACCTATCAGATTATCCGCATCTTTATCATCACCTTCACACTGGTGGTCATCTGGCCGTGGCTGCCTGGTTCCGACACGGGAATCTTCAAGGGCGTAAGCATCTTCGTGGCTGCCCTCTTCTCACTGGGATCGACGACCACCGTGGGCAACCTGATCTCAGGCATTATCATCACCTATATGCGCCCCTTCATCGTGGGCGACTACGTGCGCATCGGCGAGCGCGAGGGTGAAGTGGTCGAGAAAAATGCCTTCATCACCCGTCTGAAGGATATCAAGGGCAATCTCATCACGGTGCCCAACAACTCCATCCTCTCGCAGCAGACCGTCAATTATACGGCAGCCCTGCGCCATGGTGAGGGATCCATCGTGCACTCCGACTTCACCTTTACCTATAAGGTGCCACGCGCCACCATCGAGACCTATCTGCTCGAAGGAGCCGCCCGCTGTCAGTTGCTGCTGAAGGAGCCCAAGCCCTTCGTGCTCGTCACGGCACTCGAGGATTTCTATACGCGCTATGAGATCAACGCCTATACGAAGGAGACGGAGCGCCTCTTCGAGGTGTATTCCGAATTACACAAGAACATCATCGACGTGTTCCGCGAGCATGACCTCGACCCGACCTCGTCGCACTTCGTCAAGATGGAGGAAATCAATAAAGAATAAGAATATGAAAAAGTACCATTTCATCGCTACACTACTGGCGCTCTTGACTATCCACTGCCCACTATCCACTGCCTCTGCCACAGAGACTATCCCCATCCGTGGTACTGTCGTCAGTCCCACCGACCCGCATATCCAATATGCTGGCCGTATCAGTTTCGCCAATCCTGAGCGCCCGGCGTGGAACTTCCCTGGCATCCAGATCATGGCGGCCTTCGAGGGTACGTCGCTCAAGATGATCGCCAAGCCGAAAAGCGGCTATTTCATGGCGCAGATCGATCAGGCCAAGCCGTTCAAGGTGGCCTTCACCAGCGAGAAGGACTCTATCGTCACACTTGCCACCGCCCTCTCCGACGGCCGTCACCTCGTCCGCCTGATGTATGCCATCGAGGGCTACGAGTACTATCCCGAGTTCTGGGGCTTTGTACTCGACAAGGGGCGCCGGCTCATCGATGGTCCGTCGTTCCCTGGCAGGAAACTCGAATTCATCGGCAACTCCATCACCTGTGGCTACGGCAACGAAGGCACGAACAAGGAAGAGCATTTCGACTATGCCACGGAGAACCACTACTATTCCTATGCCGCCATCACCGCCCGCAACCTGGAGGCACAGCACTGGGTGTGCGCCCGCAGTGGCATCGGGGCCTATCGCAACTACGGAGAGTCCAAGACGGGCTCTCCCAAGAACAATATCCAGGTACAATACGAATATACGGGCTATGCCCTGTCGCCGGAACTGCGCCAGAAGACTGGTTTCGATTCGATGAAATGGGACTTCTCGCGCTATCAGCCCGATGCCGTCTGCATCAATCTCGGCACGAACGACCTCTCCACGAACAACTACGATACGAAGTTGCTGAAACAAGGCTATCAATCGCTGCTGAAGATGGTGCGCCAGCACAACCCGCAGGCGAAGATCGTGTTCCTCTGCGGCTCGATGCTTGGCGACAAGGAACTGGAAATTGCCAAGCAGATTCTCAACGAAGTGGCTGCCGAAGCCAACAAGGCTGGCGACAAGGAGGTCTATCGCTTCGACTTCACCCCGCAGAACGGAGACCTTGGCTATGGCAATGACTATCACCCCAGCCTTTGGCAGCACGAGAAGATGGCTGCCGAACTCACAGCCTATCTTCGCGCGCTGATGCAGTGGTTCTGATGACTACTCCGTATATTGCTTGATCAGGCGGATGAGGAGCCTGTTAAGTTGTTCCACCTCATAGTCGCCCACAGAGGCCGCGATGTGATCCAGCCCTACACCACTATCGTTGGTCAGGAACACGTATGTGCCCCCAGTGGCGATGCTGAAGAAGCGCAGCATGAATTCCGTGTTCTTATCCACGCCGCTGGCAGCGACGGGAATCAGTCGTATGCCCTGACGGGCGCAACGGGCCACAGACTCTTGCAGTGAGGCGATGATGTCCGTCTCATGGTGGGCAGGTGCGTCGAGCAGCATGAATGCCAGACGGGTGCGGGCTTTGCCGTTCCACGACAGGTCTGTCAGCATCTTCTCCAGTGCGGTGTGCACGGCTTCGGGGTAGTCACCGCCTCCATCTGCCTGTTGATTCCCTACGAAGTCCTTGGTCGTAGTGACATCAGCGGTGAAGTCTGAGTGGCGGGTCAGGTATTCGTCACCCTCGTCACGGTAGAACAAGGCCGCCGTGCGGATGGTCTGGTCGGGGCGGAGTTCTTTCACTTGATTAATAATGTCCGTGAGGTCGTTCTTCAGGAAGTCTATCTCGTCGCTCATCGATCCCGTGGCATCCACCACAAAGGCAATGTCTGTCTGCATGTCCGGGGCTGTCGCAGGCGTCACGGCATACGTGTTCACCGTCATCTGTTCGGGTGCTTCCCATGAGGTAAGACTGGGATGGCCCTCCATCTGTTGTCCATCCACACTGATGCTTAGGGCGGAGGCTACGAAATTCTCCTGTTGCCAAAGACCTGCCCAACAGTCGGCCAGTCCGTGATTATCAGTCACTGCCTCCCAGAGTGTCCTTATCCCGTCGTCTGTCTGGCGCTGCAGTTTCACGCTGATGCCGGCCAGTGGGTTGCCACTGGGGTCAGTCACCTTCACTGCCACGCGGTTGTTGGTATAGCACATCCAGTAACTACTCTTGTCGCTAAAGTCTTCCGACTGCATCAGTCCTGCCCAGAACGTCCAGTTGCCCAGGTCGCTCCACTCTCCGGCTGTCACCACACCAGCCTGAGTGTTACCACCTTGTCCTGTACCTGAACTGCCGCCAGGGACGCCTGGCATGGCTTCGTCAGCAAGACTTTCCGTAGGACCGCCATCTGAATAAACGTTCGATTTTTCCTCCGTATAGTCGGTAACGGCTTCTTTGCTATCATCACTTTTTGAGCAAGAAGCCAGAAACATCGTCGCAGCGAACAACAATGCCGTGACGAATCCAAACGTTACTGATAATCTTTTCATATTGCATACATTTTAGAGTTCTTTCTACAGATAGAACTCCAGCAGGACTGAATCCTTGTATGACATTCGGGAACTTTAACCTAATTTAACACTTCCTCGCCAGAGCATGCGTCTCACCCCAGTCTCTTCCTGATTTCTTCGAGGATGCCGAGGAGTTCGGGCATCGTTTCTGCGCGAAGCATGGCGATGCGCGTCTGGCGGAAGTCGGGGATGCCCTTGAAGATGGGGGTCGCTGCCAGGTGGCGGCGCGTATGCAGGATGCCTCGCTTCTCGTCTATCCTTTCAACATTGATGCGCAGCAGTTCTTCGAGGATGTCGAGTTTAGCGTTGAAATCGAGGTTTTCTCTGCTGAAGATCCAGGGACAGCCGAAGGTAGCACGACCGATCATCACAGCATCCACACCGTAGGTCTCGAAGGCCTTGTCGGCCTCTTCAATGGAGTGGATATCCCCGTTGCCGATGATGGGGATATGGATGCGTGGATTGCGCTTCACCTCACCGATGAGTGTCCAGTCGGCCTCGCCAGTGTACATCTGTGAGCGCGTCCTGCCGTGGATGGTCAGTGCCTGGATGCCGCAGTCCTGTAGTTGCTCCGCCAACTCGGTGATGATCAGTTGCTCGTGGTTCCAGCCCAGGCGCGTCTTCACCGTCACGGGCAGTTTCACGGCCTCCACCACCTTGCGCGTGATCTCCAGCATCTTGGGGATGTTCTGCAGCATGCCTGCCCCAGCGCCCTTGCCAGCCACCTTCTTCACAGGACAGCCGAAGTTCAGGTCGATGAGGTCGGGCCTAGCCTGTTCCACGATCTTCGCGGCCTCCACCATCGCCTCCACGTCGCGCCCGTAGATCTGTATGCCCACGGGCCGCTCCTCTTCGGCTATGGTCAGTTTCGAGATGGTCGATTTCACGTCGCGTATCAGAGCCTCTGCCGATACGAACTCCGTATAGACCATCGCTGCCCCGAAGCGCTTGCACAGCGTACGGAAGCCGATGTCCGTCACATCCTCCATGGGCGCCAGGAACACGGGGCGCTCGCCGAATTCTATGTCTCCAATCTTCATTTCGCCTGCAAAGGTACTCATAATTTTTAAGAAAATAATAGGGATATTCAAAATAAAAACCATTCACCTTTCAGCCCGTGGATAACTGCCTGGTTTTCAGGAGTTTCGACTGAAAGGTGTTTCCGATGTGCTTTTTACGGAGAAGGGATGCAGACTATGGATGAATAAGTGGCATCCTGTGACTAATAAGTGCCTACTTTCTGGAAATAAGTGGCTCTTTACGCTGCTAAAATGCCTCCTCTCGTGGCTAAAGAGGCTCTTTTCGCGGCTAAAGAGCCTCCTAATTCTGGTCCCAGGCCTTGGGATAAGCGCCCAAAAACATGTCGGAACAAACTCTTAGATACGCGTGGATGTTGACTGGCTGCCTGACAATCTGCACCACTAATATCCCTTCAGCCGGAAGCACTGAGAATCAGTCGGTTAGCCGTTGGCTGAAAGGAAAAGTCGTTAAGCGATCCCTTTGTAAACAGGTGTGGGTGGGCTTAAATTAATGTTTTTCTTGGGTTTTTCTTTGGTGGTTTCAAAAGAAACTATTACCTTTGCAGCATCTTTCTTTGGTTTAACGCTAAATTTGACACTATGGAGCAACTACTGCATTATGTCTGGAGGCATAGGCTGTTCCCCCTGCGGGAACTCAAGACGAGCGACGGTGATACCGTCGAGGTGATCGATTCGGGACTGCACAATCGCAACGCGGGCCCCGACTTCTTCAATGCGAAGGTCAGGATAGGCCGCACGCTGTGGGTGGGCAACGTGGAGATCCACGACAAGTCAAGCGACTGGTATCTGCATGGCCACGACAAGGACCCGCGCTACAATAATGTGATCCTCCACGTGGCGAGCGTGCTCGATGCGGAGGTGATGAACACTAACGGTGAATTCATCCGACAGATGCAACTCGACGTGCCCGAGCCGATCAGGGAGAACTACGCCGAACTGCTGAAGACAGACTGTTACCCGCCCTGCTACAAGGTCATCCCAGAACTGACGCGGCTGCTGGTACATTCGTGGATGGCTGCCCTTCAGACGGAACGGCTGGAGCAGAAGACGGAGGCCATCCGCCGACGGGCAGAACAGACAGGCGGCTCGTGGGAAGGGGCCTATTTCGTGACCCTCGCCCGCAACTATGGCTTCGGCATCAATGGCGACGTGTTTGAACAGTGGGCGCAGAACATCCCGCTCTCGGCAGTGGCCCACCATCGCGACGACCTGTTCCAGATAGAGGCCGTCTTCATGGGACAGGCAGGACTGCTCGAACTGGAGGCCGTGCCAGCGTACTACCAGAAGGAGGCGCTCAACGAGGGCTACTTCGCCAAACTGCGCAACGAATACCTCTATCTGGCCCATAAGTTCTCGATGAAACCGATCGATTTCCACCTGTGGCGCTTCCTCCGGCTCCGTCCGCAGAACTTCCCGCATATCCGCATCTCCCAGTTGGCCAACCTCTACTACCAGCAGAAGGCCGGACTGAGCCAACTCGTGGCCTGCGAGACCATCGAACAGTTGAAGGAACTGCTCTCCTCGCACGTCACGCCCTACTGGGAGACCCACTATACGTTCGGCTCCACCAGTTCGAAGAACGAGAAGCACCTGGCATACGGCTCGCTGAACCTGCTGATGATCAATACGGCCATCCCCATGCTCTTCGCCTACGGGCGGCATCGCTCGAAGGAGGTGCTCTGCGATCGTGCCTTCGACCTCCTGGAACAGTTGAAGGCGGAGAACAACCATATCATCCGCATGTGGCAACAGGTAGGACTGCCCGTGGAGACGGCTGGCGACTCCCAGGCACTCATCCAACTCAAGAAAGAATACTGCGACAAGAAGGAGTGCCTCCGCTGTCGCTTTGGCTATGAATATCTTAAACGCAAATAATATGAAAGACGAAACATTCTACACGATGGCCTTGACGCGCCTGACGAACTTTAACTACCAGCAGGCATTGACTTTGTATCGTACAATTGGCAGTGCTCAACTTCTTTATGAATATCGCCATCATATCGGGGATATCCTGAAAGACTCCTCGCCCAGACTCGTTGAGGCCCTGAAAGACTGGGATGACGCGATGAAACGGGCAGATTTTGAGATAAAATACATGGAGGAGCACCAGATCCGTGCCCTGACTCTCACTGATGACGACTATCCCCAGCGGCTCGCGGAATGCCCTGATGCACCCATCGTACTCTATTATACTGGCAATGCCGATTTGAACCAGGCGAAGATCGTCAGCATCGTTGGCACCAGGAGATGCACCTCCTACGGGCAGGACCTGATCAGGCGGTTTATCAGCGACCTCAAGAGATACTGTCCGCAGGTGCTCATCGTCAGCGGACTGGCCTACGGGGTGGATATCCATGCCCACCGCGAGGCCCTGGCAAGCGGTTATCCCACCATTGGCGTGCTGGCTCACGGACTGGACCAGATATATCCGTATCGCCACCGTGATACGGCTGCAGAAATGCTCAGTCATGGTGGGTTGCTCACGGAGTTCATGACACAGACGAATGCCGACAAGCCCAATTTCGTGCGTCGCAACCGCATCGTGGCAGGGATGGCAGACAGCGTCGTGGTCGTTGAGAGTGCGGAAAAAGGGGGAAGCCTCATCACGGCAGAGATTGCGCAGAGTTACAACCGTGCCGTCTTCGCCTTCCCTGGACATGTCAATGCTGAGTTCTCAAAAGGCTGCAATAATCTGATTCGCGACAATGGAGCGGCTCTAATCTCTAATGCCGAGGACTTTGTCAAGGCGATGGACTGGCAGGATGAGGCGCGCAGGCAGCAGGCACTTACCGATGGAATCGAGCGAAACCTCTTTCCAGACCTCTCTGCGGAAGAGCAGAAAATCGTCAGTCTCCTCCAACAGACCAACGACCTGCAACTGAACATCCTCAGCGTAAAGTCAGGCCTCCCAATCGGTCAGTTGACAGCCCTACTCTTCCAACTGGAGATGAAGGGTATCATCAAGCCCCTCGCTGGCGGCATGTATCACCTTCTGTTGTAGGGTTATGCCATTGAGGGATATGCCTATAAGCCGATTTTTAGGTTTTTAAAGGTGTTTTCAGGCGATTAAGTTTGGCAGGTAATGGATTTCTGCCTAAATTTGCAGCAGGTTTCGATAATGGATTTGTTGTAATGAAAAAGAAAATCATAAAGAAGTGATAGAAAAGGTACGTTGCATGGCCGATATGAAGAAAGTATCGTCTTTTATCCTATGGCTTATGACCTTCTGCCTGTTGCTGGGTTGTAACGGCGGACAGGAGCAGCACCGTCTGCTGGCAGACCTGGAGCGGCGCGACAGTGCCCGAGAGTCCATCACGAACGACTCGCTGGCAGAGGCTCTGGTGACCTACTTCGACCATCACGGAAGCCGTAACGAACGGATGCGCTCCAAGTATATCCTCGGACGTACCTATTTCTTCCTGGGTGAACTCCCGCACGCCCTTGAGACTCTCTATGAGGCTGCCGACTGTGCTGATACAACTGCTGCCGACTGTGACTTCATCACCCTGAGCAATATCCATAAGCAGAGTGCATCGATTTTTTATGAACAAGTACAGCCGCGCAGCCAGTTGAAGGAGTTAAGGCTGGCGGAGTATTACGCATGGAAAGGCGGAGACACGCTGAAAGCCATCAATTCCTTTTCCCTTCAGGCCAGTGCGTATGACTACCTTAAGATGCATGACTCGATTATTGCCGTGGTCGAGAAAGCGACTGACTGGTATTAAAGGATTGGCAGAAAGGATCGGGCTTCCCAAGTGCTGGGCCTTGCCATATCCTCATTGGTGGAAACGGGAGACATCACAAAGGCAAAAGCCTATATCAAGGGGTACGAATCCTCTCCGGAGTATTTTGATAAGGATGGTAACATCGTTGCCAACAGGGTTATCTACTATTACATAAAGGGAGGGTATTACCTGGCTGTCAACATGCTCGATTCTGCCGAGTATCTATATAGGCGAGAACTACGAGAGGGGAAAGACATCAATAACCAGGTGGCAGGCTGTAAGGGACTGCAGATGGTGTTTGAGAAAAGGGGGAATATAGACTCTATCGCGAAATATGCCAATCTGGGATATATACTGAACGATTCTGCCTATTCCTTGTCTGAGATGCAGAACATCCAGAAACTACAGGCATCCTATAACTACAACCATAACAAGCAAATTGCGGAAGAGAGCAAACTTCAGGCACAACGAGGCTGGAATGCTTTCCTGGCCATCCTCGTCTTTGTGATACTCATGGCTGCAACCGTCTTCTATAGGTTCCTCCATTATAAGGCGAAGAGAGACAGTGAGTTGAAAGACTATCTGCATAACCAGCACGCACTGGAAAAGGCGCAGTCAGAGTTGCTGGAACTCAGGGAAGAAAATGCCAATGTCTCTGCATTGATAGAAAAGAGAAGTCGGGAGATTGACAGACTACAGGATGTCATCAAGCAATACCAACAGCGGCAGTCTGTCAAGAATGCCGCTACCCTGGAGACACGGCTTGACGAATCCGATATAAAACGGCATCTGGAGAATCTCCTGAAGGCCAATCCCTATCAGGAAGCCACGCAGGAGGATTTCAAACGACTGAAAATGCTCATCAACGAAGAGATTCCCTCATTCTATGGTATCCTTAACAGCCAGGGTATCTTACGACCTATTGAATATGACGTATGTATCTTAATTCGCTGCCACTTCTATCCTGCCGCCATCTGTAAACTGACAGGCAGGAGTGACAGTTATATCGCTAATATCAGGAAAGGCGTACTACTGAAGGTGTATGGCATTAAAGGTACCCCCAGGGACTTGGATGAACGCCTTCTTACTATCAAATAAGGCTATTCCCACTTTCTGCGACATGCGTGCCGGTAGGATTTTACTGGCTAAAAATTTGGTGGTATAGTAGAAATTGCCTACCTTTGCATCCCGAACATTCTATAAATAGGTACGTATGATACAATCAATGACGGGCTATGGCAAGGCTGTCGTAGCCTATAGTGACAAGAAAATCCATGTGGAAGTGAAGTCGCTCAACTCCAAGCAACTTGACCTGAACACACGTATTGCCCCACTCTATCGCGAGAAGGAGATGGAGATGCGCCAGATGGTGGCCGAAGCCCTGATCCGGGGTAAGGTCGATATGAGCGTATGGATAGAGAAGGACACTCTGGTGGATGCCACCCCCATCAATGCAGCCCTGGTGGAGAACTACTACCAGCAGATCCAGACGATCTCCGACAAGACAGGCATTCCCCTGCCTGGCGACTGGTTCTATACCCTGCTGCGCATGCCTGATGTGCTGACGAAGACAGAGATGGAGGAACTTGATGAAGCAGAGTGGCTGGCCGTGAAAGGGGCTGTCAAGGAGGCGCTCGACAATCTGGTGGCTTTCCGCACTCAGGAGGGTGCCGCCCTGCAGAAGAAGTTTGCAGAGAAGATTGACAACATAGAGGTGCTGCTGGCCGAGATTGAGCCATACGAACAGGGGCGCGTGGAGAAGATCAGGGCGCGCATCGTCGATGGACTGCAGCAGATTCCTGGTGTGGATTACGACAAGAACCGTCTGGAGCAGGAACTGATCTACTATATCGAGAAACTCGACATCAGTGAGGAGAAGCAGCGCCTGACCAACCACCTGAAATACTTCCGCGACACGATGAACGAACCTGCCGGACAGGGCAAGAAACTCGGATTCATCGCTCAGGAGATGGGTCGCGAGATCAACACCACGGGCTCGAAGTCGAACCAGGCTGAGATGCAGAATATCGTCGTCAAGATGAAGGACGAACTGGAACAGATCAAGGAGCAGGTGCTGAACGCCCTATAATTCAAAACCCATAATTATGAGAGGAAAACTGATCATATTCTCTGCGCCAAGCGGTACTGGCAAGAGCACCATTATCTCCTGGCTGATGAGAGAGCACAAGGAACTGAACCTGTCGTTTTCAATCTCCTGCACCTCACGGGCTCCGCGAGGCACTGAGCAGGACGGTGTGGAATATTTCTTCCTGACGCCGGAGGAGTTCCGACAAAGGATTGAGCACAATGAGTTCCTGGAGTACGAAGAGGTCTATCAGGATCGCTTCTATGGCACGCTGAAATCTCAGGTGGAACGGCAGTTGGAGGCAGGACAGAACGTGGTGTTTGACGTCGATGTGAAAGGTGGCGTGAACATCAAGGACTATTATGGTGATGAAGCCCTGAGCATCTTTATCCAGCCCCCGTCGATCCAGGAGTTGCGCCGTCGGCTGGAACACAGGGCCACGGATGCACCCGAGGTGATCGACCAGCGCATCGCCAGGGCCGAGTTTGAACTGACCTTCGCGGAAAAGTTCGACAAGATCGTGATCAACGATATCCTCGACAATGCCAAGGCCGATGCACTGGCATTAGTAAAAGACTTCCTGAAGTAATATGAAACGGACGGGCATCTTCGGCGGATCCTTCAATCCCATCCACAACGGGCACATCTCTCTGGCCCGGCAACTGAAGGAGCGGGCACTGCTCGATGAGGTGTGGCTGATGGTGTCGCCGCAGAACCCTTTGAAACGGGGTGCCGACCTGCTCTGCGATGAGGCGCGGCTGGAGATGGCAAAGGCTGCCCTTCAGGATGAACAGGGCATCGTGGCAAGCGACTTTGAGATGTACCTGCCCAGACCGTCATACACCTGGCACACGCTGCAAGCCCTGAGCCGCGACTATCCCGACCGTCAGTTCGTGCTGATGATTGGTGGTGACAACTGGCAACTCTTCGACCGCTGGTACAAGGCAGATGAGATTAAGGCAAACTATGAGATCGTGGTCTATACCCGCACCCCCGGCGATCCTGGCTTCATCGATATCTCCAGTACGGCGATTCGCCAGCGCATCCATGATGGCAGGAGTATCCACGGACTGGTACCAGACGTCGTGGAAGAGATTATCCTAAAGAATGGCTATTATGCTTAGGCGATTCAACATATTCAAATGGATAGGATGGCTGTTTGCACCAATAGAGCGTAACGGTGCCTTCTTCGTGTTCATGTTCATCTTAGGCTGGGTCTGCACACAGGTGGAGATTCCCCTGCACGTGAACAATGCCGAGCCATACGACCTGTCGGCCCTTGAATTGTTTTTCGACCTCTATATCGTCTGTACACTACTGGTACTCATTCCCAGGAAGATCCGCTTCTGGGCAAGGATTCCACTATATATGCTTCTCTACGGGGTCGCCATTGTCGATATGTACTGTTATGTACGCTTCGAATCGACGCTGACGCCGACGATGCTGATGCTGGTGGGGGAAACGAACAGCCAGGAGGCAGGCGAATTCCTGTCAGCCTATCTCGACTGGGATGTCCTCACCTCCCCTCTGGGCTATATCCTCCTCATCTTCCTGACACACATCCTATGGACAATCACCCGAATGGTCATGGGGCATCTGAAGAAGCGCATGATTCTGCCGACACTGAATCCTGCAGTGATGAGCGTAACCCGCACGACCGTCAGATGTATCCTTGGTATCTGTACGGTCCTCCTGATGGTCCATGCCTGGCAGGAATGCCAGTTGAACAAGGAGGCCATCTACAGACTGATGACAAAGCGGTCTATCGGAGAGGTGGAGCACCAACTGACACAGAAGCCGAAGGCAGAACTCTACCTGCCTGTCTATCGACTGGCATTCAGTCTCTATGCCAACAGTCTCGCCTCGCGCCAGTTGGAGACCCTCATCACGGTGAAGGACAGGGTATCAGTAGATAGTTGTACCTACCGCGTGCCCAACATCGTACTGGTGATAGGCGAGAGTTACAATAAGCACCACTCCCAACTCTACGGCTATAATATGCCGACGACGCCCCGTCAGTTGGCAATGGCCGAGGCAGGTAGCCTGGTACCATTTTCAGATGTCGTGGCACCATGGAACCTGACGAGTTATGTCTTTAAGAACGTGCTGTCACTCCATACCGTCGGCGACCCGGGAGAGTGGTGTGACTATCCACTCTTCCCGGAGGTGTTCCGCAAGGCGGGCTACCATGTGACGTTTATCACCAACCAGTTCTTGCCTGAGGCTGGCGAGGCGGTCTATGACTTTAGCGGAGGCTTCTTCCTGAACAATCCCATACTGAGCAAGGCACAGTTCGACACCCGCAACGAACGGCTCCACCGTTTCGACGAAGGCGTGCTGGAGGAATATAAGAACTTGAAGAAAGAGGACAAGGCGCACAACCTGATCATCCTCCACCTGATGGGACAGCACGTGATGTATAAGTCGCGCTACCCGCAGTGGAGCCGCAAGCACCTGCTGGCACCGATGTACGACCGCCCCGACCTGACCAACAAGCAGAAACTGATCGTGGCCGACTACGATAACTCCGTACTCTATAATGACTCCATCGTGGCAGCCGTCACGCAGCAATTCACCGACAAGGAAGCAGTGGTAATCTATATGCCTGACCACGGGGAGGAAATCTACAACGGACGGCCCTATATGTATGGGAGGATGCATTCACCTGACATCGACTACCGTCTGGCACGCGAGGAATTTGAGATCCCGTTCTGGATATGGGGATCGCTGAAATACATTGAGAACCACCCATACGGCTGGCAGGCGATACAGGCTGCCAAGGACCGTCCGATGATGACCGACTGTCTGGCTCACCTGCTGCTCTACCTCGGAGGCATCCACACAAAGGACTATCGCGAGAAATACAATGTCATCAGTCCGAAGTACGACATGAACCGTCCTCGTATCCTAAAAGGGACGACCGACTATAACAAACTGAAGCAGAGGAGGCGATGAGTGACAGACTACTGACACGGCAGGAGTGTACGGCGATGAAGGGCATCGCCATCTTGGGCATCATGCTCCATAACTATTGCCACTGGCTGAAGGATATCGCCCGTGAGAACGAATATACCTGGCTGGCATGGAAGACGGACCGCCTCTGGGATGTGGTGCAACAGCCGGATAGCCTGCTGCCGATACACCTGCTCTCCTTCTTCGGGCATTATGGCGTGCCCGTATTCCTCTTCCTCAGCGGCTTCGGCATGGTGATGAAGTATGAGGGAACGAAGAGTGACGTAGGAATCTGGCGCTTCGCACGATACAACTATCTGAAACTGTTCCGCATCCTCATCGTGGGCTTCGTGCTCTTTACGCTGCTCGATGCCGTCACACCTGGCATGCATCGCTATCAGGCCAGTGAGGTGGTGGCGATGCTGGGTATGTATGCGAACTTCCTGGACCATCCGTCACAGGTGGTCTGGCCAGGGCCCTACTGGTATTTCAGCGTGACGCTGCAACTGTACCTGCTCTACCGTCTGTTGATGTACCGTCGCCACTGGGGAGTCGTCGCTATACTCATCGCCGCCTGCTGGCTATGGCAAGTGTTCTATCTCGATGACACCGAGGCACTGGAGCGCCTGCGCTATAACTTCATCGGCAGTATGCTGCCCTTCGGCATGGGCGTGCTGCTGGCGAGGAGTGAGGCATCAGGAGTGAAAAGCGGAGAATCCTGGCGAGGCCAGACTATTGCCCTGCTCGTCCTTCTCCTGTCCGCATCCATCACTTTTTACTTTTCTCTCCTGTCTCCCAACCTATGGCTGTGGGTACCCATCTTCATCATTACAGGAACCATTGCACTGGTAAAACTGATTCCCAAGTCAGTGATGCCGTACGTGCTCTGGCTGGGCAATATCTCGGCAGTCATCTTCGTGATGCACCCATTGGTACGCAAGATCTTTGTCAGGCCTTACATCTATGAGGATATGTATGCGGGCCTGTTACTCTATACGGTGGCGACACTTGTCGTCTCCTGGCTCGTCAAGAAACTTATCGACCAGATACCCAGTCCGAAGTTATGAGAAAGATTTGCGCCTTTGACTTCGACGGCACACTGACCAGGCAGGATACGCTGCTGGCCTTTATCCGTTATGCCAAAGGCACGCGGGCTTTCCTGTGGGGCTTCCTGCGCCATGCCCATCTGCTGGTGTTGATGACACTGGGGCTCTACCCCAACTGGAAGGCAAAGCAGCGGGTGTTCTCTTATTTCTTCAAGGGCACGGAGGCAGAGGCTTTCGACAGACTATGCCGACAATTTGCCATCGACAACAGCCATCTGCTGCGCCCTGAGGGCGTCAAGACTGTGGAACAGGCAATAGCCGCGGGAATGGAGGTGCTCATCGTGAGCGCCAGCATCGACAACTGGGTGCAGCCCTTTTTCCCGACAGTGAAAGTCGTGGGCACTCAGGTAGAGGTAAGAGATGACCGCCTGACGGGCCGTTTTCTGACGCCCAACTGCTACGGACAGGAGAAGGTCAACCGTCTTCTCGCCCTGCATCCTGACCGCCATGCCTATCATCTGACAGCATACGGCGACAGTCGCGGTGACAAGGAACTGCTGGCCTTTGCCGACGAAGCACATTATAAACCCTTCCGCCTATGAATCCCTTTAAGATTTTCAGAGTCAGACCAAAGGAGCGACTTCAGTCCACGATCATGATGGGTGCCATCATCGTCTTCAACGTACTGTTCATCTACCGGATGCACGACCTGTTCATGCAGGAGGGCTTCGGCCCTTACTGGAAGGTGTTCGAGCGGGAGTTCCACCTGGCGGGCTATGATCCGCTGACCTATCTGGGCGTGACAGACTGGGACACGGTCTATAACGTGGTGCGCCATCCGCTGCTGGCCTTTATGATATGGCCATTGTGGCTGTTGAATCAGGGGTTGTCTGCGCTGCTGGGTGTCAACTGCGTGCAGTATCTCGTGGCCATACCCGTGATGCTGTGCTCATTCTATTCCTACCTGTTTATCTATAGGATTAACCGCGAGGTGATCCGCCTGGAACCATACGATGCGACACTGTTGTCGGCTTTCTATTTCTCCATGGCCTATATCATGCTGTCAGTGATAGTGCCAGACCATTTCACCGTGTCCATGTTCCTCCTGACGATGACGCTCTATATCTCTGGCAGGCTCATCATGAAGGGCAAGGAGATGAGTTGGCAGCAGACGGCTCTGCTCTTTGTCATCACGGCAGGTGTGACACTGAGCAACGGCGTGAAGACCTTCCTCTCTGGCCTGCTGGTCAATGGCAAGGGCTTCTTCCGTCCGAAGTACCTGTTGCTGGCCGTCATCCTTCCTACCGTATTGATCGGAGGCATCGCCGTGTGGGAAAACCATGCCTTCGTCTTGCCCAAGGAGCAAGCGAAACGAGAGGCGAAGGCGTCAGCGGCGAAGCAGGAAGAGGCACGCGTCGCCCGGATGTCTCCAGAGCAGCAGAAGGCCTATCAGGCCAAGAAGGCGCGAAGGGCGGAGGTGCTCAGGCGCCAGGCGGCAAAGTCGGGAACACCCGTCAAGAACGAAGGCTACTGGAAGTGGACGGACATCACCACGTCGCGCCTTGAGACCGTCTATGAGAACCTGTTTGGTGAGACCATCCAGTTCCATCGCCAGCACTTCCTGGAGGACACGCTGGTGTTCCGGCCCGTCTTTGTGAGGTACGACTGGATATGGAGTTATGTCGTTGAGGCCATCATCCTGCTGCTCACAGCCATCGGCATCTGGTGCGGTCGCAGGAGCCGTTTCCTGTGGCTGGTCTTGTCGTATCTGGGCTTCGACATGGTTATCCACTTGATACTGGGCTTTGGCATCAATGAGATCTTCATCATGGCACCCCACTGGCTGTTCTTTATCCCCTTATCCATAGCCTACGCCTTCCATGCGACAAAGGGCAACCAGCACAAAGCCCTCCAGTTGGCAGTCCTTGCACTGACATGCTACCTCTGGGTCTATAACGGGTGGCTCCTTGTGGATTTCCTCCGCTCCCCCATCAACGCAGTGCTGTAAACAAGTTCCATATAGTAAGGAAAAGCCGAAAAAAAGTGTCCTACCTGTCCTACCTGTCCACGGCGTGGGGGCAGATGGGACAGGTGGGACACATATTTTCTGGATAAGACAACTATATTATAAGAGGCTATCTATCTCGGAAAAAGGCTCTCTTCCCGGAAAAGGAGGCACTTCCCTCCAGAAAAGAGCCTCTTTACGAACGTGAGGAGCCTCTTTAGAAACGCGAGGAGGCTCCTCACATTCGTAAAGTGCCTTCTCAGTTTGTTCCCAGGCCTTGGGAATTCAGAAAACAGCCTTCCTATTCAGGAAAAGTGCCTCTCGATGTCGCACCCGACTGTTCACCTGACAAATTCTCTATATGCGCGCGTGTAGTGATTTCCTACTCGGCTTCGAGCAGGAGCACACGGCTCGACCAGTCGTTCTTCTTCGACCAGTCGGCAGGCTCATTACGATACGGCATTTCCAGACCGTGGTTCATCAGATAGGCACCGCTGAAACTCTTGCCCTCGACATCCATCGGATTCTTGTCGATGCGGTTCAGTTCGTGGATCCTATACATCTTACCCGGGTCGAGACCAGCCATCTTTACCCGTGGCAGGTGCTCGTTCTGGAACGACTCCGTCTTCCACCAGAAGAAGACGCTCTTCGACTTAGCCTCATCGACGTACATCAGCGAGGCCAGGCCCTGCTTGTCGTAGGGTGAGACGAGACGGTAGATGTCGCCAAACTGTACGATGGGACGAATCTGCTTGTATTCCTTGATGGCCTGACGACAGAGGGCCTTCTCGTCGTCGCTCATGTTCTTGGGCTGAATCTCCATGCCCAGGCGTCCGCTCATGGCCACGTCGATGCGGTACTTCATGGCTGTGGTACGGAAGACGGTGTGGTTGGGCGTAGCAGAGATATGCGATGCCTGGGCGATGGCGGGGAAGAAGTAACTCGTGCCCCACTGCATATAGATGCGCTGGAGGGCATCGGTATTGTCGCTGACCCAGAACTCATCGAACCAGGGCAGCACGCCCCAGTTGGCACGTCCGCCACCAGAGGCACAGGCCTGGATGGTCAGGTCGGGGTACTTGTCGCGGATGCGCTCACAGGTCTTCTGGAAGCCACGGTGATACTCGATATACAGGTGGCTCTGATCGGCCATGTTCAGGTATTGTGAGCCATGGTTCATGATGGCCATATTGGCATCCCACTTGATATAGTCGATCTCCGGATACTTCGTCATGAGGTTATCCACGATGGAGAACACGAAGTCCTGCACCTTTGGGTTGGCCATATCGAGCACCACCTGGGTGCCGCCACGCCCCAGGACAGCGTCGCGCTTCGGGGCCTTCACGATCCAGTCAGGATGCTGCTCGTAGAGTTCACTCACGGTGTTCGACATCTCCGGTTCAATCCAGATGCCGAACTTGATGCCATGCTTCTTGGCATCCCGCAACAGGCCCTCGATGCCCTCGGGCAGTTTGTTCTTATCTACCACCCAGTCGCCAAGCGAACTATTGTCCGTCTTGCGAGGATACTTATCGCCAAACCAGCCGTCGTCCATCACGAAGAGTTCACCGCCCATCGAGGCGATGTCGCCCATCATCTGGTCCATGCCCTGCTGGTTGATGTCGAAATACACACCCTCCCAGGAGTTCAGCAGTATCTTCCGTTCCTTGTCGCCGTGGGCCAGCATATAGGTACGACCCCACTTGTGGAAGTTGCGGCTGACACCAGAGAGACCGCACTTGGAGAAACTCAGCGCTACCTTTGGTGTGGAGAATATCTCGCCTTTCTTCAGGTGATACTCCGAGTTATCGGGGTTGATGCCAGCAAAGAAGTAGTGGTAGTCGGTATCGTCGGTTTCCACTTTCAACTGGAAGTTGCCGCTATAGCAGAGAGCGGCGCCGATCACGTCGCCGTGGTTTTCCTGTCCCTTGCCGTCGAGGGAGAACATCACCTCGGCATGGTCGGTATGGGAGTTACGCACCCCATCCTTATTCTTGATGACTTTCTCGCCTGGGGTAATCGGCTCCTCGCAGAGCCTTGCCTCATTACCCCATGAGCCGTAGAGATGGGAAAGCCATACGTTGCCGCGGCGGATGGGCAGGCAGATGGAGGCAAACTGCGTCAGGGTGACAGGCTTGGCCTCACCATTCTCAATCTCCGTCCACACCTCGATCATATCCACCTCAGGGCGAGGCATGTAGCACAGATTAACGGTAACCGGATAGACAGTATCCTTCAGAGGGATGCGCGTGATCATTCCCTCATGCTTCACCTGGCCCGTCGCCACCAGTTGAGTTGACATGTTACCATCTGCATGGCGCATGGCGATGGCAGCCTCCGCCGGACAGTCCATGCCGTATGCAGGATAGGCATTCATGCGGCCTGCGCCATGGCTCTGTAGATGCTGCAAGTCGTAGTCACTCAATTTCGCCCCATAATACACATACTGTGGTTGTTTCCCTTCATCCACGTTCAGAACCATCGTCGTGTTCTTGGTCTGGATTGTCACCTGTTCTGCCATTGCCGTCTGGGCACCGGCCATCAGGAAGGCAAAGAAAAGTAGTTTCTTCATAAGGAATGTTTTTGGTTATTGACTTTAATGATGATGCAAAGGTAAGAAAAAATTTGGTTATGTCAAAAAAATGTTGTTATTTTGCAGCCAAAGTACAAGAATTCGGCAAACAAATACAAGATGAACCCACTGGATATATGGATGTTGGCTGTGGCACTGGCGATGGACTGCTTCACTGTTTCCATCGTCAGCGGCGTCATCGTGCGCCGCCATCTGTGGGGCCTGATACTCCGCATCGCCTTCCTCTTTGGCGCCTTCCAGGCCCTGATGCCGCTGATAGGATGGGTTGCCACCAGTCATTTCAGCCAGCAGTTGGAGGCCATCGACCACTGGATAGCCTTCGGATTGCTGGCCTTCATTGGCGGGAAGATGATCAAGGAGTCGCTGTCGCAGGAGGAAGAGCAGGAGCACACATTCAACCCGCAGAACCTCCGCACCCAACTATTGCTGGCTGTGGCTACGAGTATCGATGCACTCGCCGTGGGCATCTCATTTGCATGTATGGGCTATCAGCAGATAGCCCAACTCACCTATTCCTTATTAGTGATAGGCTTTGTATCCTTCCTGTTCAGCGTGACGGGCTATCTGCTTGGCGCGCATTTCGGCAAGACCATCGTGAACCGCCTGAAGCCGGAACTTCTTGGCGGCATCATCCTGATAGTTATAGGTGTAAAGATCCTGGTGACGCACCTGCTTGGTTTGTCATGAAACAATATAATCGAAGATATGGACCGTTTTTTTTCGACAGTTTACAAGTTCCTGGACAGATATTCCTACCCTCTGTTACTGGCCTGCTTCATCCTGTGGATGTGCATCGGCATTTTCCCCTTGCGCTGCTACGAGACCGATGGTCAGGAGATAACCCTCGCCTGTGACGTACTCTACCGTGAGGGCTGGTCGTTCCCTCCTGTCTATGCCTACGAGTACAGGATGCAACCGCTTACCCTCATCGTGGTGACAGCCTTGAAGCACCTGTTACCCTTCTTTACCTGCGAACAGATTTATGGTTTCCTGACGGTCGTGTTCAGTCTGGTCTTCCTGTCGGGCTGCATCTCCTTTGCCTGTCATGTCACGAAGGCTGCCAAGGTGAAGGCGCTGTTGGCCGCTATGCTCCTGCCAGAGATGTATGCCATAGCCATGTATTCCAACACGGCCATTCCCGCCGCGGCCTGCTTCATCTGGGCAATGGTGATGATCACCAAGAAGCGCTACTGGCTGGCGGGGCTGCTCATGTCCATAGCCGTACTGTTCCGCCTCGACGTGGTCATCGTATTCCCCACCCTTCTGCCTTTATTCCTGTTTGAAGGGAAGTCATGGAAACAGGCCCTGCTGTCATCGGCAGCCATCGGGGCCATGGTCGTGGCTGCTGGCCTGTTCGGCTTCTGGCTGGTGGGGGCTGAGGCCTTAGGCACTTTTGGAGCCTTCCAGAAGTGGAACGGTATCATTACCCCATCAGAGCGGCTCCTGGCCATACTGGGCTTCTATTCACTGGCCTACGTCTTGCTGCTGCCACTGGGCATCGGCAGGATGGTCGCCAAGAGGTGGTGGAAGGAGTTGTTCCTGGTAGCGCTCCCCATCCTGACGTCGCACGTGGTCTTCGCCTCTTTTGGCAATGCCTCCAAGCATTTCCTCTATAACGCACCTTTCGTTATCATAGCAGGCATACGCGCTATGGAATGGATGAGGCAACTGCTGCGGAACCGTCCTCTGCTGAAGTGGGCTACCGTGGTGGGAGTGGTGCTCTTCATGACCGTGTCTGTGCGCAAGGGCAATCCCAATATGCCGTGGATCTACAACAATCCGCTGACCAAGACGGGTGTCGTCTTACCCCTCTATGAGACGGAGCAAGGCGGTACGGACTACCTTGTAGGACTGGGGGCCGGTTTCCAACTTATCACTGGCGATGAGTACATGCTGCTGACAGGTCATCTGTTCTATCCCTGGTATATCCACACTGTCAAGCAGATAACTGGTGACTGGCGCAGACAGCAAAAGGCCGTGATTGACACTCTCCCTACTTCAAATATCCTGACCTTTGAATATGGCGCATCGGCTCCCATCTCATACGAGTATCTGTCGGAGGGCTATCATTTCCGTCAGATGGAGAAGATGCCAGAGTCATACCGTTTCACCTTGTCTGGTCCTCAGCGTCAACTCCATTTCTTCCGTGTCGTCTTGTGGAGTCCTATCTCAAGCAAGCAGCAGGCGCTCTCCTTAATCAAGAAGATCTGTCCTGATTTCCTGGAGGGCGATCACTATATCCTTTCTGCTCCCAACCACTACGGAGCCTGCTATTTCATGGACGAACTGGTGGCTGACGGCTGCTTGGAGAAGAAGGCCGAACGTCTCTATCAGATAAAAAAATAGGTAAAAAAGTTCGGGCAAAGAAAAAAAGTATTATCTTTGCAGCACGAAGATGTACAACGGAACGATACAACTGACGAACCTCAGCATAGGCTACCAGACGAAACATGGCGTGAAATTGGTGGCCGAAGGTATCAACGGGTCGATCCACAGTGGTGAACTGACATGCCTGTTGGGAGCCAATGGCGTCGGGAAATCGACGTTGCTGCGCACGCTATCTGCCTTTCAGCCAAAGATGGCAGGGAAGATCGTACTCATAGAGGAGAAAGGAGAAAGGAGAGAGGAGAAAGATATCTCTGACTATACTGACAAGGAACTGAGCCGGAGGATTGGAGTGGTACTGACGGAGAAGCCTGATGTCAGGAATATGTCGGTACGCGAACTGGTCAGCCTGGGCCGTTCTCCCTATACGGGCTTCTGGGGCACTTACTCGAAAGAAGACCTGCTCGTGGTGGATGAGGCCATCGCCCAGGTGGGCATTGAGGCCTTGAGCCAGCGGATGGTACATACGCTGAGCGATGGCGAGCGACAGAAGGTGATGATAGCCAAGGCACTGGCACAACAGACTCCCGTGATATACCTCGACGAGCCGACGGCCTTCCTCGACTATCCCAGTAAGGTGGAAGTACTACAGTTACTCCGCCGCATCAGTCGTGAGGCGGGAAAGACCATCTTCCTCTCTACCCATGACGTAGAACTGGCCCTTCAATTGGCTGACACCATCTGGCTGATGAACCGGGGAGAGAATGTGATCATCGGTTCACCGAGACAACTGGCCCAAGAGGGTGCTCTCGGCCGATTCATCGAGCGTGAGGGTATCACCTTCGATCCTGAGACACTGGCTATCAAGATTATCTGTAATAACTAAAGACTATGATATACGGACACGGTGACGACGCTTTTCGCTACGGCGACAAGATTAAGATGAACTTCAGTTCCAATGTCTATGATGGGGCTGACCTCTCTGCGCTGAAAGAGCACCTGATGCAGCACTTCGACGTGGTGAGCCACTATCCCGAGCCACAGCCATACGAACTGGAAAGATTATTGGCCAGACACTTAGACGTTCCCGAAAATACGGTAATAGTCACCAGTGGGGCCAATGAAGCCATCTATCTGATAGCACAACTCTATAAAGGCTGGGCATCAGTCATCCCTCAGCCGACGTTCAATGAGTACGAGGATGCCTGTAAGGCATATAATCACCTGATCTCATACGACTCCGCTGACGAACTGGAAGTGCTTCCTGAAGACCGCCTGTACTGGCTATGCAATCCCAATAATCCGACAGGCAACGTATTGCTGAAGAACCTGCTGAGCCATATCATCCGCCAGCATCCCCGCTACCTCTATGTCGTCGATCAGTCGTATGCCGACTATACACTGAGCCCCACTCTGGAACCAAAGGAGATGGCCGGCTGCTTCAACGTGATGCTGATCCATTCACTCTCCAAGAAATACTGTATTCCCGGTCTGCGCCTGGGCTATATCTTCAGTTCGCCGATCATCATTGACAGGCTGCGCCAGATACGGCAGCCATGGACGGTGAACGCCATGGCCATAGAGGCGGGGAAGTTCCTTGTGAAGAATAACATACAGATGATTCCCGACCTCGAAGGCTATCTGGCTGAGGCCAAACGGCTCTACCATGCCCTTTCTGCTATTGAGGGACTGATGGTGATGGATTCAGGTACGAACTTCATGCTGGCCAACATGGACTTCGGCGATACGGCAGAACTGAAAAACTGGCTCATCGAGAATTACGGCATCCTTATCCGCGATGCCTCAAACTTCATGGGACTGGACAACCACTGCTTCCGTGTGACAGCCCGGACACCAGAGGAAGATGACCAACTGGTGGAGGCTATCAAGGCATACAAGGCGTGGAAACAGGAAAAACAATAGGACTATGGAGGTGAACATCGACCAAACCCACTGGTACGACCGCATTTGGGCAGCACTGATCTTCTTCACCCGTCTGCCATTCTGGCGCCTGCACGAGCCTCCCAAGGAATGCTACAAGGCCGTCGTGGAGTTCTGGCCGCTTGTAGGTTGGCTCACGGGAGGCATCATGGCTGCCACGCTCTGGCTGGGTGAACAGGTATTACCCTATTCCATAGCCGTCCTACTGGCCATCATGATGCGTCTGCTGGTGACGGGGGCGCTCCATGAGGACGGACTGGCCGACTTCCTCGACGGCTTTGGGGGCGGGGGCAACAACCGTCAGCGCATCCTCGACATCATGAAGGACTCGCATATCGGCACATACGGTGTCATTGGCCTCATCCTCTATGTGCTCCTGCTCTACTTCTGTCTCCAATCGATGCCACCCCAGATGGCGGCCCTCTCTATCCTGGCTGCCGACCCATACGCCAAGATGCTCACGGCCCAGATGGTATCGATGATGCCCTACGCCCGTCGAGAGGAGGAATCGAAGGCGAAGGTCATCTATCGCAGACTCACCGTCGCCAGCGGTATCGCCCTGGCAGTGCAGGGGCTGTTGCCGATAGGCCTGTTCATCTGGTACACAGGTACTGCGTGGGAGACGTTGATCTTCATCCCCGCCCTCGTGATGTATTTCCTCTACCTGCTTATATGGCGTAAGATACAGGGCTACACTGGCGACTGCTGCGGGGCCGTCTGCCTGCTCGTCGAACTCTCCGTCTATCTCACGCTGATAGCAAGTTCAACCCTCATGGCGCAGATATGAACAGTGCTATAGCCCTGGTTGTCGGATGGCTGCTCGACCTTGTCTTTGGCGACCCTGCAAGGATGCCACATCCGATTGTATGGTTCGGACGGATGATTGCCTTTGGGGAGCATCACCTAAACCACGGGGCGTATCGCAAACTGAAGGGAGCCCTGCTGGCCGTCGGCCTGATACTGTCGGTCTTTGTCCTGACATGGTTCCTCCGCTCTCAAATCTCAACTCTCATCCCTCAACTATTGCTCGCGTTCGATGCCATTATCATCTTCTATTGTCTGGCAGGCACGACCCTGATCCGCGAAGTGCGCGAGGTATTCCTGGCGCTCGACCGATCACTCGATGAAGGCAGGAGGCAGGTGGCGAGGATCGTGGGTCGCGACACGTCGGAACTCTCTGCCCTGGAGGTGCGGAAGGCAGCCTTGGAGACGCTGGCGGAGAATCTGAGCGACGGGGTCATCGCCCCACTCTTCTGGCTGGCACTGTTAGGTACCCCGGGGATGCTGGCCTATAAGATGGTGAACACGCTCGACTCGATGATCGGCTATCATACGGAGCGATACAAAAACTTCGGCTGTTGGGCCGCCCGTATCGACGACGTGGCCAACTATCTCCCCGCCCGTCTGACGGCTCTGTTGATGGTGCTCTCTTCTGGCAGACTGAGCCTCTTGCGCTTCGTAAAGAAGTACGGCCGCTGCCATGCCAGTCCCAACAGTGGTTATCCCGAGGCCGCCCTGGCGGGTATCCTCGACTGCCGGTTCGGTGGTCCCCACTACTATTTCGGCGAACGCTTCGACAAGCCCTTCATCGGTGAGAACGACCGTGAACTCTCAACGGCCGACATGAAGACAGCCGTCCGCATCAATCGGACGGCCGAGGTATTGATGGTCGCCTTGGTGATTATCATCCAACTTTGCATCATTGGATTAAAGATAGTACATTGAAATAGAAAAAGTCCTGAGTTTATCTTAACCCAGGACTTTTCTTTGGAGAGCCAAACTTTTATAATGCCTCGTCGAAAGGTGAGGCGGTGACGCACTTCAGGTTCTTTTCGAGTTGTGCGGTCGAACTGGCACCGATCAGGACGGAGGTGACGGCCTTCTGGTGAAGGATCCAGGCGAGGGCCATCTCGGCAAGGGTCTCACCACGGCTCTGTGCCACCTCGTTGTAGTGCCTCAGTTTGGCCAGCAACTCCGGGGTGAGCATCTCTTCTCTCAGGAACTTACCCTTGGCCATACGGCTGTCGGCAGGGATGCCGCTCAGATAGCGGTCTGTCAACAGGCCCTGCGCCAGAGGCGAGAAGGCGATGAAGCCCACACCCTTCTCGGCACAGAAGTCGAGGATACCCTCCTCCTGCGGCTTGCGGTCGAGCATGTTCAGACGACCCTGATAGATCAGCAGGGGCACGTCATGGGCCTTCAGGTAGTCATAGCCAAACTTCAGGGGCTCCAGCGGCCAATTGGAGATACCCACATAGAGCGCCTTACCCTGACGTACGATATCGACGAGTGCCTGTAGCGTCTCCTCCAGCGGCGTCTCCGGGTCGTAGCGATGGCTATAGAACAGATCGACATAGTCAATCTTCATCCGTTTCAGACTCTGGTCGAGCGAGGCCATCAGATATTTCCGTGAACCCCAGTTGCCGTATGGGCCAGGCCACATGTCGTAACCAGCCTTCGACGAGATGAAGAGTTCATCGCGATAGGGGCGGAAGTCTTCGTCCATCAGACGTCCCATCGTTTCCTCGGCAGAGCCATAGACAGGCCCGTAGTTGTTGGCCAGGTCGAAATGGGTAATGCCGTGATCGAAGGCGTAGTGGGTAATCTCACGACTGCGCTCGTAGGGATCCACACTTCCGAAGTTATGCCAGAAGCCGAGGCTCACCTTGGGCAGTAACACGCCCGAGCGGCCGCAGCGCTCATATTCCATCCCGTTGTCGTAGCGGTCTTTCCCCGCAAAATATAACTCTTTCATCTCGTCGAGGTTTGGTTGCTGTTTTAGAGTGAATACTGAAGCATCACGAATGAGTAGGGAGCCAGGTCGAGTGAGAACTTCTTCTGGGCCTTAATCTGTTCCTTCACGGGGACGATGGGCTGGGCCTCGTAGTTGTTCTCGTCGTTGGCATTACCGGCAATCGTGATCTTCGTAGCCATTTTCTTCAGGCCGAAGCGGCTGAGGTTGACGTTGGCCTTCTTCGTCTCACCACTGGCATTACAGAGTTTCACGAAGAGTTGGCGCGTCTTGGTATTGAGCACGACACTCTGATCCTGCAGGTTTCCGCTCTTTTGCTCTTGAGAGAGTTTTTCCCAGCGAGGAGCGACATCGGGATTCTCTATCGTCACGCAGTCACCATAGTAATAGTTGCCACTCGACTGTCCGAAGAGTTGCTGCACATAATAACTGCAGGTCAGATACGGACGCTCGTTATCGAAGTAGATCATGTCGGGGTTCCAGTTCGTGGCATTCTTACGGGCGAAGAGAGGGGCGTATGAGGTCATGCAGACCACGTCGGCATTACGCTCCACATGGAGCAGGTACAGTCCTTCTGCCAGGGCATCGATGAGTTTCTTGTCCTTTGAGGCGTACTCGCCGAGATACACCTTCGTCTTACGGTCACGGGGATAATAGTCATACTGGCGACTGCTGAGGAAATAGTTGTTGGGCTCGTAGTAGTGCTCATCGATAATGGGCATGGCTGTCTCGTCGGCCAGTTTCCATCCTGCCTGGAAGTCGGGGTTGTCAGGGTGAGAACCAGGACCGGCAGTACCCACGATTACGATCTCGGGATGCGCCTTCGTTACGCGCTCATACATATACTTGAAACGCTCGGCAAACTCAGGTGATATCTTCTCCTCATTGCCAAGACCAAGGTATTTCAGGTTGAAGGGAGCGGGATGGCCCTGGTCGGCACGCATCTTAGCCCACTTCGAGGTGGCGGGGTCACCGTTGGCCCACTCGATAAGGTCGAGGGCATCCTGTACCCACTCGTCCATCTCCTCCATCGGGCAAACATCCTGAGCCTGTGTGGGCCACATGTTCCAACCACCGTTGGCTCCCTGGCAACTCACACCGCAAGGCAGGATGGGCAGAGGCTCCATACCAAGGTCCTCACAGAACTGGAAATACTCAAAGTAGCCCAGACCCATCGACTGGTGGTAGCCCCAGGTATTCTTCAACTGACGGCGCTGCTCCTTCGGACCAATGGTGGTCTTCCAACGGTAGGTATTCCAGAAACCGTCGCCACCGCCATGCACCACGCAACCACCAGGGAAGCGCAGGAACTTGGGCTGGAGGTCGGCCAGTGCCTGGGCGAGATCCTTGCGCAGACCATGCCCCTTATAGGTATCCTCCGGCATCAGTGAGATCATGTCGATATCAACGGCGCCAGTGTTCAGGACGAGAATCTGGAGCGAGGCATTCTTACAAGTGGAGTCGGGTGTCAGCACGGCCTCATACTTCTTCCATGCCTTATCCTCGACACTGATGACTGCCTCAGCCAGCAACTTCGGGTCTTTGGGAGGCCATCCCTTCAACTGTTCCACGAGGGCCACACGTACCTGCTTGGCATTGCCCGACACGTTGCGGAGGAACACAGAGAAATCATATTTCTCACCGGCCTTCACCGAGATTCCATCAAAGCCGCTGTTCTGCAGACCAAAGCCTTTCCAGCCCCTATAGTCGTAGTACTCCTTTACACGCTCAATGTACAAACGCATGTAGTTCGGGTTATTGGGATGGATGGGACTGTCCATGCGCTGTTCCGCATGACCCAGTGAGTGACCAGGACGAATCATCTGCCAGGCGGTACCGGCTCCCCAGCCGTCACGCTCAGTGAGGTTGAACTCGAAAGAGCCGTTCTGTATCAGTTCGGCATAGAGTCCACCGTCTGCCGAACTGCTGATGTCCTCGAAGAAGATACCGATCAATTCATCACTGATAGCCTTGCCGCCAGCAGGGGCCGACATAGGTTTCTGGGCACTGATACCCAGTGTGGCTGCCATGAAAAAGGCAGCGAATGTTGTACGTTTGTTCATATAGTTTTTGATGTTAATGAATAATCTGAGGGCAAAGATAACCATTTTTAGTGAGAATAACACCTTTTTTTACTTTTTTCTTGTTTATTTAGGAAAAAGAGTTATCTTTGCAAACAAAAACAAGACCTACATGAAACGGACTATTATTGCAACGATGATCCTGACAGCCAGTGCCACCACCGGTATGGCGCAGGTTAGCGGGTATCCTTATACCCAAGTACCCTTTACCTCAGTGAAGATCACGCCTAACACGTTCTGGGGCGACCGTATCCAGGCAGCCAGAGAGGTGACTATCCCGCTGGCCTTCTCAAAGTGCGAGAGTGAGCACCGCTACAAGAACTTTGAGATGGCAGCCTATACTTTGCAGCACCCAGGTCATGAGGGGTTGCAGACACCCGAATGGGATGTGGCGAAGTTCATGGGCTTCTCGTTCGATGACACCGATGTATATAAGACCATCGAGGGAGCCTCATACGTATTGCAGACCTTCCCTGATAATAAACTAAAGGCCTACATCGACAGTGTACTCGATGTGGTGGGAGCAGCCCAGGAGCCTGACGGCTATCTCTACACCGCCCGCACCATCAATCCCCAGCATCCGCATGGCTGGAGTGGAGAGAAGCGCTGGGAGAAAGAGGACTTCCTGAGCCACGAACTCTACAACCTCGGCCACATGGTGGATGCTGCCTGTGCCCACTATCAGGCCACGGGCTCTACAAAGTTTCTCGACATCGCCCGCCGCTATGCCGACTGTGTGGTGCGCGAGGTAGGACCGAATGCCGGTCAGGCCTGTATCGTGCCTGGTCACCAGATTGCCGAGATGGCTCTGGCCCGCCTCTATGTGCTCACTGGCGAGAAGAAGTATCTCGACGAGGCTAAGTTCCTGCTCGACTACCGTGGAAAGACGGGACGCCTCGATATCTACTCACAAAGCGACAAGCCCGTGGTAGAGCAGACAGAGGCCTGGGGACATGCCGTGCGTGCCGGCTATATGTATGCCGGTATGGCTGATGTGGCTGCCCTGACAGGCGACTCCGCCTATATCAAGGCCATCGATACCATCTATGAGAATATCGTCGGCCGTAAGTACTACCTGACGGGGGGCGTCGGAGCACGCCATGCTGGCGAGGCTTTCGGTGCAGACTACGAACTGCCGAACCTGACGGCCTACAACGAGACCTGCGCTGCCATTTCCATGGTATATCTCTTCGAGCGTATGTTCCTGTTGCACGGCGATGCGAAGTATATCGACTGTCTGGAGCGCACCTTGTACAACGGTGTCATCAGTGGCATGAGTGTCGATGGCGGTAAGTTCTTCTACCCCAACCCACTGTCGAGCAATGGCGAATATGCCTTCAATGCCGACCGCACGAAAACCCGTCAGCCATGGTTCGGCTGTGCCTGCTGTCCGTCGAACCTCTGTCGCTTCATTCCCTCAATGCCCGGCTATATGTACGGTGTGCATGGCAGCAATCTCTACGTGAACCTCTACGCTGCCAATACCGCCAACATCACCGTGAATGGCAAGAACGTAACTCTGGAAGAATCAACCCAGTATCCCTGGGATGGAGACATCAGCATCAAGGTGCTTCAGAACAAGGCCAAGGCGTTCAACATGATGATCCGCATTCCCGGTTGGGTGCAGAACCAAGTGGTGCCCAGCAGTCTTTACTCCTTTAGCGACGACATCCTCTCTGGCTATGAGGTGAGTGTCAACGGCCAGCCAGTGGATGGTGAGTTGCAGAACGGTTACCTTGTCATCAACCGCAACTGGAAGAAGGGCGACATCATCCGCATCCACTTCGACATGCCTGTACGCACGGTGATTGCCAGTCCGAGGGTAGCCGACGACCGTGGCCGTGTGGCCGTGGAGCGCGGACCGCTGGTGTATTGTGCCGAATGGGCGGATAATGAAGGGATCAACCCCCATCACTTGCTGCTTGCTGCCCAACCACAGTTCGAGGTGAAGCCAGCCTACGGTATCACCAATACAGAGGGTGATGGTCAGACCTTCCACGTGACCGCCATCACCGCCAAGGCCCAGGAGGCCGCCATTACAGCCGAGGGCAGGCTGTCTGCCAAGGATGTGACGGTGACACTGATTCCTTATTATGCCTGGAACCATCGTGGGGCTGGTAAGATGGACGTGTGGCTTGCCCGCAGTCTCAGTGGACTGGAGGATTGAAGATGAATGCAGAATTAGCCAAGAAGATGCAGGCGTTCACGGACGCCGGACTATACGAGCAAGACAAGTACATCGACTTTGAGCCTGAAGGACACATCTACACCTATCAGGGACAGACGCGGCTGCTTCCTGTCAGTTCGCTGATTGCCCATTTCTTCGAACCGTTCGATGCGCAGGCCGTCGCCAGACGGCAGTGGGAGCGCTATCGTATCCCCATCGAGGAGTCGCTGACCAAATGGGAGCGCATAGGGTGCATGGCCAGTGAGGTTGGCACCTTCATGCACGAACAGACGGAACACTACTTCCAGAAGGGATTCTTTGATACGGAATACACCTTCCGCTTCCATGGAGAAGAGGAGCAGGTCAGCATCACGAAGGAGAAGCAGCATTTCCTCCATTTTGTGGAGGACTTTAAGATCAGCCCCTACCGTCAGGAATGGCCCGTCTATGACACCGACCTGAACATCGCGGGCACGATCGACCTGATTTGCAGGAATGAGGAGGATGGCTCCTTTACCATCTACGACTGGAAGCGCAGCGGGAAGGTGGTCAACCCTCAGGGACAGCCTATCGTCGAAGGTTTCAATGGTAAGATGAGTATCAATGGCATCCATCTGCCCGACACGTCTTTCTACCATTACTGTATCCAGCAGAATCTCTACCGCTATATGCTCGAGGCTCACTACGGCATCCGTGTCAGGGCCATGAACCTCGTTGTGCTCTGTCCTGACTATCCCACCTATTACGTGGCGCAGGTGCCGAGGATGGAAGAGGTCGTCCGGCAGATTGCCATTATCTGTCATCAGCAGGATTTGGGACATCGGCTACTATCCTGAAGCAATTTTTAGGGAATGCGACTATGTTCAAGGGATACCGAATAGCATTTGTTCTGCCCTGTCTGCTGTCATCGGCAGCATCAGGACAGACATTCCGTAGCGATACCGTGACGGACAGGACGCACCAACTCCGTGAGGTGACGGTGACGGAGACCAGGCGTCACCACGAAGTGACGAGCACGGCTCCCCTGCATATCATCGACCAAGAAGAGATACTCACTCTGGGAATCACCGACATGGCCGATGCCCTTCACCGTATCCCGGGCGTCACCCTGCGCGACTATGGGGGCGCTGGTGGCATGAAGACCGTCTCCGTGCGTGGTTTCGGGACCAAGCACACCGGCGTCAGTTATGATGGCATCCTGCTGAGCGACTGCCAGAGCGGAGAGATCGACCTCTCACGCTACAGCCTTGACAACGTGGAACGACTATCGCTGGTGATAGGCGACAATGACGATATCTTCATCCCTGCCAGAAATGCCTCCTCTCCCGCCTTGTTGAACATCCAGACCACCGGTCTGCCGACGGATGATGTCAGACCCCATCTCACCGCACAACTGAAGATGGGCTCCTTTGGATATGTCAGTCCTTTCCTAAAATACGAACAGAGCCTCTCCGAGCGGTTGGTACTCTCGGCCATGGGGGAATACACATACGCGGAAAACGACTATCCCTACAGGTTGCTGGATAGCGAGTCACGCCGCACGAACAGCCGGATGAACAGCGGACATGGGGAGATGAACTTTGTCTGGCATGCAGATGCCTTCAACCGACTGAGTGGAAAACTCTACTATTATGACAACGACAGGCAACTGCCGGGCGTCGTCCACTACAATACCAATCTGAGCAAAGAGACACTCCACGACCGAAATTTCTTCGGGCAACTGCAATATCTGACGCATAACCGCTCGGGCTGGTCGCTGAAGTGGAATGCCAAGTTCAACTGGAACGGTTCGGTCTATGAGGACCCGCTCATCCCCAACCACAACTATGACGCCAGTTACTGGCAACGAGAGTGGTACACCTCCGCCTCCGTGCTTTATGTCATGTCGGAGCAGTGGGCCTTCGACTATTCTGCCGACTACAGTTTCAACAACCTGAACAGTTCCTCGCCCCGTACGATAGGGAGCCGCCCCTACCGGCATACCGCTCTCCAGTCGGCATCAGCGAAATATCACGGATCCCGTCTCACTGTCTTAGCCCGCCTGCTCTACTCACTCTACCTCAACGATGCCCAAGACGGTGAGAGTGCCCACAATATGCGACGGCTGTCACCATCAGTCTCCCTGTCGTATAGGCTGCTGCCGGAAGAGGCTTTGTTCCTGCGCGCTTCGTATAAGAACATCTTCCGCTCACCGACATTCAATGAGAGTTACTATTTCCACTATGGCAGTGCAGACCTTCTGCCAGAGAGCACCGACCAGTATAACCTCGGACTGACTTACGAGTCCCACACTGGTCTGATGGACATTCAATGTACGCTTGACGGCTATTATAACCATGTGAAAGACATGATTGTGGCCGTTCCCTACAATATGTTTATATGGACATGCGTTAATGTAGGAAAGGTCAGTGTCTATGGTGCTGATGCCACGGTGAGTGCCTCCTGCCGGATCAGCGACCGTCACGCGCTCCAGTTGTCGGGCAGTTACAGTTATCAACAGGCAGAAAACCGCACGAATGAGACATCGCCCTTCTATGGCAATCAGATAGCCTATATCCCCCTGCATTCGGGCAGTATCGCCCTGGGCTGGGAGAACCCGTGGGTCAGTCTGTCGCTTCATGGCTCCGGCATCAGCCGGCGGTGGGCGAACAACCAGCACACGGAGGGTTCTGGGATTGACGGCTACTGGGACACAGGGCTGACCCTCTGGCACACGTTCCGCTGGGGCCGACAGCAGTTGGAGGCACGTTTCGACGTGAAAAACCTCTTCGACAAGCAATATGAGATAGTCCACTTCTACCCCATGCCGGGCAGGAGTTGGCAGTTATCCTTGAAATATCAACTTTAAAATAACAACGACAAAATGAAAAAGTATGTATTTAGTATGATGATGATGGTGCTGGGTTCAGCACTTTTCACTTCGTGTCTTAAAGACGACGACAGCGACAGTAACAAAGACCAGAAAGTAGCCGTCACCACGGGTGCCTATGTGGTGAATAACGGTTCTTTTAACCAGAACAACGGTAGTCTGACCTATTTCGACTATCAGACGTTGAAGGCACAGCAGTTGCTTAGCGGTGGAAGCGGTCTTGGAGATACACCCAACGATGCCTACACCAAGGGTGACACGATCTTTATCGTAGGTTCCTCGGAAAATACGATTTTCGTGGTGGACAAGAAGGACTTCAGCATCATCAGCCGTGTGAGCACCACCGCAGAGATGGGTGAGGCCGAAGGTGTCAACCCGCGGCATATCATCGGCAGTGGCGACAACCTCTATTTCACGACCTACGGCGGCTATGTGGGAGTGCTGAACACCAGGAGCCTGAAGGTGACACAGAAGTTCCAGGTAGGTTCTGTGCCAGAGGGACTGGCCCTGAGCAACTCCGGAACGGACAAATTCCTCTATGTGGCCAACAGCGACTACGGCAATGGCAATGCCTCCATCTCGAAGATCAACCTGGCTACGGCTGAGGTAGAGGAGATCAAGAATGAGCATATCCAGAACCCGCAGGAGATCCTTGCCATTGGCGAGGAACTCTTCGTGCTCGACTGGGGTCACTACACGGAGGACTTCTCCCAGCAGTTGGATGCTGGTCTGTATCGCATCTATAACGGTACTGCCGTCAAGGTTATTCCCGATGCTACGGGCATGGGCGTCGGACTCGTTTATTACAACAATTATCCCGTAGGCTATCTGATTGTCACATTCAACTATCCTTACGGTTCATCGAAACCCACCTATACGAAGTTTAACACCTTTACCGGTTCTGTGGAGAGTCTGACGCTGTCAGGCGACACAGGGATTGAGATATTCAGTCCTGCAGCCCTCGCCGTGGATCCCATAACGGGCAATATCCTCATCGCCTCGCGTGCCAAGGATCCTGATTCACCCGCCGATGCACCGTATGCCAGTTTCTCACTGCCTGGCTACGTCAATATATACACCAACGGAGGAGCGTACATCAAGGACTCTCACTTTGAGACAGGCATTGAACCTCACATGATCGGCTTCACCCTCGGTCTGCAGACGATTACCTATAAATGAGACAGATCTTAGGGCTACTGGTCGCACTATCACTCCTTTCCTGCGGTGGTCAGACTGCCCGCCAGCAGGGAGGGAGTGACAGTATCGTCTTCCGCTATGCCACGCTGCCCAGTATCACTACGTACGACGGCTATACGGTGGTGACCCTCGCCAATCCCTGGAAGGAGGGCAAGGCGCTCCACACGTATGTCCTCGTGCCTCGAGAGTCGCCGCTGCCCGTCCATCTGCCCAAGGGGACGGTCATCCGCACACCCTTGCAGAAGGCCGTTGTCTTCACGACCGTCCACAGTGCGCTACTGATGACCTTTGGCTGTCAGGACAGGATAGCCGGCGTGGCAGACCTGAAGTACATCAAGATCCCGTGGATCCATGATCAGGTGGAGAAGGGCATGATCGCCGATTGCGGCGACGGGATGAGTCCTGTCGTAGAGAAGATCATCGACCTGCACCCGGATGCCATCCTGCTGTCGCCCTTCGAGAACAGTGGCGGCTATGGCAAACTGGAGGATATCGACATTCCCCTGGTGGAGTGTGCCGAGTATATGGAGGTGTCGCCGCTGGCACGTGCGGAGTGGATGCGCTTCTACGGTCTGCTCTTTGGCTGCGAGGCAAAGGCCGACAGTCTGTTTGCCGTCGTTGAGGCCAACTACCAAGCGCTGAGGCAACGGGCCCAGACCGCCGGTAAGGGGCGCTCCGTGATGATCGACAAGCAGGTAGGCTCCGTCTGGTATGTCCCTGGCGGGCGCAGCACCATCGGTCAGATGGTGAAGGATGCCGGTGGGCGATATCCCTGGGCGTCTGACGACCATAGCGGCTCCCTGTCACTGCCCTTCGAGTCGGTGCTGGAGAAGGCAGGCGATGCCGAGGTGTGGCTGTTCCGCTATGACAGTGACCAGCCGATGACGCGCAGGCAACTCCTGGCCGAAAAGGAGGGCTACGACCAGTTTGCAGCCTTCCAGACGGGCGAGGTCTATGGCTGCAACGTGGCCCGTTCCCTCTTCTATGAGGAGTCACCCTTCCGCCCTGACTGGCTGTTGGGCGACTTCATCCATCTCATCCATCCGGAGTTGCAACAGACGGATTCACTCAAGTATTATCATCAGTTAGAACCATGAGATTGAAACTATACAAAGGACTATCCCTCATCATGCTACTGGCCCTCTGTGCTTGTGGAGGATGCCATAGCCAGAGGAGATCGGGTGCGCTGGCAGAGGGAGCAGACTCCCTCGTCGCCGTCTCGCCCAAGTATGCCACAGGCTTCACTGTCAGGGATACGGCTGGTATCCGCCTGGTGGATGTGGGCGGCAACGACCATTTCGCACTCGTCGCCTCAGAGGCAGTGACGGTGCCCGAAGGCTATACAAAGGTGGTAGTGCCCATCCGCAGTACGATCTGCATGACGGCCTTGCAACTGTCGAACTTCACCGCGCTCAATGCCCATGACGTGGTGAAAGGGCTGACAGGCACGAAAAACCTATACAATCAGGATATCCTCCAACGCGTGAAGGACGGTCGCATCGTGAAGATCGGCATGGAGGGGAATTTCGACACGGAGATGGTTCTGGCGGCCAATCCCGACGTGATCTTCATCTCGCCCTTCAAGCGCGGCGGCTACGAGCCTATCAAGGAGACGGGCATCACACTGGTGCCCCACCTCGGCTATAAGGAACTCGACCCGCTGGGACAAGCCGAATGGATCAAGTTCGTAGGCATGTTCATCGGCAAGGAACGGGAAGCCAACGAACTGTTTGCGAACATCGAACAGCGCTATAACGATATCAAGCAGTTGGCCAACAAGGCCGGACAACGGCCCAAAGTGTTCAGCGGCGAGATGCACAGTGGCACCTGGCACGCCGTAGGCGGCAAGAACTACCTGGCGCAGATCTTCCGCGATGCAGGAGCCGACTACGTGATCAGCGATGACGAGACGGCCGGCGAGAACCTGGAGTTTGAGAAGATGTACGCCCTCGCTGCCAAGGCCGACTACTGGCGCATCCTGAACAGTTACCCCGGGGAGTTCTCCTACGAGGCCCTGAAAGCCTCTGAACCACGCAACGAACTCTTCCAGGCCTTCAAGCAACGGAAGGTGATCTACTGTAACATGAAGGAAACGCCCTACTACGAGATATCTCCCGTGAAGCCAGATGTGCTGCTGAAGGACTTCGTGGCCATCTTCCATCCAGAACTGGTGGAGCACGACTATCAGCCCACCTTCTACCACCTACTGAGATAAGATGAGAAAGACATTGCCCCTGATAATCCTGCTGCTGATGGTGATCGTCGCCCTGATGATTGCCAATCTGCTGATTGGCTCCGTCAGCATCCCCATCGTAGAGACATGTAGAATCCTTGTGGGAGACAGTGATCACGAGATCTGGTCGAACATCATCTTCCAGTCGCGCCTGCCCCAGACATTGACGGCCATCGTTGCTGGAGCCGGACTGGCCGTGAGCGGTCTGCAGATGCAGACGGTATTCCGCAATCCGCTGGCAGGACCCTCCGTATTAGGTATCTCCAACGGTTCCGCCCTGGGTGTCGCCTTCGTCGTACTGCTCTCTGGCCGGATCGGCGGTGTGGCACTGAGCCGTCTGGGCTATCTGGGTGATGCGGCGATGTCCGTTGCCGCCATCATCGGGGCCCTGGCCGTGATGATGCTCATCGTATGGATCTCTCAGAAGGTGAAGGGTAATGTCACTTTATTAATTATTGGCGTCATGATCGGCTACCTGGCCAACGCCATCATCGGTGTACTGAAGTTCCTGTCGCCCGAGGAGGATGTGAAGGCCTTCGTGGTGTGGGGACTGGGCTCCTTCTCGAGAGTCTCTGGCGATGAAATGGCACTTTTCGTCATTCTGATGTGCATACTGCTGCCCCTGAGTTGCCTGCTGGTAAAGTCGATGAACCTCCTGTTGCTGGGCGACCGCTATGCGGCCAACCTCGGCCTGAACATCCCTCGTGCGCGGCTGTTGGTGATCCTGAGTTCAGGCATACTGGTGGCGATCGTCACGGCCTACTGCGGCCCCATCATGTTCATCGGACTGGCTGTGCCCCACCTGGCGCGCGCCATCTTCCGCACCAGCGACCACCGTGTGCTGATGCCCGCCACGATGCTCTGCGGGGCAGCCCTGGCACTGGTGTGCAACCTCATCGCACGCATGCCTGGTTTCGAGGGCGCACTGCCCGTCAACTCCGTCACCGCTCTCGTGGGAGCGCCCGTCATCGCTGCCGTTCTATTCCGCCGCCGCAAGGATGAAGTCGGGGATTATTAAAGCGCCTCAATCTCTTTAGTACTTCTTGCTGGCCACGTAACGCTCGCTGATTTCCACTTCCATCGCCTTTTCTCCTTTCACTTTTTTGTCCTCATGCTCCGCTTGCAAAGATACGACAAGTTTTCCATTCCGCCAAATAATTCACGGAAAACTTGCAATGCCAGCAGGACTCCCACCCACTAAACAAGAGAGTGCCACCCCATCACAGGGCGGCACCCTCCACTAGTCTAATACTATGTGTTCATCATGGGGCAATTGCTAAGTCACTGAAGATATTTTGATATTCCATTCTGGCACCATGTCGAGCACCGTGCTATCGTGTCACGCTGTATGTCATAGTTGCGTGACTTGCTGTCCATGGAAGGCGCTTCATGATAGATATGCCTGACGATGCCTCCAAACTTCAGCCGACGTTCCTTGACACCGCGATGGAGCAGTCGGTAAACCATCTCCCTGTCCTCGTGTCCCCATCCTGTAATGTCTTCGTTATAGCCGTTAATGGCGATGAAGTCGTCTCGCCAGAAAGCGAGGTTGCACCCGCGCACATGCCGTTCGGAGAACTTCGGTTCAACTGCGGCTACCATCTTTCTAAGCCATCTCGAGCGGCACAGGTTGACGACATGAGAAAGTCTTACGGCACCATTCTCTTGAAACATCACACGTCCACCACACACGAAATAGCCTTTCTCCATGATGTCAACATGGTCCTGAATGAAATGGCGCTCAGGTACAACGTCACCATCGATCTCTATGATATAGTCGCCCTTTGCCTTCGCGATTGACTTGTTGAGTATGACGGTTCGTCGGAAGCCGCAATCCTCATGCCAGACGTGATTGACTGGTACGGGAAAGGCATGTCTGATATGGTCAATAAAGTCCTTCGTGTCAGTGCGCGATCCGTCATCTGCTATAATGACTTCATCAGGCAGCACGGTTTGCAGTCGCACTCCGTCTAATACTCGTTCCAGGGCTTCAACCCAGTTGTAGGTTGAAATAACCAGAGTAATCCGTGCGTGTCCTTTCATTGGTGGGTTAATAGTACGCCAAAGAATATCTGAGCCCCCTGTAGTAATTTACATCTCCGTCTATATGGTTATAGGAACTTCCCCATTTTCATTCCCCTCTACAGAACCAGAACATGCACAGAACATACCAAGGCAAAGTACAAAATAAATCTTTTTCATAACTCATGTTTTTAGAAATCCTCTTTACTTATTAAACCCGTTATTGCCAAAACTTTGCATTAAAACAAGAACAATTATGTTTTATTAACCAATAGTGATATATTCTCTATAGTAATAGGTGGCAGAGAAGGGTATGAGGCGGAGTTCATATTCGCCTGAGAGCGCTGAGGGCAGTACAGTCTGGGTCTGTGCAGAATAGACAACGGTAGTATAAACAGTATCACCGTCCTCATCTTTGATATTAAGGACATAATCTGGATGACCAGTCAATAGCATCCAAGCCTTAGTATAGCAAAATTGCACTACTTTAGTGCATTTTTCTTAAAATTTTGCACTACTTTAGTGCATTTTTAGTATCTTTGCACCGCAAACGGTAAAGACAAAGCGTATGGATATAGCACTTGTTGAGTTTATGGAAGTACAGTTGAAGCAGACCACCTCAACATTCCACAGGTATATGTACGGACAGATAAGTTGGGAGTCGCGCATGTTCGGGCTGGTAGGCCCGCGTGGCGTTGGGAAGTCCACACTGATACTCCAGTACATCAAGGAGCATCGGGAGCAGCAGCGCATGCTGTATGTGGCTGCCGACCACCTGTATTTCTCATCGCATACGCTGGCAGAGACGGTCGATGAGTTTGTGAAGGAAGGGGGTGAACATATCTTCATCGATGAAATCCATAAATACGAGGACTGGTCGAGGGAACTGAAACAGATTTACGACTCATACCCCAGCCTGAAAGTAGGCTTCACAGGATCGTCGGTGCTCGACATCTATAAGGGGTTTGCCGACCTGAGCCGGCGGGCCCCAGTGTTCATGATGCAGGGACTCAGTTTCAGGGAATACCTGATGCTGCGCCACAATATCGCGACACCAGTCTATACCCTGAGCGACATCCTCGCCCAGAAGGCGGTGTTGGAGGGCGTAGAGCATCCCCTGCCACTATTCAGGGATTATCTCCAGAAAGGCTACTACCCCTTCTCTGACGACAATGACTTTGAGATGCGTCTGAGGCAGGTCGTCAACCAGACGATGGAGGTTGACATCCCCCAGTATGCCAATATGACGGCCTCTACAGGCCGCAAGTTGAAGAAGTTGCTGGCTGTCATTGCCAAGAGCGTACCATTCAAGCCTGTAATGGATTCCCTGTCAACTGTTATTGGGGTCAGCAGAAATGCACTGCCCGACTACTTCCTCTACATGGAGCAGGCTGGCATGATAGGCCAGTTGCGCGATGACACAGGCGGCATCCGTGGCATCGGCAAAGTGGAGAAGGTATATCTCGACAATACGAGCCTCGCCTATCTGTTAGGCAATGAGGCAGCGGACATCGGCAACATCCGAGAGACGTTCTTCTTTAACCAGATGCGAGTAACACAGGATGTCATCAGTTCACGTATCAGTGATTTTGAGATTGACGGCAAGACCTTTGAGGTCGGTGGCAGAAGGAAGGGCAAGAAGCAAATCTCCGATGCCGCGGAGGGTTACGTGGTCAGGGATGACATCGAGATAGGCTCCAGCAACATCATCCCCCTTTGGGCGTTTGGGCTGACCTATTAAACCGGAAGAACGGTGCGCCACGCGCGCGGGCGCACTCACAGGATTAAGGCTACTACACTATGAAAAGGCTCTCTCCTTTCGGAAAAAGAGTTACTTTTCGCGAAATAAGAGGCTCTTTACGAAAATGAGGAGCCTCTTTACGAACGTGAGGAGCCTCCTCAGTTCCGTAAAGTGCCTTCTCATTCTGGTCCCAGGCCTTGGGAATTCAGAAAACAGCCTTCCTGTTCAGGAAAAGTGCCTCTCTATGCCGCACCTGACCATTCACCTGACGAAATCTCTACATGCGCGCACATACGCCCGCGCATATATTATAGTTGCCATACCCACTTTTTATGTGTCCCACCTGTCCCATCTGTCCCTGGTGGGAACTATCCTTCTTGGACAGATGGGACAGGTGGGACACTTGTTTTTGGCTTGAGACAACTACTACGCCTGCGCACGCGAAGGGACCACTCTATTCATTTTTGTGAACGGAAAAGCGTAAATTCAAAGATTTATTCGTATTTTTGCAGTCTGGAACCAATAAAACCAAGCGTATCATGAGACAAGTGTTTATGATTATGGCCGTCGGATGTGCGATGACCATACAGGTGCAGGCACAGAAGGCACCCGTGTTTGAAACCTCAGCGAAAGACGAGATTGCCGCCAACCACTATCTGGCGGGCAGTAACTACCTGGACTACGACCGCCAGTTGACAGACAAGCCACTGACTCCCAGTCCGAAGGGCTACGAGCCTTACTACATGAGCCACTACGGGCGGCACGGCTCGCGCTGGCTGATCTGGAACGGGGAGTACTCGCTGCCCATGAACACGCTGAAGGAAGCCCGAGAGGCTGGGAAACTGACTGCTACGGGAGAGGAAACCCTGAAGAAACTGGAAGCCTTCTACCCCACCACCGTCAAACGGCTGGGCGACCTGACGACCGTCGGAGAGCGCCAGCACCACGGCATCGGCAAGCGCATGGTGAAGAACTTCCCGGAGATCTTCAAGACAAAGGACCTGCCTATCGACGCACGCAGTACGGTGGTGACGCGCTGCATCCTCTCGATGGTTGCGGAATGCGAGGAACTGGCGGCCGCCAACCCTACGGCACGCATCCACAACGACGTGAGCGAATCGCTACAGTACTACCTGAACCAGCCCTGGGAGGGCATTGTGAAGGAACAGGGCAAGACGGGCGACAAGGAGGACAACGCCTACAGGCAGAAATACACCCATCCCGAGCGACTGATGAAGGTGCTCTTCAACGATCAAGAGTGGGTATATGACAATGTCAGGGCAGGAGACTTCATGCGCCGCCTCTTCGACGTGGCCGCCAACATGCAGAGCCATGATACCGACATCGAACTGCTGTCGCTCTTCACCGACGAGGAACTCTACGACCAGTGGCGCATCCGAAACATCGGCTGGTACCTCGACTACGGTGCCTCGCCCGTCTCTGGCAGTAAGATGCCTTTCAGCCAACTGAACCTGCTAAAGAACATCATCGAAACTGCCGACACCGTGACGCAGACACAAGCCACGCTGCGCTTCGGACATGAGGTATGCGTGATGCCACTGGCCTGCCTGCTGGAACTCGACAACTGCGGGATGGCCGTGGAGAACCTCGACGAACTGGATACCTACTGGCGCAACTACCGCATCTTCCCCATGGGATGCAACATACAACTGGTGTTCTACCGGCAGAAGAAGGGGGGCAATGGAGATGTCCTCGTGAAAGCCCTGCTCAACGAGCGCGAGGCCTACCTGCCCGTCAGTACCGACCAGTGGCCCTATTACAAGTGGCAGGACCTGCGACAATACTATCTCAACAAAATCGCAGCCTTTGAGAAGGAGGCTGCGAGCAAGTAGGGTCTGGGGGCGAAGGCTTAATTGATCTTCGCCGTCATCGGACTCCTTACACCCTTATAGTTCTTCAGGTACGCCTTGGCCGATCCGAAACTCAGGAACAGGTCGAGGCGTACTGGTATGTGGTTCTGGTCGTCGGTGACGTAGAAACGGATCAGTTCGCGGCTCTTCTTGTCGCCGTCGTCCCACTCATAGAACGAGAATACCAGACAGCGGAACTTCTCCTTGGTGTCGCTCACTTTGAAGTTCTCCTTTCCCCTGAACTCCAGCCAGGAATTGCTCAGATTGCGGGCATCACTGATGGGCATGGGCACGATATCGCCCTTCTTCATCTTCGACGCATCGAAATTACGGGCACGCAGGAAGATGGACATCATATCGTAGATGCACGCCCTGTAGCCCGAGGTCTTCCAGTGCTCCTCGCCGTCGGCATCAATGCGATGCTTCCTCAGTTTGCTATGGCCGTTGGGATAACTGTACCATATCTCATCCACATAGTAGCGGCTTCCCTCGCGCGCGCCCTTGCGGAAGTAGAGGGGTGAGAGGTCGGTATTGCAGTACGACAGCAGTGTATCGCGCATCATGAAATACTTGTCGAGCCTGTCATTGCCGCGCGTGATAAGATAGGACTTCCAGGCGTCCTTCCCCTCAAACTTCGTCATCCTCGTGTCCATGGTGGCCGATCCCACCTTCATCCAGATAAACTTCCAGTTGAAGTAGAGGTCGTAGTTAAGCGACTCACCCGACTTGAAAGCGGTGTTCTCGATCCCACACTGCGACTGCGCATGAGATAGCATGGTAAAGCCACAGACAAGGCATACTGTGATTATTATTCTTTTCATTTCGTTTTGATATTAATCTTATCCTTGTTATACTCTATTCCTAAGTCCTTCGCACGCTTGGCATTGCGGTTCTGGAGTTTCTTCTTCTGGTCGCCCTTCTGCTTGGTGATGGAGGCGGGTTTCTGCCTGTAGCGCGGGATGGCGGTGAGGTCCCACGGCAGGGTGACGTCGAACTTCTCCTTACACTCTATCACGCGGTTGTAGAAATAGACATCCTCGGGCTGGCGGTCCTCGTCATAGTCGCCCGTGTCCCAGATAGCATTGCTGTTGGCATCCACGTAGGCACTGACGAAATACTTAGCGGGAGAGACATAGTCGAAATGGGCCGTGCCGCCTTTGGCCAGGACTTCCTTCACGATATTACCAGAGGCGTTGAGAAGTTGTACCCGCAATGGCAGTGTATCGGCAATACCGCTGAGATTAAGCGTCAGCGTACTGTATTCATCCAGCGACTTCACCTTGAGACCCTGCTTGTAGGCCTGGGACACCAGGCCGTGGATATCCTCGAAGGCCGCGGAGTCGATCTCCAGGCTATACTCTATGCCTGGCTGCCATTCCGCCAGGATCTCATAGCGCCGCAACTGATGGGCTACGGGCTGGAAGGTGAACGGTGCCTCGTACCATAGTGAATCGATCATCGAGTAGAGATGTACGGCCGACGTGTCGCAGCGCACCAGGGGCGCAGGCATCTCGATGGTCACCTTCTTATCGGGATCCATCTGGCTGGAGACATTATAGGTTGGCTTCAGAGGCGTCACAGGATAGATGGAGTCGTAGGGCTGCTCGCGCTTTTTCTTCTTCTCCTGCTCCTTCACCCATCTCTCTATCTCCTCTTCTTTCTGCTTCTGCCGCTTTTCGTACGACACCTTTGCCAAGGCCTCCAGCGTGTCGGTCTGGTTCACCAGGTTACCCAGCGTGTCGGTCATCATATAACTGATCTCCATGTGGAGGGTATCCTGGTTGACGAGCATCGAGTCGCGAAGCCAGTAGTGGATCGTGTCGCGCTTCTCATTAGCCTCAACGACAAACGCGCTGTCGGCATTGAAGTTAAGGCCTTTGATGACGGGCAGGAGGGAGTCGCCACAACTGAAGTACATGCTGAACTTGTCGGGCTCGCTGCGCTCCGTCTTCAGGAGGTAGCGCTCCGTCTGTATATGGGTAAATGCCAGGAGCGTGATGTCATCGGGCAGGAAGTGGGTATAGGGCGTCTGCCTGAACGCGTCGATATGCAGGGAGTCGCGCCAGATGGTATCGATCCTCACGTCGGGCTTGGAACTTGGCGTATATGTCTCATGGTTATAGGCAATCATCTCACTCCTCTGCGAGAAACGGAAGTTGCCATCCATCTCCTGCAGGGCATAGACGCGGTAGGTGCCTGGGGCAATGCCCTTGATGACGAAGTGGCCGTGGCTGTCGGTCCTTGACACACGTATCATCGGCTTGGTCTTGAAGGCTGAGTCGGCCAGGTCGTCGTAAAGGCCTACCAGGATGCCCTTGATAGGCTCCAGGTTACTGGCATCGAGCACGTAGCCCGCCACCTCCATCGTGTCGATCTGCCCGCCCGTAGAGAAACTGTAGGTATAACTACCCAACGGATTGCCCTCGTTGTTATCACTGATGGCGTCGCTGAAGTCGATCGTGTAGGTCGTGTTCTCCTTCAGGGAGTCCTGCAGTTCCACCACGATCTTCCTGCCTGCAGCCTTGATCTCAGGGACCTCCAACTGGGGCGGAGAGACGATCACCTTGCTCGTGGCATCCTCCAGTTTGATAAACTCATTGAAGAGGATGGTGATCTTCTTACTGCTGATATTGGTCGATTGGTCGGCCGGGTCGCTGCCGATGACCATGGGCGGATCATCGTCGAACCATCCGCCGTCGGGCTGTCCCATACGGGCACAACCTGCAACTGTTGTTGCAATGATAAAATGAAAAAATGTAATAATTAAAAGATATTCTTTTCTTCTCATCCTTGCATTTTTACATTTTTATATTGAGTTTCAGCAATTGCTCTATCGTCTCTCTGCTGTTGCTCAGGCGCGGGATCTTATGCTGGCCACCCAACTTACCGTGCATCTTCAGCCAGTCGTTGAAGAGGTTGGGACGCGCCTCGATGATCTCCAGATGCTGGAGCGTGATGTCCTTATAGCGCTTGGCCTCATAGTCGCTGTTGATCTCCTGCAGGCGCTTGTCGAGCAATGAGGCGAACTGCTGCATGTCGGCAGGGCGCTTGACAAACTCAATGAGCCACTGATGGCGGCACTTGGCATTGGCATCCATGAACACGGGGGCTGCCGTATATTCGCTCACCTCGGCACCCGTCTGCTCACAGGCATAGGCCAGTCCCTGTTCGGCATTATCGACGATCAGTTCCTCGCCAAAGGCGTTGATGAAGTGCTTGGTGCGCCCGCTGATGATGAACTTATAGGGATTGGTAGATGTGAACTGCACGGTGTCTCCTATCTCATAGCGCCAGAGGCCGCAGGAGGTAGAGATCACCATCGCATAGTTCTTACCCGTCTCCACCGCCCACAGGGGGATGGGCTCACTATCCTTATCATCCATGGGGATGAACTCGTAGAACACGCCGTAGTCGAGCATCAGCAGCATCGACTTGTCGGCAGGATCATCCTGGATGCCGAAGAAGCCCTCACTGGCGTTGTAGGTCTCCATGTAGTGCATGCGCGGCGAGGTGATGAGGCGCTTGTACTGTTCGCGGTAAGGCGTGAAGGCCACGCCACCGTGGAAGAACACCTCAATGTTGGGCCATACCTCTTCCAGGTGCGTCTTGCCCGACAGTTCCATCATGCAGGTCAGCACAGAGAGCATCCATGAGGGCACGCCCGAGATATTCGTCACATTCTTGTGCATCGCCTCCTCGGCTATCCGCTCGCGCTTTACCTCGAAGTCGGAGAGCAGGGCCGTCTGCTTCTTGGGCACACGGACAAGGTTAGCCAACGGATTGATGTTCTCGATGAGGATAGCCGAGAGGTCGCCCACCAGGGAGTCTCTCAGGTTATAATTAGGTGCATGACTGCCGCCAAGGATCAGGGCCCTGCCGTCAAAGAGGCGCGACTGCGGGTTGTTACGCAGGTAAATGGCAACAGAGTCGAAGCCTCCTGCATAATGGATGTCCTGCAGGCCATCCTTGCTGACGGGGATGAACTTCGACTTGTCGTTGGTGGTTCCCGACGACTTAGCATACCATTTCACCCGTCCCGGCCAGAGGATATCCATCTCTCCCTGACGCATACGGTCGATGTCGCCCTTCAGTTCCTCATACGTGTTGACAGGGACATGGTCGATAAAGTCGTCATACCCCTTGATGCTCTGAAAGGCATGGTTCCGCCCGTATTCCGTGTCCCTTGCCTTACTTAACAATTGGTCGAGCACCGCTCTTTGAAGTGCCTCCCCCCCATACTGGTACTTCTCCAAAGCACGCTGACGGGGAACGAATATTTTCCTTACGAATTGGGTCAGACTCATTTTAATGCGCAATTTGGGTGCAAAATTACGCTAAACTTTCGTAAGGAGGGAAGATTTTACGTTTTTTTTATATAATAAGGCCTAAAGACAACAGTAACCGACAACTATGACTGCATGGCCAGAGCCTTATTCTCTGCGGCTTCCATGATCTCGCGCTCGCCAGGGCCCTTGTCGTTGATGCCGCAGAGATGGAGGATGCCATGGATAATCACGCGATGGAGTTCCTCGTCGTAGGGACGACCGAACTGCTGGGCATTGCTGGAGACGGTATCGAGCGAGATGACGATATCGCCGTTGAGCGTATCGCCTTCCGTGTAGTCGAAGGTGATAATATCGGTATAGTAGTCGTGACCCAGATACTCGTTGTTCACCTCAAGGATCTTGCCGTCGTTGACGAACAGATAGCCGATTTCACCGATCTTCTTACCGTATGACTCTGCCACGCGACGGATCCAGTTGGTCGTCTCGCGCTTCTTGATATTGGGGAACTTGACCCCTTCTGCACTGTATGAAATCATAAACCTCTTATTTCTTTTTGGGAAGATAGGGCGTGACATCCACACCGAAGTGGGCCAGTTCGCGCAGGGCGCTCGATGAGATGCTGACCAGTTCGGGCTCGGTATAGAGAAGGATGGTCTCGATACCGCCCAGGCGACGGTTGAAGTCGGCCTGCCACTGCTCGTACTCGAAATCACTGGCATTGCGCACACCCTTGACGATGAAATGGGCATTTTCCGCCTTAGCAAAGTCCATGGCCAGTCCGTGGTAGGGCTTTACCTCAATACGCTCCTCACTGGCATAGAGGTCGCGAATCACCTGCATCCGCTCTTCGGCAGAAGGCATGTCGGGCTTATGCACGTTATCCCCCACCACACCGATCACCAGACGGTCGAACAGCGGCAGGGCGCGGCGCACGATAGAATCGTGACCGATGGTAAAGGGATTGAAACTCCCTACAAATATCCCTGTTCTTATCATAACTATGAACTCTTAACTATGAACTCTTAACTATGAACTAATCAAACAAGTTCGGCTCCATGATATTCCCCCCGTATGGATTACGCCCGAAGTGGCGGTAGGCCAACTCCGTCACCATCCGGCCGCGCGGCGTGCGCTTGATGAAGCCCTCCATGATGAGGAACGGCTCATAGACCTCCTCGACGGTGCCGGCGTCCTCGCCAATGGCCGTGGCGATGGTGGTGATGCCCACAGGACCGCCACGGAACTTGTCGATGATGGTCAGCAGGATCTTATTGTCGATTTCATCGAGTCCATACTGATCGATGTTCAGGGCTGTCAGGGCTATCTTGGAGATCTTCGTGTCGATACGGCCGTCACCCTTCACCTGGGCAAAGTCGCGCACACGGCGCAACAGGGCATTGGCGATACGGGGCGTACCACGCGAACGGCCTGCTATCTCCAGCGCGGCATCCTCCGTGATAGGCACGCCAAGGATGGCCGCCGAGCGCTCGATGATCTTCTGCAGGGTTTCGGGGTCATAGTACTCTAAGTGCATGTTGATGCCGAAACGGGCACGGAGCGGTGCCGTGAGCAGTCCACTACGGGTGGTGGCTCCTACGAGCGTAAACGGATTCAGGTCGATCTGTATCGAACGCGCCGAGGGACCCTTGTCGATCATGATGTCGATACGATAGTCCTCCATCGCAGAGTACAGGTATTCCTCCACGACAGGCGACAGACGGTGGATCTCGTCGATGAAGAGCACATCGTTCTTCTCCAAGGAGGTCAGGATGCCCGCGAGGTCGCCAGGCTTGTCGAGCACAGGGCCCGACGTAATCTTAAAGCCCACGCCCAGTTCGTTGGCAATGATATTGGAGAGGGTGGTCTTACCCAGACCTGGAGGCCCATGCAACAGGGTATGGTCGAGGGGCTCGCCCCGGTATTTGGCAGCCTCGACGAACACTTCCAGATTCTCCACCACCTTCTTCTGTCCGCTGAAATCGCGGAAACTCAGGGGGCGCAGTGCGTTCTCGAAGTCCTTCTCTCCCTGGGAGAACCTCTCTTCGCGTATGTCAAAATCGTCATCCATCATATTCCGAGTGCAAAGATACGAAAAAGTATTTGATTACACCAAAATATGACCGTTTTCTTTTCAATTTGCCATCACATCGTGAGCAGAGATGCCCGTCACCACGAAACGAGCCCCATTGATATAGTCGGGGTCGAGCGTGATGCTGTAGCCCATGGAGATAGCGAGACGTCGGGCCAGTGCCAGGCCGATGCCCAGGCTTTGCTCCTCGGGAGAAAGGCGGACGAAGGGGTCGAAGATACGCTCAGCATCGGCAGCAGGGATGACTGGCCCCTCATTGCTGACGGATATGGCGTAGGTGCCGTCACCAACCGCATGACAACTCATCAGCACGCTGCCGCCCGTGGCATACTTGTCGGCATTGTCGAGCAGGCAGTTCAGCAGTTCCTGCAGCAGTGGGCTGGTATTGACTATCACGTCATCGCTGACATCAGTCCTGAACTCTGTGCTTAATACGCGGTTCTTGTCTATAGAAGATGGATGGAGGTCATAACTGTTCAGGATAATGCGTGCCACTTCATTCAGCCCTATCCTGTCAGGCTTGGGAGTCTGGAAATCGTCGCCATAGAGACTGAACAGGACGAGTTGATGGGTAGAGGTGGCCACATGGTAGGCATCGCGGCATACATCAGTACGCAGTTGCATGTAATCATCATGGGGAATCTGTCCATTGCCATCAATGATGACCTCCGACGTGTTAATCAGTGTGGTCAGCGGCGTGCGTAGGGCATTGATGCATATCTGCTTCTCCTCGTCGGTGATGCCAGCCGCCCCTCGGGCGTAGGAATCAAGCACTGGATCCATCAGCGACTCTATCGTCTGGGCAGCAGCAAGGATATCGTTGTAGCGCTTGGGGCGCTCCTCGGGCTTTAGGAAGAAGTCTGGGTTATTGAAAATGCGTGCGTAGCCCCTCAACACATTGATGGGCGACTTCAACTTCTCCTGTATCGTACTGACAAAGGCACGACGGATGACCTGTCCGGCCTCTGTACTACGACGGGCCTCCTGCAACTGCAGGAACTGCTCCTGCAACCGGCGGTTCTTATTGTGGCGATAGACGAGCAGGCTTACGAGTAAGCCTATGATGACCAGTGCCATCAGACCGACTATCACCAACTGTCTATGCATCATCTCGGCTTTGTCTTGCTCTGCCTGAAACCTGTCGATGTCGTGCGACATATCCATCAGGTGCTGGTCCAGGGCCTCGCGCTCATCAATCTGCTTCAGGCTGTCCCTTAACTCAGAGGCACGGAAAGCCCGTTGCCAGTCGCCCATCTTCTCATAGACGTTGATGCGCAGTTCTGTGGCCGTCTGCAGCACTCCAATGGAGTCGCACCAGGCAAGGGCCTGCTGATAGTCGTTCTGCATGAGGCTGTGGCACACCATCACTTGCTGGAGGTTGGCAGCATTGAACTGCTCTGGCTGATGCTTGCGGATACTGTCGTACTTGGTGAAATAGCGGTAGAAAGAGGCGCGATCGTCCATCTTGTTGGCAATAATACACCGATAGCCCAGCACGCCGCTCTCGTACAATGGGTTCTGCAGCATCTGCTGGGGCAGGCTGTCAAGACAGGCCATGGCCTCGGCAGGACGACTGAAACTGAGCGACTGGGCCAGCGAGAGATATACGTTGAACATAGCCACGGGGTCTTTTTCGGCATCCAGGCCCTGAAGCGCGCGGCGGAAATACTTCTCACCCATCTCCGGCTGGTTCCTACCGTTATAGAAAAGACCAAGAGCCATGTTGGAAATGTAGAGATACCGCTCCTGATGACGCGCCTTGATGTCGTCTGTGATATGATGAATCTCTATAAAGGCGCGATGGAATCGCTTGTGATTCACCTCATATATCACGCGATTCATCCACGTGCGATAGTACATATCCCATTCCTTGTGCTGCTCCAGATAGTCCATGTATGCGCGTAACGCGTCATAGAATATGGAGTCCTTACCACCCGCCTGCGCCTCATAAATACGCTTTAGCATGGCCTGTTCTTGTGCTGGAGGCTGCTCTTGCTTCTGCTGGGCTTCAAGGGATATGCTCATCACCAGCAGGAGTACAGCAAATACAATCTTTTTCATGATGCAAAAATACAAAACATCCTTGATACCTGCAATAGCAAAGGTGCCATAAGCCGTGATTATTGCTAATTCTGAAACAATTTTTGCATATTCTGAGAATCGGGACCATAAATGATTTCATATAAGCAAAGAAAAACGAAAAAATTAATTATCTTTGCAAGCGAAAATGATGAAGACAATTATACACAACGAGATTGACCTGATGGAACTGATCCGGCAGATAGGCTTTCTGCCCCTGCTGGACAGTGGGATAGGCGGCTTCTCGGCCATGGAAATGGCGGATGATGACTGCCGCTATGTGGTGTTCCCCGACGGCGGCTGGGACTGGCCGTTGTGGAAATGGAAAGGTCCTGTGGTGACGGAGGGCAACTGCGTCTATGGCAAGTTCTTCTCCCAGAAGGCAGGATTCATCAGCCGTGAGTGGTGGCCTGACTTCTGCAACTATCGCCGTAGCACGCACCCGAAGCCCGAAGAAGGGAGCATCGAGGAGGCCATCCTGCTGACACTTCAGGAGCAGGGCAGCCTGATCACCCGCGAACTGCGCGCCGCCTGCGGATTCACAGGTCCAAAGATGCGCAGTAAGTTTGACGGCTATGTCACCCGCCTACAGATGGGCTGCTACATCGTGACAGAGGATTTTATCTATCCGCGTGACAAGCACAACAGAGAATACGGTTGGGGATGGTCTCTGTTGACCACACCCGAACAACTGCTCGGAAGAGACCACTACCGCTGTGAGCGGACGCCAGAGGAGTCGTATCAACGCCTGCTTGACCATTTCCGCCAACTGCTGCCCGAGGCCTCCGAACAGCAAATCAAGAAACTGCTGAGATAAGTATTCAAATGAAAGATAACAATCAAGAACTGTTTCCCCTGGTCAATGAGGAAGGACACGTCATCGGAAAGGCCACCCGAGGGGAATGCCACAACGGCTCCCACCTGCTGCATCCTGTGGTGCATCTGCATGTGTTCAACTCCCGAGGAGAGGTGTACCTCCAGAAACGCCCTGAATGGAAGGACATTCAGCCTGGCAAGTGGGATACTGCCGTGGGAGGTCACATCGACTATGGCGAGACACCTGAAAAGGCACTATTGAGAGAGGTTCGCGAGGAACTGGGCATCGAGGCTTTCACTCCGGAACGGGTTGGCATGTATGTCTTCGAAAGCAAGCGCGAACGCGAACTGGTCTATGTCCACAGGACTACCTACGACGGCCCCATCCGGCCCTCGGCAGAAGAACTTGACGGTGGACGCTTCTGGACCATCCAGGAAATCCGCGATTCCATCGGACAACAGATACTCACTCCCAACTTTGAAAGCGAGTTCCAGCGCTTCTTCCTATAAACATGAAATAAAGACGATGCCAACAGCAAAAGAGATTATAGGCTACATGGAGTCGCTGTGCGATGAGGAGCAGCGGCAGGTGCTGATGCGCTTCTTCAAGACAGGACCTGGTGAGTATGGCGAAGGTGACGAGTTCTTAGGTCTTAAGGTGCCCCAGACGCGCGAGGTGGTCAAGGCCGCCAAAGACACTCCGCTCAGCGAAGTGCCGGAACTGCTGATGTCACGCTGGCATGAGGTAAGACTCTGTGGACTGCTCATCATGGTTTCACAATTTGAGAAACAAGCGACAAAACGGTTGCAAGACGATGCCGAAGCCATCCGGAAACGCGATGAGATCGTGGAAATGTATCTGAAATATGCCGAGCAGGCCAACAACTGGGACCTGGTAGATCTCTCGGCACCAAAGATCCTTGGCCATTGGCTGCTGCTGCCTTCCCATCTGGGAGATAAGATAGCGATACTCGACTCCTTAGCCGCCAGTTCCTGTCTGTGGCGACAGCGCATGAGTATGGTCTGCACCTGGAAGACCTCTCAACAGGGCGACCCTTCCTGGTGCCTGCGCTATGCCGAGAAACACCTGCACCACCCTCACGACCTGATGCACAAGGCCGTGGGCTGGATGCTCCGCGAGATGGGTAAGCGATGCAGCATGGACCTGCTCCGTGAATTCCTCCGCCAGCATGCCCACGAGATGCCTCGCACCACACTGCGCTATGCCATCGAGAAGATGACGGAAAAGGAGCGTAAAGAATGGATGAATTAGACGCAGCAAAGGTACAAAAAACTTCAAAGAAAAAGGAAAAAAAGATTCTATCCTGAGAAAAAAGTTGTATCTTTGCATTGTGATAAGAAAAATCGACAATACAATATATTATTATGGAGTCACAAAAAGCGATCTATGATGCCCGGCAACTTGGAACACCGCGAATGATGATACTTGGTGTTCAGCATCTGTTTGCCATGTTTGGAGCCACGGTGCTCGTACCCCTGCTGACAGGATTGGACGTATCTGTTACCTTGCTCTTTGCAGGAATCGGTACATTGGTATTCCATTTTATCACCAAATGGAATGTCCCCGCATTCCTCGGTTCTTCGTTTGCCTTCCTGGGAGGCTATGCCTCTGTCAAGGAGTTGGGCGTATCGCAGGGACTTTCAGAGACGCTGGCCCTCGATTATGCCTGTCTGGGCGTAGCCTGTGCAGGACTATTGTATTTTGTCATGGCGGCATTGATCAAGTCGTTTGGCGTTAAGAAGATATTGCAGTATTTCCCACCAGTTGTCACAGGTCCGATTGTTATTGCCATTGGCTTGGTGCTTTCTGGTTCGGCTATCGCCAACTGCCAGACCAACTGGCTGTTGGCAATCATCTCCATCGTCACCGTCATTGCATCATCTATTTGGGGCAAGGGCATCATCAAAATCATCCCTGTACTTCTGGGCGTGATAGTATCTTACGTCATTGCAGCCTGTCTGGGCGAGGTAGATTTCTCACCGCTCAGCCAGGCTGCCTGGCTGGGATTCCCTATACATAAGGAGCAGACGATACTGGCCGTGTTTGAAGACGGCAACTCGACATTGATGGTCTCAACCATCCTTGCCATCATGCCTATTGCCTTTGCCACTATCATGGAACACATAGGCGATATGTTTGCCATCAGTTCAACGGTTGGCAAGGATTTTCTCACTGAACCCGGCTTACATCGCACGTTGACAGGCGATGGCGTGGCCACTGCTGTGGCATCCATTTTCGGAGCCCCAGCCAACACCACATACGGCGAGAATACCGGTGTGCTGAACCTTACCAAGGTGTTCGATCCGAAGGTGATCAGGATTGCAGCATGTCTTGCCATCATTCTGGCTTTCTGTCCTAAGTTTGCCTGCCTGGTCCAACTGATGCCGGCTGCCACTATTGGTGGTGTCAGTCTGATTCTGTACGGTATGATTTCAGCAGTCGGTGTGCGTAATCTCGTAGAGGAGAAAGTGGATCTGAAGAGTTCGCGCAACGTGTTTGTTGCAGCACTCATCCTGGTGCTTGCCATCGGTGTGAAATACGGTGCCAACGATGACATCGCCATCGGCCCTATCCATCTTTCCGGCCTTGCCATAGCAGCCATTGTAGGAATCTTCCTCAATGCCATCATGCCCGTCAAACTTGGCATGAAAGTAAAATCATTCAAGGGAAAAGAGAAATCATAGAAGTGTTGCTATCTCCTTTGCACAAAGTGTCAGACACTTTGTGTTCACAAAAACGATGAAACCGCAAAGGAATCAGGCAAAAAGATTATGAGAAACCTATCAAAAAGGGAGGCCATAAGCCTCCCTTTGACCTCACAAAGTATCTGACACTTTGTGAGCACTGGAGAGATGACAAAAATCTCCCTTCGATGAAAAAAATTTATATCATCATTTTAAAATTACTTAATAGGCTTATAACGTGTGACTCTGTCTTTAATTAATGGCGCATTTTTGACATTATTTATACCGAAATACTCATCAAATTCTGATTGAGGTAATAACCCTATAGCACCATTATTTGTCCTAAAATTTGCATAAAACTTTAACTGCGCCCCAAACACATCCGGTATATAACATATTTTAAAGTCTTTTTCTGCTTGTCCATTATTAATCTGACGATATGCCATCAAGTATCTGCCATCTGTCCTTGGCGTATCACATATCGCAATTACTTTTCCAACTAAAATACCTTTTTTATTTCCTACTTTATTGTCATAATTAAAACAAAAATTTTCAAAATCTTTTTCATTATTGTCGTCAGAAAATGCTAAATACCTGATTGACTCATTACCACTATGTAATTCTCTTTTTAATACAATATTGTCATCTCTTTGTTGAACCATTTCAATATTGTTAGGTACATAATTCGGATTATACGGCTCAACTGACGATGAATTTAGAGGACTCATTGCTAAAAGTACGATAACCGGCACTTTCTTCGCCATACTCAAACTTCCCTTAGGCTGATACAAAACTGAATCAGGTTGAAGGTCTCTGTGTTTGCTCGTAAAATTTATAATACCAGTACTTTTTAAACTTAAATTAGATACAGGTGCAATTGTCATCATTAATAGTAAAAAAGGCGGAACTATTCGATGCTTATCTGAACTCAGGTTACCGCCAAGTGACCTATCCAATAACAAGCACGAACAGTCCACGCCCATCTAGCGTGAACCTTCATCTGCTTGTTCTTCTACGATTGAATGTTTGGCGGTATTCGAGTGCGAAGAACAAGAGCAAAAGCTCAATATCTAAGTATAAGTACGAACAGAAACGCTGATCTGTAAGTTAGTAATATTTATAATGTGTATCCTGCCACCGTCAGAGCGATGGAGATGAGAGAAAAGGTAGCGAGGCATCAATGCAAGCCTCACTACCTTATTAATAATAATATTAGTCAGCCAACTTGGCCTTGATGAACTCGCGGTTCAAGCGGGCGATGTTGGCGATGGTCTCGTTCTTCGGGCAGACAGCCTCGCAGGCGCGAGTGTTGGTGCAGTTACCGAAGCCGAGTTCCTCCATAGCCATCACCATGTTCTTGGCACGACGGGCAGCCTCTACGCGGCCCTGAGGAAGCAGAGCGAGTTGAGACACCTTAGACGATACGAAGAGCATGGCAGAGCCGTTCTTACAGGCTGCTACGCAAGCACCGCAGCCGATGCAAGAAGCGCAGTCCATAGCCTCGTCAGCATCCTCCTTCGGAATCAGGATAGCGTTGGCATCCTGGGCCTGACCAGTGCGGATGGTGGTGTAGCCACCTGCCTGGATGATCTTATCGAAGGCATTGCGGTCAACCATACAGTCCTTGATCACGGGGAAAGCAGCAGAACGCCAAGGCTCGACAGTGATGACATCACCATCGTTGAAGCGGCGCATGTAGAGTTGACAGGTGGTAGCGCCACGCTCTGTGAGACCGTGAGGCGTACCGTTGATATACAGAGAGCACATACCGCAGATACCCTCGCGGCAGTCGTGATCGAACACGAAGGGCTCCTTGCCTTCGTTGATGAGTTCTTCGTTCAGGATGTCGAGCATCTCGAGGAACGAAGTGTCATCGGGGATGTCGTGCATTTCGTGGGTATCGAAATGACCTGCGTCCTTGGGGCCATTCTGGCGCCAGAACTTTATTGTAAATGAAATATTCTTTGCCATACCTTATTAGTTCTTATAGTTACGTGTCTGTACCTTAATAGCCTCATACTCCAGCGGCTCCTTGATGAGTTCGGGCTCGTTGCCCTTGCCCTTGTACTCCCAGCAGCCTACATAGAAGTAGTTCTCATCGTCGCGCTTTGCCTCGCCTTCCTCCGTCTGATACTCCTCGCGGAAGTGACCGCCACAGGACTCATTACGAGAGAGGGCATCGAAAGCCACGAGTTGACCCATCGTGAAGAAGTCGCGCAGGTGAATAGCCTTGTCGAGTTCTACGTTCAGACCCTCCTTCGTGCCAGGCACGAACAGGTTGGTATCGAACTCCTTCTCGAGTTCATGCATCTTCTTCAGACCTGTCTTCAAGCCCTCAGCGGTGCGGCCCATGCCGACATACTCCCACATGATGTGACCCAGTTCCTTGTGAATAGAGTCAACAGAACGCTTACCCTTGATGTTCATCAGACGGTCAATCTCAGCGTTGACAGCCTTCTCAGCCTCGTCGAACTCAGGACGGTCTGTAGGAATCTTCGGCCATACAGCCTGGTCGGCCAGATAGTTCTGGATGGTGTAAGGCAGCACGAAGTAACCGTCGGCCAGACCCTGCATCAGTGCAGAAGCACCGAGGCGGTTAGCACCGTGGTCAGAGAAGTTGCACTCACCAATAGCGAACAAACCAGGAATAGTGGTCTGCAACTCGTAATCCACCCAGATACCACCCATCGTATAGTGGATGGCGGGATAGATCATCATCGGCTTGTAGTACTTCACGCCGTTGATCTCGTTGGCAACGTCGCCAGGGAACACGTCGGTAATCTCCTCGTACATCTCAAAGAGGTTACCATAGCGCTGCATGATGACATCGAGACCCAGACGGTTGATAGACTCAGAGAAGTCGAGGAACACAGCAAGACCGGTGTTGTTGACACCATAGCCCTTGTCGCAACGCTCCTTGGCGGCACGGCTGGCAACGTCACGAGGAACGAGGTTACCGAATGCCGGATAGCGGCGCTCCAGATAGTAGTCGCGATCCTCCTCGGGAATCTCCCAGCCCTGCTTGGTACCGGCCTGCAGAGCCTTGGCATCCTCCAGTTTCTTCGGCACCCAGATACGGCCATCGTTACGCAGCGACTCAGACATCAGCGTCAACTTAGACTGCTTGTCGCCATGAACGGGGATACAGGTGGGGTGAATCTGAACGTAAGAAGGATTAGCAAAGTAAGCACCCTTACGATAGCACTGAACGGCAGCCGTGCAGTTGCAACCCATAGCGTTGGTAGAGAGGAAATAGGTATTACCATAACCACCAGTAGCAATCACCACAGCGTTTGCAGAGAAGCGCTCCAACTTGCCAGTAACGAGGTTCTTGGCGATGATACCACGGGCACGTCCGTCAACGATCACCACATCCTCCATCTCGTAGCGGGTATAGAGTTTTACCTTGCCAGCCTTCACCTGACAAGACAGCGAACTGTAGGCACCCAGCAACAACTGCTGACCCGTCTGACCCTTGGCATAGAATGTACGGCTCACCTGGGCACCACCGAATGAACGGTTGGCCAGCATACCGCCATACTCACGAGCGAAGGGAACACCCTGAGCCACGCACTGGTCGATGATGTTATTGCTGACCTCAGCCAGACGATACACGTTGGCCTCACGAGCACGATAGTCACCACCCTTCACAGTGTCGTAGAACAGACGATAGACAGAGTCACCATCGTTCTGATAACACTTGGCGGCATTGATACCACCCTGAGCGGCGATAGAGTGCGCACGGCGAGGAGAATCCTGAATGCACAGATTAATCACGTTGAAGCCCATCTCACCCAGCGAGGCAGCAGCCGATGCACCAGCCAGACCGGTACCAACCACGATCACATCCAACTTCAGTTTGTTCTTCGGGTTGACAAGACGCTGATGAGCCTTATATTCCTTCCATTTCTCAGGCACTGGACCTGCGGGAATCTTTGAATCTAATACTTTAGCCATAAAAACTTCAATTTTTCAATTTTTCAACTTTTCAATTTTAGCAGAGGCTCGGAGCGCACTTGAATGCGAAAGCCAAAACAACCACGGTGAAGCCGAGCATCAGCAGGCTGACGTAAATCAGGCCGATGCAGTTCCAACGCTTCTGCCACACCTTACCACTGATACCCAGGGTGTGCATGGCTGACCAGAAGCCGTGAGCCAGATGGAACCAGATAGCAGCAAACCATACGAGGTACAGCACCACAAGAGGCCAATGAGAGAAAGTCTCCTTAATCCAGCCAAAACCATCGGCAGGATCGATGTCTTTGTGGATACCAGCCAACTCTGCGAACATCATGTTGTACCAGAAGTTCTGCAGGTGAACGAGCAGGCCGATGAGGATGATGATACCCAGCACAAGCATGTTCTGGGAGAACCACTCCACGATGCCCGGATTGGTCTTCGTTGCCACCTCGTAGCGGTTGTCGCCACGGGCCTTACGGTTCTGCGCCGTCAGGATGAACGCAAAGACGATGTGAATCACTGCCAGGGCAGCCAAACCAAGTGTAGCCACAACGGCGTACCAGTTGGCACCCAGGAATTCGCAAATCATGTTGTAACCTTCCTCCGAGAAAAGCGCCACCAAGTTCATGCAACCATGGAATGTCAGGAACAAGATCAGCGCAATACCCGTGACGGACATTACAACTTTTCTACCAATTGATGAATTGATTAACCACATAAGTTGTTGATTTTAAATGAATTATTGATTGTTTTATACTTACTATTAGGTACGTGTGTACACGTTTAGGGTACAAAATTACTAAAAAAATATGAAAAGCGCAAACGTTTCCGTAAAAAACTTCACTATTTATACGGAATCCAAGGTGCAATTTTCTAAGATTTAGTTTCTATTTACGAAACTTTTTGTAACTTTGCGGGCAGAAATTGATTATGTTATGTTATTAAAGTATGATGTCATCGTCATAGGAGGCGGTCATGCAGGTTGTGAAGCAGCCTGTGCCAGTGCCAACATGGGCGCCAAGACCTGCCTCGTCACGATGGACATGAACAAGATTGCACAGATGTCATGCAACCCTGCTGTTGGTGGCATCGCCAAGGGGCAGATTGTCCGCGAGATCGACGCATTGGGCGGACAGATGGGACTCGTCACCGATGCCACGGCCATCCAGTTTCGCATGCTCAATGTCGGAAAAGGGCCAGCAGTATGGAGCCCTCGCGCCCAGTGTGACAGAGGGAAGTTTATCTGGGAATGGAGGCGGATGCTCGACGCTACGCCCAACCTCGATATCTGGCAGGATCAGGCAGAGGAACTACTGGTCGAATCCTCCGAACACTCAGGTATTTCTGCCATTGGCATCAAAACTATATGGGGCGCTGAACTCCGTGCAAAATGCGTCATCGTCACAGCAGGCACCTTCCTAAACGGTCTGATGCATATCGGCAGGAAAATGGTACCTGGTGGTAGAATAGCAGAGCCTGCCGTCGCCAACTTTACGGAAAGCATCACAAGGCATGGTGTCTCTTCGGCGAGGATGAAGACAGGCACCCCAGTCCGCATCGACAAGCGCTCCGTCCATTTCGAGGAGATGGAGATACAGCCTGGTGAGACAAAGCCATACCAGTTCAGTTATCTGAACAAGGCAGGGACTTTAAAGCAGTTGCCATGTTGGACAGTGAACACCAACGCGGAGGTTCACGAAATCCTGCAAAACGGTCTGAAAGACTCCCCTCTCTACAACGGGCAGATTCAGTCCATCGGGCCGCGCTACTGCCCGTCGATAGAAACCAAACTCGTCACCTTCCCTGAACGAGAGAAGCACCCTCTCTTCTTAGAACCTGAAGGCGAGGATACCAATGAGATGTATCTCAACGGCTTCTCATCCTCCCTGCCAATGGATGTACAGATAGAGGCACTCAGGAAAATCCCTGCCTTCAGAGACGTGAAAGTCTATCGACCTGGTTATGCCATAGAGTACGATTTCTTCGATCCCACCCAACTCCAGCATTCGTTGGAATCGAAGAAAATTACAAATCTCTTCTTTGCAGGACAGGTGAATGGAACGACTGGCTATGAAGAGGCTGGCGGTCAAGGTACCATGGCAGGCATCAACGCAGCCCTCAAGGCGGGAGGTGGTGACACGCCATTCATTCTCCATCGTGACGAGGCATATATTGGCGTTCTCATCGATGATTTGGTAACAAAAGGAGTCGATGAACCTTATCGAATGTTTACTTCCAGGGCCGAATACAGAATCCTACTAAGACAGGATGATGCCGATGCACGACTGACGGAGAAAGCCCACGAATTAGGACTCGCTAAAAAAGAGCGTTATGACTGGTGGATAGAGAAGAAACAGCATATCAAAGAAGTCGAATCTTTCTGTGAGAGTTTTGCGATAAAACCAAAGTTAATCAATTCTGCCTTGGAGTCATTAGGTACCACCCCACTCCAGTTTGGCTGCAAACTCGTCGATTTAGTCAATCGTCCACAACTGAATTTAAAAAATCTATCTGAACTTATTCCTCAGTTGAAAGAAATACTGGACCATCCAAAGAATCGGAAGGAAGAAATTGCAGAAGCCGCAGAAATCCGTATGAAATACAAAGGATATATCGAGCGTGAACGTGCGGTCGCAGAAAAAATGCACCGTTTGGAGAATATTCGTATTAAAGGGTACTTCAACTACGAAGAACTGCAAGGTCTTTCAACCGAGTGCCGCCAGAAACTGATGAAGATACAGCCAGAAACACTTGCACAAGCCAGTCGCATCCCTGGGGTGTCGCCAAGCGATATTAACGTGCTCCTCGTCCTTATGGGTCGGTAGGCATGCAAGGCAGGCGGCACAGGACACAAGGCAATGTTCCACGTGAAACAAACAACATTAAATAACATTTATAACTCACTGATTATGAACAACAAAACATTGATTGACAATCTGCGTAGCATACCAGATTTTCCCAAAAAGGGTATCAACTTCCGTGACGTAACTACCCTCTACAAGAGTGCCGAGTGTGTGAAGATCATGCTCGACGAACTGGAGGAACTTTACAAAGACAAAGGCATCACAAAGATCGTTGGCATCGAGAGCCGCGGCTTCGTCATGGCATCCGCCTTGGCAGCAAGACTTGGTTGCGGAATCGTGCTGGCTCGCAAACCTGGCAAACTGCCCGCTACAGTCATCAAGGAATCTTTTTCAAAGGAGTATGGCGTCGATACTATCGAAATGCATATAGACTCTATCGATGAAAATGATGTGGTTCTTATACACGACGACCTGTTGGCTACAGGCGGAACAGCCATGGCTGCCTACAAACTCGTGCAGCACTTTCGCCCCAAGAAGACCTATATGAATTTCATCATAGAAATCAAAGACGAAGGACTTCATGGCCGTGAGTTATTCAAAGGTATCGACCTCACCACCCTCATTACGGTGTAAAAAAAGCCCTCAAAGATAGGGAACCAGACTTCCCTCTTACTCAGGAGGGAAAACAAAACGTTCCACGTGAAACAAACCGACTGGAAAAGCCCTTTTACAAAGGGGTTTCAGAATAACAATCACAGATGACAAAGGAAGAGAACGAGAAACGATTGGCATACCTGAAAGGGATCGTCAGTAGGCTTCCAGAGAAGCCTGGCAGTTACCAGTATTATGACGAAAATCATACTATCATCTATGTAGGGAAGGCGAAGAACCTCAAGGCAAGGGTATCTTCCTACTTCCATACAGAAGTCGATCGTTTCAAGACCAAAGTCCTTGTCAGCAAGATCCACGACATCAGTTATACTGTGGTAAACACAGAAGAGGATGCACTGCTCCTGGAAAACTCGCTCATCAAGAAATACAACCCTCGATACAACGTACTACTGAAAGATGGAAAGACATACCCTTCCATCTGCATAACTAACGAATACCTGCCACGCATCTTCAAAACACGAACGATCAATAAGAAATGGGGTACCTATTACGGCCCCTACTCCCATGTCGGGACGATGTACGCAGTGCTAGACCTCATCAAACAACTCTACCATCCACGCACTTGCAACCAACCCATCACAAAGGAAGGTGTCGAAAACGGGAAATACAGAGTCTGCCTCGATTTCCATATCAAGAAATGTATGGGTCCATGCGTTGGGAAACAATCGTATGAAGACTATCAGAGGAATATCCAACAGGCACGTGAAATCCTGAAAGGCAACACACGTCAAGTACTGCGTGACCTAAAGGAAGAGATGGAAAGACTCGCAGAGGAACTACGCTTCGAAGAGGCAGAGGAAATAAAGCGAAAATACATCGCCCTGGATGGCTTTGTCACCAAGAGCGAAGTGGTCAGCCACACCATTAACAACGTCGATGTATTCTCTATAACAAGCGACGAAAAGATGGCCTTCATCAACTATATCCACGTTTCAAACGGCAGTATCAACCAGAGTTTCACCATCGAATACAAGAAGAAACTCAACGAATCTGACGAGGAGTTGCTACAATTAGGCATTGCCGAACTACGCGAGCGATTCAAGAGCGACGCCAAGGAAATCATCGTACCGCAGGAAGTCAATGTGGAACTCGAGAATGTTGTCTTCACCATCCCACAAAGAGGCGATAAAAAGACACTTCTTGAACTCTCCATCATGAATGGCAAGCAGTATAAATTTGACCGTTTGAAACAGGCTGAGAAACTGAATCCAGAACAGAAGCAGACCCGCTTGATGAAAGAACTGCAGGAGAAACTCCATCTACCCAAACTACCCTACCAGATAGAGTGTTTCGACAACTCCAACATCTCAGGGTCAGATGCCGTTGCCTCATGCGTCGTATTCAAGGCCATGAAACCCTCAAAAAAGGACTATAAGCACTTCAATATCAAGACCGTTGAAGGACCTGACGACTATGCCTCGATGAAAGAGGTGGTGCATCGTCGCTATAAACGACAAATAGAAGAGGAACAACCCCTACCCGACCTCATCATAGCAGATGGAGGTAAAGGGCAGATGGAGGTGATCCGCCAGGTGATCCAAGACGAATTGAACCTCGATATCCCCATTGCGGGACTGGCCAAAGACGATCGTCATCGTACCAATGAACTGCTATATGGTTTCCCACCAATCCACGTAGCACTAAAGACTAACTCAGAACTATTCCATGTACTGACGCATATTCAGGACGAAGTACACAGATTCGCCATCGAATTCCACCGAAACAAGCGCTCTAAGCGCGCTTTGCTCTCCGAACTTGACAGCATCCCAGGCATCGGCCCCAAGAGCCGTGACGAACTCCTAAAGGGCCTGAAATCCGTCAAACGCATCCGTGAGGCAGAACTGTCAGCGTTAGTAGAAATCCTTGGCCAGAAGAAGGCACAGATTGTCTACGACCACTTCCACCCAAGCGAAGCGGCAGAACAAGCAGAGTAAAACCACAGAAACTACCTTCAACACAAGCACTTATCGTCCTTAGAAATCAGACTAAGGATAGGAGAACTTGGGCGTTTAGTCTATCCTTTTGCTTGTTTGACAAAGGTCAAACGATTGTTTGACGGAGGTCAGTCGATTGTTTGACAAAGGTCAAACAAGCAAAACGGCGGATTAAAGTACCCATCTGCAATACCTAAAATACCCTTTTAATTCGTCTAAGAAGATAGAGGAAAAATGGAGGTTTAGTTTGGTGGTTTGAAAATAAATGCTTACTTTTGCAGACAAATAATTGAATATGAGAGCAGTCATTCAACGCGTGAGTCACGCCAGCGTCACTATCGACGGCACGATGAAAAGCCAGATCGGACAGGGTTTTCTGATCCTGTTAGGCGTCTGCGACGAAGACACAACGGAAGATGTAGAGTGGCTGGTGAAGAAGGTGGCAAACCTCAGAGTATTCGACGACGAGCAGGGAGTCATGAACAAAAGCATCCTTGACATCTGCGGTAACGCACTGATTGTCAGTCAGTTCACGCTCTTTGCGAGTTACAAGAAAGGCAATCGCCCCAGTTGGTTCAAGGCTGGCTCGCACGAGCACTCTATCCCACTCTACGAGGCCTTCTGCCGTCAACTCTCAGCAGCCATCGGCAAGGAGGTGGGCACAGGCGAATTCGGCGCCGACATGAAGGTGGAACTGCTCAACGACGGCCCCGTCACCATCTGCATGGACACCAAGAACAAGGAATAAAACCAAAGGAATATGGACAGAAGACAAATCACCAACTACGTAAACTTCGCAGCCCTGATTGCATACATCTTGGGGCGCATTCTCCACTCGAATTTCCTCATCGCTTTCGGCCTGACCATCATGGCCGGACTGAGCATATGGACTATCATCCATTGGAAGGAGAACGACAAGATGTCGAACTACATCTCTGTGGCCTTTCTCGTGCTGGTAGGACTCTCCTTCTTAGGACTGTAACCAATGAGCAAAATCATTAGTTTCCTGGAGGCCGTCGGTGCCATTCTGATCGTTGCAGCATTGGCGCTCTGGAGTGGCGAATACTGGAAGACATCCAACATACTATGGTGGGCGGGGTTGGCCTGCGTTACGCCAGCCATCGCCTGGAAAGCGTGGCAACAGGAAGGTTCAGAAAGGATCGTAAGAGTATTCCTGTACGTAGCCCTTGTTACTATCGGCATCTGGTGGTTTGGCAAGAAAGACCTTAAAGTAAAGATTCCGTACCTCCCCAATATAACAATCCAAAGAGGCTCATAATAAGGCAGTTACACAAAAATAAAAAAGCAATGGACAAAAGAATAATCAAACAAACACTATTCGGCCTATGAAAAAGTATCTTCGCGAGATAGAGATCGCAGGAATGATTCTGGCGATAATAGGTATCGTCAGTTCCCTCGTATGGGGCACGATCTATGGCGGATGGCTCTGTGGAATAGGCATTGCCTTGTTTCTGTTAGTCTTCCTGTACAAAGCGTTCCACTGGAAGGAATACGAACGCGAAAACAAGCAGTATATCATTATTATCCTGCTGACAATCTTCATATTATTCATTCAAATGTTAAGAGCAAGATGAGCATCAAGGAAGCGCAGGAATTAGTAGATCGCTGGATACATGAATATGGAGTGCGCTACTTCTCAGAACTGACGAACATGGCCATTCTGACAGAGGAAGTAGGCGAACTGGCCAGAGTTATCAGTCGAAGATATGGCGACCAGTCGTGGAAAGCATCAGACCCACGCAGCGAGGATAATGGCAAGGCTGCGATGGGCGAAGAGATGGCCGATGTGTTGTGGGTATTGCTCTGTCTGGCAAATCAGACAGGTGTTGATCTCACGGAAGAATTGCAAAAGAGCATCGAAAAGAAAACCCAGCGCGACTCGCTCCGTCATATACATAACAAGAAATTATTAGCATAAAAAGGAAGAATATGACAGAAAAGACTATTGAAAAGGGTCGCATCGAAGAGGCCCTAAGCAAGTACAACCTCAACATCTCAGACGAGGAAGTACGAGGGGCTGTGAAGAAAATCATCACGGAGAAAGTACACGAGAACGACACCAAGGAAGTGAAGCAATTCCTGATGGGCAGCGTGGAACTCACAACACTGAAGACCACAGACTCTGACGAGAGTGTGATGGCCTTTACAGAGCGCGTGAACCAGTTTGACGAACAATACCCTGCCCTACCCCATGTGGCCACCATCTGTGTCTATCCCCGTTTCGCCCGCACTGTGGCAGAGACCCTCGAGGTGGAAGGAGTGGAGATTGCCTGCGTGTCAGGCTCGTTCCCCAGTTCGCAGGCCCTCATCGAAGTGAAAACGGTGGAAACAGCCTTAGCCCTCAAGGACGGTGCCACAGAGATCGACATGGTCATGAGCGTAGGAGCGTTCCTGTCAGGCGACTACGAAACAGTCTGCGATGAGATACAGCAGATGAAGGAGACCTGTGGAGATCACAAAATGAAAGTCATCCTAGAGACAGGATGCCTAAAGACCGCTTCAAACATCAAGACCGCCTCTATCCTGGCAATGTACTCAGGAGCCGACTATATCAAAACTTCAACAGGAAAACTCGAGCCTGCTGCCACACCAGAGGCTGCTTACGTGATGTGCCAGGCCATTAAGGAATACTACGATGAAACTGGCATCCAGATAGGATTTAAGCCCGCAGGAGGCCTTAATTCAGTGATGGACGCTCTGATATACTACACCATCGTGAAAGAGGTCCTGGGCGAGAAATGGCTCACTAACCAGTGGCTAAGACTTGGTACATCGCGCCTGGCCAATATGCTGCTCAGTGAAGTAACAGGTGAAGAAGTCAAGTTCTTCTGAGGATTTACAGTTTTCTTTGAATAATATATTCTAAGTAAGCATTAAATGCATCTTTCAGTTCGTCCCTGACATTTTCATCTATAAACGCTTTTGCCTGGTGGGCAATTTCGATCATTTTCTGCTCTGCATATTCGATACCACCCTGGCGCTTGGTAAACTCCACCAATACGGCGATTTCATCGGAATTGATCTTTCCAGCCTTGACTTTCCGAGCAAGCACCTTCATTGGCTCGAAGTCTGAAGTGTTGAGCGCATAGATCACTGGCAGAGTCAACTTGCCCTCACGCATGTCATTACCAGTGGGCTTCCCAATATCCGTGGAGTCGAAATAGTCGAAGATGTCATCGCGAATCTGAAAGATGATACCCAGGTTCTGGCCGAATAACTCCGCCTTCTGCACCTCCTCGTCGGAAGCCCCTACAGAAAGGGCTCCCATCGAGCAGCACGTCTTGAAAAGCGAAGCCGTCTTCTGGTTGATGACCTGAAAATAGGCATCTTCAGTGACCTCATTATTATTGATATTCTGCAATTGTAGAATCTCTCCAGAGGCTAAAGTACGCCCCAATTCTGAAAGATAAAAAAGAATGCGAGGGTTCTGAGTAAAAGAGACATTCAGCAGACAGGTAGAAAGGATATAGTCTCCAACGAGTACAGCAACCTTATTATTATAAGACAAGTTAAGGGAGGCAATACCCCTGCGCTCATCGCTTTCATCGACCACATCATCATGTACCAGACTTGCTGTATGGAGCAATTCCAGGGCAACGGCTGAATATTGGGTAACTTGAGAAATATTCCCATAGTTCTTAGCCGTCAACAATGTCAGCATCGGGCGCATCTGCTTACCTGTCCGCTGACGGATATGATCCAGTGCACTGGCTAACAAGCCAGCACTATGAGTCAAGGCTCCCTGGAACTGATTTTGGAAGTCATGAAATTCTGTACTAATTGGTTTTCTAATGACAGATAAATAATCCATAACACACAAATTACGATACAAAATTAGTAAAAACGTTGGAAATAAGATAATTTTTTAGTAATTTTACACTCAAAATTAAGAAAGATATGCAGAAATTATTTCTTTTAGACGCTTATGCGCTCATCTACAGGTCATATTACGCCTTTATCAAGAATCCAAGAATCAACTCGAAGGGGATGAACACCTCTGCCATTATCGGCTTCTGTAATACCCTCAATGAAGTGCTGCAGAAAGAGCAGCCCTCCCATATCGGTGTGGCTTTCGACCCCCATGGACCCACCTTCCGCAGTGAGGCTTTCCCAGAGTACAAGGCACAGCGCGAGGAGACGCCAGAGGACATCCGCAAGGCCATACCCATCATCAAGGACATCCTCAAGGCTTACAACATACCCATCCTTCAGGTGGATGGCTATGAGGCAGACGACGTTATTGGTACGCTTGCTAAAAAGGCCGATTCCATCGGCGTGAGAACCTACATGCTCACACCAGACAAGGACTACGGTCAACTGGTCACTGAGAATGTGAGCATCTACCGCCCTCGCCACGGAGGGGGCTATGAGGTGATGGGCCCCAAGGAAGTGACAGAGAAATATGGCATTCCATCCACGGATCAGGTAATCGACCTCCTTGCCCTGATGGGAGACTCTGCTGACAATTTCCCTGGATGTCCTGGTGTCGGAGAGAAGACAGCCGTGAAACTGATCAACGAGTTTGGAAGTGTCAGTCAACTCATCGAGCGCTCGAGTGAGATAAAAGGAAAGTTGCGCGAGAAGGTGGAAGAGCATGTCGAGGATATCAAGATGAGTTACTTCCTTGCAACTATCAAGACAGATGTACCCATCGACCTCAACATGGATGCCCTCAAACTCGTTGACCCCAATGAAGAAGAATTGGGCAAATTGTTCACAGAACTGGAGTTCAAGAGTCTTGCAGACAGAATTCTTAAAAAACCACAAAAAGCGCAAATTCCTGTAAACGGTCAACTCGATCTCTTTGCAGAATTTCCTGCCGACGGGGCGAAATTGAGTGAAAATTCAAGTTTTGAAAGCCTTAAAACAACAAAACATGATTACAAACTCGTTGATAATGAGGGAGATTTGCTGAAACTGCGTGATTATTTCTTGACAAATGAAATTTTGAGTCTGGACACGGAAACGACTTCAACGAATCCCATCGATGCAGAATTAGTAGGATTGAGTTTCGCAGTGAAGGAATTTGAAGCCTTTTACGTACCTATCCCAGCCAATCGTGAAGAAGCGTTGCGAATTGTTAATATCTTTAAAGAGGTGTACGAGAACACCAAAATCCTGAAAATTGGGCAGAATCTCAAGTACGACCTTGAAGTGCTCCGCAACTACGACATCGAACTCAAGGGCAGGATGTGGGACACGATGATCGCCCACTACCTCATTCAACCCGAGTTGCACCATAACATGGACTACATGGCAGAAATCTATCTGAACTACCAGACCATCCATATCGACGAACTGATTGGACCCAAGGGCAAGAGCCAACGGTCCATGCGCGACCTCCTGCCCTCTCAGGTATATGAATATGCCGCTGAGGATGCAGACATCACCCTCCGGCTGAAGAACAAGTTGGAGCCAGAACTGAAGAAGTACGACTGCGAGGATCTTTTCTATAACATCGAGATGCCCCTGATGCCTGTCTTGGCAGAGATGGAGATGAACGGTGTCTGCCTGGATACAGAGTCGCTCAAGGAAACATCAACAATTTTAACCAACCGCATGCTGGAGATTGAGCAACGTATCTATGAGTTGGCAGGAGGACAGTTTAACATTGCTTCGCCCAAACAGGTGGGAGAAATCCTCTTCGACAAACTGAAAATAGTGGAGAAAGCCAAAAAGACCAAAACTGGGCAATACGTCACATCAGAAGAAGTGCTCCAGCAATTAAAGAACAAGCACGAGATCGTATCAGATATCCTGGAACACAGAGGATTAAAGAAACTCATTGGAACCTATATCGATGCCCTTCCCAAACTGATCAATCCGCGTACTGGGCATATCCACACCTCGTTCAACCAGACGATTACCGCTACAGGACGCTTGTCGAGTAGCGATCCCAATCTTCAAAATATCCCCATCAGAGGCGAGGACGGCAAGGAGATTCGTAAGGCCTTTATTCCAGAGCCAGGTTGTCTGTTCTTTTCAGCAGACTATTCACAGATTGAATTGCGCGTGATGGCCCATCTGTCGAAAGATCCCCAGATGATAGAGGTGTTCCGTGAAGGCAAGGATCTCCATGCGGCTACGGCAGCAAATATCTATAAGAAACCCATAGAAGAGGTGACCCGTGATGAGCGCACCAAGTCGAAGCGTGCCAATTTCGGTATTATCTACGGCATCACCGTGTTTGGCTTGGCAGAGCGTCTGGATATCCCCCGCGAAGAGGCCAAGATGCTGATAGACGGCTATTTCCAAACCTTCCCACAGGTGCACGACTATATGGAGAAATCCAAGGAAATCGCCCGACAGCAGGGCTACGTCACTACCCTCTTTGGGCGTCGCCGCTATCTGCCTGACATCAACTCCCACAATGCCACTGTCAGAGGTTTTGCAGAACGTAACGCTATCAACGCCCCCATCCAGGGTACAGCCGCAGACATCATCAAGGTGGCCATGATACGTATCTTCAATCGTTTCAAGGCAGAGGGCATTAGAAGCAAGATGATCCTACAGGTACACGACGAACTCAACTTCTCTGTCTATCCAGAGGAGAAAGAGTCCGTCGAGAAAATCGTCTTGGAAGAGATGCAAAGCGCCATCACCCTCGCTGTGCCCCTTGTGGCTGACAGTGGCTTTGGCCAGAACTGGCTCGAAGCCCACTGATTACAATTCGGTGATGCCGCCTACCATGGAATTATGCAGGTCTTTCTTTGCTGGATGACCTGCATATTTCAAACCGCCTACGCCAGAGACTCGGCCTTTAATGGACTCAGAGGCATAACACTCGATCCCCCCTACTCCACTGATACTGGCATCAGTTACACGTGAAACCATATCCTTAGCGTTGATGCTGCCCACACCGCTGCAACTATACTCTGCCTCATCCGTCTGACCGCTTATCGTGATGCTGCCTACGCCACTGCAGGAGACGTCAATCTCTCTCGCCTTAATATGGCCGAGATTGAAGGCTCCAACACCAGAATTGCTGACTTCAAGTTCATCAGTAGTCAGACTGTCGAGACGGATGTCAGCAGCCCCACTGTTTTTCACCTTACTAATGCTGGGCGTATAGATCACGATGACCACATCCTTGGTATCGATACTGATATTGTCTTCCTTAAAATTGATAGTCAGTTCACCGTCCTCATTCTTAAACTCAAAGAGGTCGATATAGTTGTCTGGAGCCGATAGGGTCACGCGACTCTGACTGCTCTGAACCAGTTGGATATTGCCCACCACATGGTTGTCCACCTTGTCAAAAGCCTCCTGCGGATACTTGGCCTTGACGATATTTCCGCTGGGATCGATTCTATTCTCCCCTGTGCCGAGATTGACTTTGCACGCAGTAAACGAAAGCAGACAACCTGCAATCAATAACAATAACAATTTCTTCATATCAGTCTTGTTTTGAAAGTTTCTTCGTCTGTTTGACGTATAGAAGACCCAGAAAGTTGCGAGCCAGGAGAAATTATTTCACTCGCCAGACATTGAGGACGATCCCTTGGAACTGTTGGGTGAAGTCAGGGGCACAGACGAAGAGCGCGTTATTCAGCCACGCATACCTGCTGTCGGCAGGCGCCTCAAACTGAGGAGCAGCCTTGAAGTAGAAGGATGGATTGCCATTGACATCTTTACCATCATAGATGATACCTCTATTACGCACATGGATATACACGCCATCGTCAGTCTTAATGCTATAGATAGCCTCCAACTCCGTCCGCTTCTGAGCCTTGTTGGCCAACTGATAGTCTGCTCCACCATTCACGATCGTCCCCCTAATATTCGGTCCTTCGAAAGTACCACCCGTGATAGGAATCACGATGCGCTGCCCATGCTGCGTCTCTCCACAGGAGTAGGTTTCCCCAAGCGTCACCTTCAGTTGGAGTGCAAACTCCAACTGAGGTGTGTCTTTTGGTTCTGTCACCTGGGCATAGGCATTAGAGCCAAATGCTACCAATGCGATGATGGCGATAAGAATTTTCCTCATCTGTTCAATATCTTTTTACCGTTCTTAATGACAATTCCCTTATAGTTCTGATCAACTTTCATACCATAGAGGTTATAGGACTGTCCCTCTAACGAAGCGTCATCCTTCACTGACTGGATACCAGTTCCCTCTAACTTCAACTCGATCTTATCGAGGTTGACGTATGGCTTGTCGATGGTGATGCGGATGGTCTGTACAAAGGGCTCCAGCGGAACATTCAGTTTACCACTCACCACCTTGTATGTATTCCAATCGTTGTTGCCTGTCTGCGGCACAGTCACTTTCGCCAGATTGACAAAACCATCTTCCTGGAGGAGATCGATACTGAAGGCGGAACCATCCTGAGAGCCACAAGAGACGGTAGCCTCGAATGAATAGGTACCAGCCTCCTTCACATTGACAGTATATTCGAGCCACTCGCCCATTGCCGTATAGCCGATAGCGCAGCCGCCATTGCCCTTCACAAGATCCACCCCACCAGCATCACTGCGATAGTTCTTGTAATCGCCTTCACTGACATTGTCGGAATCATGAAACGTCTGACCTTCAGCACCAGAGTCGAAGTCCTCAAACTCCAGCGTTCCTGGCCATTCGATGGCCGTACCCCCAAAGGGACTACGAGGGTCAAGAACCGTAAAACCGCCATAGCGCTCATACTTAGTGCCGTCAGTGGCTGTCACAACGGCTCTCAGTTCGTATTTGCCATTAGCAGTAGGGGTATAATCTGCCGAGTAATACGCTTTAGGTATGCTTGTGGTGACCATCACTTCCACAGGTTCATCATTCACGAACAATTCTATGCTCTCAATGGTCTTGGTCTTCAGACTGGCATCGATACCAATATTTACTTGAAAACCTTTATCCACGATAATAGCATCCGGCTTCAGATAGATAGAAGCCTCCTTCACCATCCCTGGGAACGGGCTCTTGGCATTCTTGGCGGCATCCGTCTGCATATACTCGCGCAACCAGGTCATGGCAGGACGATCAATGCCGTTTTTGATAATGCCAGAGTTACCATCAGTAGTCCATGTCCTACCATAGATATACCCCCAGAGTGTGATACCTGCGCAATAGTCTGCCTCCCACATATATGGAATTTGCTCCTGATAGCGCTTCAGTTGAAGATCATCGTCTGCAGTACCAATGTCATATTCCGTGCTGTACATCGGCATCTTCAGGGCATCCTGAATCTTATCCATCGACTTTTTGAAGTTGGTCTCATTGCAGTCTGTGAGGTCGTGCGACTGACAGCCGTAGGCGTCGATAGGCGCTCCTGCGTCACGGAGTGTCTTAACCAGGTCAATAAACTGATCAGTGTTCCACTGGAACGTGTTATAGTCGTTATAGATCAGGATGGCATCCGGCCAGCGCTCGTGGGCCATCTCAAAGGCCTTGATGATCCAGTCGTAGCCAGTCTTTCCATCGCCACCCAAGGCAGCCTTATAGGGAGCAGGGGCATGACCAGAGATGGCCTCGTTCACCACGTCGATCATTTGGATGTCGGGATAACGCTCCTTGATGGCATCCATCCACTCCACGATAGCCTCATACTGTTCTTCTGGCGAGAGTCTATCCATCCATTTAGGATATTGGGAGCCCCACACGAGAGTATGCCATTTAAAGGGGATACCATGCTCTTTGGCATATTTATAGATCTTGTCTGTACTACTCCAGTTGTAATTCCCATGGGTCCTGCCTTCCACAGATTCCCACTTTGACTCGTTCTCCGGGGTAATCTGGTTCCATATCTCATAGAATTTCTCATCCCCATAGTCAATCTGACCATAAGTCGTAATATTGCCCAGGAACTTGTCTGGATTAGATGAAAGTTGAGCGTTAGCATTGCTAACAGATAAGCCTGCGAGGGCTCCACACACAAAAATCCTTGTTAATAGTCGATTCATCTCTTTTGGTTACTTTACTTGTTTTCGCCTGCAAAGGTAGCCAATTTTGGTGTAACAGGCTTTTTGGAGTGTGTCAAATATCTTTTGAAATGCAACATTCCAAGGGAAAATTTGGTTTTTCACGCGCTTATTCGTACCTTTGCACCCAAATTTAAACGTTTAAAGAAGAAATGGCATTAAAATGTGGTATTGTAGGATTGCCTAATGTGGGCAAATCTACATTGTTCAATTGTTTGTCGAGTGCGAAGGCTCAGGCAGCAAACTTCCCCTTCTGTACGATAGAGCCCAACGTAGGTGTGATCACCGTTCCCGACGAGCGCCTGACGAAATTGGCAGAGATCGTACATCCAGGCCGTATCGTACCTGCTACTTGTGAGATCGTGGATATCGCCGGACTCGTGAAGGGAGCCTCTAAGGGCGAGGGATTAGGCAATAAGTTCCTTGGAAATATCCGTGAGACGGATGCCATCATCCATGTGCTCCGCTGCTTCGAGGATGAGAACATCACTCATGTCGATGGCTCCATCGACCCCATCCGCGACAAGGAGATTATCGATACAGAACTGCAATTGAAGGACCTCGAGACCATCGAGGGCCGTCTGGCCAAGACGGAGAAGGCCGCTGCCGCTGGCAATAAAGAGGCTAAGGTGGAGGCAACAGTCCTTCATGCCTACAAAGAGGTACTTGATCAGGGCAAGAACGCCCGCATCGTGGAGTTCGAGACCAAGGAGGAACAGGACTGCGCCAGGAATCTCTTCCTGCTGACCTCAAAGCCAGTGCTCTACGTCTGCAATGTCAGTGAGGCAGATGCCAAGGACGGTAACGACTTTACGAAGAAAGTAGAGGCCTTGGCCAAGGAGGAAGGAGCCGAGACGATGATCATCGCTGCTAAGACGGAGGAGGACATCGCAGAACTGGAGTCGTATGAGGACAAGCAGATGTTCCTCGAGGAACTGGGCCTGGAGGAGAGCGGCGTGAACCGTCTGATCAAGAAGGCCTACGCCCTGCTGAACCTCGAGACCTTCATCACCGCTGGTGAGATGGAGGTGAAGGCCTGGACGTATAAGAAGGGCTGGAAGGCTCCGCAGTGCGCTGGTGTCATCCACACCGACTTCGAGAAGGGCTTCATCCGTGCCGAGGTGATCAAGTATGAGGACTATCTGCAGTATGGCTCCGAGGCTGCCGTCCGCGAAGCCGGCAAACTGGCTGTCGAGGGAAAGGACTACGTGGTACAGGATGGCGACATCATGCACTTCCGCTTTAATGTTTAAGTTATGTTGGATCTACTTAATTATATCGTATGGCAGCCTGATTTGGAGGCTTTCCATCTGGGACCGATTACTGTGCGCTGGTACGGTCTGATGTGGATCATCGGCCTGGCACTGGCCTATTTCGTGGTACAACGGCTCTATAAGGAACAGAAGATCAAGGATGAACTCTTCGACCCGCTCTTCTTCTACTGCTTCGTGGGCATCCTTGCCGGAGCCCGTCTGGGGCATTGCATCTTCTATGAACCAGACTATTTCCTGACCTCTTGGCAAGGCATCGTGGAGATGTTCCTGCCCATCCGGATATTGCCAGAAGGCGGTTGGAAACTGATTGGCTATGCCGGACTGGCCTCGCATGGCGGCACACTGGGCCTGATGATTGCCCTCTGGCTCTATGTCAGGAAGACCAAGTTGGGCATCTGGACGGTACTCGACAACATCGCCATCGCCACAGGTACGACGGCCTGCTTTATCCGCCTGGGCAACCTGATGAACTCTGAGATTATCGGCAAGATTACCGATGTGCCCTGGGCCTTTATCTTCGAGCGTGTGGATACGATGCCACGCCACCCCGGACAACTCTACGAGGCCATCGCATACGCCCTGCTCTTCTTCATCCTATGGTATCTGCATAAACGGATGCCCGAGAAGATCGGCACAGGCTGGTATTTCGGCTTCTGTCTGACGTATATCTTCACCTTCCGCTTCTTCATCGAATACACCAAGGAAGTTCAGGAAGCCTTCGAGACCTCCCTCCCCCTCGACATGGGCCAGATCCTCTCGATTCCCTTCATCATCCTTGGCGTCTACTGCATGATAAAAGCAAAGAAACAAGTCTCCTCATAGCGTTCAGGCTTGGAGTTCAGGCGAATTTGCAATTCGTCTGCAGTGAGTATAAGAATTTGTAATTCGATTAGATAGAAAAATGAGATTTTTCAAACAAGCCGTTGTCGAATCATTAGATCACTATGTATATTGTTTGGTTGACCCACGCGACAATCGTATTTTCTACATAGGTGAAGGATGTGGGAATCGTGTATTTAATCATGCTTTCGATGCTTTGAACGAGAACCTTCAAAGCCTAAAGTTAGATCTCATTCGTGATATTATTTCACAAGGAATGGAAGTTAAATACTACATCATTCGTCATGGAATGACACGGGATGTAGCTCTTCTTGTAGAATCGGTACTTATTGACCTCCTGACTTATCAGCCATTCAATCTGGAAACTATACTGACAAATATTCAATCTGGTCATCACCAATGGGATCGCGGAATTAAGACCGTTGAAGAAATCAACTCCATCTATGATTGTTCAAACATTGAACCAGGATGGGATGACAAACTAATATTTATCAATATTAATAAGACTTATGTAACTGGAGAGCGTGGCAGCATATATGAAGCCACACGAAAATATTGGCGACTTAACGGTAATAGAGCACAGCATGCAACATACGCTTTGGCTGTCTATCGTGGTATCGTTAGAGCTGTTTTCAAACCGACTCGGTGGTATTTATCAAAGGATTATCCTGGTAGATGGGAATTTGACGGAATAGAAATTGAAGACTCACCATATTTGAATAAGAATACACGGAATATTGTTCAAGGTTCACAAAACCCAATAGCATATTATAATATGTAATATGAAAATAGAACTGATTTCTTTTAGATACAACATAAAGGAAAAGAAACGACTTGATTTAATGATTAACCTAGTTAATCAGTCGCAAGCTGACTTAATAATGTTTTGTGGTAGCACATTGTATTACCAAAAAGATCTTGGTGTTCTGAAGGAACGAATAGATAATAAGAATTCGTTTGTCTTGTTTGAAGTCAGAGAAGTCAAGGATAGCAAATTCATTGATTTGAAGAATTGCCTATATTCTATAGAAAATGGGGTGATTCACAATTTATTTACCAATCAATTCTTTTCAACAAAAGATGAGATAGAGGGAAATGGGGATTTATGTGAACGGTTTATTAACGAACTCGAAACTAGACGGTGTTTTAAAATAAAAGGAAAGACCTGTTTGGTTTTGCAATGTGGTGAAAATAATATTCTCAGAAATATCCAGAAAGAAGCTAATCGACCCGTTTTTAGGCTTCAGGAAAGGATAGACCTGAAAGAACGATTTGATTGTCTTTTGAATAAAACCCATATTATTCTCAACCCAATTCATACACCAATGGGAAATCAAGGTAAAATGGAGAGGCGTAGAGAATATTTTAGTGCTAATAACAGATATTATTTTTCTGTAAGCCAAAATGGTACTACAAAAAGAAATGACAGTTATTACGAAATACTTATGGATAGCGATAGATTGCAGTATGCATATCATAATGGAAAAGCCATAGAAGAATATAGTAGCAACAACACGAAAGATTTCCAAATACGAGTATTCGATTTATGAAACTATGACTCCTCTCACTAAGCAACTTTATTTCACGACTTCGACGGTCATTGACTGGGTGGATATTTTCACACGAGCCAGTTATCGGCATATCGTCATAGAGTCGTTGGATTATTGTCAGCGGCAAAAAGGGCTGAAGATTTATGCTTGGGTCCTGATGTCGAACCATCTGCACATGGTTGTAAGTGCTGAGGGAGAACAGACAGTTGGTGATATACTGCGTGACTTTAAGAAGTTTACAAACAAGAAGATTCTTAAGGTGTTGGAGGAAGATGGGCACGAAAGCCGACGTACTTGGATGATAGACCGTTTCCGCTTCGCAGGAGCCAACGACAAGAGGATAACCAACTATCGCTTCTGGCAGGAAGGCAACCATGTGGAGGAAATATACACGTCGGAATTTCTGTGGCAGAAAGTTAACTACATCCATCAGAATCCTGTAAGGGCGGAGATTGTGGAGAGAGCAGAAGATTATCTGTACAGTTCGGCACGAGATTATGCAGGAGAAAAAGGATTGTTAGAGATTGAAGTCATAAGATTCTGATGTTCTTATAAGCGCATTACAAATGCTTATACTCACAACAGCCGAATTACAAATTCGGCTGAACTGTTTCACTTTATTTTCCGGATACGATTTTCTTGATGTCGTTGAGTTTATTGAGCGCTTCGAGGGGCGTGAGGTTATTGACGTCGAGACCAAGTATCTCATCCCGCACCTGACAGAGCACTGGGTCATCGAGTTGGAAGAAGGAGAGTTGCATGCCTTCGCGAGAAGCGGCGATCTCTGCCGTGGGCTTGCCAACGGTACCTACTTGTGAGTTCTCGGCCTCCAACTGCTTCAGAATCACGTTGGCGCGCTTCACAATCGATCGCGGCATACCTGCAATCTCTGCCACGTGGATACCAAAGGAGTGCTCACTCCCACCCTTTTCAAGTTTTCGCAGGAAGATCACCTTGCCATCCACCTCCTTCACAGATACGTTGTAGTTCTTGATACGCGAGAAGTTCTTCTCCATCTCGTTCAGTTCATGATAATGCGTGGCAAAGAGCGTACGGGGATGGCCCTTGGCATTCTCATGCAGATACTCGACGATGGCCCAGGCGATGGAGATGCCATCGTATGTAGATGTTCCCCTACCCAACTCATCGAAGAGCACCAAGGAGCGCGAAGACACATTGTTCAGGATGTTCGAGGCCTCTGTCATCTCCACCATAAACGTGGATTCTCCCAAGGAGATGTTATCGCTCGCCCCTACCCTGGTGAATATCTTATCCACCAGACCGATTCTCGCGGCTTCTGCGGGCACGAAACAGCCTATCTGAGCAAGTAGCACGATGAGTGCCGTCTGGCGCAGCAGCGCGGACTTACCGGCCATATTCGGACCTGTGATGATAATGATCTGCTGGCGCTCATTGTCGAGCAGGATGTCATTGGGCACATATTGTTCGCCAAGGGGCAGTTCCTGTTCGATGACAGGATGGCGGCCCTGCTTGATATCGATGACCTCAGAGGAGTCGATCACGGGGCGGATATAGCGGTTCTCCTCTGCCGTCTTCGCAAACGAGAGCAGGCAGTCGAGTCGGGCGATGATATTGGCATTGACCTGTATCTGCGGGATAAACGCCTGCATCGACAGCACCAGATCGTTGAACAACTTGGCCTCCAGGCTCAGGATCTTATCCTCGGCTCCGAGTATCTTCTCCTCGTATTCCTTCAGTTCCTGCGTGATATAGCGCTCGGCCTGTGCCAGCGTCTGCTTGCGCACCCACTCCGGCGGCACTTGATCCTTGTAGGTATTGCGCACCTCGAGGTAGTAGCCGAACACGTTGTTGTAGCCTATCTTCAGCGAGGAGATACCCGTCTGCTGGGCCTCGCGCTCCTGTATCTTCAGCAGATAGTCCTTGCCGCTGTAGGCGATGCTGCGGAGTTCGTCGAGTTCTGCATTCACGCCGTCCTTGATGATGCCTCCTTTGGCCACCAACTGCGGCGGGTCGTTCTGTATCTCCTTCTCGATCCTGTCCCGCAGATCGTCACAGAGGTTCAACTGTTCCCCTACCCTGTTCAGAGCCTCGTTATTGGCATGGAGACAGGCCGTCTTGATGGGCTGGATAGCCTGCAGGGCCACCTTCAACTGTACCACTTCCCGTGGCGACACGCGCCCCACGGCCACCTTCGAGATGATGCGCTCCAGGTCACCTATCTTGTGCAACTGATCATCGAGACACTCACGGAACTCTGGCTCGCGGTAGTAGTACTCCACGATGTCGAGGCGCGTGTTGATGGGCTTCTCATCCTTCAGGGGGAATACGAGCCAGCGGCGCAGCAGTCGTCCACCCATGGGCGATACCGTCTTGTCGATCACATCGAGCAGCGACTTGCCGTCTTCCTGCATGGGATGGACGAGTTCGAGCGAACGGATCGTAAACTTATCCAGTCGCACGTACTTATCCTCTTCGATGCGCGAGATACTGGTGATATGCCCTATCTGGGTGTGCTGGGTCTGTTCGAGGTATTGCAGGATGGCCCCAGCGGCAATCACACCGTTGTGCAGGTGATCCACGCCAAAGCCCTTCAGGTTCTTCACGTTGAAGTGCCTGAGCAATTTCTGCTTGGCCGTCTGGTCAGTGAACACCCATTCGTCGAGTGGGAAGGTGAAGTAGCGGTTGCCAAAGAGGCGCTCGAAATCACTCTTCCTATCACGGTTGTAGAGAATCTCCTTAGGCGAGAAGTTGCCCAGCAACTTCTCCACATAGTCCTGTGTGCCCTCGCCCGTGAGGAACTCTCCCGTGGAGATATCGAGGAAGGCCACGCCGTATGCCGACTTGCCGAAATGGACGGCAGCCAGGAAGTTGTTCTCCTTATAGTTTAGCACATTGTCGGAGAGCGCCACACCAGGTGTCACCAGTTCCGTGATACCTCGCTTCACGAGTTTCTTCGTCAACTTTGGGTCTTCGAGTTGGTCGCAGATGGCCACGCGCTTGCCAGCCCTGATGAGTTTGGGCAAATAGGTATCGAGGGCATGGTGGGGGAAGCCCGCCATCTCGTCGCCCTTGTTGTATCCGTTGTTACGATGGGTGAGGGTGATACCCAGGATCTTCGCAGCAGTAACGGCATCCTCACAGTAGGTCTCATAGAAGTCGCCACACCTGAACAGCATCACTGCATCAGGATGTTTCGCCTTTAAGTCGAAGAACTGTTTCATCATCGGGGTCAGTTCCTTACCCTCCTTTTTTGCCATTACTCTGTCGTTATTTGTTTGAGTGGCAAAATTACGCCTTTTTTCCCAACTGGCAAAATTTTACCTCAAATTTCTACTATTACGCTCCAAATCCTTTGTCGTTTCATAAAAAAAACATATCTTTGTCCCCAAATGTCTAAAAAGGAAAAATTATGAACTCTTACTGCCACAGACTGATTACCGTAGTCATCGCTGCATGCAGCCTGACAATAGCCAGTGCCCAGATAGAGCGCAATGCTGCATTCCGCAGCCAGTACCAACTGGAAGAGGTCGTCGTACTGAGCCGACACAACATCCGTTCGCCCATGTCAGGTCCGGAATCTGCCTTAGGGCGCATCACGCCACATCAGTGGTTTGCCTGGACGTCTGCTCCCAGCGAGTTATCACTACGGGGCGGCGTGCTGGAGACGGAGATGGGCCAGTTCTTCCGCAAGTGGCTCGTCAGCGAGGGTCTGATGCAGGAGAACGAACTGCCTGCCGAGGGCGCCTTCCGTTTCTATGCCAACTCCATGCAGCGCACCATCGCCACGGCCCAGTATTTCTCGAGCGGCATGCTGCCCGTGGCCAATGTCAGCATTGAGCACCATTACGATGTGGGTACGATGGACCCCACGTTCACCCCTAAGTGGACGAGCGACAACGATGAACTCCAGTCTGAGGCCATCCAACAGATCACGGACATTTTCGGCGACACAACTCTCGAAGGAATAGGGGAGAGGATGCGTGAAAACTACGACCTGCTGCAAGAGGTGCTCGACATGGACCGGAGTGCGGCCTGCACGCAGGGCGACACCTGCAGTTTCAGGACAGACAATACGGAGATTGTGCTTCAGATGGACAAGGAACCTGGCATGAAGGGTGACATGAAACTGGCTTGCCAGGCCGCTGATGCCCTCGTACTGCAATACTACGAGGAGCCTGACGAACAGAAAGCCGCCTTCGGGCACCAACTCTCACGCAGTGACTGGAAGAAGATTTCCGCTGCAAAAGACTATTATGGTGATGTACTCTTCACCGCTCCATTAGTCGCCATCAACGTGGCTCACCCCTTGTTGCAGGAACTACTGACGGAACTGAAGACTGACGGACGGACCTTCGCCTTCCTCTGCGGCCACGACTCCAACATTGGCAGCGTGCTCGCCGCCCTGGGCGTCAACGACTACGACCTGCCTGATGCCATCGAGGCGAAGACCCCCATCGGCTGTAAGTTCGTCATCGAGAAGTGGTTGGGCAGCGACGGCAAGGAGTATGCGGCCCTGAACATGGTCTATCAGACTGTTGACCAACTGCGCCAGATGCCCCTACTCTCACTCGACAATCCACCCGCCGTCTATCCACTCGCACTTGAAGAACTGACGGCCAATGCCGACGGACTCTATCTGCTCTCCGACCTCGAACAGCGGTTCACGGAGCGCATCGAGGCTTACGACCAGGCTCCCACAGTCATCAGGACAGCAGCCACAGAGGGCAGCAGCCGTCAGGCAGCCATCTACGACCTGCAGGGCCGCCGCCTTGACAATGCATCACAAAAGTCGGGCATATACATCAAGGACCGCCAGAAAGTGATAATGAAATAGAATAACCACCCTTGTGGTAGTGACGGCACCCCTGAAGGATGGATGACAAACACTATCTCCTTAGCCTCATCAGCGAGGGTGAGCACCAGCAACAGGACTTCAAGTACCGGGTGGCTGATGCCTCGAAACTTGCCAAGTCGGTATCGGCCTTTGCCAATACGGATGGAGGACGGCTACTCATTGGGGTAAGAGACGACGGCCACCTCTCTGGCGTGCGCTCTGAGGAGGAGATCTTCATGATGCACCAGGCAGCCTACAAATACTGCAGGCCAGAGGCGAGCATCAAGTTCGACACCTATCACGTCGATGGGCGCACCATCGTCATCGCCACCGTTCCTCCCTCAGAGCGCAAGCCCGTCTGTGCCATCAACGAAGAGGGACGTCAGCGTGCCTATATCCGCATCGCCGACGAGAACATCGTGGCCTCGCCCGTACACCTCGCCATCTGGCGCGAGCAGCAGGCAGAGCGTGGGACGATGATGACCTATACGGAAAATGTCAAGAAACTGCTAAGGGCGATCCACCCCGACGGTGAGCAACTGACATTCACGCTGAATCAACTCGTTCGCCGTTCACGCCTGCCTCGCCAGAAAGTCATTATCCTGCTGGCCCGCCTCATCCGCTTCGGCCTTGCCCGCTGGCAATACACCGACCAGCAGTTCCTCTTCAGCGAGGCTCTTTGAGGAGTGCTTCCAGCAGACCCTCACAGGCATCTTCCAGGAGTTCCACGGCAAACTCGAAGTCGCGCTCAGAACCATAATAAGGATCAGGCACCGTCTGCTGTCCTGGGTGGTGGCGCAGATAGTCGCTCATGCGGATAATCTTCTGGAGGTCAGCCTCCGAGTGGGCCTGACGGGCCACGTCGTGGTAGTTCTCATGATCCATCACGGCTATCAGGTCGAAACGCCCGAAATCGCTCGGAGAGAACTGGCGGGCACGATGGTCGAACGTGTAGCCATGCCGCTCTCCACACTGCCGCATACGACGGTCGGGCAACTGGCCCACGTGCCAGGAGCCGATGCCAGCGGAGTCTATATAGAACTCATCGTCCAGTCCTTGCTCTGCCACGAGATGCCTCATGATGCCGTCTGCGGCTGGCGAGCGGCAGATATTACCCAGGCATATAAAGAGAATCTTCTTCATTCGCTCCATTGATCAGAATCGGAACAGGTTGCAGAAAATGATGGCAGCCGTCCACACGTAGTTGTTGCAGTTGCAATAGCCTATGGTCTTGGAGTCCTTCGACATATCGACGCGGCCAGCAGCCTTCACCTCGGCCACCGTGGCAGTCGAGCCCTTCACGGAGATAGAGCCGCCAGAGGAGACGTGACAGAGCAGATTGCCATACGCGTCCTTGATATCCCCTGACCAGACGGAACCAATCTTATGGCCTACATCGTCAGTGATGTCGCCACTACTGCCCTTGGGCAACTGTCCCAACTTCCGATGGCCCCAGTTATAGACCACCCCATTCTCATCGACATACCCACGGGCACTACCTTTCTCGATGGTATATTCTCTCACCTTCTGCTGCGTGCTGCCGTTCGAGTTGCCAGAACTCCTGCTGGGGTTCTTGGCAGCCTCGGCCTTGCGCTGGGCGGCAAATTCCTGCTGGCGCTTGGCCTCTGCCTCCTGCTTACGCTTCACCTCAGCCAGTTCCACCTTTGTCTTGGCCAGCGTCTCCTTGTTGTGATAGATGCCCAGGTAGAGTAGGGCAGCATACTGCTTGTCGAGCCCCGTTGCCCTGCCGATGAGGACGTCGTAGATGAACACCCGTCCGTCGTCGTCGATAAAGGCCACCTTCTCGCCGTCCATCACCACCGAACCGTCCTTCTGCAGACTCAGGTAGTTCTGCTCGCCGTGGAAGGCCACTGTGCCGTCACCATGCACTTCACCTATCTTCCGACCGTCGTCATATTTCACGTCACCGTTCTCCTCCACCTTGAAGACCACCTTCTTGCCCTTGAGGTCTCCGTCGGGATGCGTCTGGTTCAGGATAAACTCACCGGTCCTTGTGCGGAAGACGCCAGCCTGATTGCCGCCACGAGTGAACTCAATGTCGCCATTACGCTTCTTGTTCACCTTTTCAACTGTCTCCTTGGCTTTCTTGATGCCTCCAAGAAGATTACCAAACTGAGCCTGTGCTGATGTCACGCCCAACAACATCGTTGCCGAGACGACCATGATTCTAATAGTTCTCTTCATTTCTATGGTTTTTTGGTTTCTGAGTGCAAAGATAATACTTTTTGAGCGAAATACAAAGGTTTTCAGCCTTTTTCTTGCATTAACACAGAAAGAAATGTCACCCTTCAGCCAGCACGTAACTCTGTGATTATCAGCATGCTCGGCTGAAAGGTGTTTTGGGGGGAAGAGGCAGGCGGGCGATTCCGCTGTGCGTATCTAAAAGTTTGTGCCATGCGCCTTTCGTGCTCTGCCAAGAGGCCTTGGGGCCAAAATAAGTGGCTCCTTTTGGAAAATAGCAGGCACTTTTCGGCGCTCAAGTGGCTCTTTACGATCGTAAAGTGCCTCCTGCTGGTCGTAAAGTGCCTCCTCATTTCCGTAAAGAGCCTCTTTATGGCCAGAAAACAGACCTCCCGAATAGGGCGAAAAAACACCTTTCAGCCTAACGCACTGATAATAAGACAGATACGCTTCGGCTGAAAGGAAATTCGTCTGACAATTTTTATTTTGATAGGGGTATTACAGGCCCTTGGCAGACATCAGCAGATCGACGAGGGGCTTGTCCTTGAAGTCGTTCTTCTGCTGGTCCCAGAAGCCGAAGTCGGCATCATAGCACCAGGTGGTCCAGGCGATGCCCGACTCATCGAAGACCTCCAGCATATCCTTCGTCCACTTATAGGCCAGTTCACGATCTACGGGCTCATACACGCCCCACTCGCCACAGAACAACTGCAGGTCGTACTTCTTGGCAGCCTCGATGGCATCCTTGAAGTCAGCGCGGATATGGTCGATGTTCCATTCTTCCTTGGTATAGGGCTCTATCAGCGGCTTGATGGAGTCGGGCGTAGCCTCATAGTCTTCCTTCGACACGAGCACGCCAGGATAGTTGATCTTGCCCTTGTAGTCGCGAGTAGGCGTCCACCAGGCACCATAGTGGGTGAGCAGCATGGGATTATAGTAGTGGAAGGAGAGCACGATGTTCTTGTCGCCCTCGGGCACCTTGAGGTACTTCATCGTCTCGTAGCCCTGCCAGCGGTTGGAGCCGATGACGAGCGTGCGCTGCGGCTCGCGCTCGCGGAGGGCCTTGTGCACCTTGGCCACCAACTGGTTCCACTGCTCGTGATCGTCGGCCACGGGCTCGTTCATGAACTCGTAGGCCACGGAGTCGTTGCTGTAGCCCTTCAGCACGTCCGACAACTGATACCACAGGTTGATCAGGTCCTGCTGGGCCTTCTCCGAGGTGAAGAGCGTATTGGCAGCCTGACCGCTCTCGTTGACGGCATTGAAGTAGTGGGAGCGGATGATATGCAGATCGACGATGGCGCGCAAATGGTGCTTGCCAGCCCAGTCCAGCGCATTGGTCAGCAGTTCCCAGGCCTCAGGCAGTTTGTTGCCCTCCTCATCCCAGAACTGCACCTCGTCGATGGGGATGCGCACGAAGTCGAATCCCAGTGAGTCGAGGCGTGCGAAGTCGGCCTCCTTGATATGGTTCTTGCGTGCCTCGCCACGCTCCTCCGACTGCGAGAGCCAGTGACTCACGTTCGTACCTCGCTTGATGCGAAAATTATTCACTGTCTGTCCTGCCTCTTTCTTTCCAGAGCAGGCGCCAAGCGTCAGCACCGCTATCGCGATGAGCGCCAATGGGATAAAAATCTTTCTCATATTCATTTTAGGAAAAGTTATTGTCTGTCAGTGATCCTGGCACAGCCTTTGTTGCTGCAAAAGTATGCATAAATCCTCAAACAGCCAAATTTTTCCGTTTTTTTCTTTTCCTGCCTCAAAAACTTTTCCTACCTTTGCAGCCATGATAGGAACGATAGTCAACACATGCACCATCATTGCTGGTTCTATACTAGGCGCTTTACTCAATCGCGGCATCAAGGATCGCTATAAGGAGGTACTCTATACAGGTCTTGGCCTGGCATCGCTCGCCATCGGCCTCAACGCCACCATCACCAACCTGCCCAAGAGCCAGTACCCCGTGCTCTTCATCGTAGCACTGGCCGTTGGCGGCATCCTCGGCACGAGGCTCGACATCGACGGGCGCTTCAAGCGACTCGTCAACAAGCGCTCGAAAGGCCAGGGCGAAGCCAGACTCGGCGACGGACTCAGTACGGCCATCCTCCTCTACTGCATCGGCCCCCTGTCGATGCTGGGGCCAGTGATCTCTGCCCTGAAGGGCGACCACACCTTCCTCTTCACCAACGCCACGCTCGACTTCGTCAGCAGCACCATCTTCGCCTCTACATACGGGCTGGGCATGGTACTGGCCGCCCCAGTGCTGTTCCTCTGGCAAGGCATGTTCTACATGGTTGCCCAGATCAGCAGCACGGCCATCAGCGATGCCCTCATGGCCGAACTCCTCATCGTGGGCGGACTGATGATCACAGGCAGTGGTCTCGGCCTGCTCAACCTCAAGGACTGCAAGACGCTCAACCTCCTGCCGTCTCTTCTCGTCCCCGTCATCTGGTTCCTCATTATAAGCATCTGTAAATAAGAAGATGTCTAACATTTTTTTCTTTCATTCAATCTTTTCTCAGCCACATAGAAAAGAACTTGTCATAAACTTCATAGACACCAAGGGTTGATGTGACAAATCCCTTTTCAAGCAACCCTTTGATAGCCGACTGCACGCTGCTTGTTGAAGGCAGGTGCCAGCGACGGATAAACTCTGCCGAAGTGATGGCAGTAGCCTTGCCAGCCTTGCTGATAGCCACTAACAGCATTTTCTGCTTGGGAGGAAGTTGGAAAAGCATCGATTGGTAATTGAATTCATTAGCTTTCAGGATATTGCTGATTGCCAAATCTATCATCTCCACAGTACTATTTGAGCCAGGCGAGGAAATAGCAAAGAGTTCATTCATAACCCGCTGTACATACCAAGTGACACCCTCAAAGCGCTGATAGACTGCCTGGAACACAATGGCGGGAAGAGCCTTGTCGGCTGCCTTGAAATGATTCTGGGCAAACAGACAGTATTTTTCCATCGGGATACAGTCAAGATTCATCATCGAGGTGCTTTGGTAGAAGGGCCTGGCTGGACTATTGAACATCTCGGCCATCATGGAACGCTGTGAGCCCGCAAAGATAAAGTTGGCATTACGACAATGCTGTACAAAGGTGCGAAGCAAGGCTTCGGTGTTGCCATCAGGGTATTGGCTAACGGATTGGAACTCATCGATCGCAACGATACATGGCTTATCGGCAGACTCTATGTATTGGAAAATCTCTTCAAGTGTCACCCGTGGGGTATGAATATCACCAACCTCCACATTCCATGAAGGGTTGCCCATGTAGTCGAAAGATATGCCGCTGCGGATGGAGGCCAGGACATCTGTAAACTTCCTCATCACCTTGGCTCCCCAAGGCCGTAAACACGAAACCATGCTGCTCCCCATTGCCATAATCATATCCTCCATGTTCTTGGTGGCATAAATGTCAATCAGGAAGGTATAGTATTTCTTTCTGACCTTTGGCAGATGATAAAGGTTCTCTATGAGCCCCGTCTTTCCTATGCGACGCGGAGCTATCAGCGCTACATTATTGCCATTCTCTATCAGTCGTAACAACTGACTGGTCTCGTCTTTACGGTCACAGAAATACTCTTCCGATTCGTAGCCATACAGGATGAAGGGATTATTTATCATACGCTAGTCTCTTTTCTGCACACAAAGATAATTATTATACTTTGATTATTATGCTATAATAATTATTTTATAATAATCTTTAACAGATATTATCTGCTGGAGACTATTATCGTTGCATTAGGTCTGACGGTAGAATTGACACCAGCAGTTTAAAATCTATTATTTCAAAATTTCGGCAGGAATCCCCAAAGATTTCCTGCCATTTTCTTTTCAGTTTCAAAAACTTTTCTTATCTTTATCCCGTCTTTACTCTCTGAAGCAGAAAGCCATAGGCCGAAGCGGAGTGGGGTGGGGACCTAATTTATAGGAAAGCGTTATCTTACGCTTTGTCAACCTCCTTTATTATGAAACGAACACAACAAATTCAAATGAAGAACGGTGGCCCATACAAACCTTATGCCATCATCGACCAATACGCTTTTGAGAACAATGTTAGTAAACTACAAAAAGGAACTCCGCTTTAATGGCCTTGCTTGCCGTACCAAACGGGGCTATCCATCTGAAGCGGAGTTTAAAAGTGCTTCTATTTTAATGGGTCACTTGCCGTACCAAACGGGGTTCCCATCCTAAATAGGTTCCTTTCATGCTGCAAAGATAGAAACTTTTCCTTTACCCTCCAAATATTTCTTCGCTTTTTTCCCCATAAAATGGTTTTTCACGTAATTTCTTCCTAAAACTGGGCTATTCAGGTCTATCAGGCCTTCTTCCTGTCTATTACAAAGTATGTCTCCAGATTTCGCCTTCAACTCTTCCTGCTGGTCAGTGAGTATGAATTCCAAAGTTCTTTTATCTATCATCGCTATCTATGTTTTATGGGGGCAAAGATACGAAAATATTTCCTAAAATGCGATATTTTACAATTTTCCCCTGCGAGCCTTAGCAATTTTTACTACAATCTGACCTCAATCTTTCCCTGAGCACAATAGTTACGAACTGTGCGCTCAGAAACACCATGCTTTTCTGCAAACTGAATGACTGATATATACTCCATATTCTATGCTATCGGCAAGTTCTTGGCCGAATATTTGGCGGTTAGAGCAAAATGGGGTAATTTTGCAGCGCTTTTATGAATATGGATAATCAGAACAATAGTCGTCCGCTGATAGCCCATCTGTCGATGTTCGGCGCCTGTGCAGGCTGGGGACTGATGGCACCCGTGGGCAAGGATGCCATGACGCATGGCATCGACGGCATCACGATGGTCAGTTTCAGGGTCTTGGGCGCCTGTCTGCTCTTCTGGCTGGCCTCACGCTTTGCCCCTAAAGAGGAAGTGCCGCTGAAAGATAAGTTGATGTTTATTGGGGCTGCCCTGCTGGGACTGGTGTTCAACCAGTGCTGCTACACCATCGGCCTGAGCATCACGTCGCCCATCAACGCCTCGATCGTCACTACATCGATGCCGATCTTCGCCATGCTGTTGTCGGCCCTGATCCTGAAGGAGCCGATAACGGGTAAGAAGGCTTTGGGCGTGATGATGGGCTGCAGTGGAGCCTTGATACTGATCCTGACGAGCGCTGCCCACGCAGACAGTAAGGTGGGTGACATACGAGGCGACTTGCTCTGTCTGTTTGCCCAGTTCTCGTTCGCCCTCTACCTGTCGCTCTTCAATCCGCTCATCAGGCGCTACAATGTCTTCACGATCAACAAATACATGTTCTCCTGGGCCACATTGATCCTTTTGCCCTTCACATTCTCCCACGTCAGCGAAGTGGTGTCTCAGCCTATCGCGATGAAGACCTGGTGGGAAGTGGCCTACGTCGTGTGTATCGGCACTTTTATCTGTTATATCCTCACGATGATTGGACAGCGCACCCTGCGCCCCACGGTGGTCTCCGTCTATAACTATGTGCAGCCGATTGTCTCTGTGGGAGCCTCTCTGCTGATGGGTGTAGGCATCCTGAAGCCTACCCATGCCCTGGCCGTTGTCCTTGTGTTCAGCGGTGTCTGGCTGGTCATCAAGTCGAAGTCCAGAAGGGATGTAGAGCGCCAGAAGGACTATTCAGAATCTTTCGTCTCGAAGGGGAAGAGCGTCCAGCGATAGAGGTTGCAACCCACGAAGTTGCCCAGCACCTCACAGACATAGACCACGAGGACACTCGTCTGCAATACCTGTTCCGATGGAGAGACAAGGAAATAGAAGGCATCGGCGATGGAGTGGGCAAAGCCGCAGAGGATGAAGACTGGCACGCCCAACAGCAGCGGCAGCATCTTTCCCTTGCGGGCGAACTCCACTGCCGTCGTCATGATGAATCCGCAACCAATAGCCAGCAGGAAACAGGCAAAGGGGCCCTTCGCTAAGCGGCCTGCAAGGATTTTCGAGGCTGGTTCGATACAGTCGGGCTGTGCGTAGGCAATGAGCCAGGCCGTCAACAGACAGCCTACAATATTCCCCAACAGCACGAGGCACAGCATCGCCCAGTCGCCCTTCAGGCGGATAAAGCCTGCCGTACCAGTATAGAGTTTCAGGCCATAATACACCACCGTCGTCAGTCCGAAGGCAAACAGTACGGCACCAGCCACACCACCCACTCTCAGGTTGACTACGCAACCAATGGAAATACAAATGCCAGCCAAGATGGCCAACGGCAGAATCTTCTTCATCTGTTATTCTAATAAAAAAGTGTTGGCTGCAAAGGTAGGCAAATCTCGTCATAGTGCCAAAGATTTAGCAAATATTTTGCTGAACCAACAAAAAATCGTACCTTTGCAGGCATGAATATCATCGTATCAAAGGAGATTGAGCAGGTATGCCCCACGTTTGTGGGAGCCTGCGTGGAGGCGAATGTGATGAACACGCCCTATAGCGAGGAACTGTGGCAGGAGATCGGCGCCCTGTGCGAGCACTACAGGCAGACCCTCACGACAGAGACACTGAAGGAGATGAGCAGCATCGCCGCCACACGCAGCGTGTATAAGGCCTGCGGCAAGGATCCCTCGCGCTATCGCCCTGCTTCAGAAGCCCTCATCCGCAGGGCCCTGCAGGGGAAGTCGCTCTACCAGATAGACACACTGGTGGATCTCATCAACCTTGCCTCCATCGCATACGGCTACAGCATTGGCGGCTTTGATGCAGACAAGTTCAAGGGCGACACCCTGACCTTAGGCATAGGTCGCGAGGGAGAGCCCTACGAGGGTATTGGCCGAGGGATGATCAACATCCACGGCCTGCCTGTCTATCGCGACGCTGAGGGTGGGGTAGGGACGCCCACCAGCGACAATGAGCGTACGAAGATTGAACTCAAGACCACCCACCTTGTGGTGCTCATCAATGGTTACGACGGCAACGAAGAGCGCGTCGTGGCCAATGCCCGCTTCATCCAGGACCTGCTGCGCAAATACTGTCAGAGCGACGGCGGGCAATACACCCTTTACCGATAATTAAAACAGATAAGTTAGTAATGGAAAAGAAGGAGAAATACAGACAATTCAGGAATTGGCAGCACCAGCCTCATCAGGTGGCGCCACTCTCAGAGGAAATGCACGAGTGCTCTACCTGCGGCACGCATTTCCAAGGCAACTATTGTCCCCGTTGCGGACAGTCGGCCAGGATAGGCCGCTACTCCTTCAAGAAGGCCTTCCTGCTGTTTCTCGATGTCTGGGGCGTAGGCAACCGCGGCATGTTCCGCTCCATCCGCGACCTGATACTGCGACCCGGCTACATGATCCGCGACTACCTCAGAGGCATGCAGATGGCCTATTTCCCACCCTTCAAGATGCTCTTCCTGCTATGCACACTATCGATTGTGGTAGATTCAGGCTTGAACATCAAGGGGGTAAACCTCTTCAAAGAAGAACAAGAGGAGATGATGAGACAAACAAAACAGACCTTGGCTAAGCAGAAGCAAACTGAAGCCCAAGAGGAAAAGGCTGAAGAAAAGAGCGACAAGCCACTCACCGCTGAGGAAAGCAAAAGAAAGAAGAAAAAAGAAGAATTCATGCGCATGTGGAATTCTGGAGACTTACTCAACAATGCTTCCCAGTGGGCTGACAAGAATATCTCGCTGGTGTATCTCGCTGGTCTGCTGATCTTCTCAGTGCCACTATGGCTGTTGTTCCGACATAGTCCCAACATACCAGACCTACACCTCTCAGAGTGCTTCGTGGCGATGACCTATATCACCGACATGATTCTCATCTACAGCATCATCCTCACAGCACTGTGGCCCAGTAACAGTAACATGGCAGACTATATCTTCACCGTTCTGGTCCTGCCAATGATCATCGTCCCCATCAAGCAACTGTCGGGCTACAGTTACTGGAGCACCATCTGGCGAACCATCGCGGCCGTCATTCCCTTCGTTATCATATACATGGTGCTAATCGTAGTCATCGTCTTAACTTATGCCTTCATCTATATCAACTATTAGTATGAATGATCCTTATAAGCCAATAAAGAAACCCAGCGGATGCTGGAAGTGGTCTGGTTGTATGCTGACGATAGTCAGTGCGTTGCTGATTGCTTTCTTCGTGTGGATGATTGTCGATAGCGAAAGGGAGATGGACAAGAGTCGTCAGGAATTTACTGCCTCGCAGATAGAGTATGAGGAAGCATTGAAGGCTTATGAAGCCGACTCTTTACACCTTGAAAAGCCGGAATTTCATCCACGAGGTCACATAGGAGTCAATATCGGTGCTGCTTTCCTTGTGGTGTTCATCTTGTTTTTGCTGATACCTTTTGGTATAGGCTTGTTGATACTGCTCTATTATTGGCTGAAGTATCGCAAGTGGCGAAATCATGAATTAATCCCAAAATAATTTGGCATTCTGCTCACTTATTCGTATCTTTGCAGCCCAAATATAATGTACGGAAACAATAAATAACGAAAATACAATGGATTACAATTTCAGAGAAATCGAACAGAAATGGCAGAAGCGATGGGTGGAGAATGGAACCTATCGCGTGGTGGAGGACAAGAACAAGAAGAAGTTCTACGTGCTGAATATGTTCCCTTACCCCTCTGGAGCAGGACTCCACGTGGGCCATCCCCTGGGCTACATCGCCAGTGATATCTATGCCCGCTACAAGCGTCAGCAGGGCTTCAACGTGCTGAACCCCATGGGCTACGATGCCTACGGACTGCCCGCAGAGCAGTATGCCATCCAGACGGGCCAGCACCCCGAGAAGACCACCTTCGAGAACATCGACAGATACAGAAGTCAACTCGACAAGATCGGCTTCTCATTCGACTGGGAGCGCGAGGTCCGTACTTGCGACCCCATCTACTACAAGTGGACACAGTGGGCCTTCCAGCGTATGTTCAAGAGTTATTTCAGTACGTCGTCGAAGAAGGCACAGCCCACCATCAAACTGATTGAGCACTTCGAACTGATGGGTACTGAGAACTGCAACGCCCTCGGCACGGAGGAACTGCACTTCACGGCCTCCGACTGGGCTGGTTTCTCTGAGAAGAAGAAGCAGGAAGTGCTGATGAACTACCGCATTGCCTACCTGGCCGACACGATGGTGAACTGGTGCCCGAAACTCGGCACGGTACTCGCCAACGATGAGGTGGTCGATGGTGTCAGCGTACGTGGCGGCTATCCTGTGGTGCAGAAGAAGATGCGCCAGTGGTGCCTCCGCGTCTCGGCCTACGCCCAGAGATTGCTCGACGGTCTGGAAGAGATAGACTGGACGGACTCCCTGAAGGAGACCCAAAGGAACTGGATCGGTCGAAGCGAAGGAACCGAAGTGGAGTTCAAGGTTGCTGACAGCGACAAGCACTTCACCATCTTTACCACCCGCGCCGATACGATGTTTGGTGTCACCTTCATGGTGCTGGCTCCAGAGAGCGATCTCGTGGCTGAACTCACCACACCTGACCAGAAGGCAGAGGTAGAAAAATATCTCGACTATGTGAAGAAGCGCACGGAGCGCGACCGTCAGATGGACCACAAGGTGACGGGTGTCTTCTCTGGCTCGTATGCCATCAATCCGTTTACGGATGAGAAGATTCCCATCTGGATTGCTGAATACGTGCTCGCTGGCTATGGAACGGGTGCCATCATGGCCGTGCCTGCCCACGACTCTCGTGACTATGCCTTCGCCAAGCACTTCGACCTGCCCATCATCCCCGTCATCGAGGGTGCAGATGTCAGCGAGGAGAGTTTCGATGCTAAGGATGGTATCATGTGCAACTCTGCGTCAGATAAGTTCTCACTCAACGGTCTTACCGTCAAGGAGGCCATCGCTGCCACCAAGAAGTTCGTCACAGAACAGGGCCTGGGTCGCGTGAAGGTCAACTATCGTCTGCGCGATGCCATCTTCTCTCGCCAGCGTTACTGGGGTGAGCCGTTCCCTGTGTATTATAAGGACGACATGCCCTATATGATTCCGAAGGAATGTCTGCCCTTGGAGTTGCCTGAGATTGATAAGTACCAGCCCACAGAGACGGGTGAGCCCCCATTGGGACGTGCCAAGATATGGGCCTGGGATACGAAGACGGACAAGGTGGTGAGCAAAGACCTTATCGACAACAAGACCGTCTTCCCCTTGGAGTTGAACACGATGCCTGGCTTCGCAGGCTCCAGCGCTTACTATCTGCGCTATATGGACCCGAAAAACGAGAAAGCCCTCGTGAGTCGTGATGCTGATGAGTACTGGCGCAACGTTGACCTCTATGTAGGAGGTACGGAGCACGCTACAGGTCACCTGATTTATTCGCGCTTCTGGAACAAGTTTCTCTACGACTCTGGCTACTCTTGCGAGGACGAGCCCTTCAAGAAACTCGTCAACCAGGGTATGATCCAGGGCCGCTCTAATTTCGTCTATCGTATTGAGGACGAGGGAGCCGACAAGGGTAAGTTTGTCAGTTTTGGCCTGAAGGATAAATACACCACCACGCCTATCCATGTGGATGTGAACATCGTTTCAGCCGATATCCTTGACATTGAGGCCTTTAAGGCATGGCGCCCTGAATACGAGAACGCAGAGTTTATACTTGAGAACGGCCAGTACAAGTGCGGCTGGGCTATCGAGAAGATGTCGAAGTCGATGTTCAACGTGGTCAATCCGGATATGATCGTCGAGAAGTACGGTGCTGATACGCTGCGTCTCTACGAGATGTTCCTGGGTCCTGTTGAGCAGTCGAAGCCTTGGGATACCAACGGTATCGACGGCTGTCACCGCTTCCTCCGCAAGTTCTGGAACCTCTATCAGAACGGTTTCGACGAGGGTGAGGCAACGGCAGATAACCTGAAGAGCGTACATAAACTCATCAAGAAGGTATCACAGGATATCGAGACCTTCTCATACAACACCTCCATCTCTGCCTTCATGATCTGCGTGAACGAACTTTCGCAGCAGAAGTGCAAGAACAAGGAGATGCTAAAGACCCTCGTCATCCTCATCGCTCCATTTGCACCGCATATCGCTGAGGAACTTTGGGAGATGCTGGGCGAGCAGGGTAGTGTCTGCGACTCCAAGTGGCCTACATGGAATGAGGAATATCTCGTGGAGAGTCAGGTTAAACTGGGTATCGCCTTCAACGGCAAGGCTCGCTTCGAGATGCAGTTTGCCGCTGATGCCGACAACAAGACCATCGAGGATGCAGTGCTGGCCGACGAGCGTGCTAAGAAGTATCTCGAAGGCTTCCAGGTGGCAAAGGTTATCATCGTCCCTAAGCGTATGGTGAATATTGTACTGAAAAAGTAAATGACAGTAGATCGTAGATATATTTGGAATGAGGCAAAGGACTATTTCTTCATCACCGTCGGACTGGTGATGTTTGCCATTTCCTTTACCGTCTTTCTGATGCCCTATCAAATCGTAGCAGGTGGTGTGACGGGTCTTTCCGCCATCATCTACTACGCTACGGGCTTCCATCTTGAGAATACCTATATCATCATCAATGTGGCATTACTAGTGGTGGCGCTGAAGATACTGGGCTTCAAGTTCATGATGAAGACCATCTATGCCATTTTCGCCCTCTACTTCCTGCTGATGTTCGCACAGGAGATTATGCCTACGCAGGAAAATGGATTACCTATCAAACTGCTGGGTGAGGGACAGGACTTCATGTCGATGATCATTGGCTGTGTGATTACAGGTATCGGACTGGCAACGGTCTTCCTGCATAATGGCTCGACGGGAGGAACAGATATCATTGCCGCCAGCATCAATAAGTATCACAATGTGTCGCTTGGACAGGTGCTCATCACTGTCGATTTCTGTATCATCGGCTCATGTATGTTCTTTCCTCAGTTTGGCACCTATATTGAACGAGCCCATAAGGTGATGTTTGGTTTCTGTGTGATGGCCTTGGAAAACTTCGTGCTCGACTATGTAATGAATGCGCGTCGCGAGTCTGTGCAGTTCATGATCTTCACAAAGAAATGGCAGGAGATAGCCAATGCCATCGGCACTGAGATGAACCACGGTGTGACCATCCTCGACGGCCATGGCTGGTACACAGGACAAGAGATGAAAGTGCTTTGTATCCTCGCCAGGAAGAACGAGAGCGTGAACATGTTCCGACTTATCAAGATGATCGACCCTAATGCGTTCGTATCGCAGAGTAGCGTTATTGGTGTCTATGGCGAGGGCTTCGACGAGATGAAGGTGAGAGTGAAGAAGACAGAAGAAGAAAAAGGGAGAAAGAAGGAGATAGAAGAAGCATGAAGATCGTATTCGCAACGAACAACCAGCATAAACTCTCTGAGATTCGTTCGATTCTGGGCAATAGTATCGAGGTGCTATCCTTAAAGGACATCGGCTGTGACATTGATATTCCGGAGACAGGTACGACACTCGAGGAGAATGCACTCCAGAAGGCCCAGTATGTATATGACCACTATCATATTGACTGCTTTGCGGATGATACAGGCTTAGAGGTGGATGCACTCAACGGTGCTCCTGGGGTCTATTCTGCCAGATATGCCAGTATGACAAATGATCCTGGTATCTCAAGCCATGACTCAGAAGCCAATATGACCCGTCTGCTCAGGGAATTAGGAGAAAATAACAATCGTAAGGCACGATTCCGCACAGTGATCGCGTTAATACAAAAGAAGGATGTCTGTCCCTGTGGCTGTACCAGCATCAAGGAAATCCATCAGTTTGAGGGTATCGTCGATGGTGAGATTATCCGTGAGCGCAGGGGAGGGGAGGGCTTCGGCTATGATCCTATCTTCCAGCCTGAAGGCTATGACAAAACCTTTGCTGAACTTGGCATGGAGATTAAAAACCATATTAGTCACAGGGCACGCGCCGTACAGAAACTGGCTGATTATTTATTGAAGATTAAAAATTGAAGACTGAAAAAGGAGTTATAGGGAAAGTAAGATGGCAGCAAAGAATCTTGCTGCTACTGCTGACCATTCAGTATTCACTGTTCTCTGTCTCCCAAGTTGGAACCTGGAAAAACCATCTGGCCTATCATGACGTACAGAATATCTGTGCCGCTGATCATTATCTATTTGTATTGGCTTCCAATGGTCTCTATCAGTATAATCAAAATGACCAAAGCATCTTAACCTTCGACAAGACTAACGGACTCAGTGATACAAACATTACTCATATTGCCTGGAACCAACAAGCCAAGAAACTGATAATCGTCTATCAAAATTCAAACATTGATCTGATAGATGTATCAGGCAATGTCGTCAATATCTCTGCCCTCTATAATAAGACAATGACAGAGGATAAGACTGTCAACAAGATCACCATTGACGGCATCTATGCCTGGCTGCATTGCGCTTTTGGCTATGTGAAAGTGAATATGCAACGGGCAGAGATTGCTGACACCTATTCACCCAACCATCCTGAATATCCCACCAGTCTGCCCGCTTATGATGAGAAGAAAGACCTTTCTCAATACATGACTATTGTATCCACTCTCAGTCCTGGTGGACCAAAATATAATAACTTCTACGAGTCGAAAATTCATCATGGAAAACTCTATACCACAGGTGGCTTTTTCCTCTCTGGCATGAATGATCCAAGATATCCTGGAACTGTCCAGGTATTTGATGGAAATGACTGGACTATCTATGAAGATGAACTGAACAAAGTAACGGGCTATCAATATGTAGATAATAACTGCATTGACATTGATCCTGCTGATGAGAATCATGTGTTTGTGGGTGGTAGATGCGGACTGTATGAATTTCAGGATGGTAAACTAAAACAATACTTTAATAAGGATAATAGTCCATTGAAAGGTGCTATTGACGGTAGAAAAGAATTAGACAATAACTTTGTACTCATTAATAGTGTCCAGTTCGACTCAGAAGGAAATCTCTGGGTACTCAATAGTCAGGCTAAAGATGTTAATCTGCTGGAACTGAAAAAAGACGGAACATGGAACAATCACTACCAGTCATTATTACAGGATGGAAACGGGACAGGTATGACAGGATTAAGGAGTATGTTTTTTGACAGTAGGAATTATCTGTGGTTCGTTAATACCTCTTGGCTGGATCCAGCAGTGATGTGCTATGATCCATCAACAGATAAACTATACAAATACAATTCTTTTGTCAATCAAGACGGTACTACCTATCATCCTACATACGTCTATTGTGCCTGTGAAGACAAAGAACATAATATCTGGATAGGTACGAATATCGGACCCTTTATGATTGAAAGTGGGGAAGTGGGACAGGAGAGCGTCACCTTCAACCAGATTAAGGTGCCGCGCAACGATGGTACAGACTATGCCGACTATCTGCTCAATGGAGTTTATATTAATCACATTGCCATAGATGGAGGTAATCGAAAATGGTTTGCCACCAATAGTGCCGGTGTCTTTCTCATCAGCGCAGATAATATGACACAGATAGCCAATTATAACAAAAGTAACTCTTATCTCTTGTCAGATGATATACTTTCAACAGCCATCAACCAACAGTCTGGCGAAGTGTTTTTCCTATCAGACAAAGGTCTCTCTTCTTATCTCAGCGATGCTACAGAACCTTCTGAGGAAATGACAGATGATAATGTATATGCATATCCTAACCCTGTTACTCCAGACTATACAGGACAAATAACCATCGTCGGACTTTCCTATAACGCAGATGTGAAAATCACAGCATCAAATGGTACTCTGATAGCCGAAGGCAGAAGTAATGGAGGCATGTTTACATGGAATGGTTGTGATAAGAAAGGTAAGAGAGTTGCCAGTGGTATCTATATGGTCATCACTGCCACTTCAGACGGAAAGAAAGGTGTCGTCTGTAAGATAGCCATCATCAATTAAGAAGAATGCTGGAGTCTAACTTAACTCCAGCATTCTTTCTATAGGCTTTACTGCTTTCTTTGCTATCTGAGGATCAATCTCTATCTGCGGACTCTCTGTCTTCAGACAATTATAGACCTTTTCGAGTGTATTCATCTTCATATACTGGCACTCGTTACAACTGCATTCCAAACCACTCTCGCTTATTTCCGGAGGTACAGGGATAAATTCCTTGTCTGGACAAGTTCGCTGCATCTCATGGAGAATACCAGCCTCTGTAGCCACGATAAACTGCTGCTTGTCACTCTGCTGAGCATAATTGAGCATCGTAGCCGTACTGCCCTTGACGTCTGCCACGGCCAGAACAGGGGCCTTACACTCTAAGTGAGCCATCACTACAGCCTCGGGATACTGTTTCTTTAGAGCAATGATCTTTTCTACAGAGAAACGCTCATGCACATGGCAGCCACCATTCCAAAGCAACATCTCACGACCTGTTACCTCGTTGATATAATTGCCGAGGTTATAGTCAGGTCCAAAAATCAGTTTGGCATCCTTTGGCAACTGATCCACAACCTTCTTGGCATTACCACTGGTAACAACTACATCCGTCAGTGCCTTGACGGCTGCTGTAGTATTGACGTATGAGATAACCTGATAGCCAGGATGCTCATCCTTGAACTTCTTTAAATCCTCAGCCTTACAAGAGTCAGCCAATGAACAACCAGCAGCCAAGTCTGGACAAAGAACCATCTTATCTGGAGAAAGCAGTTTACAGGTCTCAGCCATGAAATGAACACCACACATAACCATAATCTTGGCATCCGTCTCTGCAGCCTTGCGAGCCAGAGCCAGGGAGTCACCCACGAAGTCAGCGATATCCTGAATATCACCTATTGTATAATAGTGAGCCAGGATGATAGCATCTTTCTCCTGACACATTCGGCGGATTTCCGCTTTCAATTCCTCAGTTTTCAACACCATATTATTTTTATCTTTTCTTTATTTTTTCTTTTTAAAAATAGAATGAATAGTATGATATGCCGTGAATATCTTGAAAACTTTTCCTTTATTTATTTGAATGGAAAGTTATACTCATGGAACTATCGGTTATTCATACTATCTGTGGATTCTTTCTCTCTGATAATGAATATCTAAGATACTTTATCCACAATGATCAATTCTGGTGCAAAATTAATAAGTTTATATCTTTTTTCAGCAAAAATCTGTGGAAATCTTTAAAATTCCTGCTGAATAAGTATGTGGATATCCTTCTTTCGTCTATGTCTTATTGATAATTATAATAATATCCACATAGTTTTCCACACAGTTATCAACAATTTTTCGTATCTTTGCAGGCGAAATGAAGTCAAACGAATTATTATTATCAGACACGATTAAGTATCTGCGGTTTCCTATGACCGTTGGTATTATTTTAATTCATTCTGACTTGGCTCGTGTTGGAATAACTATCCATGGTGTACAATACGGGATGAATTATCCCGACTGGTATTTATATTTTTGTGTATTGTTTAGTGAAACCCTAAGCAGTATTTGCGTTCCTGCTTTCTTTGTTATTTCAGGTTATCTCTTTTTCTATAAGGTAGATTATAATGGAAGTGTCTATGCACAAAAGTTGAAGAAAAGGATCAAGACACTACTGGTTCCCTATTTTCTATGGAATATGATAGCCTTGCTCTTCAGGGTTGTCAGAATGTCGCCTCTCTTTTCTTCTGTTTTTCAGAATGTCAATAATGTGGAGTTTCATTTTTCATTGATTCGCCTCTTTAATTCTTTCTTTTATGATGACTGGACTAATGGACTATTCGTTTATCCTGATATCGGCGTAAGGTTAGAAAGTCCTATTCCCATGAACGGACCAATGTGGTATGTCCGTGACTTGATGATTATCATATTGCTGACACCTATTGTCTATTGTCTGATAAAAAAATTGAAAGTATGGTTTTTAATTGGTATGGCTATTGTCCTATATTACGGCAGTTATCATATCTTCCCAAATATGAAGTCTTTGACTATACTTATTGACTATTTTTTCTTTTTCTCATGGGGAGCCTATTACAGTATCAACAAACTGAATATAGTGGAGCAGATGAGAAGGATAAAGTATATACCTATTCTTTTCTTGATATTAGTGTTATTATGTTTGATAACCAATAGTACTGAATATAATAGGTATGTGCATTTCCCAACCATATTGACGGGTATTGTCTCTTCAGTAGCGTTGGTTTCCTATTTGTTGGAGAAGGGTAGAATACATGTCAATGAAACACTTGCCAATAGCAGTTTCTTTATATTCGCTCTCCATTCACTCATCCTTAATGAGATAGGAAAACTGCTGTTTATCTGTGTTGGCTGCAATGACTCACCACTTATGTTACTATTCCTATATATATTGATTCCTGTTGTCACTATTCTTATTTGTGTAGGTTTGTATAAGTTACTGAACAGGTTTGCTCCTGGAGTTTGTAGTTTATTGACAGGTGGCAGATAGGAAAGACTGACCATATAGAAGAATGAAGAAACTTCGTACGATAGAGATGCAGCGGTTGTCTGTGGAAGAGTTCCATCAGGCAAGCAAACTACCACTTATAGTGGTGCTCGACGATGTGCGCTCGATGCATAATGTAGGCAGTGTTTTCCGTACTGGCGATGCTTTCCGTATCGAGGCTGTCTATCTGTGTGGTATAACATCCACACCTCCGATGGCAGAGATTCACAAGACAGCCCTTGGCGCAGAGGATAGTGTCAATTGGAAGTATTTCATGACGGCTCTTGAGGCTGTTGCTTCGTTGAAGGCTGATGGATATGAGGTATTATCCGTCGAACAGGCACATGGTTCAACGATGCTGCAGGATTTCGTACCTCAAAAGGATAGGAAATATGCAGTCATCTTTGGCAACGAAGTAAAGGGTGTCCATCAGGAAGTGGTTGATGCCAGCGATGATTGCCTGGAGATTCCACAGTTCGGCACCAAGCATTCGATGAATGTCTCTGTTACTGCAGGTATTATCATTTGGCACTTCGCGAATAAGTTGATTATAAATAAATAAGGTGACAAATCATTGTCACCTTATTTATTATTAAGGATTTAGTCCTCGGGTTTGAACTCGTCCTTGCCAACACCACAGACGGGGCACACCCAGTCTTCGGGGATATCCTCAAACGCTGTTCCTGGGGCGATGCCACCATCGGGGTCTCCTACTGCGGGGTCATAGACATAGCCGCAAACTTCGCAAACATACTTCATAATCGTAAAATGTTTAGTTATTAATAAGGGATGATATTCTCTCAACAATCCGTTCTGGCGGAATGTTATTCAGGCATGCATAGTCGCCACGCTGGCATGGCTTATTGCCAAAGATGCTGCACGGGCGACAATCAAGTTCTATCTGAATGGCATTCTCTTCTGATTGTTTGAAGCCATAGAAGCCAGCCATCGGGTGAGTGGCTCCCCAGATACTGATTACAGGGATACCTGTTAGTGAAGCCAGATGCATATTTGCTGAATCCATCGACAGCATCACATTCAAATGACTCATGACAATCAATTCCTGATGTATGGTTTCACAGTGCAGGCTGGCGTGAATACATTGTGGGTACTGGTTACACCATCGCTGAAAATACTGATCTTCTTGTTCACCTTTTCCAAAGAGAAAGATATGTGCCTTGGGATACTCTTTGGTCAATTGGTCAATAACCTGTTCCATCAGCCGTAGAGGATAGATCTTCCCTTCATGGGCTGCAAAAGGTGCAATGCCTATCCATTGTTCATCGTCTTTCTTTTGTCCGATCATGGAGGGCAACAGATTCAGGTTTCCTCCTTCTTTGGGGAAGATGGAATTAAACAGATTAAAATCAATAGGGTATCCCAGACGTGCAAAGACTTCAGCGTAATTCTCAAATGATGAGGGAAGATACTCTTTTACTTTGTTTTTGTAGGCAATCAGTTTTCGCCGTTGTCTGCGGTGCTTGTCGATGTGTTCCACACGATACCTGCCCAGATTGAATCGAGCCCTGAGATAGTCAGAACGCAGTACATTGTGCAGGTCAGCCACTTTGGTAAACTGTTTGGCTACCAGTCTGCGATAGAGTGCATTCAGTCCTTTGATGCCAACATATTCTTTCTTAAGATCTGCTTCCATGAAATTAACATTAGGTGCAAGGTCTTCAAAGAGTGTTCGGGCAAATCCCTTACTCAGTACAGTGATACGGATATCAGGGTACTGTTTAGCCAATGCCCAGACTACCGGTACAACCATGGCCACATCACCCAATGCGGAGAATCGTATAACAAGTATATGCTCCTTTCTCATTAGTCAGTGTTTAGTTTTCGCTTTTATATAGTATAGGATTAGTGTCGGGGTCGTTGTACATCTTCATCTGTCGATATACTTTCATGTATTTTCTTCCAGCAGCAATATCGTCCAGGAGTTGATCTATGGCCAATGACAGGTCTTTTTGCTGTTCCAGCAAGATGTCCAGTTTTCCTTGGCATTTGGCAATATGCTCTGGTGAAGCATCCTTACGCTCTACCTGTTCTTGCATGTGGTAGATTTTCAAGGCGAGGATGCTCAGACGATCCACAGCCCAGGCAGGACTCTCCGTATTGAGTCTGGCATCAGGCAGAATGCTCACTTCACTGTATTGATGGCGGAAGTAAGAATCGATTTTTTCTACAAGGTCCGTACGGTCCTGGTTACTATGGTCGATGCGCCTTTTCAGCGACAAGGCATCAACAGGATTGATATGTGGATCACGAATGATATCCTCATAATGCCATTGGACGGTATCAATCCAGCATTTGAGATAGAGATTGTATTCTATACTACCTTTTGCGTAGGGATTTTTGATAGGGGTATTGACATCATCAGTGAGATGATAGTCATCAATGGCCCGTTTGAAAATCTGATTGGCTTGTTTTGTAAATGACATGATATTTGTTTTATTCCGCAAAACTACAGAAAGTTTTTCAAATAGCCAACTAATTACTCATATTTTCATCATTTTTTTCAATTTTGTTATTGGTAACGCACACAAAAATCCCTATTTTTTGCACAATTACACCATGTTTGTGCAGGATTGAGCAAGTTTTTCTTAAAAAAGTTTGCGTAAGTGAAAGAAAATGTGTTACTTTGCACCCGATTTCAGCGACATGCTGGAAATTTTTCAAGATAGCAAAGTCATTATTAACATTTTAAAGAATTTAAATTATGTCAGAAATTGAAAGCAAAGTAAAGGCTATTATCGTTGACAAACTCGGTGTAGATGAATCAGAAGTAAAGGCAGAGGCCAGTTTCACCAACGATCTTGGTGCAGATTCACTGGATACCGTTGAGTTGATCATGGAATTTGAGAAGGAATTTGGTATCTCTATTCCTGATGACAAGGCTGAGAAGATCGGTACTGTGGGCGATGCTATTGCTTATATCGAGGAGAACGCAAAATAAATAAAGTTCATAACATAATGGTTGCTTCGTATCTTGAAGCAACCATTATGCTTTAATTTGATTTTATGGAATTAAAAAGAGTAGTTGTAACAGGTCTTGGCGCAGTGACGCCTGTGGGCAACACTCCTGAGGAGATGTGGAATAACCTGCTCAACGGAGTAAGTGGTGCCGCACCCATTACACTTTTTGATGCAACCCTGTTTAAGACACAGTTTGCATGCGAGGTGAAGAACCTCGATATCAATGCCTATTTAGATCGCAAGGAAGCCCGCAAGATGGATCGCTATACCCAGTTGGCCATGATTGCTGCCAAGCAGGCTGTTGAGGATAGCAAGATGGATCTTGATACTGAGGACAAGGATCGCATTGGTGTGGTCTTTGGCGTAGGTATTGGTGGAATTAAGACCTTCGAGGACGAGGTGACATACTATGGTCAGCATCAGGCCGATGGTCCTAAGTTTAATCCGTTCTTCATTCCGAAGATGATTGCCGACATCGCTGCTGGACAGATTTCCATCATGTATGGTTTCCATGGTCCCAACTATATCACGGCTTCTGCCTGTGCTTCTTCTTCAAATGCACTGGCTGATGCCTTCAACCTGATTCGTCTGGGCAAGGCTAATGCTATTGTAGCCGGTGGTGCCGAGGCGGCTATCTGTGCTACTGGTGTAGGTGGCTTTAATGCTATGAAAGCCCTCTCTACTCGTAATGACGAGCCTGAGAAGGCCAGCCGTCCATTTAGTGCCAGCCGCGACGGATTCATCATGGGTGAAGGTGCTGGTTGCCTGATTCTTGAGGAAATGGAGCATGCCAAGGCTCGTGGTGCTAAGATCTATGCAGAGATGGTTGGTGCCGGTATGAGTGCAGACGCTTATCATATCACCGCTTCTCATCCTGAGGGCCTGGGTGCCAAACTCGTCATGCAGAACGCACTTGAGGACGCAGAACTGAAGCCAGAGGATATCGACTACATTAATGTGCATGGTACCTCTACTCATGTCGGTGATATTTCTGAAGCCAAGGCTATCAAGGACGTATTTGGCGATGCAGCATACAAGTTGAACATCTCTTCCACGAAGTCTATGACGGGTCACCTGCTGGGTGCTGCCGGAGCCGTTGAGGCAATGGTGACTGTACTGGCAGTAAAGAACGACATCATTCCTCCTACCATCAACCATGAGGATGGTGACGAAGATCCAGAGATCGACTACCGTTTGAACTTCACCTTCAACAAGGCACAGAAGCGCGAGGTGCGCGCCGCGCTGAGCAATACGTTCGGCTTCGGTGGCCATAATGCCTGTGTCGTATTCAAGAAGTATGAAGGTTAACGACATTATTGACAGAATAAGGCTCCCTTTCCGCAAGGAGAAGGAGCTTTTTTCTTCTCTTTACGCGATATTGGGATTTTATCCCCGCAACATCGAGTATTACAAGCAGGCGCTGATGCACAAGAGCATCCGTAAGCGCAACGACAAGGGCAAGCCCCTGAACAATGAGCGCTTGGAATTCCTCGGAGATGCCATACTCGATGCTGCGGTAGGCTATATCGTATATCGTCATTATGAAGGGAAGAGAGAAGGCTTCCTTACAAATACGCGATCAAAACTGGTATCACGCGACACATTAGGCAAACTTGCCAATGAGATGGGACTTGGCAACCTGCTCGTCTCCGCAGGGCATTCCACCTCTCACAACAGTTATGTAGAGGGTAATGCCTTCGAGGCACTCGTAGGTGCCATCTATCTCGACCGTGGCTATGATGCCTGTCTGGACTTTTTTGAGAAACAGATACTTGGTAAATATATCAACATCGACAAAGTGGCCTTCAAAGAGGTAAACTTCAAGTCGAAGTTGTTGGAATGGTCGCAGAAGAATCGCGTTCGCATGGAGTTCAAGATGCTGAAACAGAAGACCGATGATAACGGGAATCCTGTTTTCAGTTTCCGTGTGACGCTTGAGGGTATCGAAGGGGAAAAAGGCACGGGTTATTCCAAAAAGGAAGCCCAGCAGCAGGCCTCGAAAGATACGCTACAGCGCCTGAAGCGCGAACCCCAGTTTGTTGAGGCTGTCTTTACTGCCAAGACAAATCGTACGAAAATGGAAGAGGAACCTGCCATGGCCGTACCTGATACAGAGCAGAATCAAGACTTCATCATCGAGCATGAGCATCAGGATAGCGCAGAGCAGGCAGAACCTGTAGTTGTGAAGAATCATCCTGAGTCTCAGGATGATTTCCTGGCAAAGCGCAGCGACTTAGTCGATTATAATCTCTCTGATATCTCCCATAAGGAGAAATCCCGCGAGGATATTATTGCAGAAGCCGAGGCAGTCGCCTTTGCAGAATTATGATCACACTTGCTGATCATGAAAAGACCGTTGTTACTATACATCATCATGGCACTGGCTCTTAGGGGTCAGTGCCAAGTGGTGATGCCACAGGTTCTGAAGGCGGGAGATACGATTGCTGTCGTTTCCCCGTCAAGTGCACCTGACAGTATGACGGTAGCCAAAGGCTGCATGGCCCTTCGTGAGTGGGGATACGTTCCCATCGTTGCTCCCCATGCTCTTAAGGAGTATCATGGCTTTGCAGGGACAGCCGATGAACGGGCTGCTGACATGCTCTGGGCATTACAGGATTCCACGGTCAAGGCCGTCATATCCTCCCGTGGCGGCGATGGTGCCGTGCAAGTGCTGCAGCGTATTCCCCTGCAGGAATTTGCAAACCATCCCAAGTGGGTCATCGGGTTCAGTGATGTGACGGCACTTCATAGTGCTGAGGTCGCAGCAGGGGTGATGAGTATTCACGGATCAATGTGCGACGGTATCGCTGCCAGAGGGGAGCGCGACTCCGTAAACGCCATCATGCAGCGCATCCTCCAAGGACAGTTGCCTGTCTATCAGGTTCCTGCCCATCCGCTCAACCAACAGGGAGAGGCCTCAGGTATATTGGTTGGTGGAAACCTATCCGTCTTTTGCGGTCTGGCTGGCTCCGACTATGATTTCCTGAATCGGGTAGATGATGGACTGATCCTTTTTATGGAAGACACGAACGAGTCGATGTCAAAGGTGGATCGTATGCTCCACTTGCTGGAGATTCGTGGCATCCTTCCCAAGTTAAAAGGGATGATCGTAGGGCATTTCTCAAAATACAAATCCCCGGAGAATGGCTTTGCCGATATGTACGAGATGCTTCATGAGTATCTGCAGCACTACCATATCCCGGTGTGCTATGATTTCCCAGTAGGGCATCACAGCCGATATAACTTCCCCATGGTGGAAGGGTGCAGAGTGCATCTGAGTGTGGGACAGAGTGCGACGCGCATAGAGTTTGTGAAGTAGGATGATCAACGAGGCTACACGCGATTTTATCCGTCGGCATCAGGATGCGGATGTCCGCCAGTTGGCCCTTCAGACAGGAAAGGAGTCTGGGGTGGATATTTCTTTTGCCCTGGAACAGATAGCGGGCAGGCAGAAGGCACGTACCAAGATTCCATCATGGGCGGCCGTGGACGATATCCTCTATCCTTCCCGTCTCTCTATGGAACAGTGTTCGAGCGAGGCAACAGCGAGATACAAGGCTGAGATCTGTGGGCGAGGGCGCCTTTTCGTCGATCTGACGGCAGGGTTTGGCGTCGATGCGGCCTTTATCTCTGAACAGTTCTCCAAGGCCGTCTGTGTGGAACAGCAGGAACGGCTTTCCGCTATCTCCTCAGCGAATTTCCAGAGACTGGGACTGACGCACGTTCAGACTGTCTGTGGTGATGGTGTGGCATTCCTCCATTCGATGGAACATGCTGACCTTTTGTTTATCGACCCTGCTCGGAGGGATGCCCATGGTAGCCGTACCTACGGTATCGCAGACTGTACGCCAAACGTGCTGGAAATCATCGGTGAGATGCTGGTGAAGGCAGACAGGGTACTGCTCAAACTCTCTCCCATGCTCGACTGGCGCAAGGCCGTCGATGACCTGAGGAGTGACGTCACGAGCGTGCATATTGTTTCTGTGGATAATGAGTGCAAGGAACTACTCATTGAACTGGGAGGTGAAGACCTGGAAACGAACGTTGATGGACCTCGGGTGGTCTGTGTGAATCTCCATCCCGACGGCAGCCAGGAGCGCATGGAGTTTAATGCCCTTCATCCTTCATCCTCCGCTCCTCACCCTCCACTGTCCACCGCCCATTCCTCACTTTCCGACTTTCATTTCCTTTACGAGCCCAATGCCTCTATCATGAAGGCCGGTTGTTTCGACTCGGTGGCCAGGGAGTATGACTGTTGCCAGTTGGAGAAGAACAGCCATCTCTTTGTCTCAGAAGCAGAAATCCCTGATTTCCCTGGACGCCGTTTCATCATCGGTCAGGTCACCTCCATGAATAGGCATGAGTTGAAGGAGGCCCTGGCAGGAGTCAGTCGTGCAAACATTGCCGTGCGCAACTTTCCCATGACCGTGGCAGAACTCCGGAAACGGTTGAAGTTGAAGGATGGAGGTGATGTATATATCTTTGCCACAATGGTGGAAAACCACGGGTATCGCCTGTTTGTTTGCCGTAAAATTTCTTAATAATTTTGTGGTTTGCCTCTTTTTCCTTAACTTTGCAACGATTTATTAGTGATATCATATATGGCAGTTGAAATCAGGCGAGTTACAGACAGAAAAGGTCTTGATGCTTTCATAGATTTTCATTATGACTTGTATGAGGGGAATCCTTATGATGCCCCCAATCTATATAGTGATGAGATAAATACCCTGAGCAAAGACAAGAATCCTGCCTTCGAGTTTTGCGAGGCAGAGTATTTTCTGGCCTATAAGGACGACCGTCTCGTTGGGCGTGTGGCAGCCATCGTGAACCATCGTTATAACGACCAGTGGCAGCGCCCTGCCGTGCGCTTCGGGTGGCTTGATCTGATTGATGATGCGGAAGTATTGCGGGCCTTGCTCGCTGCCGTGGAGGACTATGGCCGTCAGAAAGGCATGAAGGAGGTCATCGGGCCCCTTGGCTTTACGGACATGGATCCTGAAGGTATGCTCATCAGTGGCTTTGAAGAACTGGGCACGATGGCCACCATCTATAACTACGACTACTACCCCAGGCTGATGGAGCAGATGGAGGGTTACGAGAAGGACAACGACTATGTCGAATATAAGGTCTTCGTACCTAAGGAGGGGATGCCTGAGAAACTCAGGAAGATAGCCGAGATGGTGGAGAAGCGCTACAACCTTCACTGTCCCCAGTTGAAGCGCAGTCAGGTGTTTGGGCCTGAGCAGTATGGACAAAAGGTGCTCGAAGTGGTCAATAAGACCTTCGGCAACCTGTATGGCTACTCTCAGATGACGCAGCGCCAGATCGACTCATACGTGCATGAGTATTTCAAGTTCTTCTCCATGGACATGATCTGCGTGATTGAAGACTGGAACACCCCCAACCATGACGTGGTCGGGGTGGGCATTACCATACCGTCGCTGACGAAGGCCCTGCAGAAGTGTCGCAAAGGGCGGTTGCTGCCCTTTGGGTGGTGGCATATCATCCGCGCCCTGAAGTTCCACAAGACGGATATCGTCGATATGCTCCTCATCGGCGTGCTGCCCGAGTACCGCTCCAAGGGAGCCAACTCCCTGCTATTCTACCATCTGATACCAATCTATCAGAAGTATGGCTTCAAATGGGGCGAGAGCCATGTACACATGGAGACCAATGTCAACGTGCAGCACCAGTGGCAACTTTTTGACAACGAACAACATAAACGTAGAAGATGCTATAAAAAGAACCTATGACAGAAGATAATAACATCATCGGACAACCTAATGACCAAGTACAGTACGACGAAGAGAATATCCGTCACCTGTCAGACATGGAGCACGTGCGGACCCGTCCAGGCATGTATATCGGGCGCCTTGGCGACGGTTCCCTGCCAGAAGATGGTATCTACGTGCTTCTGAAGGAAGTCATTGATAACTCCATCGACGAGTTTAAGATGCATGCGGGCGACCGCCTCGAGGTAACTATCGAGGACAACCTGCGCGTCTCTGTGCGTGACTATGGCCGCGGCATCCCGCAGGGGAAGATGATCGAGGCCGTCTCCGTACTCAACACGGGTGGCAAGTACGACTCCAAGGCCTTCAAGAAGTCCGTTGGCCTGAACGGTGTCGGTGTGAAGGCCGTCAATGCCCTGAGCGCTCACTTTGAGGTGCGCAGTTACCGCGACGGGAAAGTGCGCAAGGCCACCTTCGAGCGAGGTGAGATGACCAGCGACGTCACGGAGGACACGCAGGATGAGAACGGCACGTATATCTACTTTGAACCCGATGCCGACGACAAACTCTTCAAGGGCTACCGTTTCCATGACGATATCGTGGAGAACATGCTCCGCAACTATACTTATCTGAATACCGGCCTGGCCATCATGTATAACGGCCGCCGTATCCTCTCCCGCCACGGACTGGAGGATCTCCTCAAGGACCGCATGACCAACGAGGCTCTCTATCCCATCATCCATCTCCAGGGCGAGGATATCGAGATCGCCTTTACCCATGCCAACCAGTATGGCGAGGAATACTATTCCTTCGTCAACGGACAGCATACCACCCAGGGCGGTACCCATCAGAGTGCCTTCAAGGAGCACATTGCCCGTACCATCCGCGACTTCTTCGGGAAATATGAGTATGGCGACATCCGCACGGGTATCGTAGCGGCCATTGCCATCAACGTCGAGGAACCTGTCTTCGAGAGCCAGACAAAGATCAAACTCGGCTCCACGCTGATGGCTCCTGACGGCGACACCATCAATAAGTACGTGGGCGACTTCATCAAGCAGCAGGTCGATAACTACCTGCATATCCACGGCGACGTGGCTGAGGCCATAGAGAACAAGGTGAAGGAGAGCGAGCGCGAGCGCAAGGCCATGGCGGGTGTCACCAAACTGGCGCGTGAGCGCGCCAAGAAGGCCAACCTCCACAACCGCAAACTCCGCGACTGCCGCATCCACTTCAGTGATGCCAAGAACGACCGTAAGGAGGAGTCCTGTATCTTCATCACTGAGGGTGACTCTGCCAGTGGAAGTATTACGAAGAGCCGCGACGTGAACACGCAGGCCGTCTTCTCCCTGCGCGGAAAGCCCCTCAACTCGTTCGGACTGACCAAGAAGGTGGTCTATGAGAATGAGGAGTTCAACCTCCTGCAAGCGGCCCTCGACATCGAGGAAGGCCTCGACACCCTCAGGTATAATAAGGTCATCGTGGCCACGGATGCCGATGTCGATGGCATGCACATACGCCTGCTCATTATTACCTTCTTCCTGCAGTTCTTCCCGGAACTGATCAAGAAAGGGCATGTCTATGTGCTGCAGACACCACTGTTCCGTGTGCGCAACCGTCGTACGAAGATCAAGAACAAGAAGGTGATTGCCGAGGCTGATGCGAAGTCGGACAAGAAAGGTGATTTCATCACGCGCTATTGCTATAGTGAGGAGGAACGACTCACGGCAATCGGCGAACTGGGTCCTGATCCGGAGATTACCCGCTTTAAGGGTCTTGGTGAGATCTCCCCCGACGAGTTTGCTGGATTCATAGGTCCTGATATCCGTCTGGAGCAGGTTACTCTCCATAAGAACGACCAGGTGCAGAAACTCCTGGAATATTACATGGGCAAGAACACTATGGAGCGCCAGAACTTCATCATTGATAACCTTGTGGTCGAGGAAGACCGCCCTGAAGAAGATGTATATGAATAGGATTTTTTTGCTTGTCTCTCTGTGCCTCTGTGTTCAGAATATATCTGCCCAGTACCGCCTCAACGGTGGTGACGAGTCTCCATTGCGCAAACTCCAGTTTGCCGAAATGGCCATCACCAACCTCTATGTGGATAGTGTCGATGAGAAGAAACTTGCCGAGGATGCCATCCGGGGAATGCTCGACAAACTTGATCCTCACTCCAGTTATATGACACCCAAGGAGGTGAAGGAGAGCAACGAGCCCCTCAACGGCAATTTTGAGGGCATCGGCGTGCAGTTCAATATGATCGAGGACACGCTGCTCGTCATCCAGCCAGTCACCAACGGTCCTTCTGAGAAGGCTGGCATCATCGCCGGCGACCGTATCGTATCCGTCAACGACACGGCCATTGCTGGTGTCAAGATGTCGAAGGAGGAGATCATGAAGCGCCTGCGTGGTCCGAAGGGTACGAAGGTGCACCTCGGCATCGTGCGGCAGGGCATCAAGGACCTGCTGAAGTTCACCATCACCCGTGCGAAGATTCCCGTAAAGTCTATCGACGCCACCTATATGATCCGCCCGGGCATCGGCTATATCCGCATCGGCAACTTCGGGGCCAACACCCATCAGGAGTTTCTTGAGAGTATGGAAAAGTTGCACAGCCAGGGTATGGAGCACCTGATCCTCGACCTGCAGGAGAACGGCGGAGGCTATCTGAAGGCTGCGGTGGATATCGCCAATGAGTTTCTTGGGAAAGGCGACCTCATCGTCTATACGGAGGGTAGGAGAGTGCCCCGCACGGAATATACGGCCGACGGTGATGGCATCTTCACCAAAGGCAAGGTCGTCGTACTGGTGGATGGCTATACGGCTTCTGCCGCAGAAATCGTCACTGGCGCCATTCAGGATCACGACCGTGGTATTGTCGTGGGGCGGCGCACCTTCGGCAAAGGACTTGTGCAGCGACCTATCGACCTGCCCGACGGCTCGATGATACGCCTTACCATCGCCCATTACTACACACCCTCTGGCCGCTGCATCCAGAAGCCTTATAAGAAGGGTGACAATAAGGATTACGCCATGGATATGCTGAACCGCCTGAAGAGTGGTGAACTGACGAATGCCGACAGTGTCCACTTTGCCGATTCCCTGAAATATGAGACGCTCCGTGAGCATCGTACGGTCTATGGCGGCGGGGGCATCATGCCTGATGAGTTCGTACCCCTCGACACAACGATCTACACCAAGTACCATCGCGAGTTGGCCGCCAAGAGCATCATTATCCAGCAAAACCTGCGCTATGTCGATAACCATCGCAGGGAGTTGCAGGACCGTTGGACTGACTTCGCTGACTTCAAGGCTAACTACGAGGTGCCGCAGCATCTCGTCGATACCATCGTGGCCGAGGGTGAGAAGCAGGGAGTCAAGCCGCGTGATGATGCTGAGAAAGAGAAGACCATCCCTTACCTCAGGGTGCAACTCAAGGCGCTCATCGCCCGCGACCTCTGGGACATGAGCGAGTATTTCTCCGTGTTCAACGAGAGCAGTGCGATGGTAAAGAAGGGCCTGGAGGCTATCAACCAATAAGACACCTACACACCTCTCACGGTGCCAAACTCGTCGTACGATACAAAGGGCATAAACACTTCTTCATAATTATTATCCCGTACCCAGTCACTCGTCCCCGCGACTGTCATGCAAAAAGATTTTCCAGGAATTATTTGGTAGTTTCGGGATTTCTTCATATTTTTGCAGGCAAATAACATTATTAACATTAAATCATATTTACTATGGACGAATTGCAGAATATCCAAGACTTGATTTACGTCATCCGCGGCCAGCGTGTGATGCTTGATCGTGACTTAGCCTCTATGTATGGTGTAGAAACCAAAGTGTTAAATCAGGCTGTTAAGCGTAATATCGAGCGCTTCCCGGAGGATTTCATGTTTCAACTCACTAGAGGAGAGTATGAAATATTTACAAATGTCAACTTAAGGTTACAAAGTGTAACTGCAAATAATGCTGAAGAATCAGGAGATTTAAACTTGAGGTCACAAATTGTGACTTCAAGATTTATTGACAATTGGGGTGGTGCAAGACGAATGCCCTATGCTTTTACAGAACAAGGTGTTGCAATGCTTAGTAGCGTCTTGCGTTCACCTTTGGCCATCCAAGTGAATATTGGCATTATTCGTGCTTTTGTTGAATTCCGCAGATTAGCCAATTCTTTACCCATGCCCAATACATCCGAAGACATAGCCCAACTCCGCAAAGACTTCGAAGAACTGAAACTCGATATTGATGACATACTGCATGACCAGAATGATATCAACGAGAGCACGCGCATGCAACTCGATGCCATCAGCACTGCCCTGGCTGAGTTGCAGGCCAAGCCTGCCGACCACAAGCCCCGCCGCCCCATCGGCTTCATCCAACCGAAGGGTGAGGATAACACGTAAAGGACTATCCCTCCTGTGTTCTTATAAAGAGAATGCCTTTCGCGCGCGGGCGCGGTAGGTGGGACACATTTTTTCTGGATAAGACAACTATACTAGGTCGATCAAGGGGAGAGGAGGCACTTTTCTCCAGAGAGGAGCCTCTTTACGAACGTGAGGAGCCTCCTCAGTTCCGTAAAGTGCCTTCTCATTTTGTTCCCAGGCCTTGGGAATTCAGAAAAGAGCCTTCCTGTTCAGGAAAAGACTCTTTCTATGCCACACCTGCCCGTTCACCTGACAAAATCTCTACATGTGCGCACATACGCCCGCGCATATATAGTTGCCATACCCACTTTTTATGTGTCCCACCTGTCCCATCTGTCCCTGGTGGGAACTATCCTTCTTGGACAGATGGGACAGGTGGGACACTTGTTTTTGGCTTAAGACAACTATATAATATGATGCTGATTTTCATGTCTTTGCGACGAATTCTGGGTCACTGAGCCGCGTCTGTCGCAAGTTCGTCTGCCTGTCGCTACAACTCGGAGCAAAAAAGAGAAAAAAGTTTGGAACGAGCCATTTTCCGTCGTACCTTTGCACCAGTTAAACAATTAAACAAAAAAAGTAATAACAATAAAAAAATTAAAGAAAGGAAAAGATTATGGCAAAGACTCCAGTTTCAATGAAGATTGACGGTTACAAGGATCGTGAAGTGATGATGGTAACCTATGAGTTTGATCAGGCAACTGATGTAGAAGGACAGATGGCAGGTATCCCCCGCGGCGGCAAGATCCAGGTCCGCGTGAAGGCCCTGAACGATGGTACCCCCGACCTGCTGGCATGGATGACAGAGCGCAACCTCGGCAAAGACGGTAAGATTGAGTTCTTGGAGACTAAGACGGGCAAGGCCATGAAGGCCATCGAGTTCAAGGGCGGCTACTGCGTGAACTTCGAGGAGAAGTGGGAAGACAAGGCTGGTCACTTCGAGGAGATCACCATCTCTTGCAAGGAAATCGCCATCGGAAGCGTGAAGTTCGAGAACGAGTGGGCGTAAATCAATTCATAGTTCATAGTTAATAATTAAAGAAAGAAAGGAAACAAGATATGGCAGAGAATGTAACACCGGTAACGCTTGAGGTTAAGGATTTTGAGGCTCGTGAGGTGATGATGGTTGACTACAAGTTTGATCAGGCAACCGACCGTGAAGGTCAGATCGCAGGTATTCCCCGTGGTGGTCGCATCACGATCCGCGTGAAGGCAATGAACGATGGCAATAGCCAGATGCTGCAGTGGATGCTGGCTCCGAATGATCCTCGCGACTTCACCTGCACGTTCTACAACACGGTGGATGGCAACACGATGAAGCAGTTGAAGGGCACAGGCTGCTACTGCATCCACTACAAGGAGATGTGGGAAGACGGTCAGGAGCACTTCGAGGAGATGGAGATTGTGTGCCAGAAACTCGAGAACGGTCCCGTCGCCTTCGAGAATCCCTGGAAATGAACGAGTAAGCGAGAGCAGAGTTAAGCCTGCTTAAACTCTGCCGAGCGTGAGTTCATTCGATGCGGAGCATCAAGTAGGCGATTGAGCGAGAGGAGAGTCATGCTCGCATGAACTCTCCTCTCGCCTATTTATGGATAACCACCAGGCTGTCGGCCTTGACCCGAGTCTGTAGCCAGTCGTGCAGTTTATGTATATCTATTTGCGCGAGGTGTCTGCTGTCCGTAGCCTGAATGATTGCAGCCACGTATGAGCATGAGGCTGTCGTATCGCGGCTGACCTCCTTTACTTGCGACAGACTGAAATGGCTGACCTGCGGAAAGAGTGTGCCCATCTCCTGACGTATCTCTTCAGAGAGCAGTTCAAGTCGTTTGTATTCTGCAAGTTGCTGAGTCAGCGACGTATTCTCGGCGGTGAGATGTACCAGTTGCTGATGGTCGTGCTCGCGGCTGGTGCTGAGATGGCTCAACTCGTTGTTGAGCATCAGCAGGCTGTCGCTCTGAGTGCCCTGGATGATGTTCAGCCTATAGCCGCTCATGCCGTATTGCGCCATGCGGTGTTCTGCTCCGATGCGTTTGGACTCTGTAATCTCGCGGCCCACGGCAACGATGCGCAGTTTCAGGCTGTCTTTGTCGATGTCGTTAGAGATGATCTGCGTACCGCGCTGACTGAGTTCTGTCTTGATGAACCGCCTGATGTTGTTGTCGAAGATGTGCTGATGCACGATGCGAATCGTCATATAGGTAGCAGGCAGCATGGTCACGACGATGATAGCCATGAGGTAGTGATGCGCCTTCCGCGCCTTCTCGGGCGACTGGAACTCATGGCGGTGGAAGTGCAGCAGTCGCACACCGCAATAGGTGGCCAGGGCAATGAACACGGTATTGATGAAGAACAGGTAGAACGCTCCGAGGAAGTAGAACAGATGGCCCGTGGCCAGTCCGAAGCCCGCCGTGCAGAGTGGGGGCATCAGGGCTGTGGCAATGGCTACACCGGGGATGACATTGCCCTTTCCCCGCGTGCAGAGGGCGATGATGCCTGCCGCACCGCCACAGAAGGCGATGAGCACGTCGTAGAGCGTGGGCGACGTACGGGCCAGCAGTTCCGACTGTGCATCGCTCAGAGGGGTAATCAGGAAGTAGAGGGTGGCCGTCAGCACACTGATGAGCGTGGCCACGCCGAAGTTCTTGGCTGCCCGTCTCAGCAGGTCGAGGTCGTTGGTTCCCACGGCCAGTCCCATACCGATGATGGGACCCATGAGCGGTGAGATGAGCATGGCACCGATGATGACCGCCGTGGAATTGACATTCAGCCCCAGTGAGGCGATGAAGATGGCAAAGATAAGCACCCACAACTGGGCCCCGCGAAAACTCACACCACTACTGATCTGTTCGACAATCTCGCGCTCGTCTTCCTTGTCGGGCATCAGGTTGAAGTAGTAACCAGCCCGGTCTATCATCTCTTTTATTGTCATAGGAACGGTTTAATATTTAGTTCGTTTTAATCTTCATATTGTATGATCAATACGCAAAGATACGGATAAACTACGACTAAGCGCAATAACGATACCAATTATTATGATACTTTATGATTCACGACAGGTATAATGATGTGTGTTTGGCTTATCCACCGCGTAATAATCGCGAGCGACTATTTATTAAAAGACATTAAATATTTTGCTTTGTTTGAACAACTTTCAAGAATAATTCCTATCGTTTGCATCGCAAACGATTAAATAGACATTTATGAGTAGTGAGAATCTGAAACTCAGTCGCCAGGGTTGCTTCCGTCTTTATACGGGGTAACAGTAAGCAACATTTCGCCTTCTCGGCCTACGACCGTCTGAACGGTTGGAACAAACTGGCCGACAAGTGGAAGGAAGAGGCCGTAGCACTCCTGTTCATTTGGCTGAACGAAAACGTTCCGCAGGAGAAGGCTTGAAGCCGTTCACCCATGACATTCTTCAACGTCACAAACACGGCATCACCCGTGCAGTGGCTGGTATGGAAGTGCGTCTGAGGGTAAGAGTCTGTCAGCCTGTAGGCGAGTTCCCTAAGTTCATCCTCCGACTCATGGCCGTCGAGCAGATGGAAGCCTCCCACGACTTCATTCACGGGTAAGGGTGTGGCGGCGAGAATGTTTTCCAGTCCGCTGTGAGCACAGCCTGTAAACAGCAAGCCGTCGGTATATAGGGCCAGTTCATGACGGAAATCGTCGGGGATATATGTTCCATCAGCATTTTGAGCGAAGAGGTACTGATTGCCCTTCGGCATCGGATGCACCTGTGGGATGCGGGCAATGACATACAGGTCGTCGGCTATCCATCCGCTTTGCTCTATGGGCAGCAGCCTTTCTGAAGGTATCTCTGGCCCTGCTGTGGTGATGCTGTGCAGACAACGTCGCTTGGAAAAGAATTTCCCGCTAAGGGCATCTGGCGAGACAATGATTTTCGCCTTCTTGTTGATGACAATGAAATGCTTTAAGCCTCCGGCATGGTCGCTGTGTCCGTGGGAGATAAACACATAGTCCACGGTGCTGAGGTCGATTCCCAGTCGCTCTGCGTTACGTATAAATATGTCACTGGCTCCCGTATCAAGTAAGATGCGGTAACGCTCCGTTTCCAAGAATATTGACAGCCCATGCTCTGTCTGCAAAGTTGGGTTGTTCGTGCGATTATCTACCAGTACAGTCCATTTCATGTCACTCATGATGATGGTGTCATCAAACTAGATATTGGGCTCATCCCATACCTTGGTGCGTTCGCAGGTGATGGGAACAGTCTGGTTGCCCACCTTCAGGATGAAGTCGCCCTCCTCGAGGGTCCACTTGCAGTCGGCACCTACGAAGGCGAGGTTCTTGGCGGGTAGCGAGAAGGTGACAGTCTTCGTCTCTCCCGGCTGAAGGTCGATCTTCGTGAAGTCGCGCAGGCGACGGTTGTCGGGCACGATGCTGGCAACGAGATCACTGGAGTAGAGCAGCACGGCCTCCTTGCCTGCCTTGTTGCCCGTATTCTTCACATCGACGGTGACGGTCAGCACATCGTCGGCAGTGAAGGTGGCCTTATCCACCCGAAGGTTGCTGTACTCGAAGGTGGTGTAACTGAGGCCATAGCCGAAGGGCCACTGGAGTGAAACCTTGGCATCGTAGTTGTAGGCCCCAGCCATCGTGCCAACCTCCTCACTGACCTTATAGTCGTAGGTGTTGAGTGAGTTGATCTCACGGGGATAGGTGTAGGGCATCTTGGCAGAGAAGTTGGCATCGCCGGCAAGCAGGTTGGCGAGGGCATCGCCACCATAGTTGCCAGGAATCAGGATGTTTACCACGGCCTTAGCCAAGGGTTCGATGTCGGCGATGAGGCGCGGACGGCCTTCATTCAGAACCAGGATGATAGGCTTGCCCGTCTTGGCCAGTTCTTTCACGAGGTTGCGCTGGTTCTCGGAGAGCCAGAGGTCGGTGAGGTTGCCTGGGGTCTCGGTGTAGGAGTTCTCGCCGATGGCGGCGATGATGACGTCGGCCTGGGCGGCAGCGGCGACGGCCTTGTCGATCTCAGGTGCGTTCTCATCATAGTAGGCACCGTTTTCGTTATAGGTCACGCCTTGTTCGAGGATGATGTTCTCCTTGCCGTACTTCTGGCAGAGGGCCTCGTAAATGGTGTTGTATTTCTCGGAGAGGTCTTCGGCCTTTGCACCTTGCCAGGTGTAACTCCAGCCACCGTGCAGACAGCGCATCTGGTTGGCATTGGGGCCGGTGAGGAGGATCTTCGAACCCCGAAGCAGGGGCAGGATGCTGTCTTCGTTCTTGAGGAGGACGATTGACTCTTCGGCGGCCTGGAGGGCGGCCTGTGCGAACTCGTCGCAGCCGAATTTCTCGTACCCCTTGCCACCCGTGTTGGGCTCGTCGAAGAGACCGAGGCGGTACTTCGCACGGAGGATACGGCGCACGGCGTCGTCAATGCGCTCCATGGAGACCTTGCCTTCATTGACCAGTTCCTTCAGCAGAATACAGAACTCCACGCTGTAGGGATCCATCGACATGTCGATACCGGCATTGATGGCGATGCGGATAGCGTCTTTCTTATCCTTGGCAACCTTCTCGCGCGAGAAGAGGTTGTTGATGTCGGCCCAGTCGGTCACGAGGAAGCCGTCCCACTGGAGGTCCTCCTTCAGCCACTTCGTCAGGTATTCATAACTGGCATGAAGGGGCACGCCGTTGACGGAGGCGGAGTTGACCATCATCGTCAGTGTACCGGCCAGGGCAGCCTGTCTGAAGGGTTCAAAGTATTTCTCGCGGATGATCTGTGGTGCCAGATAGGCGGGGGTACGGTCCTTGCCTGTCCAGGGAGCACCGTAGGCAAAATAGTGCTTGGTGCTGGTACCCACGTGGTAGCGGTCGATATGGTTGTTGTCATCGCCCTGATAGCCCTTGATCTCGGCGACCACCATCTTACTGTTTACGATGGCATCCTCACCGAAACTCTCATAGACGCGGGGCCAGCGGGGGTCGCGGCTGAGATCGACCACCGGGTTATACACCCACGGACAGTTGGCTGCACGACTCTCGTAGGCGGTGATCTCCGCACCGCGGCGGGCCAGTTCGGTATTGAACGATGCGCCGAGGTTGATGGGCTGGGGGAAGAGGGTGCCGCCCTGCGTGTAGGTCACGCCGTGGTTATGGTCGAGGCCATAGATGTCGGGGATGCCGATATACTTCATCGACTTCTTCTGGATGAGTTGGATCCACTGCTGCCACTGATCGACGGTGGCGGCGCGGGTGCCAGGGGCATTGAGGATGGAGCCAACCTTCCACTTGGAGATCAGGGTGTCGAGCATCGTCTCATTGAGTTTCCACACGCGCTTCGTATCTCCCTGATAGATATCCACGGGATAATTGCCGAGTTTGTCGATGATCTCAGCATCGGTCATCTTCATCATCTTCTCCAGGTCGGCATCGGGAGCACCATACTGCTGCATCACGGAGCGTACCTTCTCGCGATCAACCTTGGCATTCTCGACCTGCATCTTGCCCATCACGTCGAGGTTCAGTTCGAGCATCTGTCCGATCTTCTCGTCGAGGGTCATCTTCGAGAGGGTTTTCTCAATCTTTGCCTCCAATGCCGCATCACGGGGGATGGCTGGCTTCTGAGCCTGTGCCGCAAGCGCGAAACAGGCCATTGCAATTACTAATACATTCTTTTTCATCCTTATTTTGTTTTTAGTTATAATTCTTCAGATGGGTTGCAAAGTTACGGAAAAAAATCTTATTTTACAACACTTTTGAAAAGAATCCTTGGGAGAAATAAAAAAAAGATATATCTTTGCATCGCTCTAACTAAGAATAAGGTTAATGATAATGAGAAAAAGAATTGGATTGCTGCTCCTCATACCACTATTCGTGTTGGGTACACAGGCGCAGATAAATTATGAGATGCGTTACACTGTCGGGCTCGACACGGTAGGACACTACCTGAATGTCAGACTCGACTATACGGCTCAAGAAGAGAATGCAAGTGATGAACTGGTGCTGAACATGCCAGTTTTGACACCAGGATACTATGAAATCCTAAACTTTCCCAAGCATCTCTGTGATTTCGATGCTAAGGATGCCCAAGGACAGGCGCTGACATGGCGAAAGGACGGCATGAACCGTTGGCGCATCACCCTGAATGGGCATCGCCAACTACAGGTGACCTATCGTATATATGCCAAGCACCGTGACGTGGCATTGAGCCGTGTGGAGCGCGACCTCGCGTTTATCGCCCCTGCTGGGGTATTCATGTATGTCGATGGCGAGATCGCGCATCCAGTCACTGTCTCTTTTGACATGCCCTCCAACTGGCAGCACATCTCAACAGGCATGAAGCCGCATACTGGAGATGACAAGACATTTACGGTCCCAGACTTTGATGTGCTTTATGACTCTCCCCTGCTGTTGGGTAACCACTACGTCAGTCAGTTCGACCATGAGGGCCACGCTTACGAGTTTGCCCTGGAGACACCAGAGGGGGTGGAAAAGATAGGTCTGGAAAGGGATTTCCGCCAGATTGTCAGTGCTGCAACGCGAATGATGGGTGATGTACCCTATGACAATTACAGCCTGATACACATGACTGCTGAAGATGGCAGATTAGAAGGATTAGAGCATTTTAATTCGCAAGTCTGTTATACAGACGGCACCTATCGCTTCGCTTCCCGAAAAATGCATGTGAAGTTCCTTGGCTTCATAGTCCACGAGTATTTCCATCTTTATAATGTAAAGTGTATTCGCCCAGCAGAGTTGTGGCCCATTGATTACAACAAAGAGGCCCTCACCCCCATGCTATGGGTAAGTGAGGGACTGACGTGTTACTATGAGTCCCGCCTATTGCGGAATGCGGGCATTGTCACACCCGACGAGTCACTGGAAGAACTTTCCACCTATTTTCAACTTTATGCACCCTACGAAGGACAGCGACACATGAGTCTTCGACAGAGCAGTTATGATATCTGGCTGGACTCTATGAACGATGATGATAACTTTCGTGACGTGCGTATCAGTTACTATTTCAAAGGGTCAATCATAGGACTACTCTTCGATATTGATATCCGTCGCAAGACAGGGCAGCGCCATTCGCTCGACGACGTGATGAGGCTGCTCTATAACCGCTACTATAAGGAGTTGCACCGTGGTTTTACTGAGGAAGAGTTCTGGGCTGTGGCCGAGGAGGTCGCCGGGCAGCCAATGACGGAGATACGACGCTTCGTGGATACCACTGCCGAGATAGACTATGACAGTTATCTGCACGATGCCGGACTATATATAGATTCAAAGGATTACTCTATTCGCCGTATAACACATCCCAACGCTCAGCAAGAGGCTTTCCTCAGGGCAATGAACCTGTATGAATAGAGGGGTACAATACTGCATCGCAATGGGTGGGGTCATCGTGGCACTGTTTGCCCTGAACCTCCTTTTGGGATCAGTATCGATTCCTGCGGGCGATGTGCTGCGCATCCTTCTGGGCGACGAGACGGAGAAACCGTCATGGCAGTATATCGTCCTTCAGTCGCGTCTGCCACAGGCTATCACGGCCATGCTCTGTGGGGCGGCCCTGGCAGTTAGCGGACTGATGCTGCAGACCGCCTTCCGCAACCCGTTGGCCGGGCCGAGTGTCTTTGGCATTAACAGCGGTGCCGGACTGGGCGTGGCGCTTGTCATGCTCTTCCTGGGAGGTGGCCTTTCCGTCGGGTCTGTCAGTATCAGCGGTTTTGCGGCCGTGCTGTTGGCGGCATTCGTCGGGGCGATGGCAGTGATGGCTGTCATCTTCTTTTTCTCGACACTCGTGCGTAATAATGTCATGCTGCTGATCATTGGCATCATGATTGGCTATATCTCCAACTCTGCCATCTCGCTACTTAATTTCTTCGCCACCGACGAGGGGGTGAAGTCGTATATGGTGTGGGGCATGGGCTCCTTCGGTGGGGTGTCGATGGCGAACATGCCCTTGTTTGCTACGGTCACGCTGGTCGGACTGGTGGGGGCCCTGTTGCTCATCAAACCGCTGAATGCCCTGATGCTCGGTGACCGATACGCAGAGAACCTTGGCGTGAATATCCTGCATGTGCGCAACTGGCTGCTCATCATCACGGGACTGCTCACCGCCATCACGACGGCCTTCTGTGGTCCTGTGGCTTTCATCGGACTGGCTGTGCCGCATATCGCCCGATTGCTGTTGACAACTGACAACCATCGTCAGTTGCTGCCTGCCACGCTACTCTGTGGGGCTGTTGTGGCTCTTCTCTGTAACCTGCTCTGCTTTCTCCCAGGGGAGAGCGGGGTGGTTCCCCTGAATGCGGTGACACCGCTTATCGGGGCACCTGTTATCATTTATGTCATTGCAAGGAAGAATTGAAGGATTGAAGGATTGAAGGATTGAAGAATTGAAGAATTGAAGGATTGAAGGATTGAAGAATTGAAATATGGAAGTGATATTAGTCAGACATACGAGTGTGGATGTGCCAAAGGGCACTTGTTACGGACAGAGCGACGTACCCGTGGCGGCCACCTTTGAACAGGAGGCGGAGGTGACGAAGCAGAATCTTGCCCAGTACCTGCCCTTTGACGCAGTCTTTGCCTCGCCCCTCACCCGTGCCCGAAGGCTCGCTGCCTATTGTGGCTATCCGCAGCCGAGGCTCGACAACCGCCTGAAGGAGATGTATATGGGTGAGTGGGAGATGCAGTCCTACGAAGAGATTACCGATCCCTATAAGGAAGAGTGGTACAACGATTATATGCACCTGCCGACGCCAGGTGGCGAGGGCTTTCCACAGGTCTATCAGCGTGTGGCGGCCTTCCTCGACGAGTTGCGACAGAAGGACTATCAGCGGGCGGCAGTCTTTGCCCATGGTGGTGTGTTGATATGTGCTGGTATCTATGGTGGCCTGTTCAGCGAGGCTGACGCTTGGGACCATCTGGTACCCTATGGTGGCATGGAAAAGATCGAGATATGACACGGAAGATCATACTGATAACAGGCGGACAGCGCTCTGGCAAGAGCAGTTACGCAGAACAGTTGGCCTTGAGCCTCTCACCCAACCCTGTCTATCTGGCTACGGCCCATATCTGGGACGAGGAGTTCCGCGACAGGGTGCGCCGCCACCAGGAACGGCGTGGGGCGCAGTGGACGAACATAGAGGAGGAGCGCCTTCTGAGTAGCCATGACGTCACAGGGCGCGTGGTGCTCATCGACTGTGTCACCCTCTGGCTGACGAATTTCTTCTTCGATGCCTCTACTTCAGGGCATGAGTCCGACGTCGATGCCATCCTCGCTACCGTCAAAGCCGAGTTCGACCGCTTCACAGCCCAGGATGCCACCTTCATCTTTGTAACCAACGAGATTGGCAGCGGTGGGGTCAGTGAGAATGCCCTGCAGCGGAAGTTTACAGACCTCGAAGGGTGGATGAACCAGTATATTGCCAGACAGGCAGAGGAAGTCGTCCTGATGGTATCAGGCATTCCTGTGAAGATAAAAGGATAAGAAATCATGAGAACATTCAACATACAACCTATCGATGAGTCGCTGCGCCCAGCGATTCAAGAGAAGATCGACAACCTGAACAAGCCCAAGGGTTCTTTAGGACGACTGGAAGAATTGGCGATGCAGGTCTGTCTTGTGCAGCAGACGCTCAGTCCGTGTCTGAGGCATCCCAGCCATCTGCTTCTCGGAGCCGACCATGGTATCGAGCGCGAGGGAGTCAGCGTGTCGCCACGTGATGTCACCTGGCAACAGATGGTCAACTTCACCAAGGGGGGCGGGGGCGTGAATATGTTCTGTCGCCAGCATGGCTTCGACCTGAAGATTGTCGATGTGGGCGTCGATCACGACCTCTCCGACGTGCCGGGCATCATCGACCGCAAGATAGCCCATGGCACGAGGGACTTCCTCTATGAGCCGGCCATGACAGAGGCGGAGTTCGACCGTGCGATAGAGATAGGAGCGGAACTCGTTGATAACTGTGTCGAAGTAGGCTGCAACGTGCTCAGTATTGGCGAGATGGGCATCGGCAACACCTCTCCTTCCAGTATCTGGATGAGTCTTTTTGGCAACATCCCCCTCGACGAATGTATTGGGGCTGGGGCTGGTCTCGACACCCCGGGTATCCGCCATAAGCGCGATGTGCTCACCCAGGCCCTTCATCGTTATAACTCCCACTTGTCCCCCTCTCTCCTGTCTCCTCTCATCTACTTCGGCGGTTTCGAGATGATTGCCGCCATCGGGGCGATGCTGCGGGCAGCAGAAAAGCATGTCCTCGTGTTAGTCGATGGTTTTATCATGACGGCCTGTGCTATATGCGCTGTCCGTTTGTACCCAGCCTCTCAAGGCTATATGGTGTTTACTCACTGCGGCGACGAGAGTGGCCATCGCCGTATGCTTGATATCGTCAAGGCCAAGCCATTGCTGAACCTTGGTCTCAGGTTGGGTGAGGGCACAGGAGCCCTATGTGCCTATCCCCTCATTGATTCCGCTGTCCGCATGGTCAACGAGATGAACAACTTCGACAACGCGAAGATTACCAAGTACTTTTGATTACTGGTGCTTCTCCGTGCCCAACCATTTGCGGAGGCGGCGGGAGAAGGATTGTCTGATGTGGCTGATGTTGCCGTAGCGCAGGTTCAGCCATAACTCTTCAAGAGAGTTCATCACCTTGATCCAGGGATGGTTCCAGGCATTAGCCCTGTAAAGACGATTAAGGTAGGCTTTGTTCTCTGTGACTTCAGCAGGATGCCTGAGCGGGAAATCGAGTTCGTGGCGCAGCATGGTAAACATCCGGCGGATGCGATGGGGCGTGGTCTTCAGTTCTGCGGAGAAATGGGTGGAGTCACCCGTCAGGCCGATATTGCTGATCTGGTTCTTCTGTGGCATGATAGCCAGGGAGTCGTGGAGCAGCATGTCGGCCCAGTAGATGGTCTCGAAATATTCCTTCCCGCTCTGGCTGTGGTCGCTGAACATCTGCATCATATCACTGCGCAGATGGCGCTCCCTGGCAATCTGTTCCAGGCGCCGGCGTGTCTCGGGATGATGCATGAAACCATACGTGGGATCCCATCTCTTTGCCACCCGCCGCCATGAGGCCCAGCCCCAGATGGAGAAGGCGGAAGTGAAGAAATAACTGTCTTGGCAGTCGGGCGACACCTCATCGATATTGAAACCTGCTATCATCGATACCCGCTCATCGTGCTCATAGCGGTCGAGCATCTCCTTGCAGAATGGGAAAAACGACTGCGAGGGTACCACGTCGTCCTCCAGCACGATGACCTTATCGGCCAGGGAGAAGGCCCAGTGGTGTGAGCGGAAGCCAGAGGGGTCGCAGCCCTCGTTATGGTCCAGGTAGTGACGATGCACCTCGCACTCCCAGTCGATATGTTCATCGCTGACAATCTCACGGCAGGCCTCGATGCCCGCCAGGTCGCGCTCTCCGCGCGGTCCGTCCTGATAGAGCAGCAGTTTGGAAGGACGGGCCTGGCGCACGGCCTCAAACACCTGTCGGAAGGTGTCGCTGCGGGTAAAGAACAGCAGCAGTACGGCAATGTCGGTCTTGGCGGGATGCTTCATACGAGTTCGGGCATGATGAACACGGAGTGGATCTTCTGTTTTTCCTTCGGCGGTATCTCCATGTAGTTACGATAGAGGTCGGAGAGGTAGGCGTCAGGATCGGCTGGGGCAGAGAAGGTCTTACCCTCAAACTCAATGGTACCGAGGGGGAAGATATTGTCCTGGCGGTGCATGATGCCATAGCCGTTGTTGATGAGGATATTCGAGATATAGACATTCTTGGGTCGCACGGCACAGAGCAGGCTCCACAGGCATCTGTTCCAGAGGTATTTCGCACCAAACCAGAAGAATTCGGCAAAGGCGCGCAGACTGTAGTAGTGGGCTTTGTGCAGAATAGAGTAACTCTTGGAGATGCCCAGAGTGATGCGCTTCACCCACATCCTGGGTAGCGTGGGGTAGTTGACCATGGGGAAGATATCGACATAGAGCCCTTTCTGGTAGTCAGCCGCAAAGTTGTCGGCTCCTTCCACATAGAAGGAGTTCAAGTCGCGCACCTTGACGATGGGCTCCTTCGACTGTGGTTCTATCTCGGGAGTCTGCAGGAAGAGACCTTCGCGCAGTTCCTTGGGGGCGATGCTGACGAAGCGGTCCAGGTCTTTCTGGCGCATGGCGATGTCGATATCATCGTCCCAGGGGATGAAGCCTCCATGACGGACGGCGCCTAACAGGGTACCCCCGTCAAGCCAATAGTCTATCTGGTGTTTCTGACAGATACGGTCTATCTCTTCGAGGATGGAGAGTTGTTTGAGTTGGCACTTCCGGAGTTGTTGCTCCTTGAACTGTTGCAGATAGGGATTGTTCATGACTCCTTTAATATATCTAATGTACGTGTAAGGGCCTCTTTCATACTATACCGAGGCAGCCAGCCAATGCCCTTCAGCCTGGTATTGTCGAGGATGGCACGGGTGGCGATGGAAAAGCCCTTCCGCTCTGTCTCTGAGGGGAGGTCGAAGACCACTTCCCGTCCTGCCCACTCGGCACAGAGGCGGGCAAAGTCTTTCAGTCGCACGTCGCAGGCTTCGTTGGAGATATTATAGGCCACACCGTTGTCGCCATGGATAAGCACATGCAGCATCGCACTGACGGCATCTGCCACGTAGGTATAGGAAAACAGTTGTTCTCCCTTGCTCTTCAGTACGATATCCTCGCCAGCGAGTGCCTTCTGGATAAACTGTGAGGAGGCTTTGGTATCACTCATCAGCATGGTGGGTCCGAAGACGCGGCTCAGTCTGACCATCCTTACCTTGGCACCCCGCTCTGCGATATACGACTGGCAGAGGGCCTCACTCAGCCGCTTGGACTCCGTATAGCAGGCACGGGCGGTAGCAAGGGTCAGTTGACCAGTATAGTCTTCCGTGAAGACTGCCTCGTCACGGGCGTTCCCATACACCTCAACGGTAGAGGGGTAGAGTACGGTGGCTCCAGTCTCCACGGCTTTCTGTAAGGCGTTCTCCGCCCCCTTCACATTGATCTCGATGGTCTCAACGGGATATTGTGAGTAGGCCAGTGGGTGGGTGTTGGATGCCAGTGGGATGATGTAGTCAGTTACGAGGGAGGCGGGGAGGGGTTGTCTGGCATCCTGTTCGACGAAATGGAAATGGGTATCGTCGAAATATTCGCCAAAGCGTGTGGCGGCTTTCTCCTGACTGCGCCCCAGGGCATAGATGGTGATGTCGGCTCCCTGCTGGTTATAGTGCATCAGGGCATCGATGAGACAGGTGCCGATCAGTCCTGTGGCACCAGTCAGGAGAAACGTCTTGCCCCTGAGGCTATCGAGACCGTCCGTCTGGAGTATGTGTTCCAGGTCTTCCTTGTATAAGGGATGTTGCTTATTCATTGTCCTTTATTTTAACCACGTGTCCTTGTCCATCTTCATATAGCCCTTGAACATCTCCAGGTCGTCCTTGGTGGTCAGTTTGATGTTCTTGTCGGAGCCTGCGGCGAAATGGAGCGTCTCACCCAGTTCCACCATCATCGTGTTGGTATAGGCAGAACCGTGGATGCCGATGCCTTTCTCGAAGGCCTCATGGTAGGCCTCGTCCAGCCGGCGGAACTGATAGGCCTGCGGGGTGGATACCCGTCGGAGTGTCTCGCGCGGGATATACTGGCGTGTCGTGTTCTCGTCATCGGGATTCACGATGAAGATCTGCTCATTGTAAGGAAGTGAGGTCACGCCGTTGCCGTAGGTCTGGGCCTTCTGGATAACGTCTGTCAGTACCGTGTCATCGACCAGTGGACGGATGCCGTCGTGGATGATGATGATATCACCGTCGCCAGCCCTCCCCTCCAGGGCATAGACACCGTTGCGGATACTCTCCTGGGCACTCTTGCCGCCAGAGACCACCGCCTGTAGTTTGGTGATGTTAAACTGATGGGCGTATGCGCGGAGCACATCGTGCCACCCGTCAAGGCACACCACGATGATGGCGTCAACCATCGGATGGCGCTGGAAACTCTCCAGCGTATATATCAGCACAGGCTTGTCATAGACATTAATAAACTGCTTGGGGATGTCCTGTCCCATGCGGTTACCAGAACCGCCTGCAATGATCAGTGCGTAGTTCATATCTTAATGTTTGAGTTTATTCTTGAAAAAACCGATTGTCTCGTCGAGGATCTTCGCCCTTGCGGCTTTCATCACGAGGAAATAGAGCAGGCCGGCGAGTAGGATGCGACTGATGAGCAACAGCCAGAGGGTGGCGTAGTCGTCCAGGAACAGCAGGTTGTCGGCCATATACTGCGTGAAATGTCTCGTGAACTGCATCACGGCAGTGGCAATAAAGGCAAAGGGGATGATGTCCTTCAGGAACAGTGTCAGGGAGTAGCCCGTCAGCCGTTGGGTCAGGAAGAACCATACGAAGAGCCACACGAGGTTGATGGCAACGTAGGTCTTTACCATCAGGCCGATGCCGAAGGGATAGAGCAAGACCATCGCCAGGATTTCCAGGATGCCAAGGGTGAAAGTGCAGCCCATGAAGGTGCCGGACTTGCCCTTGCTGATGACGAGGTCGGCCAGGAGGGTGGAAAGGGGCAGCACGGCCCCGCAGATGCAGAGCCACTGCAGATACTGGGCAGACACCAGCCACTTCTCGCCGATGGCCAGCACGATAAACTCCTTCGCCACGATGCCGAAGCCAAGCAATAGCGGGAATGAGATGAAGGCGGCAAGGCGCATGAGTTTACGGAGCACGGCCAACTGCCGTTCCTGATCGTTGCTCACACTGACGAGCACCGCCTGATCCACCTGCTTCACCATACCCTGGATGAGCGAGGTGGCCTTGTTGTTCCACTGGTAGGCCTGGTTGTAGTTGCCCGTGTCATGGGCAGAGTAGTAGCGGCCCAGCAGGATGTTCATCACATTATTGTTCACGTGGGTGAGGATGTCGCTGATGAGGATCTTCACACTGAAAGGGAAGGCCTGTCTGATAAAGGCAAAGTCAGGATGGAGCGTTGGCCGCCAGTCGCTATAGTGCCAGCGTAGCAGGGTGGAGATAAGGATAAAGAGGTTGGTCTGTGTGGCCAGGCTCCAGTAGGAATAGCCCTGCCAGGCCATGATGACGGCGACACCACTCGACAGGAGGGTGGCGATGATGCTGGCCTTGGCCAACTGCTTGGCCCGTAGGTTCTTAAAGAGGTAGGCTGCCTGGGCTACGCCAGAGCATGAGAACAGCAGGCCGACGAACGCATAGCGGCAGAGGCCGACGAGTCGTGGCTCATCGTAATAGTCGGCAATCAGCGGGGCTGAGAAGAACAGTATCAGATAGATGGCTCCTCCCATCAGGATATTGAACCAGAAGACGGCGTTATAGTCGCTGGCCTTGGGCTCCCTCTGATTCACGAGGGCCGTAGAGAAACCACTGTTCTGGAGGGCGGTGGCGATGAGCGAGAAGATGGTGATCATCGCTATGAGTCCATAGTCCGACGGAGAGAGCAGGCGCCCCATGATGATGCCAAAGACAAAGCCGAGCAATTGCTGGATGCCATTGTTCATACCGCCCCAAAAGAGACCCTTTGCCGTTTTCTCCTTCAGTGATTCCATTGTTTCGACGGCAAAGATACAACAAATTGCTGAGACAAAAGAACGTTTTTGTAAGTTTTCCTAAAATATCTGTTACAAACGAGATAGGCTCTTTACGTTTCTTTTCGTAACTTTGTCGCTGAATCATAAACTAATTATTAACTTATGAAGAAACTATTCATTTTATTACTGCCGTTAATGGCATTCTTGGGCTGCACGTCCCAAGAGCAGAGTAAGAGCGCACCGGTATTGACCGTTGAAGGCGGACAGATCCAGGGTGTTTGTGTAGATGTCCCCCAAGTTGGCACCTATTATGCCTACAAGGGTATTCCATACGCAGCAGCGCCTATTGGCGACCTGCGCTGGAAAGAGCCACAGCCCGTCGTGGCATGGGAGGGTGTACGCCAGTGCGACAAGTTCGGTCATCCTGGCTATCAGGCTGTCCACTATCCAGGCTTCTATGCCTCTGAGTGGGGCTATGGCGACGAGGCTCCCTACAGTGAGGATTGTCTCTACCTGAATGTCTGGACGAAGGCTGCTGGCCAGACAGACAAGAAACTGCCCGTGGCTTTGTGGATACATGGTGGCGGCTACCGCGAGGGCTGGGGCTCTGAGCCGGAGTTCGATGGTGAGGAGTGGGCCATGAAGGATGTGGTACTCGTCAGCATCAACTATCGTCTGGGTATCTTTGGGTTCATGACCCATCCGGAACTGTCGGCAGAGAGCCCGAATCATGTCAGCGGCAACTATGGTATCCTCGACCAGATCCAGTCGCTGAAGTGGATCAAGGAGAATATCGCACAGTTTGGCGGTGACCCAGAGAATGTGACGATTTTTGGTCAGAGTGCTGGAGCCGGCAGTGTGCGTACGCTTTGCGAGAGTCCGCTCGCCCGTGGCCTGTTCCATAAGGCTGTCATCATGAGCGGCGGTGGCATCAATGTGCCTGCCAAGGATGGCGAGGAGGCCAAGCCTGCCACTCCCGTCAACAAGTTCTTTATGTACAATCCCACCCTGCAGCAGTCGGAGGCAGAGACCAAGAAGGTGATGGATTGGGCTGGACTGACTGACCTCACCAAGTTGCGCGCCGCCTCTACGGAGATTATGTACACCGTGGGACAGTTATATAATATGGTGAACAAGACTGATCTCTTCCTGATGCAGCGTCCCATCGTGGATGGCTATGTCTGCACGAAGACTTTCGACGAGGCCACCCGTGAGGGCACTATTGCCGATGTGCCTTATATGATTGGCTATACGCTCAACGACATGGGTTCGATGTCGGCAGGCATCGCCGAGTTCTGTAAGGTGCGCCAGGAGAAGGGCGGCAAGGCCTGGGCCTACGAGTTCGCCCGTCCTCTGCCCGACGACGGCAAGCATCCTGAGATCACCGACCGCCTGAAGGGTGCCTTCCACAGCAGCGACCTCTGGTTTGTCTTCAAGTCACTGAAGCACTGCTGGCGCCCCTGGACACAAGGTGACTGGGACCTCTCTGAGAAGATGCTCACCGCCTGGACGAACTTCGCCAAGTTCAGCGATCCCAACGGACAGGATGGCAAGAGCCTGGGCTGGACACAGTGTACTGCTGACAGTCCGACCTTCATGCTCTTCAAACTCGACGACAAGGATGCGGAGGCCTCGGAAATGGGCGAACCCATCCTGCCGGAATAAGAAAATCGTCAAAAAGTTTGGTGACATCGGACAAATAATGTATCTTTGTCCCCATGAACACAAAACTGAATGCTTACTGCATCTGCTTGCTGCTACTCTTGACGAGTCGTGTGATGGCTCGTCAGGAGGGCAGCAAGCAGATGTTATGCCCTCAAGTGAAAATAGAGGTCGAGCGGCTGCCCGACCTGAATATCCCGCGTGCAGGACATCAGGTGTTCTGTGTCAACGGTGAGTTTACTGTAGCAGGCGGGCATACCAAAGCGTTTGTTCCCACTCCGACGGCTGAGTACTTCAAAGATGGCCAGTGGCATGAGATACCGATGGTCTATAACCACGATGTTGGTTTCTCCGTGGTGTTGAAGTCTGGCAAGGTGCTGCTGGCAGGAGGCTGTTCCGAACCTATCGGCATCGGACAGACCTATCTGGCTGAGATGTACGACCCCGTCACCCACAGTTTCGACGGCTTCGGCTGCCTGGACCAGAAACGTACGATGGCATCGGGCCTGGAACTGGACAGCGGCCAGGTGGTCATTGCTGGCAACTGGTACCACGACGATGGCATCGAACTGTTCGACGGCAAGAGGAATTGTCACTATATAAAAGATGTGTCTGTTGGGCACAGTGTACCGTTCGTTTTCCGTACTGCCAAGGATGATGCCATCGTCATGGGGTCCTTGGGTGTCAGGGGGGATACGCTCCACACTGCTCTTGCCGATCGTCTGAAGGGTGAGGCGGTAGAGATTCCGCTGTTCAATACCTGGCGGCCCATCACCGCCACGACCCATCGGGATGCAGAGTGCTTTATCGGCGACGAGTTGAAGGATATCTATGCCTACCTGATGGCAGTATGTGACAGTACTGGTCAGATAGCCATTGCAAAGGTGGTGAACGGTGAGGTATCGCTCCTGCCCACTACCGTCCCAGTGCCCATGAAGAGCCAGTGGGGTGGCATTGAGTATTATTCTGGCATCATTGCCGACAGGGAGCGTGGACGGGCCTACCTGATAGGGGGCAATGCCGATTTTTGCTCTCAGCCAGAGAAAGGCGTTCGCTACTATGTGCTCAGGATCGACTATGCCCTTGCTGGAGCGGGCAGGCTTGCTCCCCTGACCCTCTATTATACCGACTACCTGCCCATGGGCAATGACTATACGCCGATCCTGACGCCAAAGGGTAACCTGCTGGTGGCAGGGGGACTATCGACGGCCTTAAGTAATTTCTATCCTTCTGACCATGCGTACGTGCTGTGCGTGAATCAGCAGGAGGTCCCCGCAGAGTCAAGGAGCAGTCTCTGGTGGTGGGTGTCAGGACTCTTGACAGCGCTCGTGGCTATTGTCGTTGTTGTCCTGCTGTGGTGGCGCAAGAGGAATCAGACGAGTGTAGCACCTATTGCTGACAATGTGCCCGATGAAGCCGCCGAAGCGTTGATGGCCCGTATTAATGACCTGGTGGAAAGTGAGCGGCTCTACCTGAACAGTGAACTGAAGGTCTCTGATATTGCCAGTGTCTTTCATGTACACCGCAATGACATCTCCGCCTGTATCAACTCACAGACGGGGCGTACTTTTGCCCAGTACCTCAATCGCTACCGTATCGACTATGCCAAGCAACTGATGCTCAACAATCCTGATAAGAAGGTTTCTTCGATATGGATGGAGTCAGGGTTTGGCAGTGAGCAGACCTTCTTCAAGGCTTTCCGGGCGGTCACGGGCATGTCGCCAAGAGAATGGATTTCACAGATAAACGACTAACGTTTTGCAAAACGTTAGTCGTTTTTTGCATGTTATGAGTCTTTTCCCGCTCTTTCTGTCTATCTTTGTACCATCCAAGCAATGGCTGGTTCAAAGATTAATCACATTAATCCATTAAATAACAATTAAAATTAACAAGAGTATGAAAAAGTATTTTATCCCATGCCTGATGCTCGCAGCATCCCTGATGTGCATGTTTGTGTTTGTGTCCTGTGGTGGCGACGACAAAGATGATTCTGGAGGTGCTCCCATTTCCCAGACGGAGTTCGTCGATCAGTATTTTACCGTCGAGAATGGCATCTTCCGTGGTCAGGCGATGCCTGAGTCAACGACCAGTGAGTCCATCGGCACCGTTGAAGCCAACGACCGTGCACTGGCTGGTGGTTTCAACTATGTCACCGTGACCTCCGATCAGCAGTTGAGCCGGTTCCTTATCGGTGTGGATGGAATGGATGGATATATGGAGGCTACTGTTTCATCAGCATCTACTCGCGCTGATGGCACCTATACTTATATCGTGCCCATCTCATACGGTGTCAACTTCTCCAAGAGTATCGTCATGATCATCAAGGCCGTCACCGTATCAGGGGATGTCACCCAAGGTTATCGTGTCTCTATCACTTTTGTGGAGAGTATGGAAGGTGAGTTGACCATCAATCTGACCTTTGACCATGCGAAGGATCTTGACCTTCATTTGCTGACGCCCAGTGGCAAACATATCTATTGGGGCGACCGTACATGGACAACTGAGGGTGCAGATGGCAGTACCATCAGTTTCGGACTTGACCATGACTCAAATGCAGCCTGCCGTATTGATAATCTGAACAATGAGAATATTGTGATCCCCCGGGGAGCCATAGAGCCAGGTATTTATCAAGTTTACCTCGAGTTGTACCAGAATTGTGACCCGAGCATTGGAACTGACTTGAACTGGAAATTGGTTGTCCGCTATAATGGGCGTAATCTCACGAATATGCTCACTCCGCGTACACCAGGCGAGAATAGTATGGCCTTCACAGATGGAGCCACCACAGTAGAAGGTAGTAATCCTGTTTCGGGATGCTATCCTTACAATGGAACTACAGGAACACAGACCTATGTAATGGACTTTGAGGTGGCAAGCGTGGCTGGTACCCGTGGCTTTACGCCTGTGTTGAAGTCGATCTACAAACCCACAATGGTGGACTACATGAAGATGAAGGATCGCGAGGAGGGTATCCGTTAGTCTGATTAGTGGCTATCAGCATGACAGGCAATAGCCGTGTGACGCTCTACCCTGACGGGAAGTACCGCTGGGTGTATGAAGTTTCGATGTTAAGGAATCCCAGCATCTTGTTCGATGTGTTCAAGGTGCTGGGTATTGCCTTTGGCATCGTGTGGCTGTTTGTGCTCCTGCTCACCTGCCTCGATGGTGGGTTCACGCTTGAAGGCGTATGGGGCATCTCCTCCGTGTTCCTGATACTGTTCCTGGTGTTCGTGTGCATTGGCTTCGTCTCGTATCTGATAGTGGCCTGGACATACGGCTGGAAATACGTGGTGCTCTTCACCATGGACGAGGAGAAGATCGTCCACCAGCAGATGTTCCGTCAGGTGAAGAAGGCGCAGGTGCTGGGTGCCCTGACGGTCCTGGCAGGTGCCGCTGCAGGGAACCCTGGCGTAGCGGGGGCAGGACTCCTCTCCGCCACGCGCTACTCATCGACCTCCGTCTATGTCCATGTCAGGAGTGTCGTGCCTCGTCGCTGCCTGCATCTTATCAAAATGAAGCAGTTGTTGAGCAGGAACCGCATCTATGTGAGCGACGAGGACTTTGACTTCGTCTATGACTTCCTCCGCCAGCGTTGTAGATAGTACAAAACGACTTTTTAATTTTGACTACTCCCTTCAGCCGACCGCTAATCTGTTGACACACAGGCGCTTCGGCTGAAGTGTTTTTTTCTGCCCATCCAGCATGGCAGTCACTCCGCCCGCTGTGTAATCAGTTATCCTAGGCAGGGCGACCTATTGGTTGATGGTAAGTGGATTTTCGAAGATTTCCCTCTGGCTGTTTGGACTTCTGTATTGACCGAGTTTTGCTGTTTAGAGCCTGAGTAAATTTCCTAAAGAGGCGGCTTTTAATCGTTTGACAATTGTCAAATGATTGTCTGACAATTGTCAAACGTTTAATTGACTACCGTCAGATTAGTGATACTCCCTCCATAGGAAAGAGATACGACCCTTCAGCCAAAGCGTCTGAAATACAGGCGGTTACGCTTCGGCTGAAGGGAAAAGTGGAATTTTTCCACGAGATTAAAGCGTATCAATATCAGCGGCTGAAAGGCCTGTTAACTCCATAATATCCTTAACAGGGTAGTTACGCTGCTTCATGCTTCTTGCAAAATCCAGAGTAGCCTTAGCCACGCCCTTCTGCATGCCTTTCTGCATGCCTTCTGCCATGCCTTTCTGCATGCCTTCTGCCATGCCTTTCTGCATGCCTTCTGCCATGCCCTTCTGCATGCCCTCTTTATAGAAGCCCTCGCGGAGCACTTGCTCGTCGATGATGGACATCATAAACTGTTCATAGACATAGAGTTGCGTATCGCTCATGGCAGACTTCTCGACAATGCTCAGTGCCTTGCGCGTCTGGTCATTGGCCAACAACTCGGCAGGGGCCTCCTTTGTGTCCTCACCGATCTCCGTGAGGAAGCGAAGCCACAGCACGGCCATTTTCTTCTCGGAGATACTGCGGGGCTGGAACTTTGGCAGTTCCACGAACACGAAGCGCAGTCCGTCGATGGTGCGCTCGGGGTGCTCCACGTTGATCACGGCATAGTCGTGGTAGAACTCCTCCGTGTCAGGCTGGAAACGGGTGTCATTGATCAGGTTCAGCGAGAACACAGGCTCTATCTGGCGGTAGTTCTCGCCTACGCCAGCCTGCTTGACCACCGCCTTTGAGGTGTTGAGCAGCACGCGCTTCATGAAATCCTCGTTCCAGTGCATCTGCATCTCCACGATGAACTGTCGGCCACGGGAGTCCCTGCATCGCACATCGACGATGCTGTCCTTCTTGCCTGCAATCTCAGGGACCATCTCGGGCGACAGGTACTCCACGGACGTGATCGGGGCATCCTCGGCAATGGGAAGCAGGGCGTTGAGCAGACTCATCATCAGGTCTTCGTGCTCGCCGAAGACCAGTTTGAAGGTCAGGTCAGCCTTTGGGTTCAGATACTTGCCGTTCATTGTCTCTTCTCCTTCCATTTTGTCTTTGATATTCTCCATAGCAATTAAAATTTAGTGGATTAAACGCTGCAAAGATAGGTATTTCTTTCCAAACTACCAAATTTTAAGGCGAAAAACCTGTTTTTCAGGCAGTGTAACATTTCGCAAAGTGTCTGTAACAAGTGGTTAAGCGAGTCTTGTGGGTTTTTAGTACCTTTGCAGCCAATACTAATAACTATATGATGATGAAGAAAGCAATATTATTCGTTACCCTGTTGTGCGTGGGCCTGACGGTGTCGGCACAGCAGAAGTCGCGTGTCGTCGAGGACGGCGGTACAGGACCCTACAAGGTCGTGATGACAGAAGTGGAAGGACTGGCGGAGCATACCGTGTTTGTGCCGCAGGACCTCTCCGTGTTTGGTGGCAAGAACCTGTTGCCCGTGTTGGTATGGGGCAACGGAGCCTGTGCCAATTCGCCGTGGGAGCATATCAACTTCCTCAACGAGATCGCCTCGCATGGCTATCTCGTACTGGCCACAGGTAATATCCCGATGACAGATGAGTGGTACAAAGGTCCGATGTCACGTTCTGAGCAGCAGATAGAGAGCATCGACTGGGCATACGCCCAGAATGCCAACCCCCAGTCGCCCTACTATCAGAAGATTGACGTAAAGAACCTCTGCGTGGCAGGTATGTCTTGTGGTGGTTTGCAGACGCTCTTCAACTGTGCTGATCCTCGTATTAAGGCACTGATGATCTGCAACAGCGGACTCTTCAACCAGCAGAATGCCGCTCAGGCCGTGGGTGGGATGCCCATGCCGCCGAAGGACAAACTGAAGGAGATCCATACGCCCATCATGTATATGTTGGGTGGCAAGGAGGATATTGCCTACGAGAACGGCATGGATGACTTCCACCGTATCGACCATGTGCCCGCCTGTGCCATCAATTTTCCTGTTGGTCATGGCGGAACCTATCGTGAGGCCCATGGTGGAGAGTTCACCATTCCTGCCCTGGCCTGGCTCAACTGGCAACTGAAGGGTGATGCCGAGGCCGCCAGGATGTTCGTTGGTGACGACTGCGGCCTGCTGAAGCGAAAGGGCTGGACCATTGAGAAGAACGCTAAGTTCGATGCCCTGCCCCTGCTGAGGACCCATGTGGAGACAGGCGATATAGAGGGCATCCTCGATGGCGATCTGGCCATCTATAAGGCCATCCCCTACGCAGCCCCGCCAGTGGGCGACCTCCGCTGGAAGGCTCCCCAGCCTGCCAAGGCCTGGGAGGGCGTGCTGAAGACAGAGAAGTTTGGTCCCATGCCTCCCCAGCCCACGCGCCCTGGTCGTACGGCAGACATGATGAGTGAGGATTGTCTGTATCTGGCCATTGCCACGCCAGCCACCTCCGTCAATGCTCATTTGCCAGTGATGGTGTGGATCCACGGTGGTGGTTTCCAGACGGAATGGTATGGTGGCGACCTCTGGACGAGCCTGGCCCGCAGGGGGGTGGTCATCGTGAGCGTCGAATACCGTACAGGTGCGTTAGGCTTTATGGCACATCCCGAACTGTCGAAGGAGTCACCTGACGGCCACTCTGGCAACTACGGCCTGTTGGATCAGATATTTGCCCTCCAATGGGTGCAGCGTAACATCGCCAACTTCGGCGGCGATCCCTCGAAGGTGACCATCTTCGGAGAGTCGGCAGGTGCCATCAGTTGCAGCATGTTGGCAGCCTCTCCTTTGGCCAAGGGACTTTTCCATGGTGTCATCAGTCAGAGTGGTGGCTCGTTTGCCCCTTGGCGCGACCAGCCCCGTACGCTGGGCATGGATGCCTCCCAGAAAGGAGCCGAGCAGCAGGGCCTGGCCTTCCAGAAGCACCTGAAGAAAAAGAATATCAAGCAGATGCGTCAGATGGATGCGATGTCACTGTGTGACGGCAACGTCGGCTTCGGCGGCTTCTGGCCCTGTGTCGATGGCTATGTGATCTGCGACGACCAGTACCGTCTCTATGAGCGGGGCGAATATAATGATGTACCCGTCATCGCCATGACCAATTCCGACGAGGGAGTGCTCTTCACACCTGGCAATATCAAGGCCGAGGACTACCAGAAGTCCGTGCATGGCATCTTTGGCTCCTTTGCCGATGAGGCCCTGAAGGTCTATCCTGGCAGTACGGACGAGGAAGCCTATCATGGTAATGGGGATGCTTTCCGCGACATGGGCTTTGCCTGGCCTTCATACGCCTGGGTGAACCTGCAGTCGAAGACGGGTAAGAGTCCTGCCTACGCGGCCTATCTGGCCCAGCCCTCCACGCGGAGTATCGTACAGGACCCACGTCGTCGCGGTGTGGCGCATGCCGATGATATCCTCTATCTGAATGGTGAGTTCCTCAATCAGCCAGGGAAATATCCTGTCGAGTCAGCCGTGGCAGAGATTATCCAGCAGTACTGGATCAACTTCGCCAAGACGGGCAATCCCAATGGCAAGGGTCTGCCCTACTGGCCTTCGTTCGATGAGAACAAGCCCACCACGATGCAGTTCTCCAACGGTGCCTCGCTCATCATGCGTCCCAACCGTGAACAGATCGACTTCGTGGACCGTTTCTATAAGGCCAAGCGTGAAGAGGTAGAAGCACAGCGGAAATGAGGAGGATATTGTTAGCGACGCTTCTGTGCCTGCCATTGGTGATGATGGCACAGACGGATGGTTCGGCCATCTATAGAACCCTGAAGACGGAACCCATCCAGAATCCGATGCTATGGGCGGACTGTCCTGACCCCGACGTGATCCGTGTGGGCGACACCTTCTATATGGTAACGACCACGATGCACCTGATGCCTGGTGCCCCTGTGATGGCCTCGAAGGACCTGAAGAACTGGGAGACCGTTGGCTATATCTTCGACAAGTTGACGGACTCTCCGAAGTATGACCTGCAACAAGGCACGGCATACGGCAGAGGGCAGTGGGCCACCTCACTGAAGTATCATCATGGGAAGTTCTATGCCTTGTTGGCTCCCAATGAACGGGGTGCGATGGGCGATACCTATATCTTCTCAGCAGACAAGGCGGAAGGTCCGTGGAAGATTGTGTCGCGGATGCGCCACTTCCACGACTGCTCGCTGTTCTTCGACGACGATGGGCGAGTATATGTCATCTATGGCACGGGTGAGATGATGGAACTGAAGCCCGACCTCTCCGATGTCATCGAGGGCACCTACCAGAAGATCTTCGAGCGTGAGGAAGATGAGAAGGGACTCTTGGAAGGGTCCCGCATGATAAAGCGGGATGGTAAGTACTACCTGTTGATGATCTCGCATACATACGCCCCTGGTCGCCATCGCCGTGAGGTATGCTATCGGGCCGACGATATCCACGGCCCATACGAGAAGCAGGTGATCCTGGAGAGTGAGTTCGGCGGCTTTTCCTACGAGGCGCAGGGTACCATCGTGGATGGTCCTACGGGCGACTGGTATGGTATCATCTTCCAGGATCGTGGTGGCGTGGGCCGCGTGCTGACGGTTATGCCCTGCAGGTGGATCAACGGTTGGCCGATGCTGGGCGACGAGAACGGCAAGGTGCCTGAGAAGATGCGACCTATAGTAAGTGGACAACCAGAGACCAGTATCGTAAAGAGCGATGATTTCTCAGATACAAGACTGGGGCTGCACTGGCAGTGGAACCATAACCCCGTCGATGGGGCATGGAGCCTCACGGAGCGACCAGGTCTCCTGCGCTTGAAGACCAGTCGTGTGGTGAATAGTCTTTATTTGGCTCCCAATACCCTGACGCAGCGTATGGAGGGACCGGCGTGCAGTGGTGCGATTGTGATGGACCTCTCAAAGATGAAGGATGGCGACTGTGCGGGCCTGGCAGCCTTCAACAGTGATACTGGTGCGCTAACCATTAAGAAGAGAGGCAAGAGACTCGTGCTGGAGATGGCAGAGATGACGGTGGAACTCTCCGACCGTGACAAGGAAGTGACGAAGGTCGATGAGAAGGTCATCGAAAGCGTAACTCTCAACTCCAATAAGATATGGCTTCGCATTGATGCTGACTTCCGTCCCACAGGTCAGGGTGGAGGGCGCGATGCCGCCAATTTCTACTATAGTCTTGATGGCAGGGAGTGGACGAAGATCGGCACGACGGATTACCGCATGCGCTTCGACTGGCGACGCTTCTTCATGGGTACTAAGTTTGGCATCTTCTGCTATGCCACGAAGAAACAGGGCGGCTATGTCGATATCGATGAATTCAAATATACAAAACAATAGGAAAATGAAAAAGACATTATTATCAACGATTCTTTTCTGTCTGGCAATGACGGCTTCAGCCCAGGATCAGACAACAACAGTAAAATACCCCTTCCAGAACGCATCACTGGGCTATCAGGAGCGGGTGGAGAATCTGCTTGGGATGCTGACGCCTGAGGAGAAGGTGGGACTGATGATGAACAAGTCCATCTCCATCGACCGCCTTGGCATTCCTTCCTACAACTGGTGGAACGAGGCCTGTCATGGTGTGAGGCAGGGCGGTTATACGGTATATCCGCAACCGATAGGTATGGCGGCAGCCTTCAATGCCCAACTGGTGTATGATGTCTTCTCGCAGGTGAGCGATGAGGCTCGTGCCAACTGGAACCGTTCTGACCATAACATCTTCAACGTGCCGATGGGAGAGATCTATTATCCAGGTAATCCCGAACTGACCTACTGGTGTCCGAACGTGAATATCTTCCGCGACCCACGCTGGGGGCGCGGCCAGGAGACCTGTGGCGAGGATCCCTACCTGAATGCCGTTCTGGGCGTGCAGACCGTCCTGGGCATGCAGGGCAGCGACAGCCATTACTTCAAGACCCATGCCTGTGCCAAGCACTATGCCGTGCATAGTGGACCAGAGCCCTTGCGCCACTCCATGAACGTAGAGCCCACGAACCGTGATCTCTGGGAGACCTATCTGCCAGCCTTCAAGGCATTGGTGAAGAAAGGTAACGTCCGTGAGGTGATGTGCGCCTACCAGCGCTTCGAGGGTAAACCCTGTTGTACGAGTGACCGTCTGCTCATCGATATCCTGCGCAACAAATGGGGATATGACGGCATCGTCGTGACGGACTGTGATGCCATCAATAACTTCTATAACAAAGGACAGCATGAGACGCATAGCGACCCCCTCTCAGCATCGGTGGATGCCGTGCTCAACGGTACGGACCTGGAGTGTGGCAAGGTGTTCATGTCACTGACAGAGGGACTGAAGAAAGGCTTTATCAAGGAAGCCGATCTCGACGGGCATCTGCGTAAGACACTGCTTGGGCGATTTGAACTCGGCATGTTCGATCCTGCCGAGATGTTGCCCTGGGCAACACTGGGACCAGAGGTCATCAGCAGTGAGAAGCATGACGCTCTCGCCACGCAGGCAGCCCGCGAGTCGATGGTCCTGTTGGAAAACAAGAGCATACTGCCGCTGTCGAAGGATATCAAAACCCTGGCTGTCGTGGGACCGAATGCCGACGATGCCGAATTGCTCAATGGCAACTACGGTGGAACGCCTACCGATAACCACAAGCACACGCTTCTCGAGGGTATCCGTGCCGCCGTACCAGGGGCCAAGGTCATCTATCACAAGGCCTGTGAACTGAATGATGACTATCATACGATTCACCATCTTGGTGATTTCAATGATGGCAAGGGAGCGAAGGTGGAGTTCTTCAACAACCGTGAACTGAGTGGAGAACCGGCCGTGACAGATTATTACAAAGAACTGAACTTCTCTACCTTCGGAGCCTGGGGCTTCGCTCAGGGCGTGAGCCGTGACAGTCTGTCCGTACGTATCAGCGGCCAGTACAAGGCAACATTCACGGGAGAGATGAAATACACACTGATGACGGATAACGGCTATGTGCTGAAGGTCAATGGCCAGACCGTCGAGGAGGCACGTCCTGGCAACGGACGCGGCTTCTTCCGGAGGAACGTGGAGTATAAGTCCTTTCCAGTAGAGGCGGGGAAGACGTACGATATCTGTATCGAGTACCGTCATGGCAATGGACAGTTTGCCCTGCTCCGTGGCGACATCTGTGAACGGATCCTGGTGGATTACAGCGAACTGGCCAAAGAGGTAAGTACTGCCGATGCCATCATCATCATCGGTGGAATCTCCGCCCAGATGGAAGGTGAGGGTGGTGACAAGGAGACCATCGAACTGCCTAACGTGCAGCAGCGCCTTGTCCGTGCCATGCATGAGACGGGCAAGCCTGTCGTCTTTGTGAACTGTAGTGGGTCGGCCATTGCCTTCGGCAGTGTGGAGGGACAGTATGATGCACTCCTCCAGGCCTGGTACCCAGGACAGGGTGGTGCCAAGGCCTTGGCTGAGGTACTGTTTGGGGACTATAACCCTGGTGGGAAACTGCCTGTGACGTTCTACCGCTCAAACAACGACCTGCCTGACTTCCTCGATTACTCGATGAAGAACCGCACCTATCGCTATTTCACAGGAGTGCCGCAGTATGCGTTCGGCTATGGCCTGAGTTATACCACTTTTACCATTGGCAAGGGACAGTTGTCTGTCCAGTCGATGCAGAAAGACGGAAAGGTGACGCTCACAGTCCCTGTGAAGAATACGGGTAAGCGCGAGGGAACGGAGACCGTGCAGGTGTATGTGAAGGCTATCGACGATCCAGGGGCTCCTATCAAGGCACTGAAGGGCTTCCAAAAACTGATTATCCAACCTGGTGAGACCAAGACGGCCGCTATCACCCTCGACGGTGAAGCCTTCGAATACTATGACGAGTCTATTGATGAACTGAGCACCCGTTCAGGACGTTATCAGATTCTTTACGGTAACTCCTCGCTCGACAAGGACCTGCAGGCCTTCGACTTCACTGTATTGTAACTATAAGCCGTCGAGAAGTATTATGAAGAAATTATCATTTCTTTTCGCCTTGCTGCTGGTGGTATCATTGGCTAAAGCACAGTCTGTCCAAAGTCCTGACGGGAAGATATCTGTAGTGCTGGAACTCCTCGATGGGGGCAGGCCCCACTACCGGGTGCTCTATGAGGGGCAGGAGGTCGTCAGGCAGTCTGCCCTCGGCATCAGGACGAACATCGGTGACTTCACCCAGGGTCTGGTACTGAAGGGGGTCGAGGACAGTCAGGTGAGTGACAGTTATGAACTGCGCAACATCAAGCAGAGCCATGTTGCCTATGAGGCCAACGAGGCTGTGGCGAAATACGCTGATAAGGATGGTAAGGATCTGTTGGACATCATCTTTCGCGTGAGCAACCGTGATGTGGCCTTCCGCTACAGGATTCATCCTCAGAAGGAGACGCGTGTCTGTGTCGTCGAGGGGGAGGCTTCCAGTTTCGTACTACCCGACGGTACGACCACCTTCCTCTGTCCTCAGTCGAAGCCCATGGGCGGTTTCGCGCGTACCTCTCCCAGTTATGAGACACCCTATGCCTGCGACGAGCCTGTAGGCAAGAACGGCTGGGGCGAGGGCTATACCTTCCCCTGTCTGTTCAAGACGCCCACTGCCCAGTGGGTGCTCATCAGCGAGACAGGTACTGACGGGGACTACGTAGGTTGCCGACTGCTCAACGAACAGGGAGGCACTTACCGCATCGGCTTCCCGCAGGCTGGCGAACTGAATGGAGCAGGTGCTACCTCGGCTGCGATGGCACTGCCGGCAGAGACCCCTTGGCGCACCATCACCGTTGGTACCCTGGCAAATATCGTGGAGACCACTGCGCCCTTCGACCTCGTACAGCCTAAGTACAAGGCCTCACAGCCGTATATCTCCGGAAAGGGCTCGTGGAGTTGGATTATCGGCATGGATCCGAGTTGTAACTTCGATGAGCAGAAACGCTATATCGACTTCTCTGCTGCCATGGGCTACCAGACAGTACTCGTTGATGCCTTCTGGGACCAGCAGATCGGCTATGAGAAGATGGCCGAACTCGCCCGCTATGGCAAGGAGAAAGGGGTGGGACTGTTCCTGTGGTACAACTCCAACGGTGCCTGGAACGATGCCTTCCAGACACCTATCGGCAAGATGAACAACAGCCGCATCCGTCGGCAGGAAATGCAGTGGATGAAGGATCAGGGCATCCGCGGTATCAAGGTGGATTTCTTCGGTGGCGACAAACAGCCGATGATGCAACTCTACGAGGATATCCTCAGCGATGCCAACGACTTTGGTCTCCTATGTATCTTCCATGGTTGTACGCTGCCACGCGGCTGGGAGCGGATGTATCCCAACTATGTGGCCTCAGAGGCTGTGCTGGCCTCAGAGAACCTGCACTTCGGACAGGGCGCCTGTGATGCTGAGGCCTATAATGCCTGTATCCATCCCTTTGTGCGTAACACGGTCGGATCAATGGACTTCGGCGGCTCAACGCTGAACAAGCGCTACAGTAGGGACAACCAGCACGGTACCACCCGTCGTACCTCTGACGTGTTTGCCCTGGCCACCGCCGTCCTATTCCAGAGTGCCGTCCAGCACTTTGCCTTGGCGCCCAACAACCTCGATGATGCACCTGCGTGGGCCATCGACTTTATGAAGAAGGTGCCCACGACGTGGGATGAGGTCAGGTTCATCGACGGCTATCCAGGTAAGTATGTCATCATGGCTCGCCGCTCGGGCGACCAGTGGTACGTGGTGGGTATCAATGCAGAGAAAGAGCCGCTGAAGAAGACCATCACCCTGCCCATGTTCGCTGTCGGTACGCCCCTCAGCGTATATAGCGACGATAGTCAGTTAAACGGCAGCGTGCAGACTGTCAAGCAGAATAAGAAGCAACAACTGACGGTCACCATTCCCTGTAATGGCGGCCTGGTCATTCATATTCAGTAGGTTACGGTGACTATCTTGGAACACCCATTGAAGTACTAACTTACTGGTAGTGAATCCGCGATCAAGGGGGGCAGTATAATGCGTCGAGTTCGTTCACGTTCGGCAGAGTTTAAGCAGGCTTAACTCTGCTCTCGCTTACTCGTTCATTTCCAGGGATTCTCATAGGCGACGGGTCCGTTCTCGAGTTTCTGGCACACGATCTCCATCTCCTCGAAGTGCTCCTGACCGTCTTCCCACATCTCCTTGTAGTGGATACAGTAGCAGCCTGTGCCCTTCAACTGCTTCATCGTGTTGCCATCCACCGTGTTGTAGAACGTGCAGGTGAAGTCGCGAGGATCATTCGGAGCCAGCATCCTATATAGTTGTCTTAAGCCAAAAACAAGTGTCCCACCTGTCCCATCTGTCCAAGAAGGATAGTTCCCACCAGGGACAGATGGGACAGGTGGGACACATAAAAAGTGGGTATGGCAACTATTATGCGCGGGCGTATGTGCGCGCATGTAGAGATTTTGTCAGGTGAACGGGCAGGTGTGGCATAGAAAGAGTCTTTTCCTGAACAGGAAGGCTGTTTTCTGAATTCCCAAGGCCTGGGAACAAAATGAGAAGGCACTTTACGGAACTGAGGAGGCTCCTCACGTTGCTAAAGAGGCTTCTCACGTTCGTAAAGAGCCTCCTCATTTTCGTAAAGAGGCTCTTTTCTGGAGAGTGGGGCACATATTATGGGCTTCATTGCGTTAATCTTCCAAAATCGCTTTGCGGCGTCAGCATAATTTCGTATCTTTGCCGACGTATGAGACAACAACTGATGATCTTAATGCTTGCACTTGCCGGGATGGGAGTGCAGCAGGCTGTGGGCGATGGCCATTTCGTGACGCGGACAATTGCCCGCAATGCGGTGCGTATCCAATATGTGGAGGGTGAATTGCACAACGACCTGCCAGACTGGTTATATGTGAAGAACGAAGAAGTGGAGAGCAGTCAGATTGCTCTCGACATCGACGAACAGCAAGGCACGGTGACGGTGAAGAATGCCCAGGGCAAGGCGGTGTTTACTGCCACACGCCATCAGTTGGAGGCGGCCACCGCTGCGGGCGAGCCGACCTATGAGGCTACACTGGCCTTCGACTCCCCAAAGGATGAATGCCTCTTCGGACTAGGACAGTTCCAGGATGGCTACAGTAATGTGCGTGGGCTGTCGCGTCGGCTGACGCAGGTGAACACACAGATCAGTCTGCCGATGCTCTTGTCGAGCAAGGGCTATGGCATCTTGTGGAATAACTACGGTCTGACAGACTTTAACCCCAGTGATCAGAAGGTCATATTGACAAAGCGGTCAGGTGCTGGTCAGCGCGAGGCCGTCAATGTCACCTCAACGGAGGGCGGAAAGCAGGAAGTTCGCGAGCGTCATATTTTCGAGGCAGTCATCAGCATCGACCAGGCAGGTGACTATGCATTGCTGTTAGACGTAGGACAGAAGATGGCGCGTCGGCATAACCTTGTCATTGACAATCAGACGGTCATCGACATGCAGAACATCTGGTTGCCTCCTACCGCCTCGACCATTGTACATCTGAATTCCGGGCGACATGTCGTGAGGGCTGAACTCACTAAGGACGATGCCCCAATCGTCTATTATCATCCTGTAAAAGATGAGACCGTCTTCCGATCACCGGTGGCCAATGCCGTTGACTACACGGTGTTCACAGGTTCTGCCGACGAGATTATCGCCACCTATCGCGAACTGACGGGACAGGCTCCGCTGATGCCAGACTGGGCACTGGGCTACATCCACTGTCGCGAGCGGTTCCACTCTTCGCAGGAGATCCTGGAGACAGCCAACCGCTTCAAGCAGAAGCAGATGCCCATCTCGATGATCGTACAGGACTGGCAGTACTGGGGGAAGTACGGGTGGAACGCCATGCAGTTTGACGAGGCCAACTACCCAGACCCAAAGGTGCTCACCGACAGTCTGCATCAGATGGATATCCGATTCATGCTCTCTGTATGGTCAAAGATCGACAAGACCTCTGAGGTGGGCCGCCAGATGGAAGGCGACGGTTATTATATTCCTGGAACAGACTGGATCGACTTCTTTTCGCCAGATGCTGCCGCTGCCTATTGGAAGAACTTCCGTGAGCGGCTGTTGCCCCTTGGCATTGATGCCTGGTGGCAGGATGCCACGGAGCCGGAGAACGACGACCTTGTAGGGCGCCGAGTGAACAAAGGGCAATGGTCGGGCGAACAGGTGAGGAATGTCTATCCCCTGCTGGTCAACAAGACGGTTTATGAAGGACTCCGGGAGGCAGGGAAGGAGGCTATGATCCTCACCCGCTGTGGATTCCCTGGTATCCAGCGGTATGGCTCTGCCCTATGGAGTGGCGATGTGGGCAATGACTGGGAGACCTTCCGTCGGCAGATCGTGGCAGGGCTCGGGGTACAGGCTGCTGGTATCCCCTGGTGGACATACGATGCAGGTGGCTTCTTCCGTCCGCAGAATCAATACACCGATACTGCCTATATCGAACGGATGCTCCGTTGGATAGAAACAAGCGTCTATCTGCCCTTGATGCGTGTGCATGGCTATATGAGTAACACGGAACCCTGGAACTACGGTGCTGAGGCGGAGGCGATCATTGCAGATTGTCTGAGGGAGCGGGCAAAACTACAACCTTATATCAAGGCGTGTGCGCGCAGGGTCAGTGAGGAGGGCTATACTCTGATGCGACCGCTGATCTTTGACTTTGCCGACGATCCAGAGGCGCTCCATCAGAAGTATGAGTATATGTTCGGTCCTGCCCTGCTCATCAGTCCGGTGACGGAACCTGGGGTCAGCACATGGCGAACCTATCTTCCCAAGTATGAAGGGGGATGGTATGACTACCGCACTGGAGAGCACTACGATGGTGGACAGTATGTGACCACCTCAGTGACCAAGGCTCAAATCCCAGTCTTCCGGCGTGCGGGCTATGAGGTGGGACTGTAAAAAAGACTATTTGGGGAGTTCGATGACGAAGCGGCAGCCGTCCTTGTAACTGGTGTCAAGGTCAAGGCTTCCGCCAAGATTGGTGATATGGCGCTTGGCAAGCGGCAGCCCCAGTCCCAGGCCTTCCGACAAGTCGTTGATCTTGGAGAAAGGCTCATACATCAGGTGTCTGTATTCCTCAGCCATGCCAGGACCTCGGTCCTCAAAGACGAAGCGGATGACATGCTCTGTATCAGATACCTTGAGAGACAGGTGCATGCCATCGGAATATTTGGCTGAGTTATAGAGAATCTCCCTCAGGCTGCGCATCAGATATAGACGGCTTGTGTGGATACAGAGAGAGTCGGGGATGGAAGTCTCAAAGACGGGCAAGGGGAGATCAGGGAAATGTAGGTGGGTATGGTCTATGCACTCGCGGGCCACCTCATTGCAGGAGACCTCTTCTTGCTTGTTGCTATTGAGTTCTTCAGAGAGCCCTTGTTCTGAACTGTCGAAGAGCATGAGCACCATGCGGCTGAGTGTTTTGGCATTATGATCCATCATTTCGATGATGCTCTTCACCTCTTCATCCGGCAGTTCTTCGGAGTTATCACCTAGCACTTGAGCGAATCCCATGATGATATTCAGTGGGGTACGTATCTGGTGCGACACGTTCTGGATGAAGACCGTCTTCTGCCGGTTGGCTTCTTCTGCCAGTTGGCTGGCTTCCATCAATTCTTCATTACGCCTGGCCGTCTCTACATACATGTGCTGGATGTCATTGACATGGTGGCGAAGTGAATCCTGCATGGTGGCGAAACTGTTTTGGAGCCGTCCGATGACATCAGTCCTCTTGGTGTGGGGAATTTGTTCGTCATAATGTCCCTCTGCAATGCGTTGAGACTGATCCAACAGTTTGTTCAGGGGGTTGACCGTATTCTCAACACTTTTGTAACAAAACAGGAGGATCACAAGCAGTCCCACAAACATCAGTGGCGTAAGGATATAGGCCTGTCGGTAATAATCCTTGAGGATGTCACTGTCAGGACAGACGATGGCGATGCTCCATGGGGTACCAGGTACAGGTTGATAGCAGATAAGACAGGGATTGCCATCTATCATCACTCTCATACTGCCTTGGTTTCCCGCAGTCATCTCGTGGCCCAAGGCAATGCGGTCGGCTTGCTGTCTTGGGTCAGTACCGCTGAAGATCGTCTGCTTGAAAAGCCGTGTGGAGTCGGGGTGAATGAAATAGTTGCCCTTTTCACCAATCATGAGGAAATAGGAATTTGGGTAAGGTTGTTCAGCCAATACTGTCTCAGAGAGTTGGTGCAGCGACAGGTCGGTGGAGAGGACACCAACGAATCTGCCATCGGCATCATGCAGGGGCTTGCAGTATGAGGCAATCATTTCCTTTGCGGAGAGTGTCCCTTCATTGAAATCGTTAAAAGGATCTACCCAACAGGCTTTGCCTATGAGGCGTGGAGTCTTGTACCATGGTTTTTCAAAATACTCGTACTCTCCTTCACGGACCGTGATGATAGAGTCTCCCTCACGGATAGTATAGGCAGAGAAATATCTGCCGTATTGTGGGAATGTATTGGGTTCTGTAGTGATGGAACAGCCACAGACATTGGCATTAAGTTGCACAATCTGACGGGATAAGGCTAATAGGGAGTCAGGTTGGAAATTTTCCATGACGAACCACTCATTGGCATTTGTTGCCGTCTCTAAGGTATTCAGGTATCTACAGACACGCTGGGTGGTGGTGCTGAGCACGCTACTTGCTTGTTTTGTTGCCTGCTTTTTTATAAGGTGGCGTGACTGAAGGAAGAGCAGGCCCAGTACCATGATGAAGATAGGCACCACTAACATGAGGATGCTGAGGCTGAGTTTTGTGGAAAGCGACTGGCGGATATGTAGTGAAGGACGGCTGCTCATGATGGATTGATATCATTTTTCTGATCTGATATTTTTAATAGGTGGTTGAGCAGGTCAGTAACCTTTATGCCCTGCTGTTGAATATCAGTTATCAGGTATTCCACTTTCTTTTTCTCTTTGTCATTGTGCAGGTCAGACAGCGATTTGACATTCTTCTCGATGATATTGACGGGAGTCGCCATTTGGTTGGTCATATTATGCAGGAAGGCTGTCTTCATGCGGTCGGCTTCCTGGGCCTGTTCATAGGCTGACTGTAGCACTTCCCCTCGTTCCTGAAGGTGGGTGGTCAGTTGTTCCAGTTCATTGACGTGGGTAGCCAACGACTGTTGCATCTGGCGGAAGTTATTTTGTAGTCGGCCAATCTCATCCTGTTTCCATGTTTCTGGGACAAGATTGTCGTAATGGCCTTCTGAAATGTTTTGGGCTGTCTTTGTCAACAGGCGTAGCGGCAACAGTTGACGGTGGGTGAACATGCGGCAGAGAACTAAAAGTATCAGAAGTGCGGACACAGCGATCAAAAGGACTATACTGAGCATCTGTATATAACTGTTGAAGATATCGTCCTTGGGATAGACGATACCGATGCTCCAACCCAGATCTTCCGTGGAGCGGCCCTGTACTAATGCACGCTTGAAGGGCTTATAAAAGATGTAGTATGCCTTGTTGTTCTGCCAGAATGTATTATAGCCCGTTTTACCAGCCATCATGTATCCGACCGCTTCTGCTAAAGAGGGATGAGCCCCTTTTTCTATTTGTGTAAAGACGGTCTGGTGGTATAGTTTGTCACTATCGGGATGGATGATATATGAGCCGTCGCTGCCCAGAAGTGTACAATAGGCGTTGGGAGTCGGTTTAGCAGAATGGACGATCCGCGACAGTGTACTGAGTGCCACATCAGCGCCAAGCACTCCGACAATCCGACCGCCACTGGCATAGATGGGCAGACAGAAACTGGTGATGGCCTCTTCCTCTGTGTCTTCGTTTTTAAGAGGATTAATCCAAAGCGGCCGGCCTGTCTCTAAGGGTTTGGTGTACCAGATCTGTTCGTTATAGGGGCGGTTGCCAAAGAAATCTGCCTGGATGATGGGTTCAGAGGATGTCAGTAGTTCGTTTGTACCAGCACGACGTACATAGGTCATGAAGAGACTGTCTTTCTCAGGATAGAAGCCTGGTTCAAAAGCGATAGCACTACCGATGATATGGGGATTGGTCTCAATCATCTTCTGGCAATATAGTTGCATCCAGTCAGGCTGGTCCAGATGCTTTAGCAGGTCCCAGTACATGTTACCCGTTGTCTGTTCTACAGACAGTAAGATATTGTCGATCTGTTCCACTGTTGCCTCCAGTGTCTGACTTGCATTCCCCAATGACTCGTTCTTCACCGATTGACGTGAGTAATAGAGCATGATGGAGATTGCGGCAGCCAGTAGTATGGCGATGGCTGACACAATCGTCAGACTGAGTCGCATTGATAAGGTCTTGGTGATAAATCTAGGTAGTCGTAACATGCGGTGGCAAAGATACGAAATAAATTCGAAAACTCTGTCACATTTTGTGAAAATCGTCCTTTATGATGATTACTTTATGAATTTACAATTAGTTTTGTGTCCTTTTGCATCAGAAACGGCTGCAACATAGACACCGTCAGAAAGTGTCGTGAGAGGCACTTCTACAATGCCGCCGTTAAGTTGTACGGTGATATTGGCAACTGTCTGTCCTGCAAGATTATGGATATGAACCAGCACACTGCCAGATCCATTCCCGGCAATGGCAAGACTACCTGCGGCATAGGTGACAGACAGACCATCGGTGTTGTCAGCCATCGTGTCTGAGATACCTGTCTTACCTGACTGTTCTACAGATGTCAGGTAACTGGTTCTGAGATTAGCACGTTCTATGGTGGGTATGTTCATCACGAATACATCAGCGCAGCCGTCGGGCCATCGACCTGCCGTCTCGTCTGCATTGAGCAGAGGATAGGTAAGTTGGTCGCTCCATGAACCATCGGCAGCAGTCAGCAGTACTTCACCGCCATCAGCATCAAGTTTGAATGAGGCATGGAGTTGAGAAATGGGTTCTTGGTTATCACACCATATAACTAAATGACCGTGGGCAGGGATAATAGTCGAGGCTGATGTCTTGTCTTTCGTGATTTGGTACATCCGAGGTTCCTGTGGATTATCGCTGAGGTACATGCCTTCCACGTCGATGTCTTCATCAGTTGTATTATAGAGTTCTATCCAGTCGTTGCGCTTCCAGTAGTCGTTGATATAGATACCATTGGCGGCACTCACCTCATTAATACGTACAGGCGTAATGCCAGAGGATTTTTGCTGATCGGCAGAGAGTGCCGAGAAGGAGGCGGTCAGGTTCACGTTGCCTGATGGCAGGTCGATGGTTGTTGCCGTAGAGACGGTCTCACTACCATTCTTCCACCCGTCGAAACGATAGCCCGCAGGTGCCTGAGCCCTGAGTTTGGCAGGAGCGAAGAGATAGCCCTTCAACTCTGCGTAAGGTACTTCGATATCATTCACGAAGATGCGTGCCCCTTTGGTGTCAGTATTTAATACGACATTCTGGGCAGAGGCATTCGAGAGTTGCATCGGCTGATATTTCTGAAGACACTTGATCATCTTGTCCTGCCAGGTCTTCAGTTTGTTTTTAATCTTGTCGGCAGCACCATCGGGAGTGAAGCCATCTATCTTTGACATGGGGCGCATCTCATCGGCAAGTTCATTGACGATGGCCGTGGCCTTGTCTTTCTCAAAGACACTGCCGGCCATCAGGCAGAAAGTGTCGATAAACCGTTTACGGAAGATGTCGTTGTCTAACAGGCCTACGAAGAGTTTGACAAGTTTGACGCTCTTAAAGTTGTTGAGTGAACTGAAAGGGTCTTCGCGATTAAAAGCGTAGTCAAGGTCAAAACTGATAAAGCGATAGCGACCGTCCTTCTGGCTGCGGAAGGCTTTTACATTGTTGTCGGGCCAGTCGTTGTTGGTCAAGAACAGTTCGGCAGCCATGTAGTACGAGAATTCGTCAATGTCGAGTAACTGCTGGAGTTCGTCATAGGCTCCACTGTCATTGATACGGGCACTGAGGTCGAGAATGCGTTTCAGCACCTCATCGTTGCCATTCTTGAAGTTGAAGTTCTCAAACATGTCAATCTCCTCATCGTCGTACCCGAAGTTGGCATCAACATACTTATCGTTACTGGGTTCACGCAGGTTCACGATGCCCTTGAACTCACCGTTGATATACTCTGCAACCTGTGTAAACGCCTGAACATCAAGGTTGATTCCAGAGCGCATCATGATGGTTTCCAGGGCCAGATCCATAAATCGGCTGTGGGTTTCCCACACATCGTTACCGCCGTTGCGCAAGACAAGTGTCTTGTTGCGGATATAGGGTTTCTGGGCAAAGAAGGCATAGTCGAAACGGTTCTGACCGTCGAACTTCTTGTTGGCCTTGAGTTTCATGGAGCGGGGAGTGATCATGCGCGTCCAACCGCCAGAGACACTGATATTGGCATCCTGGTTGAAGGCCATTTTCCCGTCGGGTGTGATATAACTAAAGTTCACGGGACGATCCCAAGGCTGGTTCCAGTTCACGGCGTCGTCACGACCGTTACCAGAAATACCGTTACTACCTTCAATATCAATACCCCACATGGGATCTTTGAAGTATCTGGTATCACCCACGATGCTTACTACGGGAATGGAGTATTGCTGTGAGGTCTTGATATAGGAGCGTGTGACGGGGACACTGGGCAGATAGCCATCACGGAACAGTCGCAGGGTGAGGTTCGTGGTATTGTCGATCGTGAACTTTCCATCTTGACTCTGTAACGAAACGACGGTGACGAGGTCGTCTGAAGAAGCCTCCCAGGAGATATCGTCGAAATAGATGTTGTTATCCGTGCTTTTCAGTTCATTGAGGTTAAAGGCAATGGTCCGGAGTTCGGAAGGTGTTGGCCACCATGAATTCGTGCCAGCCTGGTCGTTGGTGATAGTTCCCTCATAACTGATCTCTTTCCATTCTGTGGTCACGTCATATCCACCAGCCAGCATGCTCCAATAGATGTAATTACCAGGATTCTTATGGGATTGCACGGAAATATGGCAGGCATGGTCGGCGCGAACCTTCATGCGGAAACGATACTTGTCACCGCTGCTCCAGACATGGTTGGGGGTAAAGACAAAGAATTGGCTGCTCCAGTCTTCCTGAGCATTGGCAATGGCATGGACTTGAATACCGCGGGAACCATTATAGCCCACGCCGTCAACGATACGGTTCTTGTCTCCATTGCCATTACCGTCCCTACTGACAAAGCAGGTGGCATCGTCGCCCTCGCAGTCACCGTTGACTATCATCTCAGTCCAGGGAGAATTCTCCTGCCCGCCACTGGCCGTCGGTGCCTGAGGCAGACTACCGTCTGTGGAATACATCAGTGTCGTTCCTTCTGGGATTTTGACTTGGACAGTGAGGGAACCTGTGAAAAGTTTACTATCTGTATCTACGACAGGTGCAGCAAGCCTTTCCGTAGCAAAGGAAGCCGTTCTGTTTGAGGCGCCTGGTGTCGGCGTGGCTGTCAGCCCCCATTCGTCGCCCCCGTCGGTCTTACGTGCGTATGACGTATGACTCATGGCCTTGGGATAGTCCTGACTTGTGATAAGTTGACCATTTTCATCAGAGAGATAGATGGTGCCGCCATCACAGTTGAGTTTGAAGGGAGCCTGAGCATCATCGATTTCGTCTGAGCCGAGCCATACCACCAAAAAGCCATTGGCAGGAACGGTACCTACATAGGAATACATCTTCCAACGTTTCAAATCGTTCTGGGTGTCACTCAGATACATGCCCCCAAGGCTGACGGGCTCGTTTGAGGGATTATATAATTCAATCCAACTGTCAAAATTGGTGGCGGGACTCATTACGTCGCCCACGTTTGCTGCCATCACCTCATTGATGATGATAATTGCTGATATAAGAAATGAAGTCATGTCTTGAAGAATTTGGTGCAAAGGTAGTAAGAATTCTGCAAAAGTTTCAGTGCGTCATCATACAATTTTGCAAGTTGGTACTTTTCACAAAGTCTGTGAAACAAATATATCAAGACATGACTTCATAAAATCAATTTCTTATCCGACCTGGCTTCCAGGCTTCACCTCTTTAGTGGTGGTGACTACGCTGAGGCTCTCGTCGGCATCGACGGCAGAGAGGATCATACCCTGACTCTCGATGCCCATCATCTGACGGGGTGCGAAGTTGGCCACGAAGAGGATGCGCTTGCCAATCAGTTCCTCCGGGTTCTCATAGAAGGTGGCGATGCCGGAGCAGATAGTGCGGTCGGTACCTGAGCCGTCGTCGATGGTGAACTGCAGGAGTTTCTTCGACTTCTTCACCTTCTGACAGTCCTTCACCAGACCGACGCGGATGTCGAGTTTCTCGAAGTCTTCGAAAGCGACGGTGTCCTTCACCGGTGCTGCCTTGTACGAGGCAGCCTCGTTAGCCTTCTTCGTAGCCTCCAGTTTGTCAAGTTGCTTCTGGATGACATCATCCTCAATCTTCTCGAAGAGCAGGGCGGGCTCACCGAGTTGATGACCAGCCTTCAGCAAATCTGTCGAACCGAGTTGATCCCACTCGAAACTGTCCATATTGAGCATCTCACGGAGTTTCTTGCTCGAGAATGGCAGGAAGGGCTCAAAGGCGATGGCGAGGTTGGCTGTCAACTGCAAGCAGATGTTGAGGATGGTCTCGCAGCGCTTTGGATCCTGCTTCCATACCTTCCAAGGTTCACACTCGGTGATGTAGCGGTTGCCGATGCGGGCGAGGTTCATGGCCTCGAACTGGGCATCACGGAACTTGAACTGCTCAAGCAGCGCCTCCACCTTGGCCTTGACATCCTTGAACTCATCAAGAGCAGCCTTATCGACATCGGTAAGTTCGCCACAGGCGGGCACTACGCCGTTCCAGTATTTCTTCGTCAACTGGAGGGCACGGTTCACGAAGTTGCCATATACGGCCACAAGTTCGTTGTTATTGCGATCCTGGAAGTCCTTCCAGGTGAAGTTGTTGTCTTTGGTCTCAGGGGCATTGGCGGTGAGCACGTAGCGCAGCACGTCTTGCTTGCCAGGCATATCGACCAAGTATTCATGCAGCCATACGGCCCAGTTCCTTGAGGTAGATATCTTGTCGTTCTCGAGGTTCAGGAACTCGTTGGCAGGCACGTTGTCGGGCATGATGAACTTTCCGTGGGCCTTCATCATCACGGGGAAGATGATGCAGTGGAACACGATGTTGTCCTTGCCGATGAAGTGTACGAGGCGCGTGTCCTCGTCCTGCCACCACTTCTCCCAGTTGCCCCACTTCTCGGGTTCACGTTCGCAGAGTTCGATGGTGTTAGACACATAGCCGATGGGTGCATCAAACCACACGTAGAGCACCTTGCCGTCGGCTCCCTCGATGGGCACGGGGATGCCCCAGTCGAGGTCGCGGGTCATGGCACGAGGCTGCAGGTCCATGTCGAGCCACGATTTGCATTGGCCATAGACATTTGGCCGCCACTCCTTGTGCTCCTCCAGGATCCACTGCTTCAGCCAGTCCTGATATTCGTTCAGGGGCAGATACCAGTTCTTCGTCTCCTTCATCACGGGCGTAGAGCCGCTGATGGTTGATTTGGGATTGATGAGTTCCGTCGGCGAAAGGTCGCGTCCGCACTTCTCGCACTGGTCGCCGTAGGCACCCTGGTTGTGGCAGTAGGGGCACTCGCCCGTCACGTAGCGGTCGGCCAGGAACTGCTTGGCCTCCTCGTCGTAGAGTTGGGCGGTGGTCTCCTCCGTCAGTTTGCCCTCATCGTAGAGTTTGCGGAACCACTCGGCAGCAAACTTATGATGCGTTGCGCTGGTGGTGCGGCTATAGATATCGAACGAGATACCGAACTCCTCAAACGAGTCCTTAATCATCTTATGATAGCGATCAACCACGTCCTGTGGGGTGATGCCCTCCTTGCGGGCACGGACGGTGATGGGCACACCGTGTTCGTCGGAGCCTCCGATGAACAGCACCTCGCGCTTCTTAAGTCTGAGATAGCGTACATAAATATCGGCAGGTACATATACACCAGCCAGATGTCCGATGTGCACACCACCATTAGCGTATGGCAGCGCCGACGTCACCGTCGTACGCTTAAAAGTCTTGTTTTCCATTGAATTTAAATACGTATTTTGTAATTTGGCTGCAAAGTTACGAAATTTATTCGATAAACTGAGGAAAAACTTGTATTTTTGCAAACGAAAAACAATAAAAATGTTATGGCAATACACAATGAACTAGGAGCGTGGGGAGAGGAGCAGGCGTCAGTATTCCTGCAAAGAAGAGGGTACACCATCGTGGAGCGTGACTGGAAGACTGGTCATCGGGATATCGACATCGTGGCCCTGGATGGTGGGACGGTGGTGTTCGTGGAAGTGAAGACCCGTCGCAACCGTGTGTTCGGTGAGCCCGAGGACGCTATCGACTATAGGAAACTACAGAACCTGCGACTGGCCATCAACTACTATGTCAAGTCCAAGCATATCGATCAGGAATTTCGCCTCGATGTCATAACAGTGGTGGGCACACCAACTGGCGGCCCACCACAGATTAGTCATTTTGAGGATATCCCGATGTATTAACTGCGGGCCTCAATCTTCTTGTTGATATCGTCGATCACCTCATCACTCAGTTCATACTTCGAAATGATAAACATGGCAAGGATGAGCAGGATGGCAGGGATGATACAAACCAGCCAGCGGATGCCTTCCTGAGCCAATGGCGTCTGCAGTTCCAGATCGTTCATGAAGTAGGCACCAGCGGCATTACCCACCGACATCATGGCGAAGGCGGTGATGAAGAACAGGGCAATCACACGAAGAGGACGATTGCGCATAAACTCCATCCACAGGTCGCTGACCTTCACGTTCTCGGCTTCAGAAGCGTCCATCACGACACGCTCCTTGGTTTGAGAGAAGCAGAAGATAAGCAGGGCAAGTCCGATGAGAGAATAGAGCAGCATGGTATAGAACCAAGCGGTGGAGTCCTTCGGCAAGGTGGTAGCCTCCTCGGCGGGCACGTAGTTGGTCATGGCGAGTACCAGTCCGGGAACCACACCGCCTAAGGCCATACCGGCCTTGAAGAATATACCCGTCAGGGCATTCACGATACCAGCGATGCGGCGGCCTGTGGTATATTCTGCATACGAGATAACCTCAGGGATGAGTGCCCACATGTAGCCTGTAGCCACAATCACACCTGTTGATTTGATAAACTGGGCGATATAGACGAGTGTGATATTCTCCTTCACCGTGCCCATCTTACTGATGATGTAAAGCAGGGCCATGCCGATGATGGCGATGGTGAGGAAGATGTAGAACATATTCTTTTTACCCACCTTCTTCTTGATGGCTGGCACCAGTGGCATAAAGATAAACGATGGCAGCGAGCCGAGGCCCATGAACAGGGCCATCTCGATGGGTAGGGTCTGCGACGAGGCGAAGATGGCCACGATGATGGGCACACCAGCGGATACAGCCAGACCACCGACATTGGCCATGAACATACGGACGGAGGTCAATATGGTGATCTCGTCGGTGTCACGTGTCAGCGAGGAGTTCAGCGCACCGTAGGGCACATTGATCAGTGTGTAGAGCATCGACATGCCCACGTATGTCAGGTATGCATAGACGAGCGAGGGAGCGAACCCGTCCCAGAAACAGAGGATGGCGAGGATTGTCAAGGGGATACCACCCATCACCAGGTAACTGCGATATTTTCCCCAGATAGGGTTATGCTTATCGACGAAGGTGCCTACCAAGGGATCCCATAGGACATCCACCAGACGCACCACGAGGAACATCGTACCTGCCAGACCCGCAGACTTTGCTGCATCGCCGCCGAGCACATAGACATCGGTGTAGAAGAAGAGTAGATACATGCAGATGGTCTGATAGATCAGATTCTGCGCCAGGTCGCCTGCACCGAAGCCGATGCGCTGCACCCATGATAACTTATAAAAGCCTTTTGTTTCGTTAGTTGTAATAGCCATAATATTTTATTTGTTAATTTTTAATTCAAATGATGACATTGGCAGACCGCTGAGGGATCGGACATTTGCCGTCAGGGGATTGTCCTTCCATGCATATCGTACGGCATAGACGACACTCTGTGGATGGAAATGGTCGGGTAGGGTGAGCGTGATACTGTTGCCCTCTGCAGAGGCTTTTATGTTTTGAAAAACCTTGTCTCCGTCGTCTGCGGCCACTTCAAACTCGTGAATCTCCCCCGATACGACCGGCTGGTCGAGGGTGAGGATGATCTTGCCATCGGAAACAGCCGAGGATACCACCTTTGGTGAGAGCATCACCTTATTACTAAATAGGAGTCTGTCGAAACAGAGACCGACGCGCTCGGCAACCTCTTTCTTTCGGAGCGGGTGGATATCTACCGTCTCACCCAGATCGTTGATAACTGCCAGTTCGGCATGCGAATCAGCCTCCGCTACTTTACGCTGGGCCTCGCGGAGTTGTGCCCAACCACTGTTCATGGGTGCGGTCTGCGGAGTGATGGGGCGTGGGAATCCCGTCTGCTGGCGACCGTCGTAATTGGCCAATTGCACAATGACAAATGGTATTTCATCATCTTTCCAAGTGTCGCGCCAGCAACCCATTAGTTTTTTCAGATAGTCAGCGTATGGTGCCGGATTGCCCGTATTCGACTCACCCTGATACCATACGATGCCAGAGAGCGCATAAGGTGCCAGTGGGCGGAGGACGGCATTGTAGAGAGTGCTCGGTATGTTCTGCAGGGAGATATCACCGCTGGGGCAAGAGGGCATTTCTGCTCCAAGGCGCGTCTTCCATTGTTCACTGAGTGGGACGACATCCTCTGGCATGGGATTCTGCGAGAAACGGTCTTCGCCGAAGCAGAGCATATAAGGCTTCTCGGGGATGAAATGAGCCAGGCCGTATTTGTTGACAAACCGTATGGTGATGACATTGTCACCCTCACGAAGCAGCCCTTCCGGGATGTCGTAACGGCGTGGTGGATATTGGTAGTAGGTATGACCGATCTCCTGGCCGTTTAGATAAGTGATATCCTGATCGAAGAGGGTGCCGAGCAATAGGCGGGCAGGCTTTCCTGCATGTGCCTTGTCAATCTGTATGTGTTGACGGAGCCAAATGGTACCAATAAGGGGACGACCATCTTTCTTGGCCCAGTGAGTGTCGTATTGGTTGACATCTTGCCAGTCAGAATCGTCCAGAGCAGCAGATGTCCAGTTCTCGCTTATGCCAGGGTCCTGTAGGTTAAGCATCTTCTGCCATTGCTGTTCTGCCTGCATATTGGCCTGGCTCTGGGCTTTTACATAGTCGTCGTTTTGGAAAAACTGTGTCCGTTTCACGAGCATCGGGTAGTCCTCCTGCAGAGAGTCGGCAGAAATCCAGGCTTCAATGGGCGTGCCGCCCCAACTGTTGACGATAATACCCTGTGGCACTCCCGTCTTCTCATACATCCGCCGTCCGAGGAAATAGCCGACGGCAGAAAACAACCATGCATTTTCTTTATTGACGGGTTTCCAGTTGATCGTAGGGGTAGTGATGTCATCTCTGACACCGTGGGTATCTGTCGCATTGGGCACACGGAACATCCGGATGTCGCCATTCTCGTAAGAATCGATCTCCTGCGTGTATTGTGGATAGACGCGCTCTATGGTCACGTCAATATTTGACTGGCCTGACAGGAGCCAGACATCACCTATTAATATATTAGTAAGTACCTGATCACCAACGGTCATGGTATAGGGACCGCCAGCCTTCATCTTTGGGAGGCTGATACGCCAGTTGCCGTCAATATCGGCTGTTGTGGCATATTGTTTCTTATTGAACCTGATGGAGACAAGTTCTCCGGCCTCGGCCTTCCCCCAGACGGGAATCTGCTTGCCGCGCTGCAATACCATACCTGACTGGAAGAACTGTGGCATACTAATTTTGGCATCAATAGGTATTGTGCAAAATAGCATGACACAAAAACAAGTGAGTTTTTTAGTTACTGTTGATTTCATGTTGCAAAAATACAAAAAAATCACGTTGAAATGGGTTGATTTTACGTTTTTCTTGGGGAATGAAACATTTGAAAAAACATCTGTAACAAATAAGAATGTTGTAAGATTATTATTTTACTACCTTTGCAAACGGAAAGAAATAGTTAAAGACTTGCGATGAAGATTAATGCATCACAGAAAGTATCACTGAAAGAGAAACTGGGCTACTCCATGGGAGATGCCGCAGCCAATCTGGTATTTCAGATGATGATGATCTTCCAGTTAAAGTTCTATACTGATGTCTTCGGACTGGATGGAGCAGTAGCAGGAAGTATTTTGATGATTGGTAGTATCTCTGCGATTATTGTCGATCCGACCATCGGAATCCTCTCCGACCGCACTGATACCAGATGGGGAAAGTTTCGTCCTTGGGTCATTTGGACGGCTATTCCTTTCTGTATTTTCTATATCCTTGCATTCTATAATCCCGGCATACACGATAAGGAGTTGGTGGCTACCTATGCCACGGTTTCGTATGTGCTGATGATGACGGCCTATTCCTTTAATAATATACCTTACACATCCCTTGGAGGTGTGATGACGAGTGATATTAAGGAGCGTACCAGCATCACGACAATCCGTTTTATCGTGGTGACGATTGCCCAGTTTGTCGTGCAAGGCCTCACCCTTCCGTTGGTTGATCACTTTGGGCAGGGTAATCTCCAGCGGGGATGGATTTCCACCATAATTATATATGCGCTTGTAGCCTTCTGCCTGTTTATCGTCACGTTCATGGTGACCAGGGAGCGTATCCAGCCACCACCAACCCAGAAGTCGAATGTGCGTATTGATATTAAGGATACATTATCCGACGTGTCGTGGAATTCGATGGCCCTTTTAACCTTCTCCCTGTTTGTCACGCTGGCGATGTGGGGATCGGCCATGAATTTCTATTTCCAGTATAATGTGGATCAGCAGTCATTGTGCAACTTCCTCTCTCATTTCATAGAGGTGGAGCCAGACGAGGCTTATTCCCTGGGTTTCTCCGCCTTCAATATGATGGGGGCCCTCGTTCAGTTCGTTGGCGTCATCTGCCTGTCAAGGTTCTTGGCCAATAAGTATGGAAAGAAGTTGACATTCATGGTCTGTCTGTCACTGACAGCCTTCTTTACGGCCATGTTCTACATTCCATCTCCGACGGATGTCAGTCTCATGTTCGTCCTCAACTTCCTAAGGTCGTTGGCATACGCACCGACAGTCCCCCTGTTATGGGCAATGATAGGTGATGTGGCAGATCATATAGAGTTTGAGAACCACCGTCGTGCCACAGGCTTCTGTTTTTCAGGCATCGTGCTTGCCCTGAAGTTAGGACTGGGTTTTGGTGGAGCCATTGCCGGTATTATTATTTCGATGTTTGGTTATGTGCCAGGAACAGACTCCGTCCAGAATGAGAGTGCGATGGAGGGAATCAGGATTGTGTCCAGTTTCGTGCCGGCTTTCCTATTCTGTGTCGGTGTGGTGGCTCTGCATTTCTATCCGATTACCAAGGAGTTTAATGAGAATATGCAGGCAGAGTTGACTGCACGCCGGAACATGGCTGCCCAGTCAGAACTTGAGAATGAAATAGTCAAATAAAGTCAAATAATTAAAAAGTCAAACAATATGAAACCGCGTTATCTTTACCCCAGTGATTATTATGCAGATCCTTCCGCCAATGTGTTTAATGGACGTCTTTACGTCTATCCCTCTCACGATTGGGAGGCAGGTGCAGCCTTCGACGATGATGGTGGGCACTTCCAGATGAAAGACTATCATGTAGTATCCATGGATGACGTGGAGAATGGTGAGGTGACCGATCATGGCATGATCCTTAGTGTCGATCAGGTGGCATGGGCAGAAAAGCAGATGTGGGATAATGATGTGGTGGAGAAAGACGGCAAGTATTATCTGATCTTCTCTGCCAAGGACTATAATGGCGTATTCCACCTCGGTGTGGCCGTTGCTGACAAGCCGGAGGGGCCGTTTGTGCCACAGGAGCATCCTATTCGCGGGTCATTCTCCATTGATCCCAGTGTCTTCAAAGACGATGATGGAGAGATATATTGCTACTTTGGTGGTCTCTGGGGCGGACAACTCCAATGGTATCAGTCTCCACAGAAACTGGTGAAAGAGGGTGTTGACCTTGGTCCTGCCGCTGATAAGAAGACCCAACTTTATGCTCCTGCCGACGTGCCTGCGCTTCCCAGTTTCGTTGTTCGTATGAGCGACGATGTCATGCAGTTTGCCGAGGCACCTCGTTCAGTGGTTATCATTGACAAGGACGGTCAGCCGCTGAAGGCTGGTGATCCTCATCGTTTCTTCGAGGCTTCCTGGATGCATAAGTATAATGGAAAGTACTACTTCAGTTACTCCACGGGCGACAGCCACTTCCTGTGCTATGCCATTGGCGACAATCCCTACGGTCCGTTCACCTATCAGGGCGTGTTGCTCGATCCCGTAGTGGGTTGGACGACTCACCACTCCATTGTGGAGTACAAGGGGGAATGGTTCCTGTTCTATCATGACTGCGTACCTTCCAACGACGTCACTCACCTGCGCAGCCTGAAGGTGCAGCGGTTGTTCTACAATGAGGATGGTACGATCCAGAAGGTCGTGAATGAGTAAGCAACAACTTTTATCCAACTATTATATTACTCATCGTGACGAACTGCTGACGTATGTCAGCAGTCGTCTTGGTAACAGCAGTGAGGCGGAAGACATCGTTCAGAATGTCTTCCTCCGGCTGTTATCCTCCAACAAGTTGATTTCCGAGGTAACCTTGCCTGCCCTGGTCTATACCATGGTTCGTCATCTGCTGGCCGACTATTTCCGTCGTCGTGCTGCGTTTGAGCACTATGAGCATTACATCAGGGGAGTGTGCAGCAGTGAGGTGTCGATGGAATCAGTGTTTTCTGCCCGTGAGATAACCGAACAGTTGGAGCGCGGTCTTGCCCGTTTGCCAGAAAACTGTCGTAAGGTCTATCGCCTGCATATCTATGGAGGCATGAAAGTTAGTGAGATTTCACAGGAACTGGGAGAGGGTTACAAGAGCGTGGAGCACCGTTTGGGAACAGCACGCAAGGCTATGCGACAGTTCCTTCGCAAATACGCATAGTTATTATTATTTGAAGATCAGTGTTGTCAGTCGGTCTTTGGGGAAGAGTTCACAAGCCACTTCCTGGATTCTTTCGGCCGTTACGGCATCAATACGTCGGTAAAGTTCATCGAGATGTCGTTCATGACCATGGTGCAGGTAACTCCTACCGAAGTCGAGGGCAAATTGCTCGCGGTTGTCGCAGGCAATGGCAATCTGTCCTTTTAACTGCCGCTTTGCGGCGGAGAGTTGCCGTTCACTCATGGGCTTCTGCATGAAATGGTCCAGTTCATGGCGCACCAGTCGCAGACATCTGCGGATATCGTGGTGGTCGCATCCAAAATAAATGCTCCAGACTCCCGTATCACTATAACTTACCATAGAACTCTCCACGGTATAGACCAGTCCGTGGCGCTCCCGCAGGGAAAGATTCAGCCTGGCATTCATGCTTGGTCCACCGAGGATATTATTCAATAGGTAGAGTGGTATCCGTCGAGGGTCATTATAGGCATAACTGATGGTGCCAAGCATCACATGGGCCTGGTGGGATCCAATCTCTCGGATAGAATCAGGTGGGCAGGATTTATTAAGTACAGCATGATGGACCTGCCCGTCTGATGCTCCTCCCATAGATTTTGGGAAGTCTTGTTTCTCCAGTAATCTGACAAGCCGCTTGAAGTCAATGTCACCGTAGGCAAAGAAGACGGCGTGATCTGGGAGATAGTTGCGTTTCACGAAACGGAGGGCATCGTCGGTTCTGAAGGTATGCAATTGTTCGGCTGTCCCCAGGATGTTGTGCCCCAGCGGATGGCCTTTGAAGAGGAGATTCTCAAACTCGTCGTAGATTAGTTCGGCAGGTGAGTCGTTGTAACTCTCGATTTCGTCGCATATCACCTCCACCTCCTTCTCGATTTCCTGCTGAGGGTACTGACTGTGGAAGACAATGTCGGTGAGCACATCGACAGCCTGATTAAAATGCTCCTTGGATATGGCAGCATAGAAGACGGTATCTTCTTTATTGGTGAAAGCGTTCAGTTCTCCGCCCACGCCTTCTAAGGCATTGAGGATCTGAAGGGCGTTGCGGCGTTCTGTCCCCTTGAAGGTCGTATGCTCGCAGAAGTGGGCCAGTCCTTCTTCCCCAGGAAGTTCGTGACGGGTGCCGGCTGCTATCTCATAGCCACAGTAAATGACTTGAGAACTTGATGGCAGGTGGATGATGCGGAGCCCATTTCCGAGTATATGTGTGTTGTATTTTGTCATTTTGGCTGCAAAAGTACGAAGAATATTTGATAATTGATAATTGACAATTAACAATTTTGCATGGCGGCATCAATTTCTTCATTCTTCATTCTTCATTCTTCATTTTTATTTCGTACCTTTGCAGCCACAAATATTGATATGTATGCGAAAAGTAATAGGAATAGGTGAAACAGTTCTTGACATTATATTCAAAAATGAGCAGCCGATAGGTGCAGTGCCTGGTGGTTCGGTATTCAATGGCCTGATTTCCTTAGGACGCTCGGGTATTCATACGGCGTTCATCAGTGAGACTGGCAATGACCGTGTAGGCAGGAATATCATTCAGTTCCTGAAAGACAATCATGTCGGTACTGATAATATTTCCGTCTATCCAGAGACAAAGTCGCCCGTATCGTTGGCTTTCCTAAATGAGCAGAACGATGCAGAGTATATCTTTTACAAGGATCATCCGCACGACAAACTTGACTTCGTCTATCCTGACATCCAGCCTGACGATATTGTGATGTTTGGTTCCTATTATGCGGTGAATCCCGTCATCCGTCCGCAGATGCAGTCCTTCCTGGAGTATGCCCGCAGTCACGGAGCCATCCTCTACTATGATGTGAACTTCCGTTCTTCTCACAAGGATGAGGTGATGAAACTTCGTGCCAATATTCTGGAAAACCTGGAGTATGCCGATATCGTGCGGGGAAGCAAGGAGGACTTTGAAGTGATGTTCAATAAAGAAGATGCGGATACAGTCTATCGTTCCCAGATATCCTTCTACTGCAAGAACTTTATCTATACGCAAGGGGCTGATCCCCTTGAGATGCGTTCTGCAGGCGGACTGAGTAAGCAGTATCCCGTCATGAAGACGGAGACGGTGAGCACCATTGGGGCCGGTGATAACTTCAACGCAGGCTTTATCTATGGACTGATAAAGTATGGCATCACGCGCGGACAGATTGCCGACGGCATGACGGAAAGCCAGTGGGATCAGGTCATCGCTGAGGCCCAACAGTTCTCGGCTAACGTGTGCCAGAGTATCAGCAATAGTGTTGATCAGTCATTTGCCGACGAGAAGAAACGTGAATTGGAGGCATAGCATGGAATAATTTAAAAATATGGATATGATTAGTGATACTATTAAGTACATCGGTGTTGACGATCTTGACATCGATCTGTTTGAGAGTCAGTACGTGGTGCCCGAGGGCATGAGTTATAATTCCTATCTTATTAATGATGAGAAGATTGCGGTATTGGATACCGCCGATCGTCGTAAGGGCGAAGAGTGGAAGGCCGGCCTGCAGGCTGCACTCAATGGTCGCCAGCCAGACTATCTGGTGGCTCATCACATGGAGCCCGACCACGCAGCACTTATTGCCTGGATGCTGGAGACCTATCCTGGCCTGCAACTCGTATGCAGTGCTGCAGCCGTGAAGATGTTGCCCAACTTCTTCGAGGGCTTCAACTTCGAGGGGCGTGTTATCACTGTCAAGGAAGGTGACACGCTCAGCCTTGGCCAGCACACACTGCAGTTCATCACTGCGCCGATGGTGCACTGGCCAGAGGTTATCATGAGTTACGATACCTTGGACAAAGTGGTCTTCTCTGCCGATGGATTCGGCAAATTCGGGGCATTGGTCAATGAGACTGACGACTGGGCTTGTGAGGCTCGCCGCTACTACTTTAATATCTGCGGAAAGTATGGCTCGCAAGTACAGGCCGTGATGAAGAAACTCTCTGGGCTCGACGTTCAGGCCATCTGTCCGCTCCACGGTCCTGTGCTCAAGGGCGAGCCACTGGCTGCTGCCATCAAGTTATATGACACATGGAGCAAGTATGAGCCTGAGAGTGAGGGCGTGCTGATCGCCTACGCCAGTATTCACGGCGGAACGGCCGCCGCTGCTGAGCGAATGGCAGAAATACTCCGCAAGAAGGGGGCTGCCAAGGTCGTGGTCAGCGATTTGAGCCGCGACGATATGGCCGAGGTCATCGAGGATGCTTTCCGCTATCCGACTATTGTCGTGGCTGCATCGAGTTACGACGCTGGTGTGTTCCCAGTGATGCACGACTTCCTCTACCACCTGCAGATCAAGAACTATCAGAAGCGCCGCTTTGGTATCATCGAGAACGGCAGTTGGGCACCAACGGCAGGCAAGACGATGCGCGGGATGATTGAGGCCCTGAAGGACTGTGAGATTGTAGAGCCGATGGTCACCATCCGCTCCCGCATGAAGGCTACCGATGAGCCGTTGCTGGAGCAACTGGCCGATAGCCTGCTGGCATAAGCAGACTAACAGAGCCCCATGTTATAATAACCGGCTGATTTCTTCGATGGAATCGGCCGTTTTGATGTGGTCTTGCCAATTGCCGCGGATCATTCCCCGGGCCTGCAGGTCGTCGAGCAGGGCGATGAGCGAGTTCCAGAATCCCTTCATATTATAGAGGATAACGAGTTTCTGGTGATAGCCGATGGTGGCTGAGGCTGCCACGGTGAATATCTCATCGAGCGTACCGATGCCACCAGGCAGGGCGATGAACACATCGCTCTGGTCCATCATCATCTGCTTGCGGTCGCTCAGGTCGTCGCAGGGAATCTCGATATCCACGTAGTCGCTCAGGCGCCCGCTCTTCTCCACAATCATTGGCACCACACCGATAGTCTGGCCGCTGCTTTCCTTGGCCGCCTTCGCCACACACTCCATCAACCCCTGGTTTACACCGCCAAACACGATGCTGTGGCCGTTCTCTGCGGCCCACTTCCCCAGTTCTTCCGTCATCGTGAAGAAGTCCGGGTCAATCTGCTGATTCGCTGAACAGAATATACATATCTTCATAACTGCTGCAAAATTACGAAATTTTTTTGTATCTTTGCAGCCAAATAGCAAAAATCCAATGAAGACATTTGAAGAGTTAGGCGTCAGCGAGCAGATTCGCAAGGCCATTGAAGAGTTGGGTTTCGAACAGCCGATGCCTGTGCAGGAGGCGGTGATCCCCTATTTGATCGACAACCAGAAAGATGTGATTGCCCTTGCCCAGACGGGTACGGGTAAGACGGCAGCCTTCGGCATCCCCCTGCTGATGCGTATCGACACCTCGCGTCGTGACACCCAGGCCCTGGTGCTCTCACCGACACGAGAACTCTGCCTGCAGATCACCGATGATATCCGCGACTTCGCCAAGTATATGGATGGTGTGCACGTGGAGGCTGTCTATGGCGGAGCGGCGATAGAGCCGCAGATGCGCGCCCTGAAGAAAGGGGTGAATATCATCGTCGCCACACCTGGCCGGTTGGTCGATCTGATGCATCGTGGCTATGTGCATCTGGAGCAGGTGGCGAATATCGTGCTCGACGAGGCCGACGAGATGCTGAACATGGGCTTCTCGGAGAGTATCAACGAGGTCTTTGAGTCGTTGCCCGCTGAACATAGTACCCTCATGTTCTCGGCCACGATGAGCCGTGAGGTGGAGCGTATCGCCAAGAACTACCTCCATAACCATGAGGAGATTGTGGTGGGCTCGCGCAATGAGGGGGCGGAGAACGTGAACCATATCTACTATATGGTGAATGCCAAGGACAAGTACCTCGCCCTGAAGCGCATCGTGGACTACAATCCCCGCATCTTCGCCATCATCTTCTGCCGTACGAAGGTGGAGACACAGGAGATTGCCGATAAACTCATTCGCGACGGCTATAATGCTGAGTCGCTTCATGGTGACCTCTCCCAGCCACAGCGCGACCTGACGATGCAGAAGTTCCGTCAGCACCTGACACAGTTGCTTGTGGCCACGGATGTGGCAGCCCGTGGTCTTGATGTCGATGACCTGACGCATGTCATCAACTTCGGACTGCCCGACGACATCGAGAACTACACCCACCGCTCCGGCCGTACGGGCCGTGCCGGCAAGAAGGGCACCAGTATCTCCATCGTTCATTCGCGGGAGAAGTTCAAGATCCGCAATATCGAGAAGGAGATTGGCAAGAAATTCGTGGAAGCCCCCATCCCGTCGGCAGAGGAGATCTGCAAGAAGCAACTCTACAAGGTGATGGACCAGATCGTGAAGACCGATGTCGATGACGAGGAGATCGCTCCCTTCATGCAGGATATCAGCCGCTACTTCGAGTATATCGACAAGGAGGAACTCATCAAGAAGATCGTATCCATGGAGTTTGGCAAGTTCCTGGCCTACTATGCCGATGCGCCAGAACTGGAGCCTGTGGTCACTGCGAAGGAGAAGAAGCCGCAAAGCGACAAGCAGAAACTCCAGAACAAGGCCCAGAAAGGCTATAAACGGCTCTTCATCAACCTGGGCAAGCGCGACGGCTTCTATCCTGGTGAGTTGATGCAGACGCTGAACCGCTTCGTGGGTGGCCGTCAGGAGGTGGGGCATATCGACCTGCTTGACACCATCTCCTATTTCGAGGTACCGGAGAAGGATGCCAAGAAGGTGATGATACAACTCACGGGCATCCGCTACAAGGGGCGTCAGGTGCGCTGTAATGATGCCAATGACACGACTGGCGGAAGAAACCAGCGCAGCGACCGACCTCAGCGTGCATCATCGAATAAGCGGCAGGCGGCGAATGACCGTCGCGAACTGCTGAAGAAGTACCCGAACACTTTCATCGACGATGAGCCGGATTTCTCAGAAGAGGGTTGGGCCATGCGCAAGCCTCGTAAGAAAAAGAAATAACAGAAAAGCCTCGCGTTGAGCGAGGCTTTTCTGTTATTGGGCGTTGATCTCTTTCAACAGGCGGTCGGCCTTGCCCCAACTTTCCATCATGTAGAGCACGTAGCGGATATCCACGCCGATGCAGCGGGCCAGTTGCTTGTCGAAGAAGATGTCACTCGACAGGCTGTCCCAGTTACCGTCGAAGGCCAGGCCGATGAGTTCGCCCTTGCCGTTGAACATCGGACTGCCGCTGTTACCGCCGGTGATGTCGTTGTTCGACAGGAAGCAGAGGTGGAGTTTGCCCGTGGTCTTGTCGGCATATTTGCCATAGTCCTGCTTCGAGAGCAGTTCCTTCATGATGGGCTCGGCCTCGTATTCGAAATTCTCGTTGGCCTTGTTCATCTTCTCCACGATGCTCTCCGCAGTGGTGTAGTAGCCCGAGGGCTTGCCTCCCAGCAGATACTCGCCCACCTGACCGTAGGAGAGGCGCATGGTGAAGTTGGCGTCGCTGTAGAGCGGCATATCCTCCTCCATACGCAGTTTGGCGGCACAGAGGTAGCGCTCCAGCATGTCGATGCTGTCCGACACGGCCTCCAGGTCGATCACGATGTCTGCCTGTACGCTCTTCAGGCTCTCGCCATACACCACGCCAGGATCCTTCTCGTAACTCTTCTTGTTGATATAGATCTTCTTGTCGCTCTTCATCAGTTTCGACTTCTTGTAGAGGTAATCCACAAACTTCTGGTAGTCGCCCTTGAAGTCGTGGTCGATCACGTTATAGAAGTCGGGCTGGTATTTGATCTCCACTTTCTCGCGATAGTGCTTCAGCAGGGCAGCCAGGATTTCGCGGTCGGTGTCGTAGTCCCAGGTGTCGCTGTTGTCCTTGAACTCGATATAGTGTGACTTGGGCTTGCCGTCCTTGCCATTCACGATCATGCCATTATGCACGCGCAGGGCGCGTCGTGTCATCTCGTCGGTATTGCGGCGTCCGAAGGTCTCATTGTAGAAGGTCAGCGCACGGGCGGCAGCGAAGCGCTTCTGATAGAGGCGGTCGAGCAGGTCGAAGTCGAGTTGGCCTTTCAGGAAGCCGGTAGAGTCCTGCCACTGGCGGATCTTCTGCTCGTAGGCTTCCTTCTGCCCGATGAGTCCGATACTGTCGATACATTTGTTCATGCCGATGGAGTTCTTCCAGTAGTTGGAACTGCTGGCATACTTGGAGTCGTACTTGATGCGCACGGCCTCTGAGGCGCGCATGTGACGGAGCATGATCTCCTGTTTCACCTCGCGGGTCTGGTACATCGGCGTGTTCATCGCGTCGCGACGTTCGCGGATACCATAACTCGACAGATAGCGGCTGGTACTGCCCGGATAGCCGATGGTCATCGAGAAGGAGCCAGGCACGTAGCCCTGCAGACTGACGGGTGCCCACTTCTTGGGTTTCATCGGCACATTGTCCTTGGAATACTTCGCGGGACCGCCCGTCTTCGGATCGACATAGATGCGGAACACGGAGAAGTCACAGGTCTGGCGCGGCCACATCCAGTTGTCGGTCTCACCGCCAAATTTTCCCATCGACTTCGGCAGGGCGAACACCAGGCGCACGTCGGGGTAGTCGCGGTAGGTCGTCAGGTAGTAGGCATTACCCTCGTAGTAGGGCTTGATCTCCACGCGCAGGGTGGAGTCCTGCTTCTCGATGTCCTTCAGCATGGCATTCTCCAGGGAGTCGAGGAACTGGTAGCGGTCATCGCTGCTCATCTGCTGGATGCCGAGGGAGTCGAGCATGGGGGTGATGTCCTTCTGCTCCACCATGAACGACACGAAGAGGTTCTTGTTGGGCAGTTCCTCCTCGTATGAGTTCGACACGAAGCCGTTGAGCATATAGTCGTGCTCCACGGTGGAGTGCGAGCGGATGGCCTCGAAGCCGCAGTGGTGGTTGGTAAACACCAGTCCGTCGGGCGATACGACCACGCCCGAGCAGAAGCCGCCAAAGTTTACCACACAGTTCTTGATGGCATCGTCGCCTTGGTACAGTGCCCCGTATGGCAGTTCATAGTTCTCCTGCTTCATCGTCTCATAGACGGCGTTCGGCAGGTTGTACAGGGTCCACATGCCTTCGTCGGCATGGGCAGTGAGCGACAAGAGGCTCACGAGCGTAAGAAGTATTTTCTTCATATCTATTGAGTTTATTAAATCATCTTTTTCTATAGGGGATATCCAACTCCCCTCCTCCCAAGAGGAGGGGAGTTGGGGAAGGTCCTTCGACGAGGGAGGGGATTCTTCGACGAGGAGGTATGCTATTTTTTGAATTTCTTTCCAATCACGGGTAGGCTGCTTAACGGTATGTCAGTCATGACGATCCTGGTGGCGAAGCCGGCAATCATCAGATTGTTCCAGAGGAAAGATGCCCATGCGGGCAGTTCCCTTTCGCCCCATTTCATCAGGCCGAAGAAGGCCATGGCAGAGATAAAGTAAAACACGATGCTCTTCATCGGGTAGGGGATGGGATTCTTCTTTTGACCTACAAAGTAACTTAGCAGCATCGCTGTGCAGTAGCCGGCCAGTCCTCCCCAGGCACAGGCCCAATAGCCGATCTTGGGGATGAAGATGATGTTCACGGCCAGAAGTACGGCACAGCCGGTCAGTGAGAACCAGGCTCCATAGATGGTCTTGTCGATGAGTTTGTACCAGAACGACAGGTTGAAATAGATACCCATGAATATCTCGGCCATCATCACGATAGGCACCACGCCCAGGCCCTCTCGATAGTCCTCACCTATGATATACTGCAGCACAGGCATCCAGCCCATCACACAGAGGAAGGCCAGCAGCGTGAAGATGATGAAGAACTTCATCGCCGAGGCATAGTATTCCGTCTTGTCGCCATCCTTGCTCTTGGCAAACACGATGGGCTCGTAGGCATAGCGGAAGGCCTGGGTGATCATTGCCATGATCATCGCAATCTTCACGCACGACCCATAGATGCCCAGTTGGATGTTGGCCTGTGACTCGTCGGGATAGACCAGCGGGAAGATGATCTTATCGGCCACCTGATTCAGAATGCCGGCGATGCCAAGGATCAGGATGGGCCATGAGTAGCCGAGCATGCGACGCAGCAGACTGCCGTCGAAATGCCAGCGGATCCTGAGCAGGTCGGGGATAAAGAAGAAGGTGATAAGTCCCGTACAGAGCAGGTTGATGAAGAACACGTAGAACACCGAGGTCTTGCCCAGCACGACAAACCAGAACAGGTTCATCGCGATGTTCAGGGCGATAAACAGCAGTTTCAGTGATGCAAAGCGTATGGCCCGCTTCTGGTATCTGAGATAACTGAAAGGCAGGGCCTGTATAGCGTCGAGGGCCACAACGACTGCCATCATCAGCAGATAGTCGGGATGCGCGGCGTAGCCAAGGGCATTGCTGACAGGATTGATAAATCCGAAGATCAGCAGCAGGAAGACAGCGGTCAGCGAGCCAACGGTGGCGAAGGCTGTTGAGAAGACGGTATCTGGCTTATATCGCTCGTCGTTGGCAAAGCGGAAGACGGTGGTCTCCATGCCGAAGGTCAGCAGCACGAGGATCAGTGCCGTATAGGCATAGATGTTCGTGCTGATGCCGTAGTCGCCCGAGTCCTTGGGCATATAGTGGGTATAGAGCGGCACCAGCAGATAGTTCAGGAATCTGCCTACGATGCTCGATAGCCCATATATCGCCGTATCCTTTGCGAGTGATTTCAGATTTGCCATAGTCTAACTGAAAAAGAGGTATGCGATAGCGATGGCCGCGATGATGCCGGCGAGGTCGGCCAGCAGGCCACAGGCCACGGCATGGCGTGTCTTCACGATGCCCACACTGCCGAAATAGACGGCCAGGATGTAGAAGGTGGTGTCCGTCGAGCCCTGGAAGATACAACTCAGTCGGCCGATGAACGAGTCGGCGCCGTAGGTAGTCATCGCATCGACCATCATGCCGCGCGCTCCACTGCCCGAGAGGGGCTTCATCAGGGCCGTCGGCAGGGCACCCACGAAGTCGCTGTTGGCTCCCGTGGCCTCCACGCCCCAGCGGATGCCGTCGATGAGCATGTCCATCGCCCCGGAGGCACGGAACACGCCGATGCCCACGAGGATAGCCACCAGGTAGGGGATGATCCTGACGGCTGTCGTGAAGCCGTCCTTGGCACCCTCGATGAAGGCGTCATATACGTTCACCTTCTTCCTGACGCCTGCCAGGATAAAGGCCACGATGATTGTCATCAGCAGGATATTGGCCGTCGAGGTACTCACCTTGTTCATGAGGATGGAGTCCATCTGCCCGAAGCCCCAGATGATGGCGGCCACCACGAGGGCTGCCCCTCCGATGGTGAGCAGGATGGTGCGGTTCAGCAGGTTGATCTTCTGATAGAGGCTTGTGAAGATGATGCCCGCCAGTGTCGAGAAGAACGTGGCCAGCAGGATGGGTATGAAGATGTCGGTGGGCTGGGCAGCGCCCATCTGTGCGCGATACACCATGATGGAGATGGGTATCAGCGTCAGTCCGCTGGTGTTCAGCACGAGGAACATGATCATCGGGTTCGAGGCTGTCACCCTCAGTTCCTCTGCCTCTGCTTGCTGTCCCTTATTCTTCAATTCTTCAATTTTTCCATTCTTTAATTCTTGTAACTGTTCCATGGCCTTCAGTCCGAGGGGTGTGGCAGCATTGTCGAGGCCCAGCATGTTGGCAGCGATGTTCATGAAGATGGAGCCTGTCACGGGGTGCCCCTTGGGGATGTCGGGGAAGAGTTTCACGAACACAGGGCTCAGCAGTCGGGCCAGCACGTTGACCACGCCGCCCTTCTCACCGATCTTCATAATACCCAGCCAGAGGGCCAGCACGCCCGTCAGACCCAGGGAGATCTCAAAGGCTGTCTTTGACGAGGAGAACGTGGAGTCCATCATTGCCGGGAACACGTCGAAGTCTCCCAGAAACACCAGTTTCACCAGCGCTACGACAAAGGCGATGATGAAAAACGCAATCCAAATATAATTCAGTACCATATTGACTGCAAAGGTAATACTTTCTTCTCATACCACCAAAAGAAATCACAAAAAAGGGGCGGCTGCTCTCGCAGACACCCCCAAGGATTAGTATTTAAGTACTTGATGAAAAAACTATTCTCCGTTGAGTGCAGCCTTGGCGGCTCTATACTTCACGATCTCGTTCTTGGCATAGCCATACCAGTCGTTGGCTGGGTAGATGCCATTTACCCACTCCCTGAATGGACTGGTACCGTCTTCGAGGCTGTACTTATCCTCAATGTCCTGACGTTCCTTGCACCACTTGTAGTTGGTCTTCACGCCAATCTTACTGGCGATGCCGCCCACGGGAGCACTCAGATGGCATTCCGTCTCGTTCTTGATGACATAGATGTCGATGCTGTTGGCGATGTCATAGATGTTGCTTCCGCTCCAGTCGTCGGTGGTCAGGGGAATCTCGCGGGTACCGGCATTATCGTTGCCGCGGTAGCCCTGCTCGGCTGCCTTCGTGTTGATCATCACGTTCGTATCCTCACCAAACTCGCCATGCACCTCATGGCCGGCCACATACAGGGGCAGCGTACCACCGGCGGCCTGCAGGACAACCTTCACACTCTGAGAGGTCAGGGTCTCATCCGTGTAGTTCTTCGTCCAAATCACATCGAACACCACGTCGTTGAAGTCGAAGTCCGTGCTCTCGCCAACCGAAAGGTCCTCGGCAATCACGCGCAGGCTCTCTGTCTCGGTGCGGGTGTCTGGCTGGTTTTCGTCCTCGTCATCCTGACTCTTGGCCTTGCAGATGGTAACAATCCAGTCTGAGTAATAGCCGTCAGCACCACCCTGTACTTTAACCCAATCCTTGAAATTGCTGCCATAGACAGGCAGATAACCATCAGAAATCATTTGGTCGATCTTCGACTTGTAAACACATTGCTGATTGTTCAAGACCTGCTTCACATCATTATCATTCAGTTGTACGCGTATGCCACAATATTGGTTGGTCTCTGATTTAAGATACGGAACACTCATACTATTGATGTACTGGTCACTATTGAAGGAGCCAGCCTTCAGGAGACAGATCTTTGAAATATAGACCGTACCGTCAGCAGCAGGTTGAATGGCAACATTACCAATGGAACGCAGGTCATTTCCTTTTCCATTAAAGTCGAATTCAAGTTTCGTAGCGCCACTTTCTACTTGTTGGGTAAATTTTTGATTGCCATTAGTGTCTTGGATAAGTACCTGGGTTTTGATGGCTGTGGGTTGTGCGAACTCTACCACTAATTTACCATAGGAAGACCAGTCTTTATTTCCACCATAGCATAATCCGCCCCATTGTTTACCATTATACACGATGATATTATCAGCATTCTTACTAGCACTCTCCTGGTTATTCCATGGATGGTCTAAATCAAACTGACCTGTGATGTCCTCTTCTACAACCATGTACTGCGTGTTTCCGGCAGGACTTTCGCTATATTTGGCATAATAGATCGTACCATTATTGTTTGCATAGACATCTCTGCCAGCCACTTGATCGAAGTCGAAGCCAATGAAACTGCGATTCCAGTCATCAACCACCTTCATACCATAGTCTGGACCGAATCCCAGGTCTGCATGTTTTTCAATCCAATCGTCAATTATTTCTGCACTGACAAGGCGGTAGCGGTCATCATGGCCAATAGTGCCATTGCTGTTCCAATAACCAAAGCAGTCGGTCTGCGAGTTAACCATCAGCATAATCTGGTCAGAATGGCTTGTACCACCTACATGCTGCCCATTGTCCAGCACATTGACGGTGCCACCGCCACTGTATGTACCAAAGTTGAAGTTATTGATATGGTCGTGAATAGAGCCTGCCGTCAATTGATCCATGTGGTCGCTGCCTACTACCCAGCCGTTGTTGGCCGACTGGTACTGCTCGTCGGAGTATGGCCCCTTTGTACTGGGATTTCCTTTATAGACCTGCTGTACGAAGAAATCCGTATAGTCACAGTCTATACCACCAGGATACTGATTATACTGGAAATAAGCCTTTACGCGGAGTTTCTGCTTCTCGTCAAGAGGATCGGGTACTACCCATCCGCCATGATCCTTGTCGGGATCAGCCCATTCGTTGGCATTGGCATTATGTCCACGCGTCATGGCGCGGCTGGCGGCGAGTGAAGGGCCAAAGCCCCAGTTCTGTTCAGGTGCGGGATCGCCGAAGCGGGTCTTGAAGGCCGTCTCGTAAGTTTCCTGAATGCTCTGTTGTGGTGTCTGTGCTCCAAAATCAGATTCGCGGGAGCAACTGGTAAATGCACCGCATAAGGCTACTGCGGCCATACCTGTCATCAAATACTTCTTCATACTAATCCTCTCTTAAATTAATAGTTGTTTTAAAACGCTGCAAAATTAGCAAAAATATCTGAAACTTCCAAGTTTTTCACTACTTTTTTGATATATTCTCCGAAAACGTTTGTGTATCACTGTAATTGTTTGATCTCGTCGTCGGAGAGGTTCAGGCTTCTTACGATCAAGTCCAATGGGATGCCGTTTGCCTTTAGGCTTTGTGCGTTTTTAATGCGCTCCAATGCCTGTCCTTCTGCACGTCCTTCTGCACGTCCTTCTTCCATTCCTTCCTTTCGTCCTTCTTCCCTGCCTTTGTCAAAGGAAGTCTTCATGGTACTGTAGTAGTCCCAGTAGTCCTTCTTGCTGGCCACGTACTCCTCTCGCTCAACAGGCGTGAAGCGTGCCACTTCTGCCTGCTCAAACAGGCGCGTGAAAATACGCTCCTGGAGAGCCTTCGGACGCTCCAGCAGACGGGAGAGGTTCGTCAGGGCGAAC
>DFTH01000015.1 GCA_002379425.1 Prevotella sp. UBA4217
ACATATTTTCTGGATAAGACAACTATATTATAAGAGGCTATCTATCTCGGAAAAAGGCTCTCTTCCCGGAAAAGGAGGCACTTCCCTCCAGAAAAGAGCCTCTTTACGAACGTGAGGAGCCTCTTTAGAAACGCGAGGAGGCTCCTCACATTCGTAAAGTGCCTTCTCAGGTTGTTCCCAGGCCTTGGGAATTCAGAAAACAGTCTTCCTATTCAGGAAAAGTGCCCTCGCGCGCGCGAATCACCCTTGCTGCCCCAAGCGTGTAACTTAGTCGGTAGGGATATCCTCTTTGGCGATGGTGACGAGCGCCTCGTCGCTGATGTCGGCAGCGGTGGAGAGTCGCGTGTTCTGACGGAAGATGACCTCATTGAAGAGGAGTTTCATCTCCGAACGACCACCCTCGGCATGAGAGCCGAAGTAGCCTATCAGGGTCTCTTGGGCATCGTCAGCCAACCGCATGTTCTTCTCATGGAGATAGTTGACGAACAGCCGTGCCAGTTCGGTTGGCGTATAGTCATCGAACACGAAGCGGTCGTTGATAAACTCCGAGAGCACGGGGAGTTGTTCCTCCACCTGTTTCCACTCCGAAGGACTGGCATTGATCACATAGACGGTCTTGCCGTGCTGGGCGAGCATCTCGTCGATGAGCCGTCGCTCGTTGCCCTCAGCGGTCAGGGTGGAGAGCAACTGGCCGGCCTGCAGCACCTTCATGCCATCGGCAGCGATAATGCCGATCTCCGTCAACACCTGGCGCATGGCCTCACGGAACTCCGTCTGGCCGGTATCGGGATGTCCGATGAAGGCAAAGCAGATGCTGAGGTTCTGGAACGGCGTATGCGTCAGTTCGGCACGCCGGCGGTTGAGTTTGATCTGGTTGAGCAGGCTCTCCATCTTCTTCTTGGCACTGGCAGCGCCGACGAGTTTGCTGAAGGTCTGCATGAGATCAGCCGTAGAGGCGTTGGCCTTGGCCTGGTCGCCGGCGATATCGGCCAGTGTCAGCGTGCGCAGGTCGTCGGCCGTACACTGGTGCTTCTCCATCAGCGGAGCCAGACGGGCGCCCTGGCGCTCCTTGGCCTGCCTGAAGATGTTCACCACGGCCCCGGCATTGCCGAACGACTGCGGGTTGCGCTGGTCATAGACCGTACGGAAGAAGGCCGAGATGCCCTTCTCCGCGCCCTCGTCGAGTTGCATATTATTGTTCTTCAGCAGGTTGCGGAATATCTGTTCCAGGGCTTCCGGTCCATAGTCGTCAAACTGGATGGTGCGGAAGCGTCGCTCCAGTCCGGAGTTGGTCTGGAGGAACTCATTCATCTCCTTCGTATAGCCTGCGAGCACGCAGACGAACTTACCCGCATCGGCGGTGAGCCGCTGGAGCAGCGTGTTGATGGCCTCCTGTCCGAAGCCTCCGTCGCCACCCTTGTTGAGCGAGTACGCCTCATCGATGAAGAGCACGCCGCCCATGGCGGAGTCGATGACGTTGGAGGTCTTGATGGCCGTCTGGCCCGTATAGCCTGCCACGAGGTCCTTCTCCGTCACCTCCACCAGATGTCCGCGGGAGAGGACGCCCAGCGAGGTGAGTATATCGGCCATGAGACGGGCCACGGTGGTCTTGCCCGTGCCCGGGTTACCCATGAAGATATAGTGTGGAGCCTCGCGCCTCACCGTTTCGCCGGTCAACTTGGCGCGCGCCTCGTCGGCACGGAACGACTCCACCATCTGACGCATCTGGGTCTTGATGTTGTCGAGCCCCACGAGTTGGTCGAGTTCCGCCAGGGCCTCGTCGGCAGAGAGCACCTTTCGCCGCTCGAAGGGGATATCCTCGGGCAGGATGGTCTGATAGACCTCCGCCGTGCGCTGCTCCCTGGGCAGTTCGCGGATACGGAGCGACAGGCGCGCCTTGACCGCCTCAAGCAGTTTGGCCATCTCCCCGGCATTGCCCCAGTTCTTGTCCTTCGTGGCGAGCATCTCGCTGACCTTGCGGAAGAGCACCGACTCCGTCTCAGGGGCGAGCAGGTAACCCTGGCGCGTGGCCATTTGGATGAATATTTTGACAAGTTCGACGGCCGAGTAGTCGTCGATATGGATACGGTGGGTGATACGCCGGGCGATGCCCTCGTTGACACGGATGAAATTGTCCATCGGTGCGGGGTAGCCTGCGAGCACGACGGCAAACTTGCCGGCATCGTCCTCCATGCGCTTCATGAGCACCTCGACGGCCTTGGTGGCCTCGGCATCCTTCGTGCCGGCATCATTGACAGGGGCGAAACTATAGGCCTCGTCGATAAAGAGCAACTTGCCCATCGCCAGGTCGCAGTACTTGCCCATCGCCTCGCCGGCACTGTTCTGGTACTTGCCGACGATGTCCTTGCGCTCACACTCCACGATGTCGGGCGAGGAGAGCAACTTCATGGCATAGAGGATCTCGCCCAGTTTGCGGGCGACGGTCGTCTTACCCGTGCCGGGGTTACCCGTGAGGATGATGTTGAGTTTCATCGTCTGCTGGGTCTGCAGGCCGAGATCCAGTCGCTCGTCCATGTCAGCCTTCTGCGAGGCGACCTCGCGCACGAAGTCCTTGACGGACTGCATGCCCACGAAGTCGCGGTCGAGTTGGGCCACGATCTGATCGACATCCAGTTCGGCCAGCGCCTCCGGTCCTTCAATGTCGGCACGGGTGAAGAGGCGGTCCTCGTTCTTCCGCTCGCTGAGCAGTCGCTCGCGATGGCGCTCTACCGTCTCCTGGAAGACGGACATCACCTCGCGGGCGTTGCCGAAGTTCTTCGTGCGCCGCTTGTACATCTTCTCAAAGAACTTACCGATATGCTCACTGGCATCAGCATCGAGGGTATAGCCCTCTTTCTCCGCCTTGCCGCGGAAGATGGTCGTGAGTTGCTCGGGCGTATAGTCGGCAAACTCCAGCCGGCGGTTGAAGCGGGAGGCCAGTCCTGAGTTGGCATCAAAGAAGTCGAGCATCTCCTTGGTATAGCCCGCGATGATACAGACGAACTTGCCGCGCTGTTCCTCGACAGGCTTAAGCAGGGTATTGATGGCCTCGCGCCCGTAGTCGTTGCCCTCACCCGAGGAGAGTGTATAGGCCTCGTCGATGAAGAGCACGCCGCCCATGGCTGAATCGACCACCTGACGGGTCTTCGGGGCGGTGCCGCCCACGAACTTCGCCACCAGGTCCTCACGCGTCACCTCGATCAGTTGTCCGCCAGGCAGGATGCCCAGGCTACTGAGCATATCGGCAAAGATACGGGCGACGGTCGTCTTACCCGTACCCGGGTTGCCAAGGAACACGTACTGGTCGAGGAACGGTGGCAGGGCCTTCGGGTCGTTCTTCTCGATACGGTACTGCTTGATATTCTCCACGATGCTGTGCATCTCGCGCTTGACATCGTCAATACCGACGAAGCGGTCCAGCCGGGAGAGTATCTCATCAGGCGACTGCTCCACGAAGATGTCCCCGGAGATGTCGTCGGGTTCGACCTGTGAGGTATGTCCGTTTTCCAGACAGCGCTTATAGATGCCGTCGGCCTTCTCCGTGGCTTCGTAGGCATTGCGGAAACTGACCTTACGGTGCTTCACCAGATAACGGAAGTAGCCAAGCAACTTCCTGTCGGCCTCACCCTCCACGGAGAGTCCGCGACGGGCCAGTTCCCGCTTACAGACGGCAAGCAACTCCGCGGGTGTGCAGTCGTGGAGTTCGAGTACCTGCGCAAAACGGCTGCGGCCGCTCTTCTTCTTTTGGAAATAATACTCTATCTGGTTCTTTTCACCCTCAAAGATGACAATAGGATAGGTATGCCAGTTGGCGGAGAGGTCGCGCTCCCAGTCTTCCATCATACTGAAGAGGCGGTCGATGGGCGTCAGGTGCTCGGTATCGGTCATCAGCAAGTGAGCATTGTCGATGACGAGCAGGCACCCTTGCAGTTCGTCGAGCGTCTTCTCGTTAAGGGCACCTATCCACTGGTTGTATTCTGAGGCATCCACCTTCTTGATACGCGGATGGGTGACGATGCCGTTGGCCAGGAACATCTGGTGGATCAGGCTGATCAGGAAAGTCTTTCCCGTACCACTATTGCCCAGCACGAGCATGTCCATCTCCGGGCGCTGCCGCAGTCGGCCCTCGCGCTTGGAGGAGACGTAGAAGGCCACCAGGCGCTTCACTTCTTTCAGCACATCCTCCTTACCCACGGCCTCGGCAAGCAGACCGTCAATATCCACCTGCTGACGGCTGGCAGCCTGAGGGGCCGGGCTCTGCGGTGCAGGATTCTGGGGTATGGTATTCTGGGGCACGCCCTCTGGCTGACGGGTTCCACAGATGGTACAGAATCGGGCATCGTCAGCCAGTTCGTGCTGGCACTTAATACATCTTTTCATATCGTGTGATTATTATTGTTATAACTTAGTGTAATTATTCATTCTCCTTATCTACCTCCTGGAAGTAGGCACTCAGTGCCTCCCCTTCCGGCAGGCTCTCAAAGCGCGACTTCAGTTCCGCCTGACTGGCCTCACGTCCATTGATGGTTCCCTCGCTGACCTCACCATAGATCTCGAGCACCGTAAACTCCCCGGTCATACGGCCATCCTTGTAGGTCCATACGTGGGTGTAATAAGAAGGACCGCCTGCGGGCCCGGAGAGTTTCAGGTAGTTGACATTGTCTTTCTCCGCCTGGGTGAACTTCATCCGCTCCGTTTCCACGCCGATGAGTGATATCCTGCCATCCTTACGGATGAAGAGGGCACCATGCTTGTCGGCCTTGTCGCGCATCAGTATCCACTCATTGTCGTAATCGATATAGACATGTGCCCACTTCGAGAGGATGATATCCTTGTGCTCATGGGGATCGTCGGCCAGGAACAGGCGGCGCATCTCGTCGATGTCCTTCTTCCATACAGGCAGTTCCTCGTCGATCAGGTTATGGTAAGTCTCGTAGATATGCTGGACGAGTTGTCCGCCACGCAGATAGAACATACCGACGGCAGAACTCTCCGGGGCATCGCGGCCGAAGCATATCTCCAGTCCCTTGGGTCCCTCGAAGGCGGCCATGAGATAACAGCCCACGTACTCACCACCGTCATCGGCATTCCAACCAGGACCGTACTCCTCGTCGTACATGCCCAGTTCCTCATAGGCATAGAACTTATCGCCCTGAACCAGCACATCGAGGGCCAGGGCCTGCTTCTGATCCTTATAGAACCCGTCCTTCGGGGCATCTTTGTACTCGCCCTCGAACTGCAGATGTCCCCAAAGGATGCTGTCACCGATGGTGGCTGTCAGTTGCTGGTGCCCTACCTTCATGCCGTACTTCTTTTCCAACTGCCTGACGACAAAGTCGGGCAGGGTCTTACCCGCAGACTCGACAGGCTTTAGGGACAGGAGGCGGCGCGACTGGAGGTAACTGTCGGTAACGATGACAGTGCCACACTCGAGATAGCCGTACTCGTCAACCTTCTTCTCCTTTGGGTCGGCAAAGTCGAAACGGGCACAGAGCGAGGGAATCTCCTTGCGGTGGCACTCGCCGATGCCGGGCGTGTTGCCGTCGGGATCCTTGAGCACCTCGTCAACATACTTGATCTTGACGAACTTGTCGGCCATGAGCATGTTGGTATATTGGGCGGCATTGCGCCGGAACGACGCCTGCAGGGCCCAGCGCTGGTGCGACTCCTCGAAGTATTCATCGTCGTCGTCCGACTTCTGGGGTTCCTCGAGGTACGACCAGTAGAGCACCTGCATATACTGCCCGTCGTTGCGCATGAGGAACATCGGCATCGGCGTGGTGTCGCTCTCCTCGATGATACTGTCGATGACGGCTGCCACCGAGTCCCTACTGTCGGCCGAGGCCGTCTTACCCTTGTTCTTGCATCCCAGCATCAGTGCCATCACGCAGACGGCCATTATCGCAAGTCTCTTCATATCGCTATTCCTTTATCTTAACATATACTCCACTGAAAGAGGCTCCGGCACCGAAACAGTCGAGCGACTGGTTGTCGGAGATGGTCTTCAATACCACAAACCGCGGATAGAACGTGGCGCTGAAGCCGTAGCCACACCCATTGACATCACGATACTCGAACATGTTGCCACTGAGAACGGCAGGACGTCCCTCCTCACTCTTCCCCTCAGCGATGTTATGGGCCACGTTGCAACACTCGAAATGCACCTTGTTCTTGCCCGCCGCACGGAAGGAGATATGCCCGCCCATATAGTCCTCATAGCCAATATGCCACTGCCGGAAGGAGTAATAGCGGCCTATCTTGCCTGAATCCTCAGGCGTCAGGAGCGTCTTGGTAAACCACTTCGGCACCTCACGGCTGAATGACACGTCGGTCAGTTTCATCTCCTTCTGGGTCTTGGGGTTCGTCCATGTGCCTTCCACCTTGTCATTCCAGCCTTCGTCCAACTGATGCTTGATGGATATCTCGCCCGTGATGATACCGTCAGGCTGGTATTCCCTCAGATAATAGTAGTCGGTACCGTCATGGTGGGTGACAGAGCCCACGATCATGATGGGTGCCGGGGTCTTGGCCTTCGGATAGTAGATATAGCCCGCCACGATGTTGTCATAGTCCTCCTGGAAGGCGATGATGACGGAGATGCGACCATCCAGTTTGGCGTCATAACGGCTGAGGGGCTTGTCGAGTAGGCCATACGAACTGATCGGAGCGGGGTCGTCTATCCTGACAGTCTCTGACCGCAGGTGACGGATCTTGTTGCGCTGCCATCCGTAGTAGTCGGTCACGCGACGTTCGGGACCGTCGCGCAGATTGGTCGTGATCAGGTGGGTCTGCTCGTCAACCATAGGCTCTGGCAGGTCCTTGTAGCCCTCGGCCTGCAGGAAGCAATGATGCTCCAGGTCCCAGATGAGGGCCTCGTAATAGACATCATTGGGATGGGAGCCATAATAGCCGAGGTAGATGGTCACATCGGGATAGCCGTCGCCATTGAGGTCCGGCTCCTCTACGTGGCCCACGGCATCGATGGTCGTCTCCATCGGCGTACCAGGCAGTTCGGTGACGAACGTATCAATGATCTTATGCCCCACGAGGGCCTCTATCTTCACATGGGAGAGTTCGCCCTTGGCGTTTTTCACCGTCGTGGTCTTGAAGGAGAAGTCACTGCGGTTGTACATCTTCTGGGCCATGCACGTCAGCGCACCCAGAAGCAGGATGGTCATCAATAGATATCTTTTCTGCATAGTATATGTTTATTCTTCTTTCACAAAACGGTCCTCGTCGGACATGGCCTCCTCGGCCTTGATGAGTTGGATATTGAGCATCTCGATCTTGTTAGGCTGACCATATTCGTCAGGCTCCAGCGGTTGATACCACGTGAACTTGGAGAAATAGTCCTGCAGGTCTTTCGAATGGAAGCGATAGCCTTGACGGGCGAGAATCTCATTGCGCATGATGCGCAGGGTGGTTTTCTTCAGGCGACGGAACTGTCCGTCGTTGAGCAGGATGGCCCATGTGTAGTTGAAGCGGGGGAAATCCTCTCGGGCCCACCTCAGCGTTTCCTTGCCGCCCTTACGCTGGTAGATGCCATAGGTATCCTCGGCTACCCGGTAGAGGGTCAGTCCGTCGAGCGTGATGACGGCCTCCCACGTGCCGTCGAGGTGGGCGGAGTCACTGATACGGATGATGCCCGTGACGGTGCCGTTGAAGGGGATGTGCTCGTAGGTGGCTTGGGCTGCACCCTCTCTTTCCGACATTCCATCGCCTCCCCGTGGTATTTCGTAGATCATGCCGCGATCCAAAAGCAGGGTGTCTCCATACTTATCTACATAACGACCGGCCAACTGGATATCCCATTTGTCCACGGCCTCCGTTTCACCTTCTTGTCTTGCCATGCCGTCGAGCACATCCTGCAACTGGTCTTGCTGGTCATAGAGACAGAGCAGTTTCATGCCATCTTCGTCGATGAACTTCACCCGTGGGGCCCTGCCGTAAGGATTATAGCCGTCGCCCCCCGGCTCATCGCTGAGCGTGTATTCCCCCGGCTTGCTGTAGTTGGGCGTCAGCCGGAACATCAGTTCCTCGCCCTCTGCCATCGAGGTAAAAGTGATGGTCTTATCGACATTCACCTTGGCCGTATAGTCGAGGTTGCCCACATACCACCGCGAACCGTCCTGAATACCAGCATGGACCGCCGAGAGTCCTGCCAGCAGGAATAAAATACATGCGATCATCTTCTTCATATCATTCTGCATAGTCTGAAAGTTTCATTTTTTGTTCTATCGGATGCCAAACAGGGCTCAATGAAATGGTGTCGCCCAGCAGTTGCTCCGCTCTCGCCCATTCTTCCTCGGAACAGTCATCGCCATTCTTCATGAACTCGTCGTAGAGATCCTCTTGTTCCTCAGAGGAGTTGTCAAACTTGTTCTCGTGGAAATAACTGTCGCCCTCACGACTGTTCTTGACGAAGGTAAAGCCCTTACGGCTCAGTCCGTCACCGTAATAGCCGCTGAAGCCCACGGCCCCCTTGTAGAACTCGAGTTCACTGCGTACATCGGAACTGGCTAACAGCGTTACCGTATCGTTGACGATGGAATAGACACCCTGATAGTCCTGTCCCTCGTCGCCCTTCACCCACACCTCAGGATGCCCGTCGCCATCGACATCGACCAGGGCGTATGCTATCAGTCGTACGTCGTCAGCACCTTTGCTATACCACACCATGGCCTTGTCAACCATCTCATCGACATATTTGTTGATGTCGAACGCTGCCATTGGGACAGAATCCTGAGGTACCCCGGCAGTGCCCAGAGTGTCTGTCGCAACCTGTGTGGAGTCAGCATCTACCGACGCCTGGCTGCCCTTATTGCCACAGGCTGTCCACGTCAGGGCTGCAACGGCCAGCATCATCAGTTTCTTCATATCTTCAATCCTTCAATTCTTCAATCCTTCAATCCTTCAATTTTTCAATTCTTCAATTCTTCAATTCTTCAATTCTTCAATTCTTCAATTCTTCAATTTTTCAATCCTTCAATTCTTCAATCCTTCAATCCTTCCTCTATTCCCTTTCAATCTCTCCTGTACGACGGAGGAACTTGCCGTCGATATTATAGACGCGCTTGAAGGAGTAGCGTCCATCATTGTCGTAGCCGTAGGAGGCCACGATGATCTCCTTTGCGTTCCAGTCGAGGTCCTGAACACCTTCGGTGGATGGCAACTGCTTGACGGTATGCGCATCAGTGTCGATGATATACGTCCAGTAGTTCCTGCCGTCAGGACAGCCCTCCACGATGACCTTACTCACGTCGCCCGGTGCTATCCACGCCCTCTCGGCTGTTGCTATCAATTGCAAGTCAGTGCTGGCAGCGTCAGGATCCTTGCCCTTCATCTGTTCCCAGATAGGTGCTGCCGTAGGGTTGGTCTGGCAGACCTTCTTCACGGTGCCCGTGCGCTCGTCGGCCAGCCATACAGAGTAGATAGCATCGAAGGCACCCTCCTCGCTCTCGGCACGTTCTTTGTTGACATAGACGGCATACTGCATGTAGTTGTCCTTCCGCTCTGCCGTCTTGGGCATCTCACTGATGTCCATCACCTCTTGCTGATTGGGGGCCATACCTTGTTCCTCGCCAGTAGCCTCTCCCTCCTTGAGCGTGTCGGTCGCCAGTTCGACTTGCTGCGAACTGTCCACCTCCGTCGAGTCTGCGTGACCCACCATACCCGGGCCATCCAACTTCTGGAATCGGCATCCCGTGAGGGTTAATGCCGCGAGCACTAATAACATCACTTTCTTCATATCTTCAATCCTTCAATTCTTCAATCCTTCAATTCTTCAATCCTTCAATTTTTCAATTCTTCAATTTTTCAATTTTTCAATCCTTTACAAACTTGCTGCCGTTCCATGTGAAGCGCCTGGCAATCTTGCCCGACGGCAGGTGACTGTTGATGACAATCGTCTTTCCCTGACGGGGGAGTTCGTGTGTCACACCAGTGCAGCCGGGAGGTATTTCGAAATCGAGTCCGAGTTCTGGGCCGTAGGCTATCTTCAACTTGCGTGTGGCATTGTCATACATGTAGAAATTGACACCCGTGGTCTCTGTCATGACGGGCTTTCCATCCTGGAAGCAGTCAATGCTGACGGCTAAGAGTTTATGTTGCCTTTCGGCACAGTTCCAGTAGCAGAACTCAACGACATGACGGCTCTCATCGTCTTTCGACTCATAGCCCATGTAGCCATTGCGCACATCGACGATGATCTCATCGCCAGGCATCTGCTTCATACCGTTACGATACAGGTTCCAACTCTGCCGCACCCCTTTGAAGCCCTCGCCCATATCCTCCTGTGAGAGGATGGCCGAGACGAAGTCCTTGATATTGGGCTGCGCACCCTTGGTCTTGACCACGATGCCCGTGTCAGTATCGTCAACTTCCTCCGTCTTTGAGAAGACAGGCTTCATACCGTTCCATGTGAACGTGTGGCGAAGATGGCCTTCTTCGTTATACATGTCGATGAGCAGGTCTTTCCCTTGCTTCGGCAGCCTCACGAAGTAGGGCTCCTCCACTGTCCACGGTCTGAAGCCTCCCAGTATATCCGGCTCGGGGATGAGTGCCTTTTTCTGCGGGTCGTAGTCGTAGAAGCATACAAATTCAATGAAGGGGTCGGTGGGATCACCCATGCAGATGGCCAACAGTTTATGGCCATTGGTGCGATTCCAGTAGCAGGCAGACATATACTCGCCGTCGGTTCCGGCATCGCTGACCTCGGCATAGCCGTTCTTGCTGTCAACGATCACCTTAAGGGCCGTCTCCTCATCGAGCACCACCTTCGACAGTCCTTTCTCCATGGCATCCCTCACGCTGGAGACCATCCAGGTGGGCCACGTCTGGTCGAAGCGCTCCAGCATGATGCCGAAACTACCGTTTACCACATTGTCGATGGTCTTGGTCTTCCAACCCTTCTCAATGTCTTCGAGAGACTGTGCCACGACAGTGTTCCATGACAACAGACAGGCCATTAATAGGAGCATCAGTTTCTTCATATTCATTCGGGTTTTAATTCGTCAATTTCTGGAATATCATCACCAACTTGCGCACACGTTCCTTGTCGGCCTGTCCGCCATCCTGCGTGTCACTGTTGGTCTTGGTCTCAATACATTTGCCGTTCTCATCGAAATAGTAGCGCCACTCCGTCTGCTCGCCCTCCTCCTTGGCATTGGTGTAGGAGAAGAGGAGGTGGTGGCCCTGGGGGGTGAGGAGGTACTCGTTGTAGATATCAGGGCCCATCCCGTTGTGGTGGAGGCGCTCGGAGATGAGATAGCAGAACTTGTCGATGGATGCACCATCAGGCTCGGGATAGTCCTCAAAGATGTCGTAATAGTAGTTCACCGTGCGTGTCTCGGGTGGCCCCCACGACTGGTCGCGGATGACGATCTGCACGTCGCGCTGGATGTCGGCCTTGTCGTTCTTGGCAACCTTGTCCTTCGCCGCGGTATATGCACTGCGGATGGTCTTCAGTCGCTCCGCCTTGGGGACGGTCTTTTCTATCGGGAAGGACCCCTCTCCCACCTCATGACCGGGGGTCATCACCCAGTCGAAGATATCCAGGAGGTCGGCAGCCAACGTCTGGTCGCCACCATTCTCTTCCCACAGGACACTGCCTGGCTTCACCTCATCACCGCCGGCTTTCCGCTTCTGTTCGATCACGTTCCCCTGTCCGTCGTAATAGTAGCGGGTCTCCGTGACGTAGCCCGCATGGGTCTCCGACTTCGTAAAACTGAAGAGCAGTGTACCCTCATTGGGGTCGAACAGGATCTCACGGTAACTGGAATGCCCGTTGGCTTCCCATTTCTCGATGATGAAATAACAGTGGGAGGCATCAGGGTAGTCGAGTTCCGAGTTGACACGGTGCTTGTTGAAGTAGAAGGTCAGCGTCCGCTGCTCGTTGATGATGAAGTCCTCATCCACCTGCGTACCGTCGTTCACCGTGATGGTCAGGTCGAGCGGTGCCATACCGTTCTTCCCGTTCTGGGCTATCTGCGCCTTGGCCTCTGCATACGTCTGGCGTATCTTCTTGATCTGCTCCTGCTTTGAGGCCTGCGCAGAGGCGACTACGCAGAGCAGCAGGACAAAGGCTGTGGTTATGAATCTGTTGTTTCGCATGATTACATGTTTTTAGGTTATGGCTTAGGGGCATCGGGACCGATAGGTTTCTGCCTGGGTTTCGGGGAGAAGACGGGCTCATTGCCAAAGATACAGTTATCGGCTATCAGCATACCGTCACCACCTATTGTGGGATGGTGGATCTCGCAGTCGTAAAGATGGAAGGGTTCACCGCTTGAGAACAACTCCGCCTTGGCCCAGTTGTTATAGAAACGGCAGCCACGGAACACGGTCTCCTCACTACTGCCAATCCCTATCAGTGTATATTCCTTGTTATCGAAGAAGTCGCAATCCTCAAACTCCACGCCGTGGGCATCCCACAGTTCCATGATGCCGTATGAGCAGTGATGGATATTCGTACGGGCAACCTTCAGAGTGACCGTCTCCCGTCCCACGATGCCGTAGGTGCCACAACCATAGAGGTCGCAGTCGGAGATGCTATTGAGGCCACCGCCCCAAACGCCGATGACACCACCGTCGCAATAGCCGTACTCGGTATGGCCGATGGTCAGGTTCTCCACCTTACACTCCCAGCAGTCGATCAAGTTCAGGCAATAGGCATAGCGGGGATCGACCTCGATGCTGGAGTTATACGTCCCACGGATGGTGAGACCATTGAAATGCTTGAGCGTCAGTTGCTGACCGTCGTTACAGAATTCACTGATGATCACGGGGTCGCTATTCCTGTCTTTCTTGACGACCGTGACCCAGGAACGCCCAGGCACGCCAGCAAACAAATTCTCCTGTTCAAGAACACGGGACAGGTTAAGATGGACATTGGCCCCGATCTGCACGGTACGGTAATTGCCGAGGGCATTGAGGAACTGCTCCTCGTCGTTGACAGTGATCACCCCCTTGACATTCTCCGTCATCTTCGGGTTCTCCTCTGTACGCTCATAGCGCACACGGTCATGGTCGCCCAACGACTCCTCGTATTTCAGCAGTTGCAGATTGGTGGTCTCTATCATGCCAAGCGTGACGCTGTTATTGTCTGCCACTGGCTTGTACCAGGACATCTTACTGAAATGCTCCTGAAGGTCCTTCGACTGGAAGTTCCAGCCGTGACGGGCCAGGATCTCATTACGCATCAGCCGCAACTGGGGCTTCGAGAAATGGCCCAGATAGTGGGCGTCGAGCAGATAGTTCTGCAACAGCCAACTGACATCACGCTTTTCCAGCGTCTTCTGACGTGCCAGGCACCCCTTCAGGTCGTCGGGTGTCAGCACATAGATAGAGATCGCCTCACCACGAGGATTACGGACAGCCAGGAAATGCAGTTTGTCCTGAACGACATCATCCACCTGCCAGCCGATCTGTCCACGCACGAACAGCCAGCCTTGCGAGTTACCCGAGGCAAGGGTATAACGGCTGTCGCCGGTCTTCTTCAGGACGAACGTGTCGCCACCCCGGTCCTCACTCTCACCTTCCATCGTCACGTTGCCTGCCTCATCGACGTGGGCTGTGTAGAGGGTCTCGCCGTTCCACCAGCGAGTGCCTTCCTTGATGGTCTGGGCCTGCATCATGCCTGCCAGCCCCATCACCAATACCATGCATACCAGCCACCTTCTCATCTCAGTTGTTGCGGTTAATCAGTTTGTCGAAGGCCATTTTCATATCACTGGCCAGGTCGGCTGCGGCGGTATCACCCGTCAGTCGTTCACCCTTGATCACCTCATGCATGAAACCGTTGATGCCCCAGTAGTAACGGGTCTCATTGTCCAGTTGCTTACAGAAATAGAACACCAGACTGCCCTCGTCGAAGAGGTACTCCTCGTAATACTCTGCCGCTCCGACATTATACTTTCGGGTGATGAAAATAGGACAATAGACGACGTTGCCTGCATCTTCCTTGAATTCCCCATCATAGAAATAATGGGTAACATCCTTGACAGGTCCCGCACCAGGGGCCATGTAGTTGAGTGTCACCACCATATCATTGGGCGGTATCTCTGCCTTCTTCCTATACTCCATATTCTCCTTCACCTCTGCATAGAGCCGGCGGATCTCTGCCACCCGGGCATCCTGAGCCTGTGCCGACAGGATCATCAGCAACAGGGCCGTCAACATCACCATTCTCTTCATATCATTCTGCATATTCTGACAGTGGATTACTTGCCTTGACTTCAATATCGTGCCAGTTGAGATCGACCGAGTAATCGTCGCCCAACTGCTGGCAGAGTTTTTTGTATTCCTCCTCGGTGATATCCTGATCATCCTTGGAGTAGCCTTTCTCCGACTCGTTACCCTCCATGTCATACTCAGTCATGGCATTCAGGGTGGTGACGGCCTTGCTGTCCTTCATCAGCGTATAACTCGACATGTGGCAACCCGTACCACAACCTCCTTGTGAACCCACGCCATGATCGAAATAGACAATATTTGTCCGTCCGTCGGAATCAGCCAGTACGGATGGTTTGTCACCAGCAATGGAGAAGATCACCTTCGCATCGAAATCGTTACGGCAAGCACACACCTCGGGTTTCCCGTCGCGGTCGATATCTAACAGGGCATAGTGGGTGAAGGGCTCGCTGCTACCCGTGATGGAGGAGGCCTGCTCTACCATCTGGTCATGGTACCTGGTGATGTCGAAGTCCTTGCTGAACTTCACGTCGTCCATGTAACTCCGCATATTCCGCAGGAGGTCTGAGTTGCTATTGAAGATGGTCTGCACACGCCACTCACCGTCCTCTACCTTCATCAGCCAGCGCACTTCCTCGCCCTCACTCATCGCATCCTTCAGGATGAATGTGACCATGGCCTTGCCGTTGTCGAGAATTTTAGCCTTGACGTCCTTCGCACTGACCTTCCCTTCGTAGTATTCAAAACTCCAGGGATTGAAGCCGTCTTCATAGAAGCGGTCATCACGGTCCTCGTCTATCTTTTCCAGTTCCTTGATCGTCTGCTGCCACTCCTTGGTACCAAACCGCTCATCGAGCCAGGGCTGTCCCTCCTTGCGGCTATACAGATATTCATACACAGCCTTTACCTGTCTGATGACAGCCTCTTCTGAGTCTAATGTATCTGGCACCTCGACGACCTCTACCATGGTGGAGTCACTGTCCGACGGAGCCTTGCTTGTCTTGTTCCCGCAGCCCACAGCCACGAAGGTCCATGCTGTAAATAGTAATATCTTCTTCATTCTCTCATTCATTTCATTATCTCATTCTTCACAAAGTCCCATGCACTTAGACTTCCCTTTACCTTGACGAGTGAATTGTGGGTAACGATATATTCCGAAACACCCTGATGGTCGGTTCCCTGATGCCAGTCATAGGTATAGCCCAACTGTGTCCACGGCAGCGGCGTATCGTCCTCGTAGGCTCCCTGATAACTGTAGCGATACCACTCGCGGAAGTTCGTCTCGCCCACCTTATAGTTCTCATCTGCGTAGGCCGGAAACTCCAAGACTGCCGTGGTGGTAGTGATATCGGGATTAAAAGAGGGACGGAACATATACGAAGGATCAGCATAGAACTTCACCATGATGTCGTAGTCGCAATCAGGACTCAGTCCGTACATCTGAATCAGCCGAATATGGGCAGCCACACTGTCAAGCCCCTCGAAGGCTGTCTTACGCTTAGCCCAGTCTGCTGGTAAGGACACCCAAGTACCCATCTCCCGATCGATGTGATAAAGATCGTCGCGCCCGAAGAATCGCTGAAGGCGAGTCGAATCGACGAGGGTTACCACAAGCACCATGTCATGGCCATCGATGTTGACCCACTCCTGTCCTGGATAATCTTTCCGGATAGGCATCAGCGGACGTATCTTAGAGGAATCCACCTGCTTGGCATCTTCAATGGCTGTAGCAAGGTCTTTCCACAATGCAGAGTCGTTTTCATACCAATTGACATCGTCAGCAACAACCGTCTGTTTGTTGCCTTGCCAACAGCCCGTCACCACTATCGCCAGTAAGGCCGTCACTGCCGATTTCTTGATACCAGATATCATCATTTTCTACCTCAGTTTATAGGCTTTCATCATTCCTTCTACCTTCTGGGCGATGGCCTTTGCCAGTTCAGCATTCTTCTCGCCCGAAGTCTTAATCGAGAGGATGTCACCCGTAGCGGACGGGATGCAAACAGTCTCTATCTCACCGTCGTCGAGCAGATCCTGCAGATAGGTGAGGAGTTGATACATCTCACTCTCGGGCACCTCGTAGTTCCACTTCATGGCATCATCGATAGAAATACGGTGCACACCCTTGTTGTTGGAACAATCGACGGGGATCATCTCCACATCGGGGAAGTCTTTCCTGATCTGCTCCAACTTCCCTACATTGTCACGGAAGGCACTCACGAGATAGTCGAGGGCCGTATAGCGCCATGTCATCTTACCACGGTTGATACTGTTCTTATAACACGTCAGCACATCATTATAGACGGGTACGATCGTCACCTTCTCCATTCCAAGACTCCTGGCCTCCTGGATGACTGTCTTCAGACGGTTCTCACCGGCCAGCACAGCATCATAGATAAGACCGGCCTCCTTCATATTGAGTTTCTGCACAACGGTGCTCTTGCCGCTTGCGGGGGGACCCGTCACAATGACAAGGTCCTTCTTTCCTGCCCTTAAGGCCTTCTCGACCATCCTGCTGAAGATGGCATCCACCACCAACTGCTCTGCCTCGGCATAGTCTGCTGCATTGGGACCAGTATAGCCCAACGGACGGAAGAGCATACGCACCTCGTCGGGATCGAGTCTGTTGCCAGCCGTTCCAAGATACTTATCCACCAACTGGTTTATACGGGGCTTCACCCAAGCGGCAGCATCGCTCTTTGTCAGTTGCGGCTGAGGCGCCTCGATGGAATATTGGGCGGGATACCTGTTCATACGGTTATGCCGACGGATATCCATCAACTTCTCCTCTGCGAAATAGGTGTCGCCCGGCAACTGATAGCGCGCATTACCATTAGGGTCGGGCGTGAAAAGCATCAGAGACTCCTCGCCCTTATCGATGAACTTCACATAGCCTCTGGGAGAGAGGTTATACTCACTGTCGCCCAACACGGCATTCATCAGGCAGTTGGTGTCCCACATACGCTGGCCTGTATCACAGGTGTAGTTGGTATAGACAGCCTTGATGGGATTATAGTCTGTATATGACAGATCCACCAGCACATCCTTCGGCAGATAGTTCATCAGGTCACCTATGTTGCTGGGCGACATGATCAGATCGACATTGCGGGGCAACCTCTCATAGAACACGGCGGACTGCTTGGATGCCGCCCTCATGTTATAGCCACTCAGACTGTCACCACTCTCGAAGCGTCCTGACTGGATATAGACAGCCTTGACCTTCTGGCTGAACAGATCGGTGCCATTCAACGGAGAGTACTCGTCGGCTCCCGACTCAAAGAGCGTGGCAAGCGTAGTGACAAAGCCCACCGCCACCACCACAACGGAGTGGTCGTCGGACTCGCTGAGCAACCTCCTGTACAATTTGTAGCCGTCAGGTAACTGACTCACATCCTGAGTCCGCTTGAAGAGCGGATAGCCCTGTGAATCCTTCAGATCCACGATGCCGTTATAGGGTATGAAGCAGCGCGGGTTCTTCACACCGTTGCGCTCCAGACCGATAGGAATCTCGGGATGACCGTAGTAGTTGTTGAAGATATCAACGAGTTGGGCATTCTTCTCTCCCTCGCGATCGACCACGATACCTTTCAGATCGACAAGTCCATCGTCGATATAGTGGTTGAGCATCATCAACAGGAACAGGTCGTCTGTTGAACTCCCGAAATCGGAATCAAGGATCATCTTCACTGGCTCGCTTTTCTGCGGCTTCGTCTCAGGCACTGCCGAGAGTTCCACCCCGCGTTTAGAGGCACAGGACAGGAACAGCACAATGGTTAAGACCAAATACAGACTCTTTTTCATCTTTTCAATCTCTCATTATTTCATTATTTCATTTTCTCGTTCTTTCATTTTCCCTTAGGACCCGTACCTCTTGGAGAGATGTTGGTGTCGAGGGGATTCGGAGAGAACCAATTATCCTTCTGGGTTGCCATATCCACCGAACCTAAGTTCTCTGTCGGATGGTAGATAAAGCAGCCATCCATATAGAAGTCATCGTCCAGATCGAAGAGTTTGGCATCACCGTCGTTGGCATAGAAACGACAATCGACAAAGGACACGCCCATGCAGCCGTTAGCGGTAATCAGCCCGTACTCGCGATTGTGGAAAAAGTCGCATGTCGTAAAGCGGACTGCCGTACAACCACGCATCTCCATGATGCCATAGGTACAGTTACGGATGTTGGAGTTTGTCAGGCTAAAGTCGGTCGTCTCTATCAAGTCCAGGCCATAGGTCCCACAGCCATAGAGGTCACAATCGATCACCTGATTCTGCCTACCTCCCCTGACGCCGATCACCCCACCGGAACAGGTGCCGTACTCGGTATGACCGATGGCAAGGTTCTGTACCTCGCAATGGTCGCAATTGATGAAATAGAGACAATAGGAATAGCGCGGATCCACTTCGATGCTGGCATTCTTTCCACCTCTGATGACGAGTTGGCTGAAATTGACAAGAGCCAGTTGGCGCCCGTCGGTCTCACTCTCGCTAATGGCGAGTGGTCCCCTCCCAATAAAGGCGGTAGCATCCCCGCTCCACTTACGACCTGCACGACTCTTGAAGTGAACTTCATTCTCCAGGACGCGCGACAGGTTAAGGTGCACGTTGTCACCGATGAGGATGACGCGGTCATTACCCAGGGAGGCGAGGAACTGATCCTCATTCTCCACGACATAGACTTCCTCACCGTCTATCTCGTCTGGTCCACGGCCGTCGTCAGCCAGTCCGCCAGGGAAGTCCTGATCCGTAAACTGATAACTGCGCTGGTCATCGGGCACAGTCTCCTCGCTCTTGATGAGTTGCAGGTTGGTCTGCTCGATGATATTCAGTTTCACCTCGTTGTTATCATTACCCGGCTTGTACCAGGACTGCGCCATGAAGTGGCTCCTCAGGTCCTCCGACTGGAACTGCCAGCCGTGGCGCGCCAGTATCTCATTACGCATCAGACGCAACTGACGCTTGGAGAACTTACCCAGATAGGTGGTATTAAGCAACATGCTCGTGATGATGTCGCTCACAGGCTGCTCCTCTGCGAATTTCTCCTGAGCCAGACAATTCTGCAGATTGTCGGGAGTCAGGACAAGCGTGTGGCACACATCACCATTGGGCTTGCGAATGGCCAGGAAGTTCATACCATCCTTACGGATATAATCGACATCCCACCCCAATTCACCACGGACAGGCAGGATGGCATCTGGAGCATCGGCAGAAAGACAATAGGGTGACTTATAGTCCTCAACCTTTGAGAGCGAGAACCTAAACCCTCCCTCATGGGCACCGATACCCTCCATAGCCACTTTGCCGAACTCGTCAACCTTGGCAGTGTAGAGCACAGAGCCGTCCCACCACTTCGATCCGCTGCGGATCGTCTGCGCCTGGGCAGCCATGGCAGCCAACGCCATCACGAAGATACTAACTAAAGCCTTTTTCATCACTTTTCCTCTTTATGATTATTACTGTTTATGGTTCCAAATATTCCTGTTGCTTTTCCCGCCGGTGCTTCCTGATGAGCACGAGGCCGACGATGAGGGGAATCACCCCCACTATCAGACCAACACCTCCAAAGATGATGCCTGCGAGAGTGGCAAAGCCGCCCTGGCGTACGTAAGGCGCAGGGATAGTCTCGATGAGCGAGTCGCGCACAGCCACATCCTGGATGGAGTCAAGGGCTGATACCTGTTCATTATACTCTGCTACCCATGCATCGTGCTTCTCACCCGCATCTTCATCTGCGACGTACAGGGCAAACGCGAAGATAACGGAACAGAGAACAATGAAGGATCCCAGGACGGTTAGCAGACAACCGCATCCTCCCTTATAAGACTTCCTTCTTTCCATCTACCTTTATTATAGGACATCAGATAACACAGATATGCGCCAAAAGGCAAACCGTAGCAAAGAGCATCCCATCCATCGGCCGTCCCTGGACAGAGACGTAGTGCCTGGAGCAGTTCAGAGACCAGTCCTGTCATTGGTATCAACGAGGCCCACGCCAGTCTCTGCAACATGACCTGACCACCGAAGACGGCATCCACCAATAGTATATAGGAGGCTGCCCAAAGGCCACCAGGCAGACTGTAAACGACAAACTCGGGCCAGACTGTCGCCATTGTACGGAGACGGTTCACTGATTCCGTCAGACCAAGTCCGTCAGCCACCTGGAACATCAGCAAACTGGTAGTGCGCTGCAACAAATAGATGCTGCCGCCCACCACCAGTAAGATGATTCCCATGACAGCCTTCACCATGCCGTCAGACGGTTTCGGGAACCTCCGCAGCCGCCTTTGTCTTAGCCTTGGCGGCCAACTCCTTCAACTTATCTTTTCCCTTGAAAGCAAATACCCATACCAGGAACCCGGCAATAGCCAACAGGCTGATGCCAAGAAGCGGACGGTAGAACAGCCATGCGATGGCGATGATGATGAGCGACCATGCCACACCGATGACAGTGCAGACGACTCCAATACCCCAGCCAATGATATTGGCCACGAAGGGCACCACCTTGAGAATGATCGAGAGGAAACCGAAGATACCCTTCAGACCGCCAATCACCATCAGGACGCCGATGATGCGGAAGAACCAGAGTATGATGGTGTTCGACTCCTTAGCCGCGTCGATAATCTCGTCACCCGACTTCTTGCCCATCACGAGCGTCTGGAAGCGCTTGCCATTCTTGGCCTTATAAGGCTTGAAACTGTCACCATCGACAACGGCCATCACCGTCACCTTGGCAGGAACGATCTTCTCGAAGGTCACTCGCACGTCACCCACCTCGGGAGAGCCTGGCACACGGCCGAAGTAGAGCACGTTGCTGGCCTGGTGGACATACTCCAGGTCCTTCTTGTTCTCTGCATTCTCCATCTGCTTGTTGATCGAGTCGTTCTTAGCCTGCAACGAGTCGAGCGCTGCCCTGACAGAATCCGGCAACTGGGCCAAGATGGAGTCGGAGATGGCCGGCTGCTGAACGGGCTGCTGGGCAGGCTGTTGCGGCTTGGCCTTCTGTACCCCATAGAAGCGCTCGTAGGCTGCCTGGGTGCTCTTGTCAAACTGCTTCAGCAGGTCTTCGCTGAGTGCCAGTTCCATGCTCTCCACCGAACGAATGCTGTGGATGAGTGACTCAGTCAACTGGTAGGCGCCCCATGATACATTCTCAGCCCACTGCTCGGCATCCTCGACCGTCGTCAGTACCATATTCTTGTTCTGATAGGCAGGATCCTTAAACTGGGCTGACTCCACTGGCTGCCTCACCCACTCCTTACTATAGGTATAGGTCGTCGTGGTCACTTCCTTACCACCCAACTTGTCTTCACTTTTACTCTGAGCATGCTCTACCCATTGGTAGTACTCCACGCTACGGCTGATGGCGATAGCCTTGGCACCGATGCCGAACTGGGCATCCGACAGGGAGTCCTCCGTCGTAGCCATGGCAGTTCCACAGATCAGTTCACCATCCAGAGAGGCATCCTTCTTGTTGGGATTTTCCATCTCCACATAGGCATTGCCTGCCTCATCAAGCATCTTCTCGGTCTTGACGGCACGCCCTTCATTCCACCAGAGCAGTGCCGTACCAGCAATAAACAGCAGGATACCACTGCCTATCGCCTTAAAAGAGTTCCCTACTCGGGTACCATAACCCGTTGTTGTTGTTTCTGTATAAGCCATAATGATTAATATTAATGATTAATTGGTTGCGCTCATTCAGGTTTTCGTTTGCAAAGATACGGTTTTTTTTTGATTCTGCCTTATCATTTTCTAACAAAAACTTGTCATTTTCTAACAAAAGCAACGGGATTCTATAAAAAGCGGTCCTATTCGTCGTCTTCCCCAAAGGGAATGTCCATGATAGGTAACTGACGGTTGATGGCCGAGTGGAAGGAGATCAGCGTCTGACTGCTCGCCAGTCCCAGTGGCTGTAACTTATCATGGATTATCGTCAGCAGATGATGGTTATTCACGGCATAGAGTTTGATAAACATGTCAAAGTTGCCTGTCGTATAATGACACTCTACGACCTCTGGTATCTCCTTCAGTTTCTCCACTACCTCGTCAAAGGTACCTGGATCCTTAAGGTTCAAACCGATATAGGCACAGGTCTCGTAGCCGATCTTCTCCGGATCAATCACAAACTGTGACCCTCTCAGCACACCCATCGCACTCAGTTTCTGAATACGCTGATGGATGGCTGCACCACTCACATTACAAAGACGAGCCACCTCCAGGAACGGGATGCGCGCATCTTCCGCTATCAGACGTAGGATCTGCTTGTCTAATTGGTCAATCTTATTCATATCACTCTGTTTTTATTTCAGTAGCACTGTAGTTAATCCGTAGCGCGTAACTCTTCTGCAAAGCCTGCTTCACATCACCGATGATGCCCATAGGCGTATGGCGGTCAGCACGAAGACTGACGGTCAGCCGCTCCGCATTCTCTGGCGACATCCCCGCCCGCAACTGCTCGATACGGCCTGGTATATCCTCTATCCTAACAACATCTCCATTCAACTGCACGCGCCAGTCCTGACCCAACCGCCCAATATAGATATTGACCACAGAGGCCCTGTTGGCCAGTTTCTTCATCTCCGTCCCCTGGGGCACCTCATAGCGCACCTTCACCTCATCGCTCCGCATGTGGGTCACGATCATGAAGAAGAAGAGGACGGTGAAGATCAGGTCGGGCATGGAGGCCATGTTCAGCGACGGCACACTGTGCCTCTTCGTATGAAACTTGCTCTGCATGGGCCTCATCGGGCACCTCCTTCCTGAATGGGCATCTCGCTGATACGCTGTGGGTAATAGTCGTTGACGACAGACCGCTCGTCGGCATTACAATGTGCATAACTCTTCCCATACCGCTGCTCAGCATAGTGCTCGCGCAGGGTCTGATAAGCGTTTACGATGGTGTTCTGCATGCGGAAATAGGCCTCGTAACTCGCTTCCCGGTCAGCCTGGATGGAGATGACGTGCTCCGTACGGTTGACGACGGCCTTGGCCATCACGGCCTCGGCCAACTGCCTGAGGTCCACAGGCTTCCCATCACAAGTCAACTGGTCCTTCCCGTCCAGTTCCACCCGCATCACCAGGTCTTTGTTGACGTCCTGGGGCTGTTGCTGCTCCACGGGAGGAGGCGCCATCTGGCGCAACAGTCCCTTGTCCGTGTCCATCGAGGATGTCACGAGGAAGAAGATCAACAGCATAAACGAGATGTCTGCCGTCGATGTGGTGTTCAACTCCGGAATCTGCTGACGATAGCGCTTGCGAAACATCCGATGATCAGTAGGATAGAGGTATAGATAAACATGTCCGTGGCCTTCAGCCAGAACACGTCAGTAAACTTAACGCCATTGGTAACTACAGGAGAGGATGACCCCAGGAGGAAAGTCACTAAAAGGCAGACCACCAGCAGGATGGCCACACACCACCCTATCTTCCCTGCTGGCACGCCATTGATGATATCATCACCCTTCCGGCGCGTGCGCATGCCATGCCAGACAGAATAGGCCGTCACGCCCAAGGCTGCAACGACCATCAGATACATCAGGCCTAACATCACATCGGCAAAAAAGGGGGAGACAATACTGTTCATGACTTTTTACCCTTTTACCCTTACCTTATAGTCCGTTATCATATCGAGCAGGGTAATGGCCGACTCCTCCATCTGAGCCGTCAGCCGCTCGATCTTCGAGAGGATATAACTATAGAAGAGTTGCAGGATCAGGGCCACTACGATACCGAAGATGGTGGTGATCAGCGCCACTTTCATACCCTGCGCCACGATCGTCGGTCCGATATCGCCGGCCTGCTGTATCTGGTCGAAGGCCATCACCATGCCGATGACCGTGCCCAGGAATCCCAGCGAGGGTGCCATGGCGATGAAGAGTTTGATCCACGAACAGCCCTTCTCCAGATTGGCAGCCTGCAGACCGCCATAGTTCGTAATGCTCCGTTCGATGGCATCAATGGACTGGTTGATATGAAGCAGTCCCTGATAACAGACGGAGGCCACAGGACCGCGGGTGTTCCGGCAGAGTTGCTTCGCACCCTCCACATCGTCCTTCTGCAGATGAGCCTCGATGTCCTCCATCAGTTTGTACGACTTGATTTCCGAGAGCGTCAGGTAGATGATGCGCTCGATGCAGAAGGCCAGGCCCAGCACCAGTGCCAGTGCTACCAGCGACATAAAGCCTACGTTGCCGTCGATAAACTTGGTCTTCAGTTGTTTATGGATACCGCCCTCCGCCTCGTCAGCGTCAGCGTCCGCATCATCAGCCAGCAATGCCTCCGTTGCCAATGAGTCTGCCACTGCCAGAGAGTCTGCCACTGCCAGCGAGTCACTGGCAGCCACGGCTGGGGAAAAGCCCAGCAAACAAACCAGTGAGAATAGAATCAACAGTCTTTTCATGTTGCAAAAGTACGCAATATTTCCAATACCACCAAACTTTTCCCTAAAATTCTAATCACAAAGCGAAAATCCTTGGTCAATGCTGACATGGAGAAAGAGAACAAACGTCTGAAAGAGGAACTGCCAAAGCAAAAAGCGGCCCTACAACGGAAATATCAGCATGTTCTGGAAGCAGAACGAAACAAACAGAGCCAACAACTCGCAGAAAAGGATAAGAAAATCGAAGAACTTCAAGCCAAGTATAAGGGTGAGGAATTTCGACATCAACAGGATAATCAAGAGAAAGACAGAATAATCAGACAAAAAGATGGCATCATCAATGATTATCGCGAACGGATTGGTCATTATCTGTCAACCCTCTCAGAACTGCTACGAACTGCTGTTAAGGCAGTTCTCGATTATGTTCAGGACGGCTATCGTAGTTTCAACTATCGCCAGGAGTGCGATGTCAAACGCTACATGAATAGTCTGTCTGACAAGGAGGAAGCAGCAGACACTGTGCTTAACGCCTCACTTCCCTTCTTGAAATCTGATGAGTGTGAGAAGGTTAAAGGACAACTCTCCTATATTGTTCAGGACATGAAAGAAGAACGTCAGCAAAGTCGAAGTCGTGGATTTCATATGTAGGGCTCTGCACAAAAACGAGTCAGTCGCTAATAATCAACGGCTGGCTCGTAATATGGAATTGCTTTTTCACTTCACTTTACTTTTTTGAACCTTGATATTTCCTCATTAGTACCAGGCTTGTTCCAAATCATCTGCGTGCTGGTGAGGCTGCGGATGTCGCAATCCACGGTGAGGGCTTCTGAGGTGTCATCGGGCTTGGGAGAAATCAGCAGATGCCCAGCATTGGTGACGGTGTAGATACGATAAACGGTGGTGTCGCCTGCTGCCCAGTCGGAGGTGAATATATCAACGGTGCCGTTATTGGCAGACTGCGGACGGAATGTGTACTGCACCGTGCCAGCGTCGGCCACGCCTTCGTCATACACCTTTTGCCATGTGCCACCAAGCTCTGCTGCTTCGTAGACATTGCTGTCATCGTCGCTGCTGCAAGAGACGAGGGAGAAAGCAGCAAGCATCGCAAAGGTGAGTCTCCAGAGTTTCGCTGTTTTCATTTTTTTTTTGATATTGATTTCGTTATTATTTCTTTTTCGGGTGTTGTTGTGGCTGTGGTTGCGGTCTGAAGCGCATGGGATTGTCACGGTCGCCCCAAACCGCGGCTTTGAGGAGTTCACCAAGCGGCAGGGCAATTTCCACCTTGTTGCGCTTACCCACACGGAAGTATGGGGTGACAATGGGTGAGGTAGTCCACTGGCCCGACATGGGATTGATGTAGCGACGTACACCAATATTCGAGCCAAAGCGGTCGCTGAAGCGAATGTCGGCATAGACTCCGTAGACCGTGGTGCTGACGTAGGGGCTGAAGGCAGGGCCTACGATGGGATTATTCGCGTAGTATTGGCCGTAGGCATGGAGCGTCACAGCCTCGCTGACGGTGTAATCCACAGAACCACCAAAGCCATATTGAGTGTAGAGTGTGCTTTGCATCGGCATCCAGTATTTGTTGGCTGTTGCCGAGGCTGACAGTTGCAAGCGTCTGAAATTCTGATGCAGCGAGAGTGAACTAGTCTGAAAGTCCATCAGCCCAGGCATCTGATTTGTTGCGCCGCTGATACTAAGATGTCCTCTACGCCATAGGTTAAATGAGTTTACGCCCATTGGTGTATGTTGTCGAGTAAGCACTATGCCATGCGTCGCTTTGTCTTTATAGGTATTCAGGTAAGAAAGTCCGGAACTTTCCGTAGGTGTCGGCAGTAAGTTCGGCTTCATTGCATCAATGGCATACTTCGCCGAGTCTATCATCAGGTGGTTGACAAATCCCATAGTCTGTAGGGCAGCATCATTCCCCGACAAGATACCCTTGTCATCCTGCTCTGTCTGCGCATTGGCTTGTAATGCACAGACCATGAGCACTAAGAATAACACCTCACGTCTTTTCACTCTTATTCTTTTTTATGTAACGGATAAGAGGGAAAAGTATTGCAAATGTTATGGCATAAATGACAAGTTTCATCCAATTCTGAATGTCACCACTCAACATCCACACTGCTATGCATATAATCAAACAGATAAATGCAAAGAGTACAAAATTTAATATCGTTCCCCAGTGTTTCATCAATGTCATTTCTAATATTACTAACCTATGTCTTCCCATCTCATCTCCATATCCTGCAATTAAAACTTATGCCTAATGAACGGACGAACTCTGCCACTTGATTTGAAAGTCATATAGTTGTGGTAATCCATCAGATAAGTTAACTGTAGATTTCACATGAAAGACCATTTGCTGCTCGTCAAGCAAGTAGCCTATCTGCTCTTTAATCTCGTCAGATTCTATGCTTAATAGCAAGTTGTACGGTTCGAAACCAAAGAAACCAGTAGAGAAGAGCGGCATGAGGTCGAATAAGATGTCTCTGGGGTCGCTGCCTGGCATTGTGCCAACCAATTCAGAATAGCAATAGTTCCATATCATCGTCTTCTTTTGCTGTGGAATGGTGCAGGTTCGTCTCGTGATGTTCCCGTCCTGCCATTCCAGCGTGTATAGTTCCGTGTACCAAGGCGTTTCATTTATTTTGTCCTGATAAATATAATTGAAGTTGTCGTTCCTTATGGAGATGAGTTGGCCCTGCTCGTTGTAGTGGAATTTGAAAAAGAATCGGTTCGCTTGCACATGTCTTGATGACGGTCTATGGCCAGCCAAGCTGTCTACCCTTCCATTGGCAAGAAAGAGAGTGTCGTAATGGCAGAAATCGCGTGTATAGTTGGAATCGTGCTCACCGTTTGGTAGTTGGGCGAACTCCCGGAACGTGACGTAGATGCAATCATTGTCGTAGAGGTAATCGGCTTGCTGCTTCACAAGGAACGACCCGGAATCAACTCGTTCTGCAAAGGCGACCCTTCCCTCTGAGTCGTAGGAAAATGCGAGGTGCTCGTTACCGCCGTCCATTGAGAGTAGTTTTCCTGTATTGAGGTACGTGTGAGGATGGTCAGGGGTCACAGTGATTTCGTCATTGTTGGAACAGGCAGCCAGCAGTGACATTGCGAAGATAATGACAAGAGAATATTTTATCGTTTCTTTTTTAATTAAAAACGCGTGTTGCACAACATTTATTATTTCAAAGGTCATTTGTAGACACTTCATTTTAGCCTTTTTATAACCACCACATTTCTTATGTCTTCGGTACTCCTTCACGCTTTCAAGTTGTGCCGATGCAGTAATTGGAAATACAAGGGCTAGTAGGAAGGTGATGATGGTTTTCTTCATATCTTGGCTATTCCTTGTTATAGCTCAAATCTGTACCCAACGGTCAACTGAACGACCCTGTTGTGAATCTTGACTGCATCAATTTTTGTAGCGTTCGTCAGGCCGAGGTTATAGCGGGCATCTATCCGTATGGCACCTATCGTGTACGACAGGCCAATAGGGATGCTGAGGTCAAAGGTCTTGAACCAGGTGTCATCGCTCGATGTCACAGTCCAGTTGCCATGTTCATCAAGCATTTCCTCATGGATGTGCTTCTTCAGTGCAAAGCCTGGCTGTAAGCCCAAGTGAAAGGCAAAGTCGGGAGTGATGTAGAAGTTTGCCGTCAAGGGGATATTAAGGTAATGCAGCGTGGATGAAGAGTTATGGAATTGTGAATTGTCTTTCATCTTCGTTCCCTGGTTGGAATAAAGGAGTCCACCCGACAGGCTGAACCTTTCGCGCAGCTGATACTCTAATTCTGCACCAGCCACAAGCCCAGCCTTGCTGGTGTATTCCATTTTCTCCCCGTCAATGCCGACATAGATGTCCGGATCTGTCAACTTGGCGATGTTGATACCAACTTTTGGCGTCAGTGTCCAACTACCTACTTCTCGTTGTGCATTGCCAATCAACGGCATTGCAAGCATTGCTAATATGATAACGTTTCTCTTCATTATATTTTAAGTTATATCCATAAATATAAACGGAAACCCTGCTGCTTTTATTGTACTGCAAGGATAATAGTAGCACCCCTGACCTCCCATGTCATCTCATTTCATATTCTGCTATGAGCATAATGTTCTTCCCGTTATGCGTGATGGGATAGAAGAAACGGTAGCGGGTGGCTGGCGTGGGGAATGCCTTGGGATTGAGTCTGCCGCTGACCGTCCTGCTTCCATTGGGCCGCACCTCATAGCCTATGTCATTGACGATTTCGTTCCGGGGCAGTTTGCGCCAGACACCTTCGGCATCAAGAAATGCTATCTCGCAATGTTCGCCACAAGTCAGTTCATTGTTGCTGTTGTTCCTGAGTATAAAGGTGACGGCCTCGGCTGTAAGAGGGAAAACATCTTTGGTGGGACGAATACTGATGCCCAGCGTATCGCTTACACCAGTCTTTGACATTCGTATTGGAGATTCGGGCCCTACAAATTTCAGAATGGGTGCATCATAGACTTTCTGGCGGAACAGGCGACGGCGTTCTGCGGTGTTATAGATGAAGTTCACCTCTATGCCGTTAGTCACCGCACAATAACTGCTGATACAACCCGCCAGCTCTTTGCATTTGCCAAGTCGCTGTCCAATCGTGTCCATGATGTCATTCAGCTCATGCTCACTGTATTGCCTCGCAGGTTTGTTGGAAGCGGATGCCTCAGCATCATGCTCATTCCCTTCCTCCGCCAGTAGGGCTTCAGCACTGTCAAGCCTGTGTGCCGATTCCCATGCATCCTGCTTCTTTAATTCTACAGAATCACTTGCAGATGATTCCGAGGCCGACTGGTTTGATGAGGGGCGGCACGAAACCAATGCAAGAGCAAACAGGATGAATATTACCTTTTTCATGATGGGGATGCCTTGAAGATAATATGCATATAGTTTCCCTCTTCTGCTCCGAAACGCTGGATAAGATTAGAGCCGTCGTAGATGGCTTTCAGTTGCAGGGCAACGCCGGTCTTTGCCAGTGACAGGAAAGAGTTTGGCTGAGTCAGTTCATCCGCAGCGCAGATATAATTATAGTTGTTTTTGAACTCTATGCGGATATGGTGGTCGGCTCCACCATAGACCAGATGTAGCGACATAACATTTGGAGTGAAAGCCCATTTGATGTACTCATAGTCCGTATCGTAGCCGAGGTCGTAACGGGCGGTGATGGCTTGTGGAGTTGCTTCTGCAAGCGCGTCGCTCAACTCCATGTCTGCATCCACGGCCTTTGAAATCAGCGACACGGGGAAGTCTTGAAAGAATACATGCTGCATCTTGTAGTCGGACACATCGAGTTGCACACCGCTGAACGTTTCTTGATGGGCTTCGTTATGATGCCGTCCCTCCTCGTCCGTCCATTCCTTGCAATCCTTGTCCTTATAGACTATGATATACTGTCCCGGATATTCACCGGAAATATTCTGCCCGTATGTTTCCTTTTGTGTGTTCGTTAGCTGCCTCTCCACATTGTCATCGCTGCTGCAAGAGGCGAGGGAGAACATGGCAACAATCATTATCAGGGAACATCTCCAAATAATCTCTACTCTCATCTTCTTTACCTCTGATGTGCAGGACGCTCGAAATTGTAGATGATGTCAGGACGGTCTGCCATTTCCCATGACATGGTGCTATTGCCCAGTTTCCTGATTGTCCATGTCTGAGACTCTGGCATGCCGCCGTACATGGGTTCGTAGATGATAAGTTGTCGATTATCCT
>DFTH01000010.1 GCA_002379425.1 Prevotella sp. UBA4217
GCGAGGCAGCCAGTCTGGTGGGGATGGAGAAACTGATGTGGGGCAGCGACTATCCCCGTACCATCACGGCCATCACCTATCGCATGTCGTACGACTTCGTCGTGAAGTCGCAGGAACTGTCTGACGAGGAGAAACGGCTCTTCCTGGGTGAGAATGCCCGCCGCTTCTATGGCTTCAAAGAATTAATAGCATTACCTTATATCAAAAACATGTCTGAATGATGAAAGCAATACAGATTTCTGGCGAGCGCCAGATGGAAACAGTGAATATCCCTGAGCAGGAGATGCAGCCCAACGAGGTGCTCCTGCGACTGAACTATGTGGGGTTCTGTGGATCCGACCTCAACACCTGGCTGGGCAGGAACACGATGGCGAAGATGCCCGTGATCCCTGGTCATGAGGTGGGAGCCGTGATCGAGAAGGTGGGGGCCGACGTGCCTGAGGGACTGAAGCCTGGGATGGTCGTGACGGCCAATCCCTACACCAATTGTGGCAAGTGCGCCTCCTGCCGTAATGGTCGTGTGAACGCCTGTCAGCATAACGAGACGTTGGGCGTGCAGCGCGATGGAGCCATGCGCGAGCGGATTGCCCTGCCCTGGGAGAAGGTGATCCCAGCAGGACTGCTCACCCCTCGTACCTGTGCACTGATCGAGCCCATGAGCGTGGGCTTCCACGCTGTGAGCCGTGCGCAGGTGACGGATATCGACGTGGTGCTCGTCATCGGCTGTGGCATGGTGGGCATGGGGGCCGTGGTGCGCTCCGTCCAGCGTGGTGCCACGGTGGTGGCCGCTGATATCGACGACGACAAACTGGCTCTGGCTAGGCGGATGGGTGCCAGTTATACCATCAACACCAAGACGGAGGATGTGCACAGCCTTCTGCTGGAGATGACCTCAGGCTTCGGCCCTGACGTGGTGATCGAGGCTGTGGGCAGCACGCCCACCTACCAGATGGCCGTCGATGAGGTGGCCTTCACAGGGCGCGTCATCTGCATCGGCTATGCGAAGGCGGAGGTGTCGTTCCAGACAAAGTATTTTGTACAGAAAGAACTGGACATCCGTGGTTCGCGCAATGCCCAGCCCTCAGACTTCCGTGCCGTCATCCACTATCTGGAGAAGGGCACGTGTCCTGTCGATGAACTGATCAGCAGAGTGGTGTCGCCAGAGGAGGCTCCAGAGGCCATGCGCCAGTGGGCGGATGCACCAGGGAAGGTGTTCCGCATCCTCGTAAACTTCGCTTAGCGGACGTAATCGACAAACGAATAGGGGAAGTCGTGACGCTCATCCACAGGATGGTCTTCACGACTTTCTTCATGCCAGTCGTCGTATGGTGGGAAGAAAGTGTCCGCCTCCGCAGGGGTATCGTCGATCTCCGTCAGACAGAGACGGTCTGCCACTGGCAGGGCCTGCTGATAGACACTCGCTCCGCCAATGATATAGATATCCTCCTCAGGCGCACAGTGCTTCAGTGCCTCCTCGAGCGAGGGGAAGACTTCTATATTCTGAGGAATGCTCATTCCACATTCCTCATTCCACATTCTTCTGCTGAGGACGATGTTCCTGCGATTGGGCAGGGCACCCTTTGGCAAGGAGAGAAACGTGTTGCGCCCCATGATGATCGTATGACCAGTCGTGAGCGCCTTGAAGCGCTTCAGGTCGTTGGGCAGCCAGTAGATGAGTTTGTTTTTGTATCCGATGGCCCTGTTCCTGGCCACCGCCGCAATAATGGTAATCATAACTATAAACTATGCACTATGAACTATGCACTATGAACTAAACACTAACTTCCGCCTTGATATGTGGCCAGGGATCATATCCCTCCAGTTGGAAGTCCTCGTACTGGAAGTCGAAGAGCGACTTCACATCAGGGTTGAGGATCATGCGGGGCAGCGGACGAGGCTCACGCGTGAGTTGGAGTCTGGCCTGTTCGATATGGTTCAGATAGAGATGAGTGTCACCCGTGGTGTGGATGAAATCGCCAGCCTTGTAGCCAGTCACCTGTGCCATCATCTGTAGCAGCAGGGCGTATGAGGCGATGTTGAAGGGCACACCCAGGAAGGTGTCTGCAGAGCGCTGGTAGAGTTGGAGCGACAGCCGTCCGTCAGCCACGTAGAACTGGAAGATGGTGTGGCAGGGAGGCAGTGCCATCTCGTTGACCTCTGCCACGTTCCAGGCGGAGACGATCATGCGACGGGAGTTGGGATTGTTCTTCAACTGATCCAGCACATACTGTATCTGGTCGATGGTGCCACCATTATAGTCTGGCCACGAGCGCCACTGGTGTCCATAGACGGGACCCAGTTCGCCGTTCTCGTCAGCCCACTCGTTCCAGATGCGCACCCCGTGTTCCTGCAGGTAGTGCACGTTGGTATCGCCCTTCAGGAACCAGAGCAGTTCGTAGATGATACTCTTCAGGTGGAGTTTCTTCGTGGTCAGCAGGGGGAAACCGTCTTCGAGGTTATAGCGGCTCTGCGTGCCGAAGATACTGATGGTGCCCGTTCCTGTTCGGTCGTCTTTCTCGACGCCTTCTGTCAGGATGCGGTTGAGGATGTCTAAATACTGTTTCATATTTCAATTCTTCAACTTTTCAATTCTTCAACTTTTCAATTCTTCAATTTTTCAATTCTTCCATTCTTAGCACTTCTGGTGCTTGATCTGGCAGGTGGGTGGTCTTGATGCGCCAGGGCTTCGGATAGAGGTTGTTGGCGCGATTGCCGATGTTCTTCGCTGGTCCGAGCGGGAACCCCTTGTAAGTGATGGTGACGATGCCACGCGGGGTGTCGGCAGGGAGTACCAATGCCTCGCCACGGAGATAGCGCAGGGCCTCGTGGTAAGACAACTCGATGGTCGGGGGTACGGTGGTACGGTGGTACGGTGGTTCGAGAATACTCATCCCCTTCATCTGCCGAATACCAAATCTCGCGGCCCCGAGCCCCCGTGCCCCCGTATCACTGTTTTTGCGTAATGCGCAGATAAACAGTCCCTCGCCCTTGGTGATGCCAGGGATGAAGCGACAGACGGGAGCATCGAAGCCTTCGAGCAGCGAACCTGTGATATGCCATTCAGCCTCCGTGGGAATCTCGAGAATCTCTGCATCGTCAAACTCAGAGAGCATCCAGCGCACGTTCTCTTCGTTTTCCTTCGTGTTAAAGGTACACGTACTATAGATAAGCAGTCCGCCAGGGTTCAGGCATGTCCAGGCGTCTGACACGATCTCCCGCTGCAGTCGCCAGCATTTCTCCACGTTCTGCAGACTCCACTCGCTGATGGTCTCAGGATCCTTGCGGAACATGCCTTCGCCAGAGCAGGGCACGTCGCATAGAATCACGTCGAAGCGCGCCTTGGCCTTGCGGAAGTCACGAGGGTAGTTGTTGGTGACAGTGCAATTGGGCCAGTCCCACTTCGTGATGTTCTCCAGCAGGATCTGTGCTCTGGTGGGGATGGGCTCGTTGCTCACGAGCGTGCTTCCTTCTGGCAGCACGCTGATGGCTGCCGTCGATTTGCCCCCAGGGGCCGCACACATGTCGAGCATGGCCACAGGCTCCTTGACGAATTGCCTGAGTATGCGGGTGACGAACATTGAGGCGGCTTCCTGCACATAGTAGCAGCCCGCATGGAACAGGGGGTCGAAGGTGAACTGAGGACGCCCAGAGAGGTAATAGCCCTCGGAGCACCAGGGGACGATGTCTCTTTCCACATTCCACGAGAACTTCGGATTAATCCGTATGCTCACGGGGGCTTCCTCGTTGAAAGCCTCCAGATAGCGGTCAAAGCGCTCCTCGCCCATCACCAGCCTTGTCTCTCGGATAAAATCTTCTGGTAATTTCGTCATTTCGATGGCAAAATTAAGAAAAATATGGGAAATTCCACTATCTTTGCAACTAATTTAAGATTTGTTTCGTCAAACAGGTGTAGAAAACAAATAACAGAAAAGATATGAAGAAGTGTTTAATCGCAATCGCAATGGTGCTCGCGCTCAGCATGAATGCCGACGCAGCAGCACAGAAGCACCGCCATACGCCCCGTACGGAGCAGGTGGATTCTACTAAAAACAATCAGGACGCAATCGAAGCCTTTTCAGACACGACAGCCACTGCCGATGCAGAGGATGCAGAAGACGATCAGTACATCCGTCGCAGAAGGACTTATTCCGATGAGGATGTGAAGGGTGTCATCGATCAGGTGTTTGGCGACCTCGATGGTGGGGACATCGCTGGGATGTTCTTCGTACTACTGATAATCCTGACCATCTTCTTGTTTGCACCCATAGGCATCATTATCGCCGTGTTCTACTTCATCAACAAGAATCGCCGCGAACGCTATAAACTTGCCCAGATGGCCATGCAAAGTGGACAGCCGATTCCTGATGAACTCTTGAAGGAGAAACAGAATGCGTGGGAACGAAACGACTATCAGACTGGCCTCCGCCAGATGTTTACAGGTGTTGGACTGGCCATCTTCCTCGGCTTTGTGGCAGGTAAGATAGGCTTCGGCATCGGTGCCCTGGTGTTCTTCATCGGACTGGGCAAATGGTATATCGCCCGTCAGGCTGGAGCCACTGGCAACAACTCTCAGAATAACAGCAATTCAAGTAACTTTAATAACAACTCAAATATTCAGAACTATGACTAAGAGATTAACGCGCTCTAATGACAGAGTATGGGCTGGGGTTTGCGGTGGTATCGCAGAGTACCTGGAATTCGACCCCGTATTGGTACGAGTGGCTTACGCCTTCCTGACCATCTTCACTGCCTTCAGTGGACTGATTTTCTACATCGTACTGTGGATTTGCATGCCAGAGAAGAATCTCTTGGAGAAATAAAAGAAATAGGCAAGTGGCAGATCTGAACGATATCTCTCTCGTGACGCAGGTGGCGGTATTCCACAACAAGCGGGCCTTTGACCAACTTGTGAGGAAATACCAGTCGCCTGTGCGCAGGTTCTTCCTGAACCAGACCCTGGGCGACGAGCAGTTGAGCGACGATCTGGCACAAGAGACTTTCATCAAGGCCTACGTGAACATCACGAAGTTCCGTGGGATGGCAAGTTTCTCCACATGGCTGATGCGCATTGCCTATAACGTGTTCTACGACTATTGTAGGAAAATGAAAAATGAGAAGTTAGGAATGAACAATGATGATTACCAGTCAGATGCAATCAGTAATCAGCATGCCTCATTTCTCATTCCTCATTCCTCTTTGAAGATGGATATCTACAAGGCCTTGGCCTTGCTGAAGCCTGACGAACGCACCTGTATCACCCTCCAACTCATCGACGGCTATCCCATCGACGAGATCAGCAAGATTACTGGTATTGGAGAGAATACGGTGAAGTCGCACCTGAAGCGGGGAAAGGAAAAGATGGCAAACTACTTAAGACAGAATGGCTATGACAGATAAAGACGATATATTGTTAGAGGGTTTCTTCAAGCAGGCTGCCCAGCAGCAGATTGAGGATAATGGCTTTACGGAACGGGTGATGCAGAGTCTGCCCGACAGGAAGGTTGAGGAGGTGCGCAGGCTGTCAAGACTGTGGACTTGGTTCTGTATCATACTGGGAGCAGGCCTGTTCTTCGCCTTCGGAGGTATGCAGATCGTGAAGGTGGCAACAACGGGGCTTACCCACATGATACTGACGGCCCTGGAGGTGTTCGTCGTGACGGCTCCGACAGCAGAGATCCCTGTCAATCCTTGGGTGATCCTTCTGCTGATGGCTTTCGTATTAGTTTACCTTCCTTATCAAACAGCCCGTAGGTTGTCCTCAGTACTATAAACTCTGTGCGACGATTCAACTGGTTGCACTGTTCCTGCTGTTCCTCTGGGAGTGCGGTGACGAATGCCTCTGTCAGCACGTCGCCTTCCTTGAGGAACTCATATTTTTCTGCTACCTTACGCTTGATCTTCTTGGGCTTTCCCTCACCGTAGCCCTTGGGCGTCAAGCGGTCTGCGGCAATACCGTGGCTTATCAGATAGTTGACCACACTCTCGGCCCTTCGCTGTGAAAGGCGCTCATTATACTGCTCCGAGCCTTTGTAGTCCGTGTGGGCAGAGAGTTCGATGGTGATGTTGGGATTCTCGTTCAGCAGTTTTACGAGTTCGTCGAGGGCTGTCTGCGACTCTGGGCGGAGGGTGGCCTTGTCGAAGTCATACCAGATATTCTCTATCAGCACGGGGGCAGAGATGTTGGCCAGCGGGAATTGCAGGACATACTCTTCCGACTTCTTGACAGGTTCCACACGCAACTGTTCCTGGTGGTTCAGGAATCCTTTGCAGGTGGCGAGAAACAGATAATCGACACCAGCCTTGATCTCCTGCGTGAAGGAGCCGTCGCCACGCACGCTCAGTTTCTGGTTCGTGCCGTCGTTGCCTACCATATACACCTGGGCTGCCGGCAGTTCGTAGCCATCCTGCTCATACACCCATCCCTTTACCGTCTGTACGATCTCTGGGTTGAAGAAACTGTAGATATGGTCGTAGCCTCTGGTATCTCCACGGTTGGACGAGAAATAGCCGCGGTTCAGGCGCCCCTCGAACGTCATGCCAAAGTCGTCGCCCTGAGAGTTCAGGGGGAATCCTGGGTGGTTTATAAGTGAAGAGTGAATTAATTTTTCTTTTTTGACGAAGAAAATGTCGAGGCCGCCAAGGCCTGGATGCCCGTTGCTGGAGAAATACAGGTCGCCATTGGGACGGAAGGTGGGAAACTGTTCGTCGCCAGGTGTGTTGATGGGCTTGCCAAGATTCTCGACGCTGCCAATCTGATTGTTGCCATAGAGACGGGCGCGCCAGATGTCGAAGCCGCCTTCTCCGCCAGGCATGTCACTGGTGAAATAGAGCCACTCTCCATCGGGAGAGACGGCAGGGTGGGCGAAACTTGATAGTGTATCCTTGGCGATGTGTACTTCTGTGGGCTTGCTCCAGGCGGCATCACTGCGGTTTGAGGCAACGATGATAGCGTAGCGCGGATTGTTGGGATCCGTCTTGCACTGTGTCAGGAACATGGTTCTGCCATCTGGCGTAAACGAGCAGGCTCCCTCCTCGAAATTGGAGTTCAGTTCGGAGTCGATGGCCAGTGGCTTGCCCCATTTCCCCTTGTCGTCTTTCTGTGAGAAGAAGATGTCTGCCGCTTTGGCACCAGTGATACCATTGTATTCATCGCCTTGGGCCTGGTTGCGGGTGGAGGTAAAGTAGAGTTGCTCGTTCTGGTCACCCGCCAGCATGGGGGAGTATTCAGCGCGGCGCGAGTTGAACAGGTTCTCTCGCTTCACGGTATAGTCGGATCCAGCCTTCTTCCATTCGGGCGCCATCTGTGCAGATTTCAGACCTGTCTTGGCAAGTTTTAGGTAGTTTTCGCTTGCTGGTAAACTGTCAACTACCAACTGTAAACTGTCAATTGCCATCTGAAAGTGCTTGGCCGCCTCTTTGTAGTTGCCGTTCTGCATATAGAGTCGTCCGAGGTGGAAGTGCGTCAGTGAGTCATCCTGCTTGTAGCGCACGGCATTGTTGTAGGCGGTGATGGCCTTGTTGGTGAAGTTGATGCGACGATAGCACTCAGCCAACTTCATGGCCCGCTGCCCTTTCAGGGCTCGTTCCTTGCTCGCTGTCTGTGAGTAGGCCTTACGGTACTGGGTGGCAGCGTCGTAGTATTCTCCGATAGCATAGAACTTATCCCCCTTCTTCATAGCCTGATCAGCCCCACAACTGGCGAGCAGAGCGGAGAGTGCAATGGCGAGGGATAGGATGACATATTTACGCATACCTTATTAATAACGATATGCACGTCGATTTATTGTTTAAAGGGAACGCGATAGGTGCAGCCTTCCTTCCAACGGGAACAGCCGTAGGCAGTCTTGCCCTTGATGATATGACCCTGGCCACAGAGCGGGCAGACTGCACCTTCTTGGGGTTCCTCCGACACTTTCTTGCGCGGCGATCTGGATTTGGGCGCTTTATTGGGAGACTCTGGGGCCTTGGGCGATTTCACTTTCTTGAGTTCGCTATCCGAGAGTACGGTGACACGGCGGTTGCTGGTGTCCGACATCACCTCCTGCACAATCTCTGCCACCTGGGCCTTGAGTTCCTCGATAAACTGCTGGGCGTCGTATTTCTGGTGCTCGATGTCGCGCAGTTTCTTCTCCCAGATGCCTGTCAGTTCACAACTTTTCAGCAGTTCCTCGCGGATGAGGTCTATCAGTTCGATGCCTGTCGGTGTGGCGATGAGGCGCTTGCGGTCGCGCTTGATATAGTGGCGTTTGAAGAGGGTCTCGATGATGCCAGCCCTCGACGACGGGCGCCCGATGCCGTTTTCTTTCATGGCGGCGCGCAGTGTCTCGTCCTCCACGAATTTGCCGGCCGTTTCCATCGCACGGAGCAGGGAGGCTTCGTTGTAGTAGGGTGGGGGTGTGGTCCATTTCTCCGTGAGTGTCGGCTTGTGGTCGCCCGACTCTCCTTTCACGAAGGTGGGCAGCGTGCGCTCCTCGTCGGTATTTTTCTCAGACGACTCAGCGTTCTCTTCGCCCTCTCCGCTCTCCTCTTTCCTCTCTCCTCTGACAATGCGCCAGCCTGGGTCGAGTATCTCCTTGCCTGTCACCTTGAACTCGATGGCATCTTCGCGCTTGCCAGAGTCGGCGGCTACTTCACCCAGCACCGTCGTTGTGGAGAACTTGCAGTCGGGCAGGAACACGCCGATAAACCTGCGGGCAATCAGGTCGAAGACCTTCCGCTCGGCATCACTCAGGTTCTGGGGCACCACTCCTGTCGGGATGATGGCGTGGTGGTCTGTCACCTTCGAGGTGTCGAACACGCGTTTCGATTTCTTCAGCGCCTTGCCGCCGATGGGCTTGATGAACTCCGCGTAGGGTGCCACGCCTGCGAACTTTGTCTGATACAGTCCGTTGAGCGTTTGCGGACACTTGGGATAGATGTCGTCGCTCAAGTATTGCGTATCTACACGGGGATAGGTCGTATATTTCTTCTCGTAGAGACTCTGGATCAGGTTGAGCGTCATCTCTGCCGAGTAGCCGTATTTGCGGTTGCAATCTACCTGCAGCGAGGTGAGGTCGTAGAGTTGGGGCGGTTGTTCCTTGCCCTCCTTCTTCTCCACCTTCGTCACCGTGAAGGGCTTGCCCTCGATGGTGGCGAAGGCCTGCTCGCCTTCCTCCTTTGTAGTGAACTTTCCCTTCGTGGCCGTAAAGGTGGTATCGCGATACACCGTTGCCAGCACCCAGTAGGGCTCGGGCTTGAAGTTCTCAATCTCTTTTTGGCGGTTCACGATGAGGGCGAGGGTAGGGGTCTGCACGCGTCCTATCGAGAGCACCTGGCGGTTCTGCCCGTACTTCAGCGTGTAGAGCCGGGTGGCGTTCATGCCCAAGAGCCAGTCGCCGATGGCGCGGCTGAGGCCAGCCAGATAGAGCGGCTGATAGTCGGTCTGGTCCTTCAGGTTGGCAAAGCCCTCGCGAATGGCCTCGTCGGTCATCGACGAGATCCAGAGACGCTTTACGGGACAGGTCGCCTGGGCCTTCTGCATCACCCAGCGCTGGATGAGTTCTCCCTCCTGTCCGGCGTCACCGCAGTTCACGATGCCGTCGGCTGCCTGCATCAGTTTTTCGATGATGCTGAATTGCTTCTCGATGCCGCGGTCAGGTATCAGTTTGATGCCGAAGCGCTGCGGCACCATCGGCAGTTGCGTCAGTGCCCAGGGTTTCCAGGCCGGGGTGTAGTCGCCAGGCTCTTTCAGGGTACACAGGTGGCCGAAGGTCCACGTCACTTGGTAGCCGTTACCCTCCATATACCCCTCGTGGGCGCTGTTCGCCCCCAGGATGCGTGCTATATCCCGAGCCACGCTCGGTTTCTCTGCGATGCAGACAATCATATTCCGAATTTTCGTGCAAAGGTACGAAAATTATTTGAGACTTGTTGCAGTTTGCCGTAAAAAACGAAATCCTACTTGTCCAGGTCAATCAGTTCGTACTTCTTGCTTCCGAAGCCGATCTTCTCGGCATAGTCGGTGATATAGGTGCCGTGCTGGCGGTTGATGCGCTGGATGAGTGGCTTATTGTCGTCGCCGGGCTTACCCTGATAGTTGAAGACCTTGTCGAGACAGGCCTGATCGACGGCCACAGGGTCGAGTGAGGCCATGATGCCCATATCCTGCAGTTCAGGCTTGGCGGGGTGGCCGTCGCAGTCGCAATCGACAGACATGTTGTTCATTACATTAATATATATAATGTGTCCGCCGAAGTAGTTGTGTACGGCCTGTGCGGCAGCAGCCATCGACTCCAGGAAGAGGTCCTGTGTAGGACCGGCGGCGAGATAGTCGGGCGTCCATGTCAGTTTGGGGTCTGTGGTCTTGCCAGCCGAGTGGATATAGCACTTGCCTGCCGTTGAGGCCACGCCGATGGAGGCATTCTTCATCACACCGCCAAAGCCGCCCATGGCATGACCCTTGAAGTGGGCCAGGTTGATCATGAAGTCATAGTTGGCGAGGTGTTCGCCCACGATGTCGTATTTCAGGTGCTTCTGGTCCTTGATGGGGATACGGATTTCACCAAACTCATCCATCAGATCGACGGCGAAGATGGAGTCGAAACCGTGATCGTGGATGGTCTCCCAGTGCTTCTTCGGGTCCTGTCGCGAGCCGCCGTAGGCTGTGCAGCACTCCACGATGGTGCCGTTCACTTCTTCCACGAGGTTGCGTATCAGCGTCGGCTTCAGGTAGTGGGTATTACCGCCCTCGCCTGTGGATATCTTCACGCAGACGCGTCCCTGAGCCTCTACGCCTAGTGCCTTGTAGATTCTCACCAGTGACTCGGGGGTAATCTCCTTGGTGAAATACACTTTACTTTGTGCCATTCCGGCCATTGACAGCATCGCGCAGATGCAGAAGGTAATTGCTCTTTTCATATTCTCTATCAAGTTATTCGGTTGCAAAGGTACGAAAACTCTGGCGAAGTGCCAAATTTCCGCCGTATAATATGATCCCTTGATGAACAGTATGGTCAGCAGGGCCGTTTCTTCGGCAAGTTGAACACCTCCTGCACTTCCTTCATCTGGGCCTCTGTCATACCGTCGGGCTCTGACCCCATTGCACGGGCACACATATAGATGTTGGCGGCCTTGCAGAGCACATCGGTCTGGTCGAAGGCATCCATGATGTCTGTGCCTACGGCCACTGTGCCGTGCTTCTCCCACAGCACCACGTCGTGGCTCTTGATCTGTTCAAGTGTGGCCTCTGCCAGATCGACGGAAGAGGGCAGGGCGTAAGGCACGATGCCGATGCCAAGCGGGGCGAAGGCCAGCGTCTCGGGAATCATCGACCACAGCACGCGTGTCATCTCGTCGCCCTTCAGGAACCTCTGTATATGACTCATCGCCACCAGTTCGATGGGATGGGTGTGGAGAGTGGCCTTGTAGCAGGAACCTGTCTCCAACAGGTAGTTCTGCAGCGCCAGGTGTGTGGGCAGTTCTGATGTAGGAACCACCGGTTCGTCGGCAATCACCACATACGATGCACAGTCATCGCAGATGCGGATGATGCTGCCATTTTGCATTGGTTCGCGGGCGAGGTCGCGCATGCGCTTGCCCGTTCCCTTGCAATAGAAATACTTGCCTTTCAACTGGGGCAGTGTCATCCCGATCTGCTTTACGGGAGCGATGGCAGGCATGGCCTTGCATGCATCATCCATATACTCAGTGACGTTGACGGTGATATTCCCACCATTACGCTCTGCCCATCCTTTCTGCCAGAGGTAACCTGTCACCTCGGCAATCTGATTAATGACCGCCTTCAACATTTCGCGGCCTTCCAAAATACTTTTAGACATAAAAACTCTAAACTCTAAACTATGAACTCTAAACTATGAACTATGAACTCTAAACTAAGAACTCCCCATACCGTTCCTTCGTGATCTGGTCCAACGACTTGCCACGGGTATTGGGCATACCCAGGAGCCCGACAATAAGCGAAGTGAGCAACAGGGCCACCATACAGTAGGCTGCCAAGGTGAATCCCTCACCGTTATCACCGTAGATAAAGGTGAAGACCAGTCCCCAAACGGCCGACAGGCCGCGAACAATGAAGAACATCAGCCCCTGGGCACCGGCGCGGAACTTCGCAGGGAACAACTCCGAGCCCCACAAAGCGTAGAACACCTGAACGGAACTGCCGTTGTTGATGCCCCATAGGATGGTGAACAGCCAGATGCCGGCAATGGTTGACACACCGCCACCAATGATCAGTATCCATGCCGTCAGAGCCGCTGCCAGACCGAAGACATAGAAGAAGCGGTGAGCCACCTTGTCAACGTAGAACGAGATGATGAAGGTTGTCACCACCACAAACACCCAACTCACACAACTCAGCATGTTGGCCGTCTCGTTGCTCAGGCCACCTGCCGTCTCATAGATATGTGGCATGAAGAAGCCCATCACCGATGCTACGAGATTCCATGTGAGATAGATGGCAGCCAGGAAAGCGACCGTCTTGACGGCTATCTTATTAGTGAACAGCAGTCTGATATTGTCCACGATGCCGCTCTGGTCTTTCGCTTTGTTGGCGGTGAACTCCGCACTCTCCTCCAACTGCCGCTGGAGATTCCACGCCACGAACGCCACCACGAAGAGCGTGGCGAACACGACGCGCGAACTGAACACCTCGACAGCAGCCTGGGAGGCATCTGCCCCTATGACACCATGAGCCAACGACTCTACAGGGCCATAGAGATAGCCGCCAGGAGCGAACAGCATGCCGAACAGCAGGATGACCATCGGCCCTACGCCCCATGACATCTGCGAGATGCAGATATTACGTCCACGATTGTTCACCTCCGAACTCTCGGAGATATAGGTCCAGGAGGCAGGCACTCCGATGCCTACCGATATGCCCGTCACCAGGAATCCTGTCAGGAGCATGGGGAAGTTAAAGGCCAGCATGATAATCAGCACGCCCGTCATATATACCAGCAGATTGTAGGTGAAGATGAACTTCCGTCCGAACTTATCCGCCAGGAATCCGCCGATGATGGCACCGATGGCAGCCCCAAGGGCGTTGGCACTGAGCGCATTCAGCCACCCCAGATGCATCTCGGAGAGGCCCAGATAGTTCTGCCACAGCGTGACGCCACTGGCACCCGCCACAATGGCGCCAGCATCAAGATAGTTATTCAGAGACACCGCCAAAGTGCTCTTCAGACTTCCATTTCCAGACATAACTCTAAACTATGAACTCTAAACTATGAACTACCTACATACAACCTCGCACTCAATGTTGAAAATCTTCGCCACCTTCAGGATGGTGTCGATGTGGTGACCCACGGCGGCAGCCATGTGATGGGTAGGACCTGCCTCGCTCCACTTGTTGACGAACTCGCGACAGGGCAGCGAGAACTTGGTGCGCATGTTTGTGTCGCCAAACGTGAAGATAGGTCCATCCTCGTTGACACCTTCAGCCACCACAAACTTAAACACGCCGTTCTTGTCCTGCGTGATGGCCAGATAGGTCACGGGGCCTGTAGGCGGATAGAACTGGGTCAGGTATCCGCCACCCGTCTTCCCATGGAACACGGGCACGATCTTCATCGTAGGCTTCCTGGCCTGTGAGATGTCGAAGTCGCCGGAGCCGCTGTGCCCGATGATGCAGATGTCCTTCGGGAAGTCGATGGAATACATCTCTGCCAGCGTGCCCGTGCCAGAGATGGTCTTCAGGATCGACATGGCCATCGCCACCTTCATGTCACCCTCCACGGCACAGGCGGTGTGCTGCTTGATGAGCATCGAGAAGGCGGGGATGAGCATCGAGTCGAGTTTGCCTGCCACGCCTTGGGCGAAACCAGCATAGTGGGAGGCTATCATACCGAGTCGCTCGTCCTTCACCCACTGTTCGAAGGCTACGACATATTTGGCCATGTCCCACACCTTCTCAATGGTGCCGCCTCCCTCGATGTCGAAGGTGTCGAGGATGTCCTGTGCCTTGGCGCGGATGGCCGCCTCGTCGGTGATATGGTCGGCAATGGCCCACATCTGCTCCCAGTCAAACTGCTTCGTATAGACGAACATACGGTGGTAGAGGTTGGTCTCGTCGATATAGAGGTCCATCATGCCAGGATAGGGACGGCCTATCTGGGCGATGTTCGTGTCGCGGAAACGGCGGCGCACCTGTGCGGCACGGCACCAGTCCTCGATCTCGGCCTGTACCTGTGGGTCGCCACCCTCGACTACACCTGTGATCACTGCCGAGCGCTTGCCGGCGCGGTTCAGGTCGGCCACCATCTCGCCGATGGCACCACAGGCATAGAGTTCACCGAGCCAGGTGGGTATGTCCGTCTTGGCATAGTCGGGAGCCAGTTTCTTCTGTACGTTGACGATCACTACTGGTACGTCGAGGTCGCGCACGGCTGGCAGCATGTTATAAGAGGTGCAGTAGGTCAGCATCTGCAGGATCACGAGATCGACATCTGCGGCGCGGAACTTGTCACCCGCAGCCATCGACTGCTCCTTGGTGGTCACCATGCCGCCGTCGATGATCTCGATGCTCTCGGGCAGCGTCTGCTTGAAGGCCGCATACTGGGCCTTGAACTCCGGAACGAGTTGTGGAAACTGTGGCAGGTATGCCTGTAAGGCTATGGAGAACACACCCACCTTTGCTTTGGTCTCTACTAATGGTTTTGCCATAATCGCTATATTTATTTAATGTTTAATCTTTAATGTATCCACGATGCTGAGGTATTTCTCATACGCTTGATCCCATACGTCCTTGTTCTGCGGCTCGTATCTGACGAGGTCGAGAGCGTTGGCGATGATACGCCGCATCTCCCAGATGTCTTTCACCAGTCCGGCACTCTTGGCCTGTAGCATGATATTGCCGATGGCCGTTCCCTCCTGTGGTCCAGCCAGCACAGTGACGCCTGTGGCATTGGCAGTAAACTGGTTCAGGTATTTGTTCAGTGAGCCACCGCCGATGATATGGAGGACCTCCAGACTGAATGGCGCTACTTCCTGAAGCCATTGGAACACCTGCTTGTAGCGCAGGGCCAGTGAGTCGAAGATAGAGCGGCAGATTTCTGCCGGTGTCTCCGGCACATACTGGTGCGTCTGCCGACAGTATTGCTGGATGGCCTCAGTCATGCTTGAGGGGTTGGCAAACAGGGCATCGTCGGGGTTGATGATCGACCGGAAGGCCTCCACCTGCATCGCCGAGGCCTGCAACTCGGAGTGGCTCATCGTCGCGGCGTATCTGTATGCCGTCGATACGGCCCATTCCTTACGGCAGCGCTCATAGAGCCACATGCCGCAGATGTTCTTCAGGAAGCGGGTTGTTCCTTCGATGCCTCCCTCGTTGGTGAAGTTACGCTCATAACTCTGATCGCTGATGATAGCGTCTCTGGTCTCGATGCCCATCAGGCTCCATGTGCCGCTGCTGAGGTAGGCGAACTGCTCATCCTTGGCTGGTACGGCAGCCACGGCCGAGGCCGTGTCGTGGCCAGCGACGGCAATCACGGGGACAGCACCGAGGCCTGTCATCTTCTGCACCTCGTCTGTCAGTGTGCCGATAACGGTCCCGGGATTCACCATCCTGCCAAACATCTGGCGCGTCAGTCCGACGCTTGCTAATAGTCGTTCGTCGAGTTGCCTCGTATGTGGGTCGAGCATCTGTGAGGTCGAGGCAATGGTGTATTCGCATACCTCCTTGCCCGTCAGCATCCACGAGAGAGCGTCAGGCACAAAGAGAATCTTCCTGGCAGCCTTCAGCGCCGAGTTGTCTTCCCTCCTCATGGCATGAAATTGGAAAAGGGAGTTAAAGTTCAGGAACTGGATACCCGTCACGGCATAGACCTCCTTGCGCGAGATGATACGATCCAGGTAGTCGTCCATCGCCTCGAAGGTGATGGGATCGCGGTAGGCGCGCGGGTTGCGCAGGATGGCCTCGTCGTCGCCGATGAACACGAAATCGACGCCCCAGGTGTCGATGCCTATCGAGGTAATCTCTATGTCGCGCTTTGCCACCTCCTTCAGACCACGGATAATTTCGAAGTAGAGGGCGTAGATGTCCCAGTAGAAGTGTCCGCCCTGTTCAATGAGGTGGTTGGGGAAGCGGGTCACCTCTTCCATGTCAAACAGCCCGTTGTCAATGCTGCCGATGATCGTGCGGCCACTGGTGGCTCCCAGATCTACAGCGAAGAAGTATTTCTTTTTTTCCATTTGCCAGGATGATTAGTAGAATTCTGCTGCAAAGGTAGGCAAAAATCCCGCTTCCGACCTTTGCATTTTGATTTTTGCCCTTTGTTTTTTGATAAACCCAGAAATAGCGAGCCGCAACGTTGGAGGTTGCGGCTCGTATGTATTAGTCCTGTATGGTGCTTTCCGAGAAGTAGTATTCCCGCAGGGGCTTGGTGACGGGGGCACCCGTGAGGGTGACGGTCTCCTGTAGTCTGATGTCGGCAGACGAACTGCCCACCTTCACGATATACTGGCCTGGGGCGATGTTCCATTGCCGCTGGCCGCTGTTGGTATAATAGCCAAACTGTTCCGTGTAGAGTTTCACGTTGACGGTCTTGCTCTCGCCTGGCTGCAGGGAGACGCGGGCAAAACCCTGCAACTGGATCGGACGTATGGGCTGTTCGGCTGAGGTGGGGGATAGGTATATCTGGGCCACCTCGTCGGCTGCTGCCTTGCCCGTGTTCTTAACCTCGAACGAGAGACTGATGCTCTGGGCATTCGTGGCCGTCTCCCCATCGACCTTCAGGTTGGCATATTCGAAGGTGGTATAGGTCAGACCGTAGCCGAAGGGCCACTGGATACGGGCATCCTTCTCTGCGGAATAGTTATAGCAGATGGGCTCGTTGATCTCCGTGTTGGGGTAACTGACAGACAGTTTGGCAGAGGGAGAGACCTTGCCGTAGAGGATGTCGGCCACGGCGCGTCCGCCTTCCTCACCGGGATACCAGGCCTGAATGACGGCGGCACAGCGCTCAGCGAGGCCGGAGACGACCTGTGCACGACCGCCAAACATCACCAGCACTACGGGCTTGCCCGTCTTGATGAGGTCCTCGACAAACTGTTCCTGCTTGCCTGGCAGACGGAGCCCCTTGCGGTCGCGGTTCTCGCCGCAGAGCATCACGTTCTCTCCCATGGCAGCAATGATCACGTCGGCCTGTCTGGCCAGGTTGAGTGCTTCCTGCCTGTCGGCCTTCTCGCCGGCATCTACCTTGCGATGCAGCAGTTCATACTCCCAGGCACGCTCGTCGCCACCCTCGCCGTAGAGGGTTTCCACCTCTTCCGTCCAGTCGCAACCACGTGAATACATCAGGTTCACACCCTCCGGCTTGCCGGCCGTCATTCCTTCGAGCAGTCTGACGATATGTGGCTGGTCATGATCGGCCACGTCCTCAACCCTTTTCCAGAAATACGACATGGCAGGGTAGGTATAGTCACCGCACATCGCCCAGATGGAGTTGGCGTTGGGACCTGTCAGGAGGATGTTCTTGGCATGATTCAACGGCAGTATCCCGTTGTTCTCCAGCAGTACGACGGACTGTACGGCGATGTCGTAGGCCGTCTGTCGCTCCTCGGGGCTGTCGAGCGTGATCTTCTCCGTGGTGTAGAGATAGGCATCCTTGTCAAACAGTCCCGCGCGGAACTTATGGCGGAGCACATCCTTCACGGCGCGTTCCAGGACCTCTGGCTTCACGAGTCCCTTGTCAATGGCTTCCTGCAGGTGCTGGTAGTTGGCACCAACGGGGAAATCGACGTCGTTGCCTCCGTTGATGGCAGCGGCGGCTTTCTGTACGGCATCTTCCAGATCGGGAATCTGGTCAATGGCCGTATAGTCGCTCACCACCATGCCGTCGAAGCCCAGGTAGTCGCGCAGGATATCCTGTAGGATCTCGGTATTGGCCACACACTTCGTACCGTGCACGGCATGATAGCCGGGCATGACGGTCCTGCTGCCAGCGAGTCGTATCATCGTCTCGTGGGGAAGTAGGATTTCCTCCATCAGTTCCTTCTCGTCGGCGTCGCCGCCACCGCCGTAGCCGAGGTAGTGCTTCGAACAGGCACCTACGCCTTTCTTCAGGTCACCCTGCTGGAGACCGCTGACGAAGGCCGTTCCCATCACGGCGGAGAGATAGCCGTCTTCACCATACGACTCCTCCAGGCGGTTGAAGGAAGGCGTGCGGCAGACATCGACCATCGGAGAGAGGGCCAGCACGCCACCCATCTTGCGCATCAGGGTACTTGTCTGGAGGGTCTTCAGTTCGGCCAGTTCCGGGTTGAACGATCCCGCCTGTCCGATCTGTTGGGGGTAGATGGTGGCTCCCAGGGTATTGACACCACTGAGTACTTCTTCATGCAGGAGGGCAGGGATGCCGTTTGGCGTATGATGGATGAGCCAGTCCTGGATGGCGGCGGCCCTGTCGCGCAGCACGTTGGGATCGCGCGGCTGTTGCATGGCAAACTGTGAGAAGTGGCCGATGCCGTATGGGATCAGTTCGCTGCACTTGGCCGTGTCGAGTTGCCCCTCGGCATTGAACAGGTCGTCCATGTACATGCTCTTCAACTGTGCGATGCGCTCTTCCTGAGACATCTTGCTGTATAGTTCATCCACTTGCTGTTCTATGTCTGGGGCAGCATGACAGCCTGTCAAAAGTGCGGTTTGTCCCATGATGGTCAGTCCGCACAGGTATTTCATTCCTTTCTTCATTGTTTGGTTATTGATGTTGATGCTATGTCTGTGACTTGATGTCGCTGGGCTTGCAGCCCATCTTGGCCTTGAACTTGGCAGAGAAATAGTCAGGGCTGTCGAAGTTCAGGCGATAGGCAATCTCCTTGATGCTCAGGTCGGTGGTGGAGAGCAGTTCCTTGGCGCGGAGCAGACGGAGTTCCTGCTGATAGGTGGAGGGGGAGAGCCCGGTATATTCCTTGAATAGTTTCCTGAACAGGCTGTAACTGACACCCTGCTCTTCGGCTATCTGCTGGATGGTGATGCTGCTCTCGAGAGATTCACGGATGCGCAGACGGGCCCTGTTGATCATATCCACCTGTGACTGGTTCCTGCTCAACTGGATATTTCGTTCCAGGGAATACATCGTTCCGATCAGGTGGTTCACGATACCGGCCATCAACTGTTGGGCGTATGCCGCCTCTTCCATGGCAGCCTCGTATGCCCGCTTGTAGAGTGTCTCGATGACGGCAGAGTAGCCGATATGGTAGATGGGCTTCTGAATAGACAGGAAACCAGCCTTTACGCGGTCGTCCATGTTCTTGCCCTTGAAACCGATCCAGTAACTCTTCCACCCCTTGGCGGGATCAGGGTAATAGGTGTGCCATTCGCCTGGGAAGACGAGGAACATGTCGCCCGCCTTGATGCGCGTCCGCGGACAGTGGGTGCTCTCAAACCAGCCCTCACCCTCAGGGTTGTAGAGCAACTGGTATTCGTTGAGCGTCCGTCCTTTCTCGATGGTGAAGTAGTAGCCGTCGGCATGTCCTCTCGTGGGGTAGGGGTCGCCTGCACCTATCACCTCATAGCCCACCGTACTCACGGTGAGTCCCCACAGGGCATCGCGCTCGTTGGCAAGCATGTATTTACTTTGCTGCATAGGCTTGGGCCGTCATTAACGATACTTTCATGATCTATGCTAATAAGTAAGGAGGAGAGCCAAACATGTTTGGCTCTCCTCCTTGTGTACAATTAACTATACCAAATTGATGGTGTTTGATCTGGTGAGTAGTTCTCAACACGTTTCTTCTCGAATTTCGATTCTTCTTTGCGTTCGTTTTTAGTTGGCATAAGCATATCCTCCTTTATTAGTTTTAGTACGCTACAAATATAGTGTTTTTTTTGTAAAGTTGTTCACACGAATGCCTTTTTAATATTAATTTAACACTCTTAGTCCCCACGGCTACTTTTTGGCTCTATGCCAGGTGGTGATCGTCGGGGGTGATGGCGGGGGCTTTACCCCAATAGTCGTCGCTGGCTGCCAGCAGTCTGGGGGTGGTGTTCAGCGGAAACACCTTGCACGTGGGTTTGATATATGGCTTTTTCATAATGGCTTAACTACTTACTTAACTACTACTTTTTTACCCTCATGGATATAGATGCCCTTTGCGGTGGGCTTGCCCGAGAGGCGCCGGCCGTCGAGTGAGAACCAGCCTTCGACTCCGGACTTTTCACTTTTCACTTCCTTGATGCCCGTAGCCGAGCCTGCGTCGCCGGCTGTCAGCCAGACGATGTCGATAGCGTCGGGCAGTGGCTCCTGAGCCTCGCCGCGCGTGGCTGAAGCGGTGCCCGTCAGAATGTCACCACTATACTCCAGATAGCAACTGAAGGGGCGGAGCACCGTGCGGCGGCGGGCCTTCACGAACTGTCCGGCTGTCTGTCCGTCGTTGTCCTTCATCATAAAGCCGTAGATTGTGCCACCAGTCACCTCGTTGCTCGTGGCCTCCCATATCTTCTCCGCGTAGGTGCCGTGGAAGGTGAAGCCTGCGCCAGAGGGAGCCGTCTTCGGGTCGCTGCCGATGCTGATATCGACGCCGGGGAAGGTGATGTTCAGCAGGTCGTTCGAGGCCTCGAAGATATACGGTGTGTTGGCCTGCAGCGAGGCCTTGTTGGTGATCTCCGTCATCACCGCCTTGTCCTCGTTGATGCCCGTAAACTCCCACACCTTGCCGTAGTTGAGCAGTTCCTTCGGGGCGTAGGGCAGGCAGACGGTCTGCTTCTTGCCCTTCGCAAACGAGCGCTTCAGCGCCACGTTCTTACCCGTGCCGTTGCTCAGAATGCTCACATCCTTGCCCTCGTCGATGATGTAATCCAGCGGCTCGATGTCGGAGGCGGAAACGTAACCGTTCCAACCTGCCTTGTATGTTCCCACGCTGCCACTGGGCACGTAGATCTTGCGACCTACGGCATTATTATCAAAAGCACGATATTCATATTTCGTCAATGATGGAGCAAAGATGGTGACCGATGTTAGGCCAGTACAATCCCTGAAGGCACCGTCACCGATGGTCTCCACGCTGGAGGGGATGGTGACCGATGTCAGGCCAGTACAATCCCTGAAGGCTTCGTTACCGATGGTCGTCACGCCTTCAGGGATGGTTACCGATGCCAGACCAGTACAAGCATTGAAGGCACTGTTACCGATGGTCGTCACGCCTTCAGGGATGGTTACCGATGTCAGGCCAGTACAACCTTTGAAGGCAAAGTTTCCGATGGTCGTCACGCCTTCATGGAAGGTTACCGATGTCAGGCCAGTACAACCATTGAAGGCACTTTCCCCGATGGTCTCCACGCTGCCAGAGATAGTGACCGATGTCAGGCCAGTACAACCTTTGAAGGCACTTTCCCCGATGGTCTCCACGCTGCCAGAGATAGTGACCGATGTTAGGCCAGTACAAGCATCGAAGGCACTGTTACCGATGGTCGTCACGCCTTCAGGGATGGTTACCGATGTCAGGCCTGTACAATCCCTGAAGGCAAAGTTTCCGATGGTCGTCACGCCTTCAGGGATGGTTACCGATGTCAGGCCAGTACAATCTTTGAAGGCACTTTCCCCGATGGTCGTCACGCCTTCATGGATGGTGACCGATGTCAGGCCAGTACAAGCATTGAAGGCACTGGAACCGATGGTTGTCACGCTGCCAGAGATAGTGACCGATGTCAGGCCAGTACAACCAAAGAAGGCACTGGAACCGATGGTCGTCACGCCTTCAGGGATGGTGACCGATGTCAGGCCAGTACAACCATTGAAGGCATAGTTTCCGATGGTCTCCACGCCTTCATGGATGGTGACCGATGTCAGGCCAGTACAACCATTGAAGGCAAAGTTTCCGATGGTCGTCACGCCAGGCTCGATGACGACTTTAATTATTAAATATTCTTTAAATGATGAAGGAAATCCATCACCCATAACTCCATTGCCAGTTCTCTTGGTGACGGTCAGCGTGCCGGAAAAATCTAATGTTACATTTGTTTCACCGCTTTCCACTGTTATTGGAGAAAAGGTATTATAGGTAATGTTAGTGAATTGGGCACTTGTCCATGCTTCGATATCAGCATCAGGCGAAAGATAAAATGCTGTATTATTATTAAAAGCCTCATTATCTATCGTCAAATTCGTGGGGTCAACGACTTTACAATAAACAGCCTCCAGACTGCTACAATTCTTGAAAGCAGATAGGTCTATTGACTGCAGACTCTTAGGGAGCGTCACGCATTTCAGACTCGTACAGCCTAAAAAAGCACTGATACCAATGCTCGTCACACCCTCTGGTATCTCAATGGCCGTCAGACTACTACAACTATTAAAACAACCTCCAGATATAGATGTCAATTTTGTGCTCAAGATAGTGCATGCTTCAAGACCAGTACACTCCCAGAAGGCCTCACGCCCGATGGACGTCACGCTAACAGAAATATTAACTGACTTCAGGACACTACAACCCCTGAAAGTTCGTTCCCCGATGGTCGTCACGCTGGAAGGGATAGAGACCGATGCCAGTCTCTGACAGTATTCAAAAGCATAATCACCAATCGACGTCAGATGCTCGGGCAGCGTGATGGCTGAAAGACTTGTGCATGAATTGAAAGCCATAGAGCCGATCTCTGTCAGTTGGCTTCCTGTCAGAAATACGACATCCTTTAGATTCACGTGATTCTTGAATACATTTTTTCCGATGCGCGTGATACCACTATCAAAGACCAAATGCTCAACCAACGTATTATTCCAGGGAACCTGGCCGGAGTTTGGCTTATCTGGTATAACGCCAGAACCCGTGAAGGTAAGTGTCTTTGTTCCTGTGTCGAAATTCCAAGTAACACCCGAGGAAAATGTACCGCTAGAATTTTGCGCCCAGGCCGTCATGGTGGTGAGGAGCGTCAGCAGGATGATGAGTAGTCTCTGTTTCATATTGCTGGTGATTAATTATTCGGTTGCAAAGATACGATAAAATTCTGATTAAACGAAGAGAAAAAGAAAAAACTTGGAGGTTTCGGATTTTTGGCATAAGAAAGTAACTGATTATGGAAGATTCAAAGGTAGAATCATCGTTTCAGGGGTCTTGGTGCAAAGATAAAGGAAATATTTTATACCTCCAAATTTTATCGGGATTATTTGGAGAGGTAACATGGTTACACGGTTACACGGTTACATTTACCCAAATATAATTATATAACAAGGATGCTAAATAAATTATTAATAATATTATTAATTTAATTATATATATAATTATAATTATATATATAATTAATATATAGGTGTAACTCTTCTTTTCTTTTCCAGATGTAACCACGTAACCGTGTAACCGTGTAACTGCGTAACTGCGTGACATGTCTTTTCCTGAATAAGGTTGA
>DFTH01000003.1:0-569 GCA_002379425.1 Prevotella sp. UBA4217
AATGAAGATGATGGGAATCTGCGCAGTGGCAGGATTCTCTTTCATCTTATGCGCCATTTGGAATCCCGACATGTTCTCCATCATCACATCCAGAAGAATCAGTGCGTATTCCGTCAAATTCAGCGCCAGTGCCTCCTCTGCTGAATTGGCTGTAACCACCTCAAAACCTTCATTCTCGAGGTTATATTGCAGTATTTCACAGATATCCTGCTCATCATCTACAACAAGTATCTTCATAATTCTTCTGAATTTCAAGGCGCAAAGTTATATACTTTTTCCGAAAAATAGAAAGGATTTATATTACAATGTTATTAAATCTCAATATAGCAGGTGCTTTTGCATGATAATTATTGATTTACGTAAGTGTTCAGCCGCCTTTTCAAATTCGAGGGAATGATCTAGATGGTGCATCAGCAACTTTCTTCACACGCTGTGCTGTGCTTGCTCTGGTTACCCTATAAATCAGTTTGATACTCTATATAATGCTTGCCAAAGTGTCTCTGAATGTCATGATTTTATATGAGGTGATACTTAAAAAAACGTAAATAGATAACCAAAATTTGTTCAGA
>DFTH01000003.1:626-428015 GCA_002379425.1 Prevotella sp. UBA4217
TTTGTTCAGATGGAAAAGAAAAAGGAGTTGCGATTTCTCGTAACTCCTTGATTTTTAAGGCGCTTCAGGATGGGCTTGAACCAACGACCCCCTGATTAACAGTCAGGTGCTCTAACCAACTGAGCTACTGAAGCAGGTTTTGCTGTTAAGCGGGTGCAAAAGTACGGCGAAAAAATGAAACTACCAAACTTTTCGGCAAAAAAAATCACGGAAACCTAAAATTTTTGCAAAAAAAGAGGTGAAAAGGACAATTTCTAGATAGAAACATGTAATTTTGCAGCAGAAAACCGTTAGATAGCAAAATCAGATGATAAAGAATGGAATAGCAAATGTCAAGTGGTTGAAGTCTCTTTTGGTGGCTTCCTTCTGTTGCTTCTCATTGACAGGCATAGCGCAAAAGACTACAGACCATAATTTCGAGGTGGGCAAGCACCTCGATATTTTCAATCAGTTGTATAAGAATCTGGAATTGCTCTATGTGGATACATTGAATCCGAAGGAAACCATCGGTACGGGCATCAACGCTATGCTGAGGAGTCTCGATCCTTATACGGAGTACTATGCCCAAGACGAGACGAAGAATCTGCGCATGATGCTCACAGGTAAGTATGCAGGTATCGGTGCCCTGATACGCAAGCATCAGAAACTGGATCGTGTAGTCATCGACGAGCCGTATGCCAATATGCCTGCTGCAGAGGTCGGTTTGAAGAAAGGTGACGTAATTCTGAGTATTGACGACTCGATGATGACAGATAAGGCGGTGAGTTTTGTCAGTGAGCATCTGCGTGGCGAACCTGGTACGAGTTTCCTCTTGAAAGTGATGCGGCCTTCTACTGGGAAACTTATGAGTTTCAAAATTACACGAAGAAATATTAAACTGCCAGAGTTGCCTTACTATGGCATACGTGAAGGTAACATCGGCTATATTAACCTGAACTCGTTTACTGAGGACTGCTCCAAGGATTTGAGACGGGCCCTTATTGACCTGAAGAAACAAGGTGCCACCTCCCTGATTCTCGACCTGCGTGGTAATGGTGGTGGATCGGAGCAGGAAGCAGTTGATATTCTGAACTTATGGTTGCCGAAGGGAATTACCGTGGTAGAGAACAGAGGCAAGTTCAAACAGGCCTCGAAAGAATACAAGACTCGTGTGGAGCCGCTTGACACAGTGATGCCGTTAGTGGTGCTGGTGAATGGCGAGACAGCCTCTGCAAGCGAGATTACCAGTGGAGCCATCCAGGATTTAGATCGCGGTATAGTATTAGGTACACGTACGTATGGGAAGGGTCTGGTGCAGATTCCTATAGACTTGCCCTATAATACTAATATGAAGGTGACGACCTCGAAATATTACATCCCCAGTGGGCGCTGTATCCAGGCCATCAATTACAAGAAAGGCAGCGGCGGCTATCGGGAGCATATCCCTGATTCGTTGACGAAGGTCTTTTATACTCGTAACGGTCGTGAGGTGCGCGATGGCGGTGGTATCAAGCCCGATGTGGAAGTGAAGGCGGATACGATTCCCAATATCGCCTTCTATCTCTCTGCCTCCGGACAGGATTCTACGGAGGTGATGTTCGACTACGTAGTTGACTATATCGCCCGGCATCCGACGATTGCGCCGGCATCGGAATTTCATCTGACCGATGCCGACTGGCAGGAGTTCAAACAGCGTGTCATCAGCAGTGGGTTCACATACGATCCCGTCAGCAAGAAGCAATTTGCAGAACTGGTGAAGACTGCAAAGTTTGAGGGCTATTACGACGATGCTAAGGTTGCTTTCGACGATCTGGAGAAGAAATTGAATCACGATGTGGCATTTGATTTGGAGAAGCATAAGGCCATTCTGGTGCAGATGCTTGAGGCTGACATTATTATGGCCTACTATTATCAGGCAGGCGCCATCGAGGCGGGGCTCAATTATGATAAGCAATTGAAAGAGGCTGTCCGACTGCTGAAGGATCCGGAGGCATATCGCAAAGTGCTGGCCCCACAGAAACCAAAGGAGACATCTTCGATTATCCGGTTTGGAGAAAAAAGGCCTTATAATATCTCCTTCAAGCAGCCGAAACAGGAAATATTCAGTGCTATCGGATAAAAATATTAATAAATATTTGGAAGTTAGCGGGAAAATGCGTATCTTTGCACCCGTTCAGCGGAATGAGAGGCTCGAAAGAGTCTCTCATTTCAATTTAAATGGTAGTAGATGATTAATAAGGAAACTATTGAGACAGTGGTGGAAGAGTGGTTGAAGGATAACGACTACTTCCTGGTTGACATCACCTTTGCAGATGATGACAGAATCGTGATTGAGATCGACCACGCCGACGGTGTGTGGATTGAGGACTGTGCCACTTTGAGCCGGTTCCTGCAGGAACGCCTGGGCGATGAACTCGGGGAATACGAACTGGAGGTTGGCAGTGCTGGTCTGGGGCAGCCGTTCAAGGTGGCTCAACAGTATGTCAACCATATCGGTGACACTGTCGAGGTGCTCGGCCTTGATGGCATCAAGGTTCAGGGAGTGCTGAAGTCGGTGGAAGGCGATCATTTCACTGTCACCGTTAAGGAGAAACAGAAACAGGAAGGCAAGAAGCGCCCTGTCATGATGGAAGTTGACAAGACCTATTCGATGAGTGGCGTCAAATATGCTAAATACCTGCTTGCCTTCAAGTAAGGCAGACATCAATGAAAAATCAAAAAAAGTAATAGATAATGGCAACAAAGAAAGATGCGAAGGGCCCCTCCATGATTGAGACCTTTCAGGAATTTAAAGAGACAAAGAACATCGACCGTACAACACTCGTCAGCGTGCTCGAGGAGAGTTTCCGTAACGTTATTGCAAAGATGTTTGGCTCCGACGAGAACTTCGATGTGATTGTGAACCCGGATAAGGGTGACTTCGAGATCCATCGCAACCGTGTGGTGGTAGCCGATGGTGAGGTGCAGGATGAGAACAAGGAGATTGCGCTCTCTGAGGCTCAGAAGATCGAGCCCGACTACGAGGTTGGTGAGGAAGTGAGTGAAGAGGTGGAGTTTGCCAAGTTCGGCCGTCGTGCCATCCTGAACCTACGGCAGACGCTGGCTTCCAAGATCCTTGAACTGGAGCATGATTCGCTTTACCAGAAATACAAGGACAAGGTGAACACGGTTGTCAGTGGCGAGGTGTATCAGATATGGAAGCGTGAGGTGCTGCTGATGGACGATGAGGGTAACGAACTCCATCTGCCGAAGGCTGAGCAGATACCTTCTGACAATTACCATAAAGGTGAAACCGTTCGTGCCATCGTGAAGGAGGTGCAGAATGAGAACAACAATCCCCGCATCATCCTCTCCCGCACCAGCCCGATATTCCTCGAGCGTCTGTTGGAGGCTGAGGTGCCGGAGATCAATGATGGCCTGATCACCATCAAGCGTGTGGCACGTATGCCAGGTGACCGTGCCAAGGTGGCGGTGGAAAGTTATGACGAGCGTATCGATCCAGTAGGAGCGTGTGTCGGTGTAAAGGGTAGCCGCGTGCATGGCATTGTCCGTGAACTCTGCAATGAGAATATCGACGTGATTAACTATTCCTCCAACGTACAACTGTTCATCCAGCGAGCATTGAGCCCCGCCAAGGTGTCGAGCATTGTGCTTGACCAGGAGAACCACAAAGCAGAGGTCTATCTGCAGCCAGAGGAGGTGTCGCTTGCCATTGGCCGCGGTGGTATGAATATCAAACTGGCTTCCATGCTGACGGAATACACCATCGATGTCTTCCGTGTGGTCAGCGAGAGCGAGGCCGACGAAGATATCTATCTGGATGAGTTCGCTGACGAGGTGGATCAGTGGGTCATCGATGCTATCAAGGCCATCGGCCTGGATACAGCCAAGGCAGTACTTAACGCACCACGTGAGATGTTGCTTGAAAAAGCAGACTTGGAAGAGGAGACTGTGGATCATCTGTTGGACGTACTTCGTGCGGAATTTGAGTAAAGTTGAAAGTTGAAAGTTGTAAATTGAAAGTTAATGGGAGTCAGATTAAATAAGGTATTAACAGAACTGAATATTGGTCTCCAGACAGCAGTGGATTTCCTGAAGGCCAAGACAAGTCTGGGCGAAATCAAGGACGACGCGAATGTCAACACCAAGATTACCGACGAGCAGTATGATGCACTGGTCAAGGAGTTCAAAGGTGACAAGGACGTGAAGGCCCAGGCAGGGATGATCTTCCCAAAGAAGAAGGACAAGCCCAAGAAGGAACAGAAACCTGAGCCTGTGGTTGAGGAAGTGAGAGAGGAGCCCCGTCAGACATTTACCCCTCTTGGAAAGATTGATCTGAGTCAGGTCGGCAAACCTGCCAAGCCGAAGGAAGAGCCGAAGCCCCAGCCCAAGCCGGAGCCCGTCGTGACTCCGAAGGCAGAACCTGTGCAGGTGGTAAACGAGGAAAAGCCTGAGGTGAAGCCCGAACCGAAGGAAGATCCCAAGCCGAAAGAAGAGCCTAAGATGGAGCCAAAACCCGAGGTCAAACCCGAACCGGAGCCAGAGTCCAAGTCCGTAGTCGTGGAACCGGCAGAGAAGGAGACGCAGGCCCAGTCTGTTCAGGAGGAACCAAATGTCTTTAAACTGAAGACTGAACAGAAGGCAATGCCCAACCTCAATGTGGTCGGCAAGATTGACCTTGATGCATTGAATCAGAGCACGCGCCCGAAGAAGAAGTCGAAGGAGGAGCGTCGTAAGGAGCGTGAGGAAAAACAGGCCCAGCAGCATGGCGGTGCCAACGGTGAGAAGAAGAAGCGCGAGCGTATTCGTGGTGGTAAGGAGCGCGTCGATATCGAAGCCGCAGCCAATCAGGACAAGGGCCAGAATCAGAATAAGAAGAATAAGAACAAGGGGGGCAATCAGAACTTCCAGGATAATGGCGGAAACCAGCAGGGGGGCGGAAAGAACAAGAAGAAGAACCGTCCTGCCAAGCCGTTGGAAGTGGATGATGAGGCAGTAGCACGCCAGGTAAAGGAGACACTGGCCCGCCTGACTTCTAAGAATCAGAACAAGAAAGGTGCCAAGTACCGTCGTGAGAAGCGTGATGCCGTCGCTGAGCGTATGCAGGAGGAGATGGAGTCTCAGGCAGCAGAGAGCAAAGTGCTGAAACTGACCGAGTTCGTGACCGTTTCTGAACTTGCCACGATGATGAATGTCGGGGTCAACCAGGTTATCGGTACTTGCATGAGCATCGGTATCATGGTGTCCATCAACCAGCGCCTGGATGCTGAGACCATCAATATCGTGGCCGAGGAGTTTGGTTTCACGACGGAGTATGTCAGTGCAGAGGTGCAGAACGCTATTACTGAGGAGGAGGATGATGAGAACGATCTCCTGAACCGCGCTCCGATCGTGACGGTGATGGGACATGTCGATCATGGTAAGACCTCACTGCTCGACTTCATCCGTAATACCAACGTGATTGCCGGTGAGGCCGGTGGCATCACCCAGCATATCGGTGCCTATAATGTGAAGTTGAAGGACGGTCGGCAGATCACCTTCCTGGATACCCCAGGTCACGAGGCTTTCACTGCCATGCGTGCCCGTGGTGCCCAGGTGACGGATATCGCCATCATCATCATCGCGGCCGACGACTCGGTGATGCCTACTACCAAGGAGGCCATCGCCCATGCGCAGGCAGCCAACGTGCCGATGGTGTTCGCCATCAACAAGATAGATAAGCCGGGTGCCAATCCCGACAAGATACGTGAGGACCTGGCCAACATGAACCTGCTCGTCGAGGAGTGGGGTGGTAAGTACCAGTGTCAGGAGATCTCGGCCAAGAAGGGTATCGGTGTCGATGAACTGTTGGAGAAGGTCCTTTTGGAGGCTGAAATGCTCGACCTGAAGGCCAACCCGAACCGAAAGGCCACGGGTAGCATCATCGAGTCGAGTCTCGACAAGGGTCGTGGCTATGTCTCTACGGTCCTTGTGTCGAACGGTACGCTGAAGGTGGGCGACATCGTCGTGGCAGGTACGAGTTATGGCCGCATCAAGGCCATGTTCAACGAGCGTAACCAGCGCATCGAGAAGGCCGGTCCTGCCGAGCCCGCTATCATCCTCGGTCTGAATGGTGCTCCGACGGCTGGTGACTCCTTCCATATCATGGAGACGGAGCAGGAGGCTCGTGAGATTACCAACAAGCGTCAGCAACTGCAGCGCGAGCAGTCACTCCGCACGACGAAGACGCTTGGTCTGGATGATATCTCGCATCGTATTGCACTCGGCGAGTTCCATGAACTGAACATTATCGTGAAGGGTGATACCGACGGTTCTATTGAGGCCCTCAGCGACTCGTTCATCAAACTCTCTACCGAGAAGGTGCAGGTGAATGTGATCGCCAAGGCGGTCGGTCAGATCTCTGAGAACGACGTCATGCTGGCCTCGGCTTCCGATGCCATCATCGTCGGCTTCCAGGTGCGCCCCTCTGCTGACGCTCGTCGTGCCGCTGAGCGCGAGGGCGTGGAGATCAACACCTACTCGATCATCTATGATGCCATCGACGAGGTGAAGAGCACCATGCAGGGTATGCTCGACAAGGTAAAGAAGGAGATCGTCTCTGGTGAGATTGAGGTGAAGCAGGTGTTCAAGATTTCCAAGGTGGGTACCGTGGCCGGTGGTCTGGTGACCGAGGGTAAGGTGCACAACAAGGACAAGGCCCGCGTCATCCGCGATGGTATCGTGATCCATACCGCTCCTATCGATGCCCTGAAGCGCTACAAGGACGATGCCAAGGAAGTGGCAACAGGTCTGGAGTGCGGTATCTCGCTGGTCAACTTCAACGATATCCAGGTGGGCGACATCATCGAGACCTTCACCGAGATCGAGGTAGAACAGAAGTTGTAACAGGTCATAGTTAAGAATTCATAGTTCATAGTTGGGCTGCGCCTGACGTTGGACTATGATCTATAGACTGTGAACTATGAACTATGAACTATGAACTCAAGTAGTAACGAGTACGTACGTCAGGTGGCCGAACAGAAGTATGAGTTCGGCTTTACCACGGACGTACATACTGAAATCATAGAGAAAGGGCTGAACGAGAATATCGTTCGGCTCATCTCGGCTAAGAAGGGTGAGCCTGAGTGGATGCTCGACTTCCGCCTGAAGGCTTTCCGTTACTGGCAGGAGCAGACGGAGCCGAAGTGGGGCCATGTCCACGTGCCGCCCATCGACTATCAGGCTATCTCCTACTATGCTGATCCTATGGCCAAGAAACCTGCAGGTGATGGTAAGATAGACCCTGAACTGGAAAAGACTTTCGACAAACTCGGTATTCCTCTTGAGGAGCGCCTGGCCCTGAGTGGCAATACTGCTGTGGATGCCATCATGGACTCCGTCTCGGTGAAGACCACCTTTAAGGAGAAACTCCGTGAGAAGGGGGTCATCTTCTGCAGTATCGGCGAGGCCATCAAAGAGCATCCCGACCTGGTGCGCGAGTACCTCGGCACCGTCGTGCCCTATCGCGACAACTTCTTCGCTGCCCTTAATTCGGCTGTGTTCTCCGATGGTTCGTTTGTCTATATCCCTAAGGGCGTGCGCTGTCCGATGGAATTGAGCAGTTACTTCCGTATCAATGCCCGTAACACGGGACAGTTTGAGCGTACGCTCATCATTGCCGACGACGATGCATACGTTTCTTATCTCGAAGGCTGTACGGCTCCGATGCGCGATGAGAACCAACTTCATGCCGCCATCGTGGAGATTATCGTCAAGGATCGTGCGGAGGTGAAATACTCTACCGTGCAGAACTGGTATCCCGGCGATGAGAACGGCAAGGGTGGCGTACTGAATCTCGTGACGAAGCGTGGCGACCTGCGCGGCGTGGATTCCAAACTCTCGTGGACGCAGGTGGAGACGGGTTCTGCCATCACGTGGAAATACCCCTCTTGCATTTTGCGTGGCGACAACTCGCAGGCTGAGTTCTACAGCGTCGCCGTCACCAACAACTATCAGGAGGCCGATACGGGTACGAAGATGATCCACATCGGCAAGAACACCAAGAGTACCATCATCTCCAAGGGCATCTCGGCAGGTCACTCCCAGAATTCCTATCGTGGTCTGGTTCGTGCTACGTCGAATGCTGATAATGCCCGCAACTACTCTTCGTGCGACTCGTTGCTCTTAGGCTCCGACTGTGGCGCCCATACCTTCCCCTATATGGATGTGCACAACGACACCGCCATTTTTGAGCACGAGGCCACCACGTCGAAGATCAGCGAAGACCAACTCTTCTATTGCAACCAGCGCGGCATCCCCACCGAACAGGCTGTCGGACTTATCGTCAACGGCTATGCTAAGGAAGTTTTGCAGAAACTCCCGATGGAGTTTGCCGTCGAGGCGCAGAAACTATTAAGTGTATCATTAGAAGGAACAGTAGGATAGATATATGTTAGAGGTAAAGAACTTACATGCCCGTATTGGCGAGAAAGAGATACTGAAAGGCATCGACCTCGTGATCAACGACGGGGAGACACATGCCATCATGGGGCCCAACGGCTCCGGTAAGAGTACACTCAGTGCCGTGCTCGTGGGCAATCCGCTCTACGACGTGACGGAAGGCGAGGCTTATTTCAACGGCAAGAACCTGCTGGAGATGAAGCCTGAGGACAGGGCCCACGAGGGACTGTTCCTCTCATTCCAGTATCCCGTGGAGATCCCTGGCGTGTCGATGACCAACTTCATGAAGGCGGCCATCAACGAGAAGCGCAAGTACCAGGGGCTGGAGCCGATGAATGCGGCTGAGTTCCTGAAACTGATGCGCGAGAAGCGGAAGATCGTGGAACTTGACTCCAAACTGGCCAACCGCTCTGTCAACGAGGGCTTCAGTGGCGGCGAGAAGAAGCGCAATGAGATCTTCCAGATGGCGATGCTGGAGCCGAGGCTGAGCATCCTCGACGAGACGGACTCTGGGCTTGACGTCGATGCCATGCGTATCGTGGCGGAGGGCGTGAACAAACTGCAGACACCAGAGACCTCGTGTATCGTCATCACCCACTACGACCGTCTGCTGGAGATGATTCGTCCGCAGTACGTCCATGTGCTCTACAAGGGACGTATCGTGAAGACTGGTGGGCCTGAACTTGCCAAGGATATCCAGGAGCACGGCTATGACTGGATCAAGGAGGAAATCGGAGAGGAGTGATTGTAATTAGTAATTAGAAATTAGAAATTATGATTACTTCAAGTGAGCAGCAATACATAGAATTATACCAGCAAGCGCGGCAGGTCATCATGGACCATGCACCGGAGGCGATGAACGCCGTGCGCGACCAGGCCTTCGAGGACTTCCGCAAGCAGGGCTTCCCCTCTAAGAAGGTGGAACGCTATAAATATACCGACCTCCAGCAACTCTTCGCCCCTGACTATGGCGTGAACCTCAATCGTCTGGAGATACCTGTCGATCCCTATCAGGCCTTCCGCTGCGACGTGCCTAACCTCTCCACGAACCTCTACTTCGTGGTCAACGATGCCCTTCGCACCCCCACACATCCGAAAGAGGGGGTAATCGTGGGCTCAATGAGAGACTACCCTGATATCGTCGCGCAGTATTACGCCCGTCTGGCTAAGACTGGCGAGGATGCCGTCACGGCCCTCAATACGATGCTTGCGCAGGATGGTATGCTGGTCTATGTGCCTCGTAACGTGAAGGTCGATCGTGCCATCCAGGTAATCAATATCCTGAAGGGATTCCCCACCCCTCAGAGGGGAGGGGAGACTGGAGACCGGGGTGGGGTGCCCGACCTGATGGTGAACCGCCGTGTGCTTATCGTACTGGAGGAAGGGGCTGAGATCAAGATGCTCTTCTGCGACCATGCCGCCGACGACAAGAACTTCCTCGCCACGCAGGTCATCGAAGCCTACGTGGGCGAGAACGCCAGCCTCGACCTCTACTGTCTGGAAGAGACGCACGCCAAGAATGTGCGTGTGAGCAATGTCTATATCGACCAGCAACGCGACAGCCGCGTGACCCATAACGTGATCACCCTGCATAATGGTACGACGCGCAACCGCCTTGACCTGACCTTCTCGGGCGAAGGCGCTGAGTGCAACTGCTACGGTTGTGTGATTGCCGATAAGCAGCAACATGTCGATAACAATACGCTGATCATCCATAAGGTGCCCCACTGTACGTCGAACGAACTCTATAAGTATGTGCTCGACGACAAGGCGACAGGTGCCTTCGCTGGTCGTGTGCTCGTGGAACATGGGGCGCAGAAGACCACCTCGCAGATGACCAACCAGAACCTGACGGCCACCAAGGAGGCGCGGATGTACACCCAGCCTATGCTGGAGATCTATGCCGACGACGTGAAATGCGCACACGGCTCTACCGTTGGCCAACTCAACGATGCGGCCCTGTTCTACATGCGCCAGCGCGGTATCTCGCTCGATGAGGCCAAACTGCTGCTGCAGAATGCTTTCATCAACGAGGTCATCGACCAGATGAAACTCGAGCCGCTCCGCGACCGTCTCCACTACTTGGTGGAGAAACGTTTCCGCGGAGAACTCAACAAATGCAGTGGCTGCCGGTTGTGTAAGTGAAGAATGAAAAATGAAGAATGAAGAATTTGCTGCCGCCTCATGAATTACGATTTAAATAAAGTTCGAGCCGACTTCCCCATCCTGAGCCGCGAGGTCTATGGCAAGCCGCTGGTGTATCTCGACAACGCGGCGACGACGCAGAAGCCACTCTGTGTGCTCGATGCCATGCGCGACGAGTACCTCAACGTGAATGCCAACGTGCATCGTGGCGTGCACTATCTGTCGCAGCAGGCCACTGATCTGCATGAGGCTGCCCGCGAACGGGTACGGCAGTTCATCAACGCCCGCAAGACGGAGGAGATCGTCTTTACGCGAGGCACGACGGAGGCCATCAATCTGGTGGCATCGTCCTTCTGCGAGAGTCAGATGCAGGCGGGCGATGAGGTGATCGTCACGGAGATGGAGCACCACTCGAACATCGTGTCGTGGCAGTTGCAGGCCATGAAGCGGGGCATCGTCGTGAAGCATATCTCCATCACCGACGATGGAACTCTCGACCTCTCAACTCTTACTTCTCAACTCTCCGCTAAGACCAAAATCCTTAGTGTCGCCCATGTGAGCAACGTGCTGGGTACGGTGAATCCCGTCGAGGAGATCATCCGGATTGCCCATGCCCACGGCATCCCCGTGCTGGTGGATGGTGCCCAGAGTGCGCCCCACTTCAAGGTCGATGTGCAGGCGATGGACTGCGACTTCCTGGCCTTCAGTGGTCATAAGATGTACGGGCCTACCGGCATTGGCGTGCTCTATGGCAAGGAGGAGTGGCTGGAGAAGTTGCCACCCTATCAGGGCGGTGGCGAGATGATCGACAAGGTGACGTGGGAGAAGACTACCTTCGAGCGCCTGCCGTTTAAGTTCGAGGCCGGCACGCCCGACTACGTGGCGACCCACGGTCTCGCCACTGCCATCGACTATATCGAATCCGTCGGCTTCGAGGCTATCCAACAGCACGAGCAGGAACTGACGTGCTACTGTATGGAACAACTGCAGACCATCGACGGCATTCATATTTATGGTCCTCTCGTACCCCCGTACCCCCGTACCCCCGCACCCCCGAGAGACGCTGTTGTCTCTTTCAACGTAGGTGATATCCACCATCTCGACATGGGCACGCTCTTGGACCGTCTGGGCATTGCCGTGCGCACAGGTCATCACTGCGCCCAGCCCCTGATGGACCGTCTGGGCATCTCAGGTACCGTACGCGCCTCCTTCGCTCTCTATAATACGAAGGAGGAGGTCGATGCGCTCGTGGCGGGCATACGTCGCGTGGCGAGGATGTTTTAGTTCATAGTTAAGAGTTCATAGTTCATAGTTAAGAGTTCATAGTTCATAGTTGATGCTGGCAAGTCATTATTACGAAGGGAAGGTTGAGGCTGGCTGCGACGAGGCTGGTCGCGGCTGTCTGGCTGGCAGTGTCTATGCGGCAGCGGTGATCCTGCCGGAGAACTATCAGAACGAGTTGCTCAACGACTCGAAGCAACTCACCGAGCGCCGTCGTTACGAACTGCGGGAGATCATCCAGCGCGATGCTGTGGCCTGGGCCGTGGGCATCGTCACGCCCGAGGAGATCGACCGCATTAACATCCTCAACGCCTCCATCCTGGCCATGCACCGCGCCCTCGACCAACTCACTGTGCGCCCGGAGGCCATCATCGTCGATGGCAACCGCTTTCGTCCCTATTGTTCTGTGGTTGGTGGTATTTCCACCAACATCCCCCATACTACGATTGTCAAGGGCGACGGCAAGTACCTCTCCATCGCTGCCGCCTCGATCCTCGCCAAGACCTACCGCGATGACTACATGAACCGTCTCGCCGAGGAATACCCCCAGTACGACTGGTTGTCGAACAAGGGCTATCCCACGAAGAAGCACCGTGAGGCCATCCGTCAGTACGGCATCACGCCCTATCACCGCCGCAGTTACAATCTCTTGGGCGACGGTCAACTCAGTATCGATTTTCCAGACCTTACTTGAATACGATCATATCTGCCAGTTGCAGGCCACAGACATTTCCTCGCCTTTATAGTCAATTACTTTTGATGTTCCGTCTGGAAGGATTACTGTAAACTGGCGGGCGGTGAGCATACCTGGGTACTGGCCTTGGCGGGCGCCGATGGTTAGCGTGCGGGCCTTGTCGTTCCAATGGAATGCAATCGTCGAATAGACACCACGCTCGTAATTGTAGCCGTCGCCCTCGTCCTCATAAAGCGTGAAGTCACCGTCGGCACCGGGATAGACGCGGATCTCAAGGTTGTCCCATTTCTTTTCGCCAGTGTATTGCATCTCCGGACCGAGTGGCAGGATGCTGCCAGCACGCACGAACATCGGCACACGGTCGAGCGAGGTCTGGAGGGTCAGCGTCTGACCGCCGCGATAACTCTGTCCTGTCCAGAAGTCATACCAGAGGGTGCCCTTCGGCAGATATTTTGTGGCGGTCTTCGGAACATTCCAATCAACGACCAGTTCACTATTCTCCATCTTCACGTCTTTCTTGTCCCAACCTGTCATGGCATCCTCACGGATAATCTGTTCCTCGGTGTATTGCGGGTCGAGGATCGGGGCAGCAAGGATGCTGCGGCCGAACATGAACTCATCGGTCATGTCCCAGACCTTCTTGTCGGCAGCAAAGTCGCTGAACAGCGGGCGCAGGTAACTCTCGTTGTTGCTGGTCACCTGCCAGGCTGTGCTGTAGAGGTAAGGTATTAACTGATAGCGCAGGCGGATCTGCGACTCGATGATGTCATAGACGGTATCCCCCTTCTTGCCGAACTGCCAGATCTCGCGCGGTGCATCGGCACCATGACTGCGGAATACGGGACAGAACAGTCCATACTGCATCCAGCGGATGAAGAGTTCCTGGTATTGCGGGTTCTGAGGGGCTGTGCCGGCGCCCTTCGTGTTGTACGAGCCGCAGAAGAAGCCGCCGATGTCGGTATTGAAGTTCGGGCAGCCAGTCAGTGAGTAACTCAGTCCGGCAGGCACTTGCTTGCGCAGCATGTCCCAGGAGGAAGCCACGTCGCCGCTCCACATACCCGAGCCGTAGTGCTGCTGTCCCGCGAAGGCGGAGCGGGTCATGATGAAGGCACGCTTCCCCGTTGACTCCTTGCGCTGCGACTGATAGACACCGCGAACGGTCTCCAGTGGGAAGGCATTGCGGAGGGCGCGCCATGTTGACTTGCCGCCAGCAGCCTTGTGGTCATAGTCGGATTCCTTGGGATTGAAGAAGTCGGGATCGGTAGAGTCCATCCACCAGGCATCCGTCCCCTTGTCGAAGAGGGGCTTCAGGTTCTGCCAGTAGATGTCACGGGCTTCGGGCGAGAAGGCATCATAGACGCGCACACCCGAAGGATAGTCCATGCGCGGAGGCCACGCGGTGAGTCCGCTCTGCGGCCATGTCTCGAAGTCGAAGAGCAGGTCTTTCTCGTCGAGTTGGCGATAGGCCTTGGTCATCGGACCGAAACTGGCCCAGATGGAGATCATGAAGTGGGCGTTCTTCTTGTGGATGTCACTGATCATCTGTTCACCGTTGGCATACTCTTCGGTGAGGAAGTCCATGGCATTCCAGAGGTAGTTGGAGCCCCAGTACTGCCAGTCCTGGATGATGCCGTCGAGGGGCACCTGCAGTTCGCGATATCTGTCAACCACGCTGAGCACCTCGGCAGCACTCTTATAACGTTCCTTGCACTGCCAGAATCCGTAGGTCCAGAGGGGGAACATCGGCACGTCGCCAGAGAGGCCGCGCATCTGTGCGATCACACCGTCGGCAGAGCCGCCATACATGAAGTAGTAGTCTTCGCAGTCGCCGACCTCCGATGAGAACGACATGCCTTTCACGGGGTCGTCGTCAAACTGCGTGCGGGAGTAGTTGTCCCAGTAGATGCCCCAGCCCTTGATGGACTGCAATACGTTCTGGAAGTCCTCAAGGTTCGACTGCTCCATCAGTTTGTGCTCGCCACGGCGGTTCATCTTACCGTTCTGGATGGTGCCCAGACCGTAGATGGCCTCGTCTTTGTCGAGCAGGAATGTCTGCGTCACACGATACTTGCCTGCGTCGGGGCCTTCTGTCCTTGGCTCGAAGGTGGCAGCACCCTTCTCGCGGAGCAGCGTCTTGCCCTTTGCCGAGAATGTCAGTGCGCCCGTCCTGGGATCTACTTTTACCGAGAGCGCACTACTGCTGAGGGTGTTGCCGCTGCGGGTGACTTTCACGTCCTCAGGCTTTGCAATCACCACGAGGCTCTGTTTCTCATACTCATGACCTGCGGGGACCTTCACCACGCGCACCGTCTGCGGTGTGTAGAACTCCACACTGACCGTTGTCTTGCCAGCCTGAATCTCCACAGGCTCCGCACTCACTGCAGTTGCCGCCATGCACAGCAATACTGCCCACAATTGCCTTTTCTTCATTATTCCTCAATTAAGTTGGTATTTATGTTTGCAAAAATAAAAAGATTTTCCAATATATCCATCAATGTTTGGTAAAGTTACAAATTTTTTAATAAAACTTTGTTTTTTAGGAAAAAAGTTCCTAAATTTGTGGCATGATTAGAAGGATTGCCTTTGTTTACCCTGTAGTGGCGCTGATACTTTCCGTGGTATTGGCAGCGTGTGATGGTGGGAAGTACAGTGATCCGCAGACGTCCTGGGCTGACAGTGTGATCTTCGATGTAGGTATCCAGAAAGACTATGAGCAGATGCGCGTGCTGGCCGACAGTTTTGAGAAGAAAGGCATCTTCTCACCGTTGAACGCCAATCGCTGGCGGGGTGTGTCCTACTATCGGCAGGGACAGTATCTGGTGGCCGAGGTATATTACCGCAGGGCGTTGGAGTGCCCGGTGAAGACAGCGGCAGACCAGTTGAGTTACAACAAGTCGGCGCGCCGACTTTCCGAACTTCTTCTCATCAGGGGCGATTATGAAGGTTCGCTTCAGGTGGCCATGCCTGCCGTGGCGAAGATGAGGACTACAGGCATCGGCTCCGACATCGACTATGCCATACTGCTGAATAATATCGGTTGCTGCCAGTTGAACCTGGGGCGTGACGAGGAGGCCAACCAGAGTTTTATCGAGGCGCGCGGCCATTATGCTGAGCGCTGGAAGACGGACTCCACCAGCCGGGGGTTCCAGGAGGCGGTGCTTGGCACCGTCTATACCAGTATGGCCTATATCAACATGCGGCGCTATGCCGAGTCGATCTACTGGATCGACAGGACGGAGATGCTGCTGAACATGTACCGTCAGCGCCCAGACGCACGCTCGGAGTATTTCGATGAGTACCAGGGACGCATCGAGATCATGCGTGCCGTGGCCCAGCAGGGACTCGGGAAAAAGAATGAGGCCGCTGCAGCCTATAAGCGGTTTCTCCAGACCGACTACTCTAAGACGGGACCGGGGCGCATCAATGCCAATGAGTATCTTGTGGCGGCAGAGCGCTACAGGGAGGCGGCGGACAACTACCGCTACCTCGACCAGACGCTGAGAGAGTGGGGCATGACGCCGTCGCTCGATAATATCCAACTCTATATGCTGCCTAAGTACCAGGCCAATGCAGGTGCGGGGAGGAGAGACTCCGCCCGTGTGATAGGTGCCAAGGTCCTGGCGTTGCTCGATTCTGCCATCACCAACCAGAAGAACAGTTCGACGGTGGAGTTGGCCACCATCTACAACACCCAGCAGAAGGAGGCGGAGATCGCCAGGAAGCAGGCCCAACTTGCGAAGATACAGGCGATATCCATCGTGGTGGTTCTGATACTGGTCATCCTGTTCCTGACGATATATAGCCTGCATCGCCGTGCTGCCACCCACCGTCTGGCTGCCGCCCATCAGAAACTGGAGGATGCGCACGCCAAACTGCAGGTGGCCTACGACCAGTTGGAGGAGACTACGGCTGCCAAGGAGCGCATAGAGAGTGAACTCCGTATCGCCAGGGAAATCCAGAAATCCATTGTGCCAAGCATATTCCCTGAGCACGGTGGACTCGACCTGTATGCCTATATGGAACCGGCAAAGGAGGTGGGCGGCGACCTTTATGACTATCTATTGGAGGATGATCATATCTACATCTGTTTGGGAGACGTCTCAGGCAAGGGCGTACCTGCCTCACTCTTCATGGCGCAGGCAGCCCGCCTGTTCCGCGCGATGGCGAAGCAGAAGATGCCGCCAGCCAAGATTGCCACCCGTCTGAACGAAGAACTCTGCGAGGGTAACGAGAATGGTATGTTCGTGACGATGTTCCTGGCGCTGATCAACCTGGAGACAGGTGTCATGGAGTTCTGCAATGCGGGTCATAACCCGCCACTGCTGGGGGATGAGTTCCTGGAGATGGTGCCCAATGCCCCTATAGGCATGTGGCCTGGCCTGGAGTATCAGGGGCAGCGTGTGGATAATATCAAGGGCAAGCCGCTCTTTGTCTATAGTGACGGACTTAATGAAGCGGAAAATAAGCAGATGGAACAGTTCGGCGACGACCATCTGTTGTCGATCCTCCGTGGTCTGCAGTCGGCAGATGCCCGTCACGTGATAGAATACCTGACCTCTGAGGTGGAGAAACACCGTGCCGGCGCTGCTCCCAACGACGACTTGACGATGATGGAGGTGAGGATAGGGTGACTTCCATGTTTTCCTCATAAATTTGACTTTCTGGGGATTTTCGGTGACTTATTATTTTGATATTTGAAATAAAAAGACTACCTTTGCACCCTCAGTCATCAATTGAACACAGAAAGAAATGGACAAGAACAAACAATTCGTCATCACCATCAACCGTGAGGTGGGTTCTGGTGGGCGCTCCGTAGGACGCATATTGGCAGAAAGGCTTAACGTGAAGTATTACGACAAGGCCCTTGTGGCAGGACCTATATCCAGAAGTACGACGATACCAGCCGCTACGATACGCGTAACTATCAACTCGTCATCTCGATGGACGGCATGACGCCAGAATCTGCCTCCGACGTCATCATGACCTATATTGACAACATGAGTAAATAATAATCATACAACTATGGCAAAGAAAGCATTATTGATGATTCTCGATGGATGGGGAATCGGTAAGCATGGCAAGGGTGACGTGATCTATAACACGCCGACACCTTACCTCGATCTGTTAACAGCGACATCAGCCCACTCTCAACTCCAGGCCTCTGGTGAGGACGTTGGCCTGCCCGACGGTCAGATGGGTAACTCTGAGGTGGGACACCTCAATATCGGTGCCGGACGCATCGTGTATCAGGACCTCGTGAAGATCAACCGTGCCTGCAAGGACGGCTCCATCATGGAGAATCCGCAGGTGAAGGCTGCCTATACATACGCCAAGGAGAACGGAAAGAAACTCCACCTGATGGGTCTGACCTCCGACGGTGGTGTGCACTCAAGCCTCGACCACCTCTTCAAACTCATTGAGATCGGTAAGGCATACGGCCTGAAGAACCAGGTGTTCGTGCACTGCTATATGGACGGCCGCGACACCGACCCCCACTCTGGTAAAGGCTTCATCGAGCAGGTGAGCAAGGTGTGCGCAGATAATGATGCCGCCATCGCCAGCATCGTGGGCCGCTTCTATGCCATGGACCGCGACAAGCGCTGGGAGCGCGTGAAGGAAGGCTACGACCTGATCGTCGAGGGTAAGGGCAAGCAGGCCACCGACATGGTGCAGGCCATGCAGGAGAGTTACGACGACGGCGTGACCGACGAGTTCATCAAGCCTATCCACAATGCCAGCGTCAACGGCTGCATCGAGGAGGGCGACGTCGTGATCTTCATCAACTTCCGCAACGACCGCGCCAAGGAGATGACCATCGCACTGACCCAGGAGGATATGCCGGAGCAGGGCATGCATACGATTCCCAACCTGCAGTACTACTGCATGACCCCGTATGACGCCAAGTTCACGGGCGTACACATCCTCTTCCCGAAGGAGAACGTGGAGGATACCCTGGGTGAATACCTGAGTAAGCAAGGCCTGAAGCAGTTGCACACCGCTGAGACCGAGAAGTACGCCCACGTGACCTTCTTCTTCAACGGCGGTCGCGAGGCTCCATACGAGGGTGAGGACCGTATCCTCGTGGCCTCGCCGAAGGTGGCTACCTACGACCTGAAGCCCGAGATGAGTGCCTACGAGGTGAAAGATAAACTCGTCGGTGCCATCAACACCCAGGAGTACGACTTCATCGTGGTGAACTTCGCCAACGGCGACATGGTGGGCCACACGGGTGTCTATAACGCCATCGCCAAGGCCGTATGGGCTGTTGACAACTGCGTCCGTGAGGTCATCGAGGCTGCCAAGGCCAACGACTACGAGGCTATCATCATCGCTGACCACGGTAATGCCGACAATGCCATCAACCCAGACGGTACACCGAACACCGCCCACTCACTGAACCCCGTGCCGTTCATCTACGTGACGAACAACAACTCGGCTACGGTGAAGGACGGTCGCCTGGCCGACGTGGCACCCTCCATCCTGCACATCATGGGACTGGAGCAGCCCTCAGACATGACGGGTGAGTGCCTGATTAGTGACAATAATTAAGGGTTACCCCGTGTTACCCAAATATACGTTCTTGATGCTTTCTTCAAGAGCGATTCGCTTGGCTTCCTTCAGCGTATGGAGGGGAGTCGGAGATATATCCCGCATCTTATAGCGGGGGAAGAAACGGCTGAAATGCAGTGGATTGTCGGCAAGTCCGTTGCTGACAATCCACTGGCACATCCGTCGAATCATCGGCATGTCATCGTTGATGCCAGGAATGACGAGGTTCGTCAGTTCTATCCACACCCCAGCATCACGCATCGCCAGAATGGTGTCAAGCACAGGCTGTAGATGGCCTCCACTGACCTTCATGTAGATGTCGTCGGAGAATGATTTCAGGTCGATGTTGGCAGCATCGAGATACGGCAGCAGATCGTTCAACGGTTCCTGACAGACATAGCCCGCCGTGACGAGGATGTTCCAGAGTCCTGCTTCGTGAGCCAGCCGTGCCGTGTCTGTGATGTATTCAAGGTATGTCAGCGGCTCCGTATAGGTGTAGGCGATGCCAGGACAATGATGTTCTATACAGAGTTCCACCATGGCTTCCGGCGAGAGATCGTAATGCCCGACCTCTGATGGCATGGCCTGTGAAATCTCGTGGTTCTGACAGTTCAGGCAGCGGAAGTTGCAGCCCGTACAGGCGATGGAGAGGCACTTGGTGCCGGGATGGAAGTGGTAGAGCGGTTTCTTCTCGATGGGGTCGATGGCCAGTGAACAAGGTTTTCCATACACTTCGCTTACAAGAACACCCTCCTTATTTCGTCGGTTCCGGCAGATGCCCGTCCTGCCCTCGCTGATATGGCAATGATGCGGACAGAGCAGACACTCCACCCTCCCGTTATCCAATGGCCTATAATACCGACACTCCATAACTATGAACTATAAACTATGAACTATGAACTAAAACACGATCGCCTCATACACATACAGTTCCGCATCCCGCCAACCATCCCATCCGATGCCCGCCTTGTCCTGCGCACAATGAGAGACAAACTCCTCCTTCGTCCAGTTCACCTCATCGGCCACCTGTGGCAAAAACGTCCCACTGCGATACCCCCTACGGATATAGATACCATGCCGATGCAGTTCAAATTCGTCCAGGCTCTGAATGCGTCGCATAGGTGTAAGCACGGAAATCTCAATATCGATGTCCGATAGTTCATCAGCAGTCACAGGCATGAATCGCGGGTCTTCGAAAGCAGCCGCACGAGCCATCTCTGCCACAATCTCATGCAGGGGTACATCCTCGCCAAAGTGTCCGATGCAGCCGCGTAGCCGTCCATGCTTATGCAGTGACACGAACGCACCGCACTTCCTTTTAAGTGAAGAATGAAGAGTGAAGAGTGAAGAATCGAATTCTTCACTCCTCAGCGAGTCCTTGATACTCGATAGTGCTATCTCCTTCAACATCCGCTTCTCATCATCCGACAGTGAGAACGCCTGCGATGCCTTGCGCACGATGGCAAAGGCATGATAGCCTACTACCCGACTGTGATCCGACTCCTCGGCATCCCCAGAGTTCTGATACATCAGATGCTTCACCTCGAACGTGCTGTCTATCATCATCAGCAGCGTCGCAATGGCCAGTTCTCCGCAGGCACTCGTGGCCAGACCAGACACGCCACTGCGGGCATTCTCTTCCAGCGCAGCGATAAACTGCTCCACGTCGCCACTCTCCACGGCCTTCCCTGTCCGGGCATCCACCTGGCAGGCATCCTCATACTTCGGATAGTGCGAGAAGTCGCTACTGACGATGAACAGGTTCTCTCCTGTCAGATACGGCTTCAGTGCCTCCGCTATCCGTCTCAGTTTCTGGAAGTCGTTCGTGGAAATGATAATCGGTACGATGGGCGGCACGTCTTTAGTGAAGAATCGCTGCAAGAATGGCAATTGCACCTCCAGACAATGCTCCCTGTCATGTGCTTTGGGTTCATATCGGAACACAGGATCCATTAAATCCGTGCCATCCGTTGTCAATTTATAAGCCGTTTCCCTATCCACCTTCACCTGCCCCAGCGGCGTGGCATAGTAGTCAGCCTCCGTATTCACCGAAGCCCCGTCGAACCATTCGTGGTGACTCGGCCCCAGCAGGAATATCCGCTTATACGCCTTGTCCATTGGCATCGCCATATACGCCGCTGCCGCCACGTTGCCCGAGAAATAATAGCCCGCATGGGGCACTATCAGCGCCGCCACATTCCGATACACCGTATCGCCACGATGCAGCGCCAGCAGACTATCGACCTCCTCGCTCAGTTCCCTGGCATCGCCCGTATAGAATCGGTTCGCCTGTGTCGCCGGTCTCACCACCGTATTCCTGTTTGTCTGTCCGTTCCACATATTCGTCATCATGATTTCGGCTACAAATATATGCATAAATTCACATTTTCGGGTATAAAACTCAAAGAAAATCACGTTTCTCCAGAAAAGAGGCTCTTTACGAATGTGAGGAGGCTCTTTACGAACGAAAGGAGCCTCTTTAGCAACGTGAGGAGCCTCCTCAGTTCCGTAAAGTGGCTTCTCATTTTGTTCCCAGGCCTTGGGAATTCAGAAAACAGTCTTCCTGTTCCAGAAAAGACTCTTTCTATGTCGCACCCGACTGTTCACCTGACGAATTCTCTACATGCGTGCACATACGCCCGCGCATATATATAGTTGCCATACCCACTTTTTATGTGTCCCACCTGTCCCATCTGTCCCTGGTGGGAACTATCCTTCTTGGACAGATGGGACAGGTGGGACACTTGTTTTTGGCTTGAGACAACTACTACGCCTGCGCGCGCGTAAAACGGACATAATAAAAAGGTGCTTCAATTTTTGCCTGTACTATTGCAGGAATGAATATTTATTTGTATCTTTGCAGGCAATATAAAATGAATATGTTGAAAGATTATTCCCGTATGTTATGGATGACAGTCGTCATCTTCAGTTGGTTAGCATCAGCGACAGCATGCAGTGATAGTGACAACCCAAGCGGCACCGATACGAAGGTGCTCAGTGAGTGGCAGGCAGGAAAGACAGTCAATTCCGCAGCCGTCGAGGCCTATGGAGGTATCGACAGATGTTTTGCAGCCGAGCCGATACCTGACGGAGTGTGGCAACGCATGCAGGGCAAGACCTACAAGGAGAACCCGCATATCGGGCGCAACGACCTGCGTCATATTCGTGCCCTCCACTGGGACTACGACGACCAGATGCACGTCGGCGAGATGATCTGCAACGCGAAGATAGCAGACCGTGTGGTAAGCATCCTGCGCCAACTCTTCGATGCCAAGTACCCCATCCAGCGCATGTTGCTGCCTGACGTCTGGGATGCCGACGACGAGATGCAGATGCGCGACAACAACTCGTCATGCTTCTGCTATCGCACCATAGCCGGTAGCACCAACCTCTCGAAGCACGCACGCGGACTGGCCATCGACATCAATACGCTCTATAATCCCTATTACAAGGACCGTGACGATGGAACACGATTCATCCAGCCTGCCACAGCCGAGATTTATTGCGACCGTACATGGGACTTCCCCTACAAGATCGACCACGACGACCTATGCTTCCGCCTTTTTACCGAGGCAGGCTTCGAGTGGGGTGGTGACTGGACTACACGCAAGGACTTCCAGCATTTCGAATTGATCGAATAATAGGTAATTCTCATTAATATAAATATTATAATGAAACAAACGGTTATTCTCGGCAACATCATCACGATGGATGAAAAGCGGCCCTTTGCCAAGGCTGCATTAGTGAAGAACGGCGTATTTGCCTTTATCGGCAGCGCAGAGGAAGCAAAAAATCTCGCTGATGCGGACGCTAAGGTGCTGGATTACGGTGAGAACTACGTCTATCCCGGCTTTCTCGAATCCCATTGTCATGGTCATCTGGCAGGTTACCGCTTAATCGGTCAAGCGAACCTGTCACCGGTTGGATTGACCGACTACCAGAAATACCGCGAGATCATCAAGGACTTCATGGCGAAGAACCCGCAGCGCGACTTCTATGTAGCCGCAGGGTGGGTGGAAAGTGATGAATACGTGTCCAAGGCCTATCTGGACGATATCTGCCCTGATAAGCCGCTGCTCATGCAGACGGGGGGCGGGCATTCCATGCTCCTCAATACAAAGGCTCTTGAGTGGGCAGGCATCGACGCAGCGTATGCGAAGAAAATGGGCTATGAACAGGTGCATGTGGACAAGAACGGTGATCCCGACGGCTATATCTGTGAGGGTCCCGTGTTCGAGATCGTACCGAAACTCCCCACTACCATTGACGATATCAAGGAATACTTGCTCGCTTGGCAGGACCTTGCCCTCAGTAGCGGTTTTACTGCTGTGGGTGATGCTGGCACGGAGATTGTACATCGTGATGCTCCCAAGGCCTATCATGAACTGGAGGAGGAAGGCAAATTGAAGATGCGCACCTATGCCTATATGTATGTCACCGATAATATTGACAGCCCGAAGGCAGCGATTGCACGTATTGCCGCGGAGCGTGCAGAACTGAGCGGTGAGTATTTCCATATCGTTGGTGCCAAGGCGTTCCTCGACGGTGTGACCGAAGCACACACGGGTTGGCAGAACCAGGATTACCTCGACCAGCCTGGCTATCATGGTGTCGAGCGCTTCAACGACCACGATAAGATGGTGGAGTTGATTACTGAGGCCAACAAGGAAGGTATGGCTGTTCATGTTCACTCAGAGGGTGGCGGTGCTACCCACTTCATGCTTAACTGTATTGAGGATGCAGAGAAAATAACTGGCAATAAGGATCAGCGTAACGTGCTGGCACATCTGCATTTTGTGACCGAAGAGGATATTCGCCGCATGGCAGCAACAGGTTCCGTTGCGGCTGTTCCGCCCCTGTGGACGGCAGAGATTCCTGGCCCTTATGAGATGGAAGTCTCGTATGTCGGTAAGGAATTGGCAGAGAATTCTTACCCCATCAAGTCGTTCTATGATGCTGGCGCAAACGTGGTATTCCATTCCGACTATCCCGTTTCTCCGATGATGAATGTCAAGTACAGTTTCTATACAGCGGAAAAACGCTCGTATCCGAAGGAGTTACTCGGAGGCATAGACAAACCGCACAATGTCAAGGAAGCCATCACCCGTGAACAGTCGCTGCGCGCCATGACCATCAATGTGGCCCGTCAGTGGCATCAGGAGCATCGCATGGGTTCCATCGAATTTGGTAAGATTGCCAACATGACGGTGTTCGACTGCGACTTCCTGCACGACGACATCGAGAAGGTTGCCCAGGCCAACATCGTAGCCACCATCGTGGATGGTGAAGAAGTATATAAAGCGAGATAACACAGTTTCCTGTAAGAATAGAAATAGCACCCTCATGAATGTCCAGATAGAATCTACATGGAAGGCGTATCTCAGCCAGGAATTCGACAAGCCCTACTTCGCACAGTTGACACAGGCCGTGCGGCAGGAGTATCAGCAAACCACTTGTTACCCCCCGGGAAAACTGATCTTCAATGCCTTCAACCTGTGTCCGTTTGACAAGGTGAAGGTGGTGATTATCGGACAGGACCCGTATCATGAGCCCGGACAGGCACATGGACTGAGTTTCTCCGTGCAGGATGGGGTGATGTTCCCGCCGTCGCTGCAGAATATCTTCAAGGAGATACAGGATGACCTCGGTACGCCCATCCCGCAGTCGGGCAACCTGACGCGCTGGGCAGAACAGGGGGTGTTGCTGCTCAATGCATCGCTGACGGTGCGTGCCCATCAGGCGAATAGCCACAGTCGTCTCGGTTGGCAGCAGTTCACTGATGCCGCCATACAGGCCTTGGCATCCCATCGCGAGCATCTGGTCTATATGCTCTGGGGCGGCTATGCCCGTGGTAAGGCTTATATGATTGACAAGACGAAGAACCTCGTACTGGAGAGTGTCCATCCCTCCCCCCTGAGTGCCAACCGTGGCGGATGGTTCGGTCAGCACCAGTTCTCGCGCTGCAACAAGTATCTGCAAGAGAACGGCATGACTCCCATAGTATGGTAATCATAATTCATAATTTTTAATTTCTAATTTCTAATAGAACCATGCCTCTTCCGCCCATCATTCAAGTCGGTGACGTGCTACTCTCGTCAGAGATCCTGACGGAGCGGTTCTGCTGTGACCTAAGTGCCTGTAAAGGACAGTGTTGTGTAGAGGGTGATGCGGGCGCACCTGTGACAATGGAGGAGATTGCAGAGATAGAGGATTGCGTGGATACCGTCTGGGGCGACCTCTCTGCCTCCGCTCAGGCGGTCATCGACAGGCAAGGTGTGGCCTATACCGATCAGGAAGGGGATCTTGTGACGAGCATCGTGCGAGGGAAAGACTGTGTGTTTACCTATTATGATGAGTTGAATGGCATCCATGACTGTTGCCTTTGCGCATTAGAGAAGGCCTACAGGCAGGGGAAGACCAGATTCTGCAAGCCCGTGAGTTGTGCGCTCTATCCGATTCGTGCCAAGCAACTCGGCAATGGCCTGACAGGTCTGAACTATAACCGCTGGGATGTCTGTAAGGCGGCTGTTAAGAAAGGGCAGGATATGGACATTCCCCTATACCAGTTCCTGAAAGAGCCTTTGATACGTCGCTTTGGCGAAGACTGGTATCAGGAACTGCTTGAAGTGGCGGATATGCTGCTTCAGGAACTATGACCTGCGGTATTTCGAGGGGCTCATGCCCACATGTTCCTTGAAGTATTTCCCCAAGAAACTCTGGTTGGGGAAGTTCAGTTCCTCTGCAATCTCCTTGATGTTCTTCGTAGATTTTTTCAACTGCACTCTGAGTTCAAGGATAACGTAATTGTCAATCCATTCGTTTGGCGTGCGCTGACTGGCACTCTTTACTGTCTCAGAGAGGTATTTAGCCGTGATACAGAGTTGCTCAGCATACCAACTGACCCGTCGCTCCTGCCTGAAGTTCTGTTCTACCAGTTTGATGAACTTTGTGAAGATAATCTGAGCGCGTGTCTGGGGCTTGCCGTCGTTCTTGACGCGGTAGATGATATTACTGAGGTCGTAGAACATGGCCAGCAGTAAGGTCCTGATGAGGTCCTTCCTAAAGTGGTTGCTCTCATCGTTGATTTTTCGCTTGATGGCCTGGAAATACTCTTTAAAGGTATTGATCTCCTTTTGTTCCAACCGCATCACGGGATGCAGGCGGGAGAAGAGGAACAGCGAACTGATATCCCCCACATTCTGTATGATCTCCCTGAAGAAGTTGACAGACATCATCATGCATAGTCCTTCCATGTCAGGAGAATGTTGGTAACTATCTACGACATGGCGGTCTGTGACAATCAGGATGTCACCTGGTGTAATGACTTGTTTCTGAGTGTCCAACTGGTACATGACCTCCCCCTTTATGCACAAACCGATGAGGATGAAGTTCATGCGGCGAGGTTCTGTGGGCATGGGTGCCTCGTTGATGCGTTCTGTCAGCAATAGGTCGTTGTCAAGAAAGACTGACTCACTCCAGGTCTTGGCCTTATTCAGATCTGATTCTTTGATAGTATGCTTTACCACGTCTTGATGTTTTGAGTTTGACCAGCCTTCAGTTTGACAGTCTTCTGCTGGTTATTATATACTAAAGTAACGGTGCCGCTCTTTATGGCCTTGATCCTACAGTCGCGTACTTTCCCGCCTTTCCATTCGAATGACACTTCGTAGCCGCCCCGGGCACAGAGTCCGCTGACAGCACCATCCTTCCACTGCTCAGGCAGGGCGGGGAGCAACTCAATGGTGCATGGTGCATTATGCGTCGTGCATTGACTCTGCATCAGCATCTCGCAGACCCCTGCGGTGCCTCCGAAATTACCGTCGATCTGAAATGGCGGATGGGCATCGAAGAGGTTGGGGTATGTACCCCCACTGCGCCGGATGTCTGGTCCTTTGTAGTTGTCGGGCGTGACATACGTCAGCAGTTTCTGGAAGATATGATAGGCTTGCCGGGCGTTGTGCAGGCGCGCCCAGAGGTTGATGCGCCAGCCTGTGCTCCATCCTGTCGTATAGTCGCCCTTGATCTCCAAAGTGCGCTCGGCGGCTTTAAGAAGTTGACTATCTACTATCCACTGTCCACTGACTAAATGGTTCCCAGGGTACAGTCCGATGAGATGACTCTGGTGCCGGTGCTGGGGATCCCAGTCATCCCAGTCATAATACCATTCGTTGAGGTCACCATCATGGCCGATGGTATAGGGGTGGAGGCGTGCGAGGGCTTTTTCGATCTCTTTGGTCTTCTCGCCGAGGACTTTTCCTGCGGCAATGGTGTTGATGAAGAGTTCGCGGATGATGGCGAGGTCAGCAGTGCCCCCATAGCAGGTCATGCCGTGGTAGCCCTTGTCCGTCTTGTACTCATTTTCGGGAGAAGTACTGGGTGCGGTGATGAGTTCTCCTGGAGCCTTGGGATTGTCGATGAGCCAGTTGAGGCAGAACTCTGTTGCGCCCTTCATCAAGGGGTAGGCGACGGTGCGGAGGTATGCCTTGTCCTGGGTGAACTGATAGCGCTCCCAGAGTGTGTTCACGAGCCAGGCACCACCCATGTTCCAGTTGGCCCACTCCGGCCATTCGCGCTTCTCTCCCACGGGGTTGGTCATCGCCCAGATGTCACTGTTATGACTGGAGCACCACCCCTTGTCAATGCCATAGTAGTTGCGGGCAGTGTGCTGTCCGTTGGCGGCCAGGGCCTGGATGAAGCCGTCGAGTGGCAGTGCCATCTCCGGCATGTTGGCCACGAAGGCGGGCCAGTAGTTCTCCTCAAGGTTGATGTTCACGGTGTAGTTGCCGCGCCACGGTGACCACAGGTGGGGTGTCCAGAGGCCCTGCAGGTTGGCGGGTACGCCCTCTGTCCTGGAGGCAGAGATGAGCAGGTAGCGTCCAAACTGGAAATAGAGTTCTTCGAGATAGCGGCTTCCTGGGGCCTCACCGCGGGTGTCGGTATAGGCTTTGAGAAGGGTGTCGGTGTTGCTGGGGTTGCTAGGGATACTAGGGTTGCTAGGGATACTAGGATTACTGGATAGCCTTATCTTGACGCGGTCATAGAATGCTTGGTAGTCAGCGAGATGGCGGGCGTAGAAATCGTCGAAGGAATAGTTCTGAGTGTGCCAGATGTCGTTGGCAACATTCTCAAGATATGGGGCTCCTGTACGGACAGGATGCTTGTCGAAGCCGTTGAAACTCGTCTCATTGACGATGTAGAGGATAGCCTCCTTCGCATGGGTGATCGTCAGGGAAGAGTCGCTGGCCATGGTCTCTCCATCAGTCTTTACAGAGATCATCGTGCAGAAGTGGATACTCTCCTGAGGGTCGCCAGTCGCATGCCCCGTCATCGTGAGTTGGGTGGGGATGGCCTTCACCTGATGGGGTACCTGGGCTGTGAGTGCTATCTTGCAGTTGATATCACCGCGGAGCCGGATGGCAATCAGTTTGTCGGGGTGAGAGGCGAAGTATTCTCGCTCAATCTTCTTTCCGTTGCGCAGGTAACTATCCTTGACGATGCTGCTGTCAAGGCTGAGGCTACGGTGGTAGTCACTGACAGTCCCGAGCCCGAGGTCTTTGATATGCAGTGTACCCAAAGGCTGGAAGTTCTGTGAGTTGGGACCCTGGACATGCAGTTGCAGGGAGTCGGCCAACTGATAGTCCTCATTGAAGAGTGCTTCTCGTATCTTTGGAATCCACTGGTGGGCATCAGCATCGAGGGTGCGGTCTGCGGGCTTGCCTGTCCAGAACGTGATATCGTTCAGGTAGATGATGTTGTCGTCAGTTCCGCCATAGACGAGAGCGCCCAGTTTACCATTCCCGATAGGCAGTGACTCTTCGAAGAAGTTGGCAGGATAGTCGTATTGTAGCATCATCGGTGCCTGTTGCTGGGCTGTTGCCATCTGACAGGCAAAGGCGCAAAGGAGCAGGTATTTCCTCATAATAGTTGTTTTAGTCGTTTCTGTCTGCAAAGGTACAAAAGTTTTCGCGTATTTCCCTATAATCATGAGATAATTTGTCTATCTGGGCGTGTTTTTTGTAATTATAGGGATGGTGAGAATGAATCCAGCCCGGCACCCGTCGAATTGTTTTTCTGCCAGGTCGAGCATGCCGCCTTGCTGAATCATCATCCGGCGGCTCAGTGACAGTCCGATGCCGCTTCCGCTTCGCTTGGTGGTAAAGAAGGGCACGAAGAGCGACTGACGGTTCTCGGCAGGTATGGGCAGACCGTCGTTGCCGATGTATAATTCCTGACCTTCCTGTCTGATGACCATTTTCCCGGCTCCTGCCTCTACGGCATTCTTGGTGAGATTGATCAGTACTTGGTGTAGCATGCCTGCATCGGCTCTTGTGATGGTGTTCTGAGGCACACTGACTATCCATGTGAGTTCTGGATAGGTCTTGCAGATCTCGTCAAGCATCGGACGGAGAGGCAACTCCGACATTGTGGGTTTCTCAAGTTCTGACATCTTGCGATAGTTCGCCACAAAACTGCTCAGGTGACAACTGGTGTCGTAGATGGCCTGAATGCCGTCTTCGAGTGGGGTACCTTTCACGTCATCACGGCTCAGCATCGACTGGCTGATGCTGGCGATGGGCGCTGTGGCGTTCATCATCTCGTGGGTGAGTACCCGTGTGAGCCGTTCCCATGATTCCACCTCATTCTGATTTACCTGCTGGCGGATAGTCTGCCCCAACCTGTTCAGCGTCTCCTGCATGGCACGTTCGCCAGGCAGCAGTCCGTCGGTAGGCAGTCGGAAGGTGAAATCGCGGTTGCGGATGGCTTCCTCGATCAGGTGAGCCCGTTGCTTCAGCGACCGCTGCCGCCTGATAAGCCAGGTGAAGGCCACTATCAGCACAATACCTATTATAATACAGATATAAAACATTATTCTTCTTACAATCCGTTTAATCTGTTGTTTATAAACGTTTCATCTTGTTATAGAGCGTCTGACGCGTGATGCCCAGCAGTTCTGCTGCCTGAGTAAGATTGCCGTGACAGTGGTCAATGGTACGACGTATATGGTCCTTCTCCATCTCGTCGAGGCTTACGATCTCGCTTTTCATGTCCAGCACGTCTTTCAGTTTGTGCACCAGTTCATCATTGTCCCAGGGTTTTGTGATGAAGTCGGCTGCTCCGCTCTTCAGACCCTTTACCGCCAGCGATACGTCGGCGTATGCCGTCAGCAGCACCACTGGAGTCTGCGGATGCTGCTTGCGGATGGTGCGGAGCCAGAAGAGACCCTCCTGACCGCTATTCACGCCGAGGGTGAAGTTCATGTCTAATAGTACGATGTCAATCTCCTCCTGTGCCATCGTTTTCAGGATGTCGTCAGGCTGGGTCTGCGTCAGGATGCGCTCAAAGGTTCCGTCCAACAGATAGCGCATCGCCGTCAGGATAGACGCGTTATCGTCAACGATCAGTATGGTTCCATATTCTTTCATGGCGGCAAAGGTACGAAGAATCTGTCTAAAAATCATACAGCAGAGTGTCTAATTTTTAGACGTTTTACATCTGGCAGTGTTAAAATGCTTGTCGATATAGGAGAGGAGATATAACTTTGCACTGCGAAAAAACAAATATGAATATGAAACAAGTGTTGACGTTATGCCTTACGATTGCAAGTCTGAATGCCTCGGGACAGACATCATGGACGATGCAACAGTGCATGGAATATGCTGTAAAACATAACCACGAGGTGAAGCGTGCCGAGTTGGAACTCGACAACTACGAAGTTGCCAAGACTGGAGCCGCAGGACGGTTCCTGCCTGCCGTCGAGGCCAGTATCGGTGCCCAGTACAATTTTGGGCGAGCCATCGACCCTGAGACTAACGGCTATACCGATGTCAGTACCTTTTATAATGGCTATTCCCTGCAGGCCTCGCTGCCCCTGTTCGATGGGTTTGGTCGCATCCATGCCCTCCGGGCTGCCAAAGCCAGCGCGCTGATGGGGCAATCTGCTTTGCGGCAAAGGCAGAATCAGACTGCCCTCGATGTGCTGCAGGCTTTTGTCAGTGTCGCCTATTACGAAGAATTGGTCAAGATGGCCAGGGAAAAGGTGGAGGAAACGACGCTTTTGCTTAGGCAGACGCGATTATTGGAAGAGGTAGGCCGCAAGAGTGTCGCTGACGTGGCTCAGGTGGAATCGCAGAAGGCCGAGGCCGACTACGAACTGACCCGTCAGCAGAATCTTCTGGCTTCATCCCTATTGGAACTGAAGAAGGAGATGGGCTTTCCTTTGAGTGAAGAGTTAAAGGTGAAGAGTGAAGAAGGTTTAGTTCGGCGGCCCGAAGGGGAAAGCCAATTTGCTACCGCCGTTCCAGTTTCATCTCTTCACTCTTCACTTCAACAGGCCCGCTATCAGATGCAAGCCAGCAAGTATGAGTGGCATCAGGCCCGATCTTCGCTCTATCCCTCTCTCTCTTTGAGTGTGGGCCTGAACACCACTTACTATCACACACTGCATTCCAATACGAGCGCCCCTTTTCATACGCAGTTCAAGAACAATATGGGTGAGTACGTTGGGGTCTCGCTGAGTATTCCTCTATTTAATCGCCTGCAGACCATTACGAGCATCCGTCGTGCCAAGAACAACTACCGGATAGCCTGTGAGGCTTATGAACAAAAGCAACTGGAGTTGGAAAAACTATGTCGCGAAGCCTGGCAGGACTGGCATGGCTATCTGAAGCAGACGGAGCAGATGGTGGAGAAAGTGGAGGCTGACAGTATCGCCTATCAGATGACGCGCCGACAGTTCGAGGAGGGACTGAGTACCGCCATCGACCTGCGCACCACTTCAACACAACTGCTAAACTCAAAGGCTACACTGCTGGAATGCCAGTTGATGGCGATAGTAAAAGAGCAATTGGTAAGATATTATAAAGGAGAAACGATATGGACAGAGTAATCGAAAAGACAAAGACACAGCGGCTGATGAAATACTGGCCGTATGCGGCAGGAGGAAGCCTGCTGCTGGTAATCTTGTGCTGGCTCGTGTTTGGCAATCATGCCTCGACGCTGAAAGTCAGCAGGGACGAACTGACCATCAGTGAGGTGAAGCGGGCGGAGTTCAAGGACTATGTGCGCACCAACGGACAGGTGTTGCCCATCCAAGTGGTGCAAATCTCCCCAGAGGAGGGCGGCATCGTTTTAGAGAAGGTGGTTGAGGAAGGTACGCACGTCAGGAAGGGCGATGTCATCGTGCGCCTCTCTAACTCGAACCTCGACCTGCAGATACTGAATGCCGAAGCAGAACTGGCTGAGAAGCAGAACCTGTTGCGCAACACACAGGTGGCCATGCAGCAGGATCGTCTGAACAACCAGACGGAACAGGCGCAACTCGATATGGACACCCAGCGCAAACAGCGTACCTTCGAGCAGAACAAACGGCTGTATGGAGAGAAACTCATCAGTCGCGAGGACTATATCAAGTCGCAGGAGGACTATCAACTCTCTGCCAAGAAACGCTCACTGGTGAACAAGCGCTTAAAGCAGGACAGCATCTACCGCACGGTGCAGATGGACCAGATGGAGGACAACCTCGAGAACATGCGCCGCAACGTGGTGCTTGTCCGCCAACGCAAGGACAAACTCGAAGTGCGCTCCGCCATCGATGGCGAACTGGGACTGCTCGATGTGGAATTGGGTCAGAGTATCAGCCCGGGGCAGAAGATTGGCCAGTTGAACGACCTCAGCGACTATAAGGTGCAGGCACAGATTGATGAGCACTATATCGACCGCGTTCGTCAGGGACTGACCGCAACCTTTACGCGCGGTGATAAACAGTATCAACTACAGGTGCGCAAGGTCTATCCCGAGGTGCGCGAGGGCAAGTTCCGCTGCGACTTCATCTTCCGGGGTGAGCGTCCTGAGAATATCCGAACTGGCCAGACCTATTACATCGACCTCGAACTGGGCCAGCCCGAGCAGGCCGTGCTCATCCCTCGCGGCACCTTCTTCCAGACCACGGGCGGGCAGTGGATTTTCGTGCTCTCCGCCGACGGCACGAAAGCCTACCGCCGCCAGATACGCATCGGCCGCCAGAACCCGCAGCACTACGAGGTGCTCGAAGGACTGGAGCCCGGCGAGCGCGTCGTCACCAGCGGCTATGAGGCCTTCAAGGACAACGAGGTGCTGGTCATCAAGTAGGAAGTACATCGTAACAATAAACGTGGGCATTTGCCGTTATTATAAGAAAAGGACATAAGAAATGAAACACATGAAATCAATCCTCATCAGCCTTGCCCTCATGGCTCTCGTATCGTGCAGCAGCGACCCAGTTTATCATGGTATGACCACCCAGCAGAAGGAAAACTACGCCAAGGCGGTCTCGGGCGAATACACCGGCACTTATGCTATCTACTACAGCGACGGCAGCAGTGACGCCAAGACCGCAAAGATAGAGGGGGCGCAGGTCACCATCTCCGACCAGACTATGCAGTCGGTGTTTTTCCACGCCTTCCCAGTCAGCAGACTCTCCCAAGTGGTGAAAGACCCTGCGCTGGCCGAGGCGCTGGCCAATCTGCCGGACATGGACTTTACGGCAACGTACCGCTTCTTCGACTTGCAAGACAATGGCGATGTGAGTTGGGGCTATAATGACTTCACTATCCCGCTGACGCTCCATGTTGGCGACACTGACCGCCACCTGCTGCTGAAGGTCTCTAATGCTTCCACCTACTACCTCCTGACGAGAGCGAATATGGAAGCAGGCACCCCGTTTGCCAATCAGGGCAGTTTCGTGTTGCAGTTCGACGGTCTCTACGAGGGCAGCACGCTTATCGAGGACTTCAGCCTCTGGCGAGACGGCAATGCTGCGTTCTTAGTCTTTTTCCAAATGGATAATAAAGGATGACCTCGTTTCCCCTGAGCTGATGGACAAAGAGACCTACGAAAAGCAGAAAGCCTTCGCGGGCGTGAAAATCCCCTCGATGAACCGCCGCTGCGTCGGGCACGACTATCAGGGTCGCCAGATATATATGATCACGATGGTGACCGAGGGGCGCCGTCCGCTCTTCGGCCGGGTGGCAGGACATAGCGATGGCGCAACGGGTACGCCCGATGCGCCGCAGGTGGTGCTGACGGAATTGGGGCAAGCCGTAGCAGAACGCTGGTGGGCGACTCATGAACTCTACCCGGAAATAGAAGTGCTGGCATTGCAGATGATGCCTGACCACCTGCATGGCATCCTTTTCGTAAAGGAAAAAATGGACCAGCACTTAGGCCAGGCCATCAAGGGCTTCAAGACAGGCTGCAACAAAGCCTACCGCCGCATAGTGCTAGGCCAGGTTCAGTCTGTTGCGACCTGGTCGCAACAAACAGGACAGGCAGACCAACGCGCGAAGGACGACCGCCACCACGGCCTGCTCTTTGCCCGCGGCTATAACGACCGCCTGCTCCTGCGAGAAGGCCAGTTCGACACGTGGCTCCGCTACCTCGCCGACAACCCGCGCCGCCTGCTGATGAAGCGCGAACACCCCGACCTCTTCCGCGTACAGCGCAACCTGATGGTAGGCAACCAGCAGTTTTCAGCCATCGGCAACCGTTTCCTGCTTCAGCGCCCCGTCAGGCTGCAGGTGCAGTGCTCGCGCCGCCTGACTGCGGCAGAGATTGAGCAACAGGTGAACTATTTCCTCTCTGCTGCCGCACAGGGGGCCGTACTGGTGTCGCCCTCCATATCGCCTGGCGAGAAAGCGGTCATGCGGGCAGCGTTCGAGCGAGGCTTCCCGCTCATCTACCTGCAAGAGAACGGTTTTACCGACCTCGCAAAGCCCGGCGGCCAACGTATGGAGGCTTGTGCCCGAGGCCAACTGCTCATCCTCGCCCCTTGGGAGCATCACAACGAGCGTATCGCCATCAGTCGCAACCAATGCCTCTCGCTGAACGACATGGCACGCATGATTTGCGAACAAACTGTCTAAAAATCATACGCTCTACTGTCTAATTTTTAGACAATCTGGTTCCGCCAGGGCCTTGAGCCTTGGCGGAATCGCGTTTTAGGCTTACCTTTGCAGCATCAAAAGTAAAATTGTATGAAGACTATCATCAGAAACTTTACATCCATGTTCCGCAAGTTTGTGTCGGCAAACCTGCTGAATCTGCTGGGCCTGAGCCTGGCTTTCGCCTCGTTCTTTGTCATCATGACGCAGGTCAACTACGACCTGGGCTACAACAAGAGTTTTACGGAGCACGAGAAGTTGTTCCGCCTGACCATGAAGTTAGGGCCTGGCATGGAAGACTATGGTGTGACGCTGCCCCGTCCGCTCGTGGAGCAGTTGGCGGCAGCATCGCCGCATATCAAGGGCTATGGCATCGAAGAGGGCTGGACAAGAATCGACCAGTTCTTGGTGGACGATCAGGAGTATTCGCTGAATCTGGTGTATGGCATCAACGACTTTATGAGCGTATTCAAGCCGACCGTCATCTGTGGTGACTTGAAGGGCTTAAACCAGTTGCCCAATATCGTGCTGCCGCGTTCAGAAGCCATGCGCATCTTTGGCACTGCCAATGCGGTGGGCAAAACCCTGAAATACAAATGGGTGGACGGCTGGATATTCAATGTGTGTGCCGTGATAGAAGACTATCCGGAAAACAACTTCCTGCACGGCGTCAGTTTCAGAGGTATCAATGACAATGAAGGCAATTACCACAACTGGAACTATCAGGCTTATATCCGTGTGGACGATGTGGCCAACCTGCCGAACGTGATTACCGCCATGCGCCAGAAAGCCGTCGAACTGTTCAAGGATGATTTCAACATGACAACTCCACAAGAAGAGGAAGCCCTGCAAGTGGTGTTGACGCCGATAGCCGATACCCATTTCGCGAAAGACCTCAGCAAGGATTCGCCCAACATCAAGTCGGTCAGCAGGAGTTCCGTCTATCTGCTCATCTGCTTCTCGCTGCTCATCGTGGTGATAGCCGCCGTCAACTTCATGAACTTCACCCTGGCCGAGACACCACTGCGCATCCGCAGCATCAACACGCAGAAAGTGCTGGGCGCATCGACGGCCAGTCTGCGCGGCAGTCTGCTGGCAGAGGCCGTCATCATCAGTCTGCTGGCATTCGTGGGGGCGATGGCGATGGTCTGGCTGGCTCACGACTTAGGCTTGCAGGAATTGGTGCAGGGCAGCATCCTGCTGCAAGATAACCTGTGGCTGGTAGGCATCACCCTGCTCATCAGCATCGTGGTGGGACTGTTGGCCGGGGCCTATCCGTCGTACTACGTCACGTCCTTCCCGCCGGCGTTGGTGCTGAAAGGCTCGTTCGGCCTGTCGCCCAAGGGTCGCGTTCTGCGCACCTCACTAATCTGCCTGCAGTTCGTCGTGTCGTTCATGCTGGTCATCGGTGTGGGTATCATGTACTTGCAGAGTTACCTCATCTTCCACACCGACTACGGCTTCGACAAGGACGAAGTGATGGTGGTGCCGACGGCGCCCGACACGCGCAATCATGCCGATGCCATCGATGCCGACCTGCGCAAGATTCCCGGTATCGAGGGAGCCTGCCTGGCCCAGAGCGTCTTGGGCAGCAACGACCGCTACCAGACGTGGGGCAGGGGCGAGGGCGACAAGCATATAACGTTTACCTGCGTCTTCGTCGATTGGCGTTTCCTCAGCGTGATGGGCATCGACATCGTGGAGGGTCGCAACTTCCGCCAGACCGACGGCGACGTGTATATCTTCAACGAGTCGGCCAAGAAAAAATATCCCTGGCTCGCCGTCGATAAGCCTATCAACGACGAAGACATGCCCGTCGTCGGTTTCTGCGAGGACATCAAGTACACCACCCTGCGTGTGGACGACAGCCAGCAGCCCATCGCCTTCGTGGTGCCCAGCCGTGACGGTTACTTTAAGGGAGATTTCTGGCGCAACCACCTCTTAGTGCGTGTGGCCAAGGGCGTGGACAAGCGCGAGGCCAAACAGAAAGTGTTGGACGTGGTGCTGAAATACGAACACGGCAATAAGCCCGATATCAGTGACCTGCGCTACGTGGACGATGTGCTGGAGGAATCGTACCGTCAGGAAAGGCTCTTCACCCAGCAGATTCTGCTGTTCTCGATGTTGGCCATCCTCATCAGTATCATCGGCGTGTTTGGCCTGACGATGTTCGAGAGCGAGTATCGCCGCAAGGAGATTGGCATCCGCAAGGTGTTCGGCAGTTCTACGAAGGAAATCCTGATGATGTTCTGGCGGCGATACCTCTACATCCTGCTGGGCTGCTTCGTGGTGGCGGCTCCCATCGGCTACCTGGTGGGTCAGCACTGGCTCGAGGGCTTCGCCGTCCGCACCGCCATCTCGCCCCTGCTGTTCGTGGTGTCCTTCCTGCTCATCACCCTAATCACCATGCTGACGGTGACATACCAAAGTTGGAAGAACGCCAACGAGAATCCCGTCAATAGCATCAAAACGGAGTGAACACTTAACAATTCCTAAATCTCACAAGTTTGTGCATCACAGGCTTGTGAGATATTGGATTATTGCCTAACTTTGCACTTACGAACACGAGATGCCCTCAGCATTAGGAGGGCGCTTTAATTGAAGTGGAATATGAAACAGCAATATGCGGTCATCGTGCTCTTTGCACTGATAGTAGCGTCAAGTCTGACAAGCCTTGACAGTTATCGCTCTACGAGTCGGAAGGTGAACGAGGATATGGACAGGGCACTGGCTATCACGATGCAGGAGCAGCAGAGCGATGTCATCAGCCAGGACACCATCCGTACGTTTAACAGCCACTTGCAGATAGCAGAACTGCGAGGCAAGGCCACACTGGCAGTAGATACCCGTAACAGGCAGTTCAAGGCGTATGCCCAATGTTCGGAGGCTACCATCTTCAGTCTTTCCGACCAGCGGCCATCCGCATTGCTCTGGATGCTGACAGGATTCTGGGCGATGTTCGTATGGTATCGCAGAGCCGAGAATCACGGAGCCGTGATTCCTGGCTTTGGTGGCTTGACCTATTCAGAAGCAGAGGGCTGTTTCTATGCTGCTGATGGCAATGAGGTGCAGTTGACCCCCATGCAGCACCAGTTGATGGAGATGTTCTTTCATTCGCCCTCGCACTCACTGTCAAAGACAGAGATATGTGATGCCCTGTGGCCCAAGAAGCCCGATGCCAGCGATACGCTCTACACGCTGATCCGCAGGCTGAAACCCGTCATAGAGCAGCATTCCAACCTCAAAATCGAGTCTGACCGCAGTAAGGCCTATAGGCTGACTATTAAATAGATAGATGTCTGGCAAGGAGTCTGACAATGAAATGTCAGGCAAATGTCAGACTTCTTTTTCGGCCTGTTAGACGATTGTTGCTACCTTTGCACGAAAAACGAGCAAAGTATGATGCAACAAACAACCTTTTCAAGAGTCAATACCTTGATGGCGTGGCTGATGTTTGCCATCGCCGCCGTAGTGTATGGACTGACCGTTGAGCCTACAGCCAGCCTGTGGGACTGTCCTGAATTCATTGCCTGTGGCTATAAACTGGAGATTGGCCATCCGCCTGGCGCACCCTTCTTCATGCTGGCCGCCAACCTCTTCTCTCAGTTTGCCAGCAGTCCGTCGCAAGTGGCACTGATGGTCAACCTGCTGTCGGCCCTGCTGAGTGCCGGCTGCATCTTCTTCCTTTTCCTCACCATCACGCATCTGGCCCAAAAACTGGTGACACCTGAACAGACAGCAATCCCCATGTCACAGGTTATCACCATTGAGGCCTGTGGCGTGGTGGGCGCCTTGGCCTACGCGTTCAGCGACACGTTCTGGTATTCGGCCGTCGAGGCCGAGGTCTATGCCTTCTCCAGTTTCCTGACGGCACTGATGTTCTGGCTAATACTGAAGTGGGAGACGCAGGCCGATGATCCCGGCAGCGACCGCTGGATTATCCTGATAGCCTACATCACTGGCCTCTCCATCGGAGTCCATCTGCTCTGCCTGCTCTGTCTGCCGGCGATGTCGCTGGTGGTTTATTTCCGCAAGGCCAGGCAAATCACCATGTTTGGCATGCTGAAAACCCTCGCGGCTGGATGCCTGTTGCTGGGTGTCATCCTTTATGGCATCATCCCCGGTGTCGTGAAGTTGGGGGCCTATATCATCCTGCTCGTGGCGGTGCTCGTGTACCTATATTATAAAGTACGAAGCAGACGATACAAACTCTCGCTGGCCTGTCTGCTGATGATCTTGGCAGGCTACAGCAGTTATGGTGTCATCTTCATCCGGGCCAATGCCAATCCGCCGATGTGCGAGAATGCACCGGGCAACGTTGCCGCCCTCGCCAGTTATCTGAACCGTGAGCAATACGGCAAGACACCACTGCTCTACGGACAGGCTTACACCAGCGAACTGGACTATGAGGCCTATCAGCGCGAAGGCGAGTACCGTTTTAAGGAAAACATGGCATTCCCCCGCATGCACTCCCAACACCATGCCAAGGCTTACGAGGACTGGATGGGCGGTGTGGAGAAGAAAGACAATTTGCCTACCATGAAAGAGAACCTGCGCTTCTTCCTCACGTATCAGGTGAACTTCATGTACTGGCGCTACTTCTTGTGGAACTTCGTGGGTCGGCAGAACAATATCCAGGGGCACGGCGAGGTGGAGCATGGCAACTGGATGACAGGCTTCCGCTGGATAGACGACTGGCTGTTGGGATGCGACACGTCACAGTTGCCTTCAGACCTTGCTGAGAACAAAGGGCGCAACGTGTTCTACGGCTTGCCGCTCCTGTTGGGCCTCGCTGGTATCCTTTGGCAATGGCGGTGCGGACGCAAGGGCCGACAACAGTTGCTGATCGTCACCCTGCTGTTCGTGATGACAGGACTTGCCATTGTGGTCTATCTCAACCAGACGCCCCTCCAGCCTCGCGAGCGCGATTATGCCTACGCAGGCTCCTTCTATGCTTTCGCCATCTGGATAGGGTTGGGCGTGGGTTGGATAAATGAAGAATTAAGAATGAAGAGTGAAAAAATTCTTGCCATGCAAGCGTCCAAAGGCCGAGCGGCTACCGCTGTGGCTGTTGTTGTCGCTTTAGAGTGCCTGCTGGTCCCACTGCAGATGGTCTCGCAGACGTGGGACGACCACGATCGCTCTGGCCGCTATACCTGTCGCGACTTCGGTGCCAACTATCTGGAGAGCATGCAGCGCGAGGGCCAGCCCATTATCCTGACCAGTGGCGACAACGATACGTTCCCGCTGTGGTATAACCATGAGGTGGAGGGTGTGCGAACGGATACGCGCGACGTCAATATGGAATACCTGCAGACCGACTGGTATATCGACCAGATGAAGCGGCCTGCCTACGATTCGCCAGCCCTGCCCATCAGTTGGCAGCACAAGGACTATCAGGAAGGCCAGAGGGAGTATATCCCCATTCGCCCAGAACTGAAGGCGGAGATAGAGGCATACATGGACCAGCATCCTGAAGAGGCCAAACAATTGTTAGGCGACAATCCATACGAACTGAAGAACATCATCCAGAAATGGGTGCTGGGTGACTCTGCCGACATGCAGTGCATTCCTACGGACAGCGTCACCATTACGTCCAGCGAGGGCATGATGCAGATTTCCCTTAAGGGCAAACGGGGCCTCTACAAGAACGAGATGATGGTGCTCGAGATGTTGTCGCACGGCAACTGGAACCGTCCCGTCTATGCCTCCATCAGTATGGGGCCGGATCAACTGTCGTTCCTTCGCGATCATATTGTGCTCGAAGGTCTGGCCTATCGCATCTCACCCACGGCAACAGGCCGGAGTGTGGATACCGAGCGGCTCTACGACAACGTGATGCACCGCTTCCGCTTCGGCAATCTTAGCCGAAAGGGCATCTATGCCGATGCCGACGTACTGCATACGGCCAACACCCACCAGATGGTCATGGCCATCCTGATAGACTCGCTGTTGCAGCAGGGAGATACTCAGAGGGCTGTCGAAGTGTGTCGGAAGTGGCAACGGGAGATGCCTGAGGAAAATGTGCCTTACACCGAAGCCGCCCTCGCGATGGCCCGATGCTTCTATGCGGTGCAACGGTCGGAGGATGGCGACAAGATTGTCAGCAGTCTGCTGCGCCGTGCTGACGAGTGGCTCTCGTGGATTGCCACCATCCGTCCTGCCCGTCGCGCCGGTTCTCTCTACTCTCAGTACACCTGGCTACAGACCATGCAGCAAGCACTCGCCGTAGCCGTACAAAATGAACGAACAGATATTTACCAAAAATACAGCAAACAATATGAACTCTACATCCAGCAATACCCCCAAGACTAATCGCTCGTTGTCCGCTCACTTCACCCGTCGCCGCATCGCCGTGGCAGCCTGCATTCTGATTGCCACGGGCTATCTCCTGATGGCTGGCCCCGGCAGCACAGAGCAGTCGTTCTGTGCCGACATTTTCTCACCGCGCCGAATCGTCCTCGCCCCGCTGCTATGCCTGAGTGGCTACCTGCTCATCATCGTTGCTGTTTTAAGGAAAGACTGATGGCATTGAAGATATTTCTTGTTAATTAATGCTAAAAGAAGTTTAGTTTTGATAGGCTGAGGTGTTTAATAAGTGTACAGCAAGAAAAAGGCATGGACAGAAGTGCATTTGAACAACAGGCCCGCTCGTGGCGGAAGAAGGCTCTACTGGTGAGCAGAAGCTGCGGAGCGGGCAAGGACGAAGCAGAGGACATCGCACAGGATGTGATGCTCCGCCTTTGGCAGATGCATGACGAACTGGACCGCTACGAAAAGCCCGAGGCTCTGGTGGCACTGATGACTCGTCATCTGCTGCGGAACCACCAGCGACGACGAAAGCTGGAACTGCTCGACGAGGCGATGGTGGTCAGCCTGAGCAACAGCCCGCACGACCTGCTGGAGATGAAAGAAGACGATGCCTGGCTCGACAAGCGACTACGGCAACTGCCGACGACTCAGCGCACCTTATTATATATGCGACAGGTGGAGCGGCGAAGCCACGAAGAGATAGCCCGACTGTTAGGCATCGAGACCACCTCAGTCAGTACGCTGCTGGCAAGAGCAAGACGAACATTATTAGAAGAAATCAGACAACGGAATAAACGATGATACAGTACACGAAAGCATTCATACAGTCGCTGCTCGACAAATATATGGAGGGCATGACGACATTGGAAGAAGAAGACATTCTTCACCAATACTTCACCCGTAGCGATGTGCCTGCGGAGTGGGAGGACTATCGAATGCTGTTTGCTGAGATAGACAGCATGAGGCCAGCGGAAAAGCCTTCACACCGTTGGTGGTCTTGGCGCATAGCGGCAGCAGTAGTGGCAGTGCTGGTGGTGCTTGGCATCACACAAAACCCGCAAAAGAATCGGCCAAAGCCAGTTGTGACAGCCCAAGTGGAAGAAAAGGAGAAGCTTCAGCAGACCCACCCTCAGCCCCTCCCTTGTAGAGAGGGGAGTAGTTACACTCAAGACGAGGATTCTGTGTGGAAATCTATAGAGGGCTCTGCGGAGAAATCAAGGGAAAAACTATCTACTCCCCCCCCCACAAGGGAGGGGCAGGGTGAGGGTCTTCCCAAGCGCCGACTGCGCAAGCCCCAGCCCACGATGACCGACTACGACAAGGCATACGCCCTGATGGCTGAGGCGGCAAAGGAGCAGCAGCAGGCAGAACAGGAGATGGAGCAGGCCCAGCAGGAGATTCTGCATGCCCAACTGACAGCCGCCGGCTACGTAGCCATCCAGCAGGAAGACGGAACAATCATTTATACTAACGAACCTAAAGAATATTTTGCATATGAAGAGTAAAAGCATTTTTATCGCAGGGTTGCTCATGCTGTTGCCAGCCGTCAGCATGGCACAAGAGAACATACAAAAGGCGTTCGATGCCCTAAGACAGAGTAAGGACATCAAAGAAGTCTCTGCCAGACATTCCTTGGATAAAGACCCCGATACGGGCATGATGGAGGGACTGGAGGATACTTACGATTTTATGATTAGAAATTCAAAGGCAAGGCATCTGGTGGATGACATCCGAAAGGCTTTCCAGCAGGATGAGGCGCAAGCCTATAACGTCAGTTCGGGTACACATGGGAATAGCGAGGATTATGTTTCGCTGGCTGTGGGTAACAGTAAAAAGGGGGGAGTGGCCATCGGGCTGATGCAGGGGTCAAAATGGATCTATGCCTGCTTCCTCGACCCAGAGGACTCTCTGCGTCAGCACCGTTATGCCTACGCTTTGGAGTGGGTGGACGATGGCGATAAGATAAGCGGGAGAATCGTCAAGACTTACGCCACCACGCAGAAATTCCGCCAGAGTAGATACCAGTCAAGTACCATCACGGTGAATGGGAAAAACATCAAAATGAGCGGTAGTGGATTCTCGTCAGACGGCGGGTTCTCTTGGTCTGGATTTTCGTCAGAGAAGACTTCGGAAGTATGGCTGACGGAGTTTAACACCTATAAGAATCTGTTCCTGAAGAATCCTGATGGTACGGCGGCCAACAACTATGCCACGCAGATATATAAACTTTGCAAGAATGCCAAGTCGCTCGAAGACGTGGAGAAGAACATGGTAGCGACGCAGATAACGAAACTGAGAAAGAAAACCAACGATGAATTCATACAGCAGTTGTTTGACATGAGCATCGAGCGACTTAAGAAGTAGATACTTAATCCAATGAGACATCTTAGAATCATGTGCCTTTCACTGCTGATGGCGGTGAAAGCAGGGGGACTACTGGCCCAAAACCAGAGCGACACCGTGAGTGTAAAACGCGACAGCATCACCTGGAACCAAGAACTGGAAGGTGTGGAGATCAAGGCCCAGCGCCAACTCATCAAACAGGAGGTAGATCGCATCGGCTACGATGTGCAGGCGGATGACGAATCGAAGACGCAGACCGCGCTCGACATGCTGCGAAAGGTGCCGATGGTGACGGTGGACGGTCAGGACAACATCCTCGTGAAGGGCAACAGCAATTTCAAAATCTATAAGAACGGCCACTACGACCCCAATCTGTCGAAGAACGCCAAGGAGGTGCTGAAGGCCATGCCCGCCTCGATGGTCAGACGCATAGAGGTCATCACCGACCCAGGTGCCCGCGAGGATGCCGAGGGAGTGGATGCCATCCTGAACATCGTGATGATGGACGGCTCGAAGTTCGACGGACTGACGGGTGTGGTATCGGCCACCTACACGACGCTGAACAATCCCAATCTCTATACCTCGCTGACAGGACAGATGGGCAAGTTGCTACTCTCGGTAGATTACGGCTATGGCGGTATGTCGTCCAAATTAACGGAGAATAGCCAGGATACGGAGCGCACTTTTCTTGCAACTGGCAACCGCCTGTTGGCGCATAGCGATGGCAGCAATCCTGGCGGCATCCACTATACCAACCTCAATGCCAGCTACGACCTCGATTCGCTCAATCTGCTGTCTGCTTCCTTTGGCGGCTATTTCTATAAGTTGAATGTGCAGGGAGACGGCTGGACGAAAATGAGCAACGCGGCAGCACAGCCTCTTTATAGTTTCAGCAATCACTACTGGATGCCTGGCTACAGTCACAGTTCGTGGAACGGCAGACTGGACTACGAGCATCGGACGCGTCAGAAGGGCGAGCGGCTCACTCTCTCGTATATGCTCGCCCTGACGCGCCAACATACTGACCAGGAGAACACCTACGACAACTTGGTCAGTGTGCCCTTCGCCTATACCAACAGTCTGCAGACCGAGCGCGAACGCTTCACAGAGCATACCCTGCAGGCTGACTGGCTGCGCCCGTTGGGCAAAGGCCATCAGATAGAAGTGGGAGCCAAGTATATTGACCGCAACAACAACAGTCACAACACGCAAGACTTCCGTGGCAGTATGCCTACTACCGACGACCGTTTCGAGCACACCACGCGAGTCCTCGCCGGATATGCCGACTACATCTACAATGCCGAAAAGTGGTCTGCCCGTGCGGGTTTGCGCTACGAGTACAGCTATATGCGGGGCAGTTATCCCGATGGCACAAGTGCGGCCTTCAGTCATCGGCTGAACGACTGGGTGCCGCAGGCGAGCCTGAAGTATCAGTTGACGGCGTCGCAGTCGCTGAAACTGAACTACACCACGAGCATCAACCGCCCGGGCATCTCCTATCTCAACCCCGCTGTCGCTACCTCGCCCAATGTGGTACAGCACGGCAATCCGCTCTTGGTGAGTTCCCATTCGCAGAGCCTCTCACTCATCTACATGTATATCGGCCGGCGGCTCACGCTGCAACTGGCTCCCGGCTATCGGTTCAGCAATGGCGGCATCGCCTCCATCCAGACATCTCAGGGCGATGTGCGCTATCTGACCTATGACAACGTCCAGCGCTATCGCCGCTTCTCGTTTGAGCAGTATGTGCAGTGGAAACCCTTTGACGGCACGACACTTGTCGTCAACAACAACCTGCGCTATGAGCATTATGCCAACCCCAACCTTGACTATCGCAATCATGGCTGGTCAGACAACTACTATGCCAACCTCTCGCAGCAGTTGCCCTGGAAGTTGAAACTCAATCTGGCGGTGTATGGCAAGATGGGCCATAGCCCTTCGAGCATCTACTACCAGCAGCACTCCTATTACGGCTATTATGCCTCCCTGCAGCGCTCGTTCCTCAAGGACGACCGGCTGACGGTGCGCCTCGGAGCCAACAATCCGTTCAATAATCACATGACATCCAGCGCAGAGGCCGTCAATGGCGACTACCGCGACCGTCAGACCTCGTGGAATCACGGCCGCTCGTTCAGCCTCTCGCTCTCCTGGCGCTTCGGCTCGCTCAAAGCCAGCGTGAAGAAGACGGAGCACAGCATCGAGAACGATGACGTGGTGGGTGGTATCACAAAGGGACAATGAGATGATTAAACACCCAAAGACGGCAACTGAACGACATAATCGTCAAGAAAGGTGATAGTGTCTAAAAATCATACGCTCTACTGTCTAATTTTTAGACAATCTGCTTCCGCCAAGGTTGAAAGCCTTGGCGGATTCGATTTATTGGCTTAACTTTGCAAATGAAATTAGCAACAAAAAGGATACAAATATGATTAATGCATTCAAGACACTAAACAATCGAGGCCAGCACAACTGGACAAAGATTGTCTGTCTTGCCGTCGGACTGGCTGCTGGCGTGGTGCTGCTGGGAAAAGCAGGCTTCGAGCAGTCGTGGGATAATTTCTTCCCGACGAGTGAGCGTATCTACGTGGTCTATGAGAATGTGATTCGTAATGGCGAATACCTGCACTACTCGCAGACACCTGGGGCTGTGGCGCCAGGACTGAAGCGCTACTGCCCGCAGGTGGAGGCGGCTACGCGCTATACCTCTTTTGCCTACGACATGCCCGTCGTGACAGACGATGACAAACGCGTGCGCACCAACTTTGCCCTCGTGGACAGTTGTTTCTTCGATGTGTTCCCCTTCAAGGTGCTGGCGGGCCATCCTAAGAAGACGCTCAGTCAGGTGGACTATTGCATGATTCCCCTCTCGCTGGCCGAGAAGTTAGTGGGGACAGACAATCCGCTCGAGATTGTCGGCAAAAAGGTCTTTTATAACAAGCGGGGTGGCTGGGCACTGACCGTGGGCGGCATTTATGAGGATATCCCCCTGAACTCGAAACTGCATGGCCTGGAGGTGTTGGTGTCGATGCCCACCATCAAAGGACTGATATACGACGGACGCGACAACTGGGTGGGCAATGACCGCTATAAGGCCTACGTCCGACTGGCTGAGGGCACCACTGCCGACGACCTGAAGCCCCAGATAGAGAAGATGCAGCGCGAAAACCTGCCTGAGGAACAACTGAGGAAAGCCGGTGTTGACCTCGGGTTCTCTGTCGGTCCGCTGCGCGACTACCATAAGAACGACGAGAGCACACGCCGCATGACGTGGATTCTCTCCCTGCTGGCTGTCGTGCTCATCGGCTGTGCCGTGCTCAACTATCTGCTGCTCGTCATTGGCGGCATCAGTCGCAGGGCGCGTGAGATGGCTGTCCGCATGTGCTATGGTGCGACGGCACGCCATATATATTATAAGGTGGTGAGCGAGAGCACCGTCCACCTGCTGTTGTCGTTGGCACTGGCAGCCCTGTTGCTGCTCTTGGCTAAGGACACGGTAGAGGAACTGGTCGGTGCGCCCTTGGCGGTACTGCTAACCACGGGCAGCAACGTGTGGTTGATCGTGGCGGCGTGCATCGTCGTGCTGCTTTTTACGGGCTTGGTGCCAGGCTATATCTATACCCATGTGCCTGTGTCGGCAGCATTCAAGAATTACAGCCAGAGCCACCGTCTGTGGAAACTGCTGTTGCTGGGCTTGCAGTTTGCCTCGGCCACGTTTCTCATTGTGCTGCTCTCCGTCGTGGGGCGCCAGTATCGGATGATGATCAACGATGATCCCGGCTACGACTACGCCACGCTTGGCGCGGTGCTGAAAGACGGTGTCAGCAGCGAGCAATGCCAGTTAGCGATGGAGGAACTGCGCAAGTTGTCGGGCGTGAAGGGCGTCACGATGGCCTACGCCAATCTGACGGAGTACCAAAGCGGCGACAACATCTATCTGCCCGGCAGCGAGCGGGAGAATATGAACATCGCCGACCTCTACTACGTGGGCGACGGCTATTTCGACGTGATGGGCATCCCCATCGTCTCCGGCCGCACATTCACGGAGCAGGCGGACACACTGCGTGAGGTGATGGTGAGCCGACAGTTTGAAGAGCGCATGAAGCAGATAGCCGGTTGGGACCGTGCCGTGGGCAAGCAGATTATCTGTACCTCGTTCCAAGGACCTCACACCATCGTTGGCGTGTATGAGGACACCCGCATTGGCAGCATCACCGACCCGGACACTCGCCCCAGCCTCTGCTTTTATAGCCGCAAGCCCGACCAGATGCACTATCTCTACATCCGCTTCCACTCGATGGACAGCCTGGAGGAAGCCAACAAACTGGTGAAGCGGCTGATGACCGACAATCCCGACATTGCCGTCACGCCCTATAGTCAGATGATGACCGAACTCTACACCGACGCCCACCGCTTCCGCACGACGGTGATGATAGGCGGACTGGTGGCCCTGCTCATCGCCCTCATCGGACTCATCGGCTATCTGGCAGGAGAGATAGCCCGCCGCCAGAAGGAGATAGCCATCCGCAAGGTGAACGGTGCACGGACGCGCGATGTGCTGCACCTGTTCTTCACCGACATTCTCCGCGTGGCCCTGCCAGCAGTCCTTGTCGGACTTGTGGGGGCTTGGTATGTAGCCCGTCTGTGGCTGGAGCAGTTTAGCGTGAAGGCTCCCTTGTCATCCCTGACCTTCGTGGGCTGCGGCATGCTGGTCATCGTCGTCATCCTCTCGGTAGTGAGCACCGGCTGCTATCGCGTAGCCACCAGCAATCCAGTCAATTATCTAAAGACAGAGTAAATTCGTTTAATTCGTATAATTCGTAGTAAAAATAAATGTTATGATTAAGTTAGAAAACATTCAGAAGGTGTTCCGCACGGAAGAGGTGGAGACCGTAGCCCTCGGGGGCGTATCATTGGAAGTGAAGAAAGGTGAGTTCGTGGCTATCATGGGCCCGTCGGGCTGTGGCAAGTCAACACTGCTCAACATCCTGGGCCTGCTCGACAATCCCACCGGCGGCAAGTATTGGCTCGACGGACAGGAGGTAGGCACGCTGAAGGAGAGCCAGCGCACGGCGGTGCGAAAAGGGCAGATAGGCTTCGTGTTCCAGAGTTTCAACCTGATCGACGAACTGAACGTGGAGGAGAACGTGGAACTGCCGCTGACCTATCTCGGCGTACCCAAGAAGGAACGGCGGGCGAGGGTAGAGGACGTGCTGCGTCGTATGGCCATCTCGCATCGTGCCCACCACTTCCCTCAGCAACTCTCCGGCGGTCAGCAGCAACGCGTGGCCATCGCCCGTGCCGTGGTGATGAACCCGAAACTGATCCTGGCTGACGAGCCTACGGGTAACCTCGACTCGAAGAACGGCCTGGAGGTGATGCAACTGCTCACCCAACTGAACCAGGATGGCACCACCGTGCTCATGGTAACCCACTCGGAGCGTGATGCCGGCTATGCCCAGCGCATTATCAATCTGTTCGACGGTCAGGTGGTGCCGGAAGTGAGATTGTAGAAAATCGGTGAAGAAATGATGGCCTGATGTAAAAAGACGAGTATTTCTTTTGTTTTGTGCCCTTTTCTTTGTATATTTGCAGCATAAAACCTACGAAGGATATGCCTATGCAATCAATCAGGACTTTGAACGACATGATCGTGTTCCTCCAGCAGCGAGGCGACAAGAAGCGTGTGGCCGTGGTTTGTGCCAATGATGCCAGTACGCGTTATGCTGTAGAAAAAGGTCAGGAGATGGGGTTTATCGAACCTGTCTATGTAGATGGTGATGATAAGGAGGAATGTGCTCGCCGGGCCGTGGCACTCTGTAAGAGTGGTGAGGCTGATATCCTGATGAAAGGCCTTATCAATACCGATGTCATCCTGCGTGCTATCTTGGATCGCGAGACGGGTATCCTGCGTCCTGGTCATGTGCTTACCCATATTGCCATGGCGGAGATACCCAAATATGAGAAACTATTGTTTTTTACAGATGCAGCCGTCATTCCTGTGCCTACTGATGCCCAGCGACGTCAGCAGATCCACTATGTGAACTATGTCTGCCATGCTCTTGGCATCGAGGAGCCGCGTATCTCTCTTATTCATTGTGCGGAGAAGGTCAGTGCCAAGACTTTTCCCTATACCGTCGATTATCTGGAGATTATTGCAGAGGCTCAGACAGGAAGGTTCGGTCGCTGTATCATCGATGGTCCTCTGGACTTGAAGACCTCGCTCGACTCTGTAAGCCTGCGTGAGAAGCGTATTCATTCTGTGATTGATGGACAGGCCGATGCATTGATCTTTCCTGACATCGTGGCGGGTAATGTGTTCTATAAGACGCTTACCCTTTTCGGCTATGCCAAGACGGCAGGTGTGTTGCAGGGCACCCAGTGCTGCTGTGTGCTCCCCTCGCGTGCCGACTCTCCTGAATCCAAGTATTACTCCTTAGCCCTGGCTGCTATATAGATTAGGAATAGACTTTGATCTCCTGTTCTCCGCGCATGGCCCTGAGCACATTCATGGCCAGTGCCGTCAGTTCGTCCTCACCGGGATAGACGAAGATGGGGGCCAGGAAACTCAACCTGCTGCGCAGTCCGTCGGTGACGTACTGGCTGTTGGCAATGGCACCGGTGAGAATGACGGCATCCACGTGTCCGTTGGTGGCTGGTGCCAATGAAGCCAGCCAGCGCGCAATGCTGTAAATCATGGCATCAAGCACCAGCCTGGCCTTCTGGTCGCCCTCGGCGATGCGCCGCTCCACCTCTCTCACGTCGTTGGTCCCCAGATGGGCCGTCAGTCCGCTGTGCCCGTTAATCTTGCGCAGCATCTCTGCTTCGGTATATTTCCCGCTGTAGCACAGTTTTACCAGTGCTGCCGTGGGCAGCATGCCTGCCCGCGAGGGTGAGAAAGGCCCGTCGCCACTCAGTGCGTCGCTGCATTCGATGGCGCGTCCGTGGTGGTGCATGGCGAAGGAGATGCCGCTGCCCATGTGGCAGACAATCAGGTCCTGCTCCTCATATACGAGGTTGTGCTCGCGGCAGTAGCGTTTGGCGATCTCCCGCTGGTTGAGGGCATGCCAGATAGTCTGGTGGGGCATTTCGGGCAGTCCGGTGATGCGTGCTATGTCATCGAGTTCATCCACCACGCCCGGATCGACGGTGAAGGCACGGCAGCCCTTGATCCCGCGGGCTATGCTCAGTGCGATTAGCGACCCCAGGTTGCAGGCGTGGTGCAGGCGTGGATTCCGGGTGTCTTCAATCACCTTTTCGTTCAGTTCATAGACACCGCTTTCAATGGGCTTCACCAGACCGCCTCGGCCCACGACCACGTCGAAGTCCATGGTATAGCCCTGGCGCTGAATCTCTTCCAGGATCTTTTCCTTGCGGTAGTCGAACTCGTCCATGATGAATGGATAGCGGCACAATTCTTCGAACGGGTGATTCAATGTGGCATGCATCAGCAGTTTCTCGTCTTGGAAGATCCCCACCTTGGTCGAGATCATTCCCGGGTTAATGGCTAATATCTTCATATTGGTCAATTTTGCTTTGTATCATTAGTGATGTAAGGTACACACCGGCGGATCTCTATGGGTATGGTTTCTACTCGGAGATCATCCTTTTGTATATTGAGTCTCACGATGCAGGTACGGCTGTTCAGAGGTTTGGTAGGGTCAAATATGAAGTTGCCGATACTGTAGTAGATCATCTTCCCTTGGAAGTCCTCGATGGTCTGTAGGGTATGGGTGTGGTGGCACACCAGTATGTCGGCGCCAGCATGTATCAGTTGATGGGCTTCCCATCGCTGCCGGGGGATGGGTTCCAGGGTATGTTCGCCACCCCAGTGGAGGGAGACGATAATGACAGCGGTGGAATCGGCTGTCCTCAGGCGGTGTACACGTTCCAGCAGTGAGTCCATAGGCTCCTGACTGACACAGGGTTTGTCTGGCAGGTAGGCATAGTTCTCCAAGGCAAGTCTAAGTGAGGGTACGAGCCACACCTTGCGGGGCTGTTCCGCCAATAGGACGGGCTGCGAGGCCTCGTTCATATTCTCTCCCGCTCCGATGGGCACCATCCCTGCCTTGATGATATTACGCTTGGTGTCAAGCAGTCCTTCGCGTCCCTGGTCGATGGAGTGGTTGTTGGCCAGATTCAGGTGGGTGATGCCGTGTCTCTTCAGGGTGGTCAGCCATTCTGGTTCCCCACGGAAGATAAACTGTTTGAAGACAGGGGCTTCAATCTTCGTGGCAGGGCACTCCAGATTGCCTACGACGACCTGGGCAGAACGAAACACGGAGTCGATGCCCTGCGAAAAGAGATGGTCGGCTCCGCGGTGTTCTATTACCTGTCGTACTCCACGGTCGAGCAGGATATCACCAGTCAGGATGATGTTGAGTTCCCCGGCATCTGCCGAGGAACTCAAAAACAGACTAACAGCCAGAACTATAGAAGAACTCCTCATTCACTTCCGGCTTTTTCTTCAGATTGATGATAATGCGCTTCATCCATTCAGGTATGCCCTTCTGCGGGTTCTTCTCCAACTGCTCCTGCCATTCCTCGTCGGTCAGTCGTGGCATGTCGATAGGCTGGGTAAACTCGCGATAACTCAGTACGGCGCCGCGTGTCAGGTAGAGATAGCCGTCAATCTCCACCACGACGAAGATCTCGTCAGCATTGCCGACGGCTTCGAAGAGGATGGATTTTTCCGGGTTGTTATCAGAATTGGCGGTATATACATCAGCCACGAGGGCTACCTTCTTGTCGGCACCTTCTACGTTCGACCAACCGTCCAGGAACTGGTCGGGCTGGCGGATCAGGTCGAGGGAGATGTTCTCGAAGGTAGAACCGATGCACTTAATCTGGTCGTACTCCTCATCCGTGAGGGCTGTACCTGCCAGTTCCTTCTCACTGACGCGCAACAGGAACTCGGCCTCCTCATGGATCCTATTGGTGGCATTCTTGATCTTGTCTGTCAGCATGTCCTGTTCCTTCAGCAGTTTCTGGGTATTCTCCAGCAGTTCGATGGCCTTCTTCCAGAATGCCGTGTTCGGTTCCACATAGCCTTTGGTCAGTGGCTCGGGGATGCCACCACCGCCGCACTCGGCTCCGAAGGGCTGTTTGGCGTAAAGGATGGCGTCGTGCTTCAGTTCGGCCCAGGAGGCAAGCATGGCGTTCAGGTCTTTCTTGTCCCATTCGGGGGTAACCATGAAGTAGGGCAGTTTGGCACTCTTATCCTTGGTGTAGATGGTTTTCAGCGTGTTCATCCACTGGGTGGCGATGGTCTCGTTCCAGTCGATCTTGCCCATGCGCTCCTTCATGTTGTCCAGTGCACCCTTGAAGCCCTTCCATTTCTGTCCCTCTTCGATGAGGATCTGTTCTGCTGGGGAGACGCCCATGGCAGCAAAGAAGTCGAGTCCCTTCGGGGTAGCGCGCTGCGTCGGCTTGTTTTCGTTATCGACCATTTCCTGCAGTACCTCTGCATCAGGCTGGTAGCGCTGAGGCATGATGCAGACCTTCACATGGCTGCTCTTCTCGAACTTCGGGGAGATGCGTATCTGCTTGTTGCCTGCCTCCTTGATGGCCTTCTCGATTTTGTCGAGCGCTGCTTCATCGTCGAGGATATCCAGGTACTTGCCAGTCTTCTCTACTTCCTCTAATACCTGTAGGATACTGACATTGTCGGGCTTGCCCATCAGGAAGGTGATGAGGTTGTTCAGTTTGTCGTACTTCTGTCGTGCAGCGTCACTATTCTTCAGGGCGAGGGCTATCATGATGGCCTCCTTGAGTTCTTCGCGGTTGTCCATGCCGAAGGGAGCGGTCTGCAACCACATCATGCCACGGAAGTAGCGCTTCAGCGCCTCACTGCGGGTGTAGTGGCCACGGGCCCGGAACAGGCTGAAGGGGAAGGTCACTCCACGGTGGTCCATAAAGAACGGGGTCATATCGTCTTTGGCGGCCATCACCCTCTCTACCTCGGGCTTGGCCAGTTCGATCTCCTCGTCGATACCGCAATACTCACCTGTGAAGAGTTTGTTGGCGATGCAGAAGAAGGCTGCGTTGTGGCGGGCCATCCGCTGGTCGTCCTCATTGAGTCCGATCTTCATATACATCTGGTGCGTGGCATTGAACATATCGTGTGTGAAGTCGGTCATCAGTTTTAGCAGCGTCGTCTCCTCCAGTTCGCGCAGCATGCAGTCGAAGTAGAGGTGGTAGAGTTGTAGGTAGAGGTCGGTAGTCACGAAACTGGGGAACGTGTTATAGTCGTTCTGCTCATAGACGTGGAACAACTGTTCATGGCCTGCGGGCACGATGACGAAACCGTCCTGGGCCAGTCGCTGGCAGAGCAGTGAGTCAAAGTCTTTCAACTGCGTGGGGTTGATGAGGTTCTGCATGTTTACGCGCAGTTCCTCGGGCACGTCGAAGTTCAGTTTCTTCAGTTCTTCCTCACGTGCCTTCAGACGTTCCATGAAGTCCAGTTCTTCTTGGGTATATTTCACCATTCCCGTCTCCCGACTGGCACGGTAGTAATAGTCGCGCCACGTCTCTCCTTCCTTTTCTACGACCTTGCTGAAATCCGTCTGTGCGTCGAATTCCCACATCAGCGAGTCATACCAGGTCGTACGCTCATAGACACCGCGGAGATAAGAATCCTTGAAGGGGAATCCCTGACGGGCGAGAGGCGCATTACGGAGTACGCGCAGGTCACCGATGGAGAGCCCCGTGACATCCATGTTGTAGTCGATACTGTCGAGCAGTTGCTCCACGTCGATGGATGATACGGGTACTGACACCACACTTGTTTTCTGGCTGCATGCTGCTATCATCAGCGCGAGGCATGCTGCGAGGAAAGTCTTTGTTCTCATTGGCTAAAGTATTTAGTTGCTGTTTCTTGATCTACACCTTTTATAATATAGTGGTCGAAGGTCATACCGAAGCCGCCCCATTTGTAGTCGGCCACCACATAGAGTCGTTCTGCTTTCTCCAGACTACGGATATGGCCGTTGATGAAACGGAAGTCCTGCAGGTTACCGCCCAGTTTCGATCCGAGCCAGAGGGGGCGCGCCTTTCCATTCACCTGCTTGAAGATAAAGAGCCGACGTCCTTTCTCGGGGAAATATCTCGTCGCTTTTATCACACCCACCATCGCGTCGATACGGCCGTCACCATCCACGTCGCCTGTCTGGAACTGATAGATGGGGTAGGGCAGGCGCCAGTCGTTGAGCCAGTATAGGCTGTCGTGCTCCTTGCGCAGTGAGAAACCGTTTTCTTCCCGCGGTGCAAAGGTCTGCGCCAGGCACGGCATGACCATCAGCCAGAGCAGTGGAACCCATTTCATGGTGCAAACTTACATAAAAAAACTGAATTATCCACGTATAATTCTGAAAATATTTTGTATATTTGCGGCAAATTTAACTGCAAACTTCAAAACAACTATTGTATTTATGGACAACAGACATCTTATTCTGAATGCCAACCTTATCGTGGCGGCGCTCGAGAAGCCGTCGGCAGAGTTCACGAAGGCCGACATCATTGACTACATCGTGAAGCATGACATCCGTATGGTCAACTTTATGTATCCTGGTGGAGACGGGAAGTTGAAGACACTTAACTTCGTGATCAACGACCTCGACTATCTCGATACTATTCTTACCTGTGGTGAGCGTGTTGATGGCTCCAGCCTCTTCTCGTTTATCCAGGCAGGAAGTAGTGATCTCTACGTGCTGCCTCGTTTCCGCACGGCTTTCGTCGATCCCTTTGCTGAAATTCCAACGGTGACAATGCTTTGTTCTTTCTTTGACAAAGACGGTCATCCCCTGGAGTCGTCTCCAGAGCATACGCTCCACAAGGCGGCTGTGGCCTTTACGGAGGTGACGGGCATGGAATTCCAGGCGATGGGGGAGTTGGAATATTACGTGATCAGCGACGACGAGGGCGTGTTCCCTGCTCAGGATCAGCGCGGCTATCATGAGTCAGCCCCTTACGCCAAGGCCAATGAGTTCCGCACCCGTTGTATGCAATATATCGCACAGGCTGGCGGGCAGATTAAATATGGACACTCCGAGGTGGGTAATTTCTCCCTTGACGGGAAAAACTATGAACAGAACGAGATTGAGTTCCTGCCAGTGCCAGTGGAGCAGGCGGCAGACCAGTTGATGGTGGCTAAATGGGTCATCCGTAACCTGGCATACGAGTTGGGCTATGACGTAACCTTTGCTCCGAAGATAACCACAGGCAAGGCCGGCTCTGGCCTGCACATCCACATGCGGATGATGAAAGATGGCAGGAATCAGATGCTGGCTGGGGGTGTGCTCTCTGAGAGTGCGCGCAAGATGATTGCCGGTATGATGGACCTGGCTCCTGCTATTACCGCCTTCGGCAATAAGAATCCTACCAGTTATTTCCGTCTGGTGCCCCATCAGGAAGCACCGACGAATGTATGTTGGGGTGACAGGAACCGTTCGGTACTCGTCCGTGTGCCCCTTGGCTGGGCGGCTGATGTCGATATGTGCCATGCGGCAAACCCGCTGGAGCCGGAAACCAACTATGACACGAGCATTAAGCAAACGGTTGAGATGCGCTCGCCCGATGGCAGCGCTGATCTCTACCAGTTACTTGCTGGCCTTTGCGTGGCCTGTAGGCATGGCTTCGAGATGCAGGATGCCCTCGAAGTGGCAGAGAAAACATACGTGAATGTGAATATCCACGCGGCAGAAAATGCGGACCGTCTGGCTACCCTTGCACAGTTGCCTGACTCATGCGTCGCTTCTGCCGACTGTCTGGATCGCCAGCGCAAGGCATTTGAGGAGCACGGGGTGTTCTCACCTGCGATGATCGACGGTATCATCGCTCAACTCCGTGCTTTCGACGACAAGACGCTTCGTAAGAATATCGAGAACTATCCTGAGGAAGTCCTTAAACTCGTGAACCAGTATTTCCACTGCGGATAGTGCTGTGCATGTTACTATAATGAAAATCGGGCTGCCTGTTTGCAGCCCGATTTTCATTTTGTGTGATGTTCTAATATCATGCGTCGATATTAGCGTATGTGGCGTTCTTCTCGATGAACTCTCGTCGGGGCTCCACATCGTCGCCCATCAGCATGGAGAATATCTCGTCTGCCTCGGCAGCATTCTCGATAGTCACCTGCTTCAGCAGGCGGTTCTCCGGATTCATGGTGGTCTCCCAGAGTTGCTCGGGGTTCATCTCGCCAAGACCTTTGTAGCGCTGTGTGTGGAGTGCCTTGTCGTCACCGTTGCCAGCCACGTACTTGTCGATGAAGGCCTGACGCTGCTGCTCCGTGTAGCAATATTCCGACTGCTTCTTGTAGGTACATTTGTAGAGTGGCGGGGTGGCGATATAGAGGTGTCCGCCCTGGATGACCTGGGGCATGAAACGGTAGAAGAGTGTCATGATCAGCGTGTCGATGTGAGAGCCATCGACGTCGGCATCGGTCATGATGATGATCTTGTCGTAGCGCAGTTTGTCGATGTTGGCCTCCTTGGAGTCTTCACCATCAACGCCGAAGCGGACGCCTATCGACTGGATGATGTTCATTACTGACTCAGCCTCGAACACACGGTGCCACTGCACCTTCTCCACATTCAGGATCTTACCGCGCAAGGGCAGGATGGCCTGGAAGTGACGGTCGCGACCCTGCTTGGCGGAGCCGCCTGCGGAGTCACCCTCGACGAGGAATATCTCGCAGTCCTTGGGATCCTTGTTGGAGCAGTCAGCCAGTTTGCCTGGCAGGCCACCGCCCGTCATCGGGTTCTTGCGCTGTACACTCTCACGCGCCTTGCGGGCAGCGATACGCGCTGTGGCAGCCAGGATGACCTTCTCACAGATGGTGTGGGCCTCCTTCGGATGCTCCTCCAGATAGTTTGTCATCGCCTCGCCGACAGCCTTCTGCACGGCACCGTTTACCTCGGAGTTGCCCAGTTTCGTCTTGGTCTGGCCCTCGAACTGTGGTTCGGCCACCTTCACGGAGATGATGGCCGTAAGACCCTCGCGGAAGTCATCCTGTGCCACCTCGATCTTGGCCTTCTCAATCTGCTTGCGCAACTGGTCATCCTCGTCGGCATACTTCTTTAAGGTACGTGCCAGGGCGATGCGGAAGCCTGTCAGGTGGGTACCTCCCTCTATCGTGTTGATATTATTGACGTAGGAGTGGATATTCTCCGAGTAGTCGCTGTTATAGAGCAGGGCCACCTCGATGGGCACGCCGTCTTTCTCTGTCTTGAGGCAGATGGGTTCGCCGATAATCGACTGACGGTGACGATCGACGTAGCGCACGAATTCCTTCAGTCCTTCCTTGGCGTGGAACACCTCTGGTTGCCTGAGGTTGCCTTCCTCGTCGGGGCGCAGGTCAGTCAGCGTGATGGTAATGCCTGCGTTCAGGTAGGCCAGTTCGCGCATGCGGCGGGCAATGATGTCGTACTTGTATTCCGTTGTCGTGAAGATGGTGGGGTCGGGCCAGAACTGCTGGCGGGTACCTGTCTGATCGGTATCACCCACGATCTTCACGTCGTAGAGGGGCTTACCCTTCTCATATTCCTGCTGGTAGATATGCCCATTGCGGAATACCTGCGACATCATGTGGGTGGAGAGGGCGTTCACACAACTGACGCCCACGCCGTGCAGACCACCGGATACCTTGTAGGACCCCTTGTCAAACTTACCGCCAGCATGCAGCACGGTCATGACGACCTCCAGGGCCGACTTGTGCATCTTCTCATGCTCATCGACGGGGATGCCTCGTCCGTTGTCTTGTACGGTAATACTGTTATCTTCATTGATCGTTACTTCGATATGTGTACAAAAGCCTGCCATGGCTTCGTCGATAGAGTTATCGACTGTCTCGTTGACCAGATGGTGGAGACCTTTCTCGCTGATGTCACCGATATACATGGCTGGGCGCTTTCGCACGGCTTCCAGACCTTCGAGCACCTGGATGTTACTCGCTGAATAGTTTTGCTCTTGGTTCAGTTGTTCTTCTGTCATTTCTTCGTATTTTGCTAATTGGTTGCAAAGGTAGTAAAAAAAAATCAGATAAACATAGTTTATCTGCTAAAAAACTACAAAAAAGAAGACCGCAATCCAGAAGGACTGCGGTCTTGTCGTTATCTTGGGTAGTGATTATCCAAGTTTGTTGATGTGCTTGGCAAGGCTTGACTTCAGGTTTGCTGCCTTGTTCTTGTGGATGATGTTGGTCTTTGCCAACTTGTCCAGCATCTTCTGCACCTTCGGATACAGAGAGGCTGCCTCTTCCTTGTTGGTCATAGCACGCAACTTGCGGACGGCGTTGCGCATGGTCTTTGCGTAGTAGTGGTTGTGAAGCGCCCTCTTTTCTGTCTGGCGGATTCTCTTCACGGATGATTTGTGATTTGCCATTTTAATTTTTTAATTTTTAATTTTTTAATTTTACAAAAGCCTGTGGGTCTTATATCTCTACGACTGCCCTGAGCAGCCCTTGCGGGCTTCCGCCACCTTGTCCCTGCCTGACGACAGGTAGCACTTGGCTGTGCAGATGACAGATTTAATATGTAGTCCCTAGGAGAGTCGAACTCCTCTTTAGAGAATGAAAATCTCTCGTCCTAACCGATAGACGAAGGGACCGTCTATATTTTTGCGGGTGCAAAGGTACTACTTTTAATTGAGAGTTGAGAGTGGGGAGTTGAGAATTACTCAACAATTAACGTTATTTAACTACCTAAATACAAAAACTCTCCCCTCTCAACTCTCCCCTCTCAACTTTTTGTCGTATCTTTGCACCCTATGTTGACGAAGACTCAAGCGATAGTACTGCATTCCCTCAAGTATGGTGAGACCCGTATCATTGTTGATATGTTCACCAAGAGTCATGGCCGACTCTCGTTTATCGTCAGCATCCCGAAATCGTCGAAGTCGAAGATGAAAAAGCAGTTCTTCCAGCCCCTGACGATGCTGGAGATTGAGGCTGACGTGCGCCCGAAGGTACAACTGCAGAAACTGAGGGATATCCGCCTGTCCTGTCCCTTCGTCTCCATTCCTTTCGAGCCGCAGAAACTGTCCATCTCGCTCTTCGTGGCGGAGTTCCTCTATTATGCCCTCCGTTCCGAGCAGCAGAACGAGCCGTTGTTCGACTATGTGGTCAACAGCATCCAGTGGCTGGACAGCCAGGAAGACCGCTTTGCCAATTTCCATCTGGTGTTCCTGATGCGACTCAGCCGTTTCCTCGGATTCTATCCGAACTTAGAGGACTTTGCCCTTGGCGACTTTTTCGATCTCCGTGAGAGTGTCTTCTGTACAGTTCCTCCCCTCCATCGTGATTTCCTGCAGCCTGAAGATGCGGAGAAGGTACAACTGATGATGCGCATGGACTACTCCACGATGCACCTTTTCCGTATGTCCCACCAGGAGCGCAACCGCCTTCTCGAAGTCGCCCTGACCTATTACCGCCTCCACCTCACGGATTTCCCTGAACTCAAGTCTGTGGCCGTGCTCAAAGACCTGTACCGTTAGTTTGTATATTTTGAATAAGGTGTAATCGCATTCTGTCGCTGGCTGGTAACTGGCCGGAGGATTGTAGGGCGCTTATGTCAAGTCAATGGTTACTCGCGAACTTAACAAGAAATTGGCTGCGTGATGAAAGGTTTGGCACCGCAGACTTCAGAATTGTTTGATGCAGTAACTTAAAAAGTGGTGTTGATATTAAAGAGTTGATTCCCATTGCGTTGGAGCATTCTGGTCATAAATTGAAGCAGAAAAACCTGCTTGCAATGATTACAAATGGTGAATATTTCTCTAAAGATAATCAATTTGAGACGTTATCTCCTATATATAACGTATCTACAAACGATATTCAGGATTTCATTAAGGCGAAGTTACAAGACGGCAATCATCATACCTCATAAATCCCGTTTTGATGAAGTAGAGTATTCTAATGATTAATTCTCTTTTATTCTTCTGGCTGCAAAGATACATATTTTCTGGTAGAATCATTATTCCTTTCAGCCGGGGGGTAATGGGCTGATTTTCAGGCGGATCGGCTGAAGGGATGTTTTTCGTGACACTTGAGTATTTCACAGGGGTCTCAAAAAGCAATTTGACAATTGTCGAACGATTAAACTACAATTGTAAAAAGAACGTTTGACAATTGTCAAATGATGCTAAAGTGGCTCTTTGGGAATGTGATGTAGGCTCTCAGGAAAGAATAGAGGCTCCCTATAAACTTTCGGAAAGGACCTTCATTTAGGATTAGTTTTGCTTGGAAATCAGTGGTTTATGGTTGTATCTTTGCACCCGGAAACGAGATCAAAATCACATTTAGAACAAACGAAAAGACTATGATGAATGTCATGAGAGGTTTTCGCGAGGTGCTGAATAACAGTACGTACCTTGCAGAGTTGAAGGAACAGAACGGTCTGCTGCGCCAGCAGTTGCAGAAGCAGAAGACCGACAAGGAGTCGAAGTATCGCGACCGTCAGATGGCCTACCTCCGTCCGCAGTATGAGATGAAAGACTATGTACGTGCGACGTGGGAGATGTGCCACAACGTGGTGACTGACGTCTATGAGTACCGTCGGAAGGCTGAGGGGACGTGGAAGATCATCGACAAGAGGGAACTGAACTCGATCGCCAACGAGGTGGCCGATGCGGGAATCTTCTGTCTGGACAGTCAGGTGAAGCGCTTCGTGGAGTCGGAGTTTGCCAAGGACTATCACCCCGTCACTGCCTACCTGAATAGTGTGCGCGGGAAGTGGGACGGTGAGCGTGACTATGCCGACGACCTGCTGCGGCGCGTGTCGGCAGACCCCTATTTCCTGCGGCTGGGACGCATCTGGCTCCGTGGGGTGGTGGCGCAGTGGCTCCACTGGGATCCCATGCATGCCAATGCCGTGATGCTGCTGATCGTGTCGCCCCAGCAGGGACTCCACAAGAGCACCTTCCTCCGCGAACTGCTGCCCAGGACGCTCCGTGACTACTATACTGACGACTTCTCGCTATCCACGAAGGGCAATGCCCAGCGGAAGATGGTGGAGTTCGCGCTGATCAACATGGACGAGTTCGACAAGGAGCCCCGCAAGAAGATGCCAGAACTGAAATCGCTGATGCAGACGCTGAAGCCGAGTTTCATCGGGGCCTATAAGAAGAACTTCAACCGTCTGCCGCGCATCGCCTCGTTCGTGGGTACGAGCAACTGCCGTGAACTGCTGACGGATCCCACCGGCTCGCGCCGCTTCCTGGTGGTGGAGCCCGAGGGACTGATCAATGTGGAGGGTATCTGCCACGACCAACTCTATGCCCAACTGCTCCAGGAGGTGGAGGGTGGGGAGCCCTGCTTCTTCTCGAAGGATGATGAGCGGCAGATGGAGGAGCACAACCGTGCCTACCGTGTGCTCTCGCCTGTGGAGAAACTCGTGGGTACTTTCTTCCGGCAGCCGGGGGAGGGTGAGGACTGCTGGTCGCTGAGCGCGGCGGACATCATCAAGGAACTCGCCAGTCACAACCATGCGCTGATGCGCAGCATGTCACAGTCGGAGATGGGCAAGGTGATGAGGCGCCTGGGCTGGAAGTCGGAGCACACGGAGTACGGCAATGTCTATCGCGTGGTGAAGAAGTAGGACATGAAAAGTCCCTTCAGCGGAAGCGGCTCAGGATGAGCGGGTTAGTCTTCTGCTGAAGGGACTATGCGTGATGGAAACGGCAGACTATTCGACCCCTACGCGATGGTAGTGATAGGTATTTCCCTCTTTGGTGCGGGTGAACTTGGCATACTCGCCTTCCACCAGTTGGTTGCAGATCTGGTTGGCCTTGTATCTCGACAGGCTGAACAGCGACTGCAGGGTGCGCTCGGTGAAGGAGTGGTGCTTCTTGCAGTAGTCCGTCATCCTGACGATGATATCCGTCATCTTCACAGGCAGCGAACCACTGTTCTCCCTGCGCTCGAAAAAGACCTGTGCCGTGCGGACGCGCTTGTTGAACTCCTTGTCGGGCGTGAAGCCGATGCCCTCCACCTCCAGTTGGCGGGCCGTGATGGCCCCTGGGTCGGTGACGTATTTCTGCTTCATCCTGACCTTCAGGTAGAATGTGCCGAGGCCCTTGATATGTACGTCGCGCCCGTCGAGCAACTGCTCGGGGATCTCGTCCATCAGTGTCTTCGTCACCAGCGCATACAGTCCCTCGGAGATAATCGTGTATTCGCTGATATGCTCAATGAAGGCCTTCTCCTCCATCACCCTACTGACGCGGCGGGCATGATAGGTGGTCTCGCCACCGCGTGGGTTGGGCGTCTCGTGGACATCATACTCTATCCGATGACCTTTCCGCTCCTTTGGCATGTTCAGCAGGCTTTACGAGAAGAACTTGATGGTACCCTGGACCGGCTCCTGAGGCGTGGCGGTCGTCTCGTCTGCATCGCTGAGGTCCTCTCCATTGGCCTGGCTGTTGATGCTGTCGAGGATCTCCCTGGTGCGCTTGTAGGTCGGCGTGGATTCCACGGCGGAGATCACGTCGTCGTTGTCCAGGTCCTCCGGGCGGAAGAGGTAGATGTTCGGACGGCGCTTGTAGCGCCTGGTGGCACTCTCGCCTCCGTAGTAGCGGTTACGGCGGTCTTGCTTCTGTGCTGCCCTCTCCTGTTCGGCCGCTATGCGGTTCAGTTCTTCCTGACTTTGCTTCCTGAGGTGGCTGCCCATGCCATCGACATTCTCGATGCCAAAGCCGGTGGCAAGGATGGTGACCTTCACCTTCTTGCCCAGTTCGATATCAGTGGCAAGTCCCCACTTGATCTCGAAGTCGTTGCCAAACTTCGCCATGAAGTCGTTGACATCGTTCATCTCCTCCATCATGAGTGACGACTGTCCATCCTTTGAGCCGGCAAACGAGATGCTGAGCAGGATCTTCTTGGAGTTGAAGATGTCATTATCGTTGAGCAACGGGGAGTTCAGGGCGTCTTCGATGGCCTTCTTCACGCGTCCTTCGCCCTCGCCGTAGCCTGTTGACATGATGGCCACGCCACCATCCTTCAAGACGGTCTTCACGTCGTTGAAGTCGAGGTTGATCAGTCCGTGGACGGTGATGATCTCTGCGATACTCTTGGCGGCCACGCTCAGGGTGTCGTCAGCCTTGCCGAAGGCATCGAGGACAGACAACTCCGGGTAGATCTCGCGAAGCCGCTCGTTGTTGATCACCAGGAGGGCATCGACATGCTTGGACATCTCCTCGACGCCATCGAGTGCCTGGTCGATCTTGCGGTCGCCCTCAAAGCGGAAGGGGATGGTGACAATGCCGACGGTCAGGATGCCCAGTTCCTTGGATACCCTGGCAATGACAGGGGCAGCGCCTGTGCCAGTGCCGCCGCCCATACCGGCAGTAATGAATGTCATGCGGGTGCCGTCGCTGAGCATGGTGCGGATGTCTTCTATGCTCTCCTCAGCGGCCTGACGCGCCTTCTCCGGCTTGTTGCCTGCTCCCAGTCCTTCCTTGCCCAGTTGCAGGTGGACAGGCACGGGCGAGTCGTTGAGCGCCTGGTTGTCGGTATTGCAGAGCACGAATGTGACATCGTGAATACCTTCGCGATACATGTGGTTAACGGCATTGCCACCACCACCGCCAACACCAATCACTTTGATGATGCTGTGTTCCTTCTCCGGTGAACCGAAGTCAAGGATCTGGATGTTATTGTTATCGTCAATCATAATCTAAACTATTATCTGTGTTCTGTTATCTGTCTAATTCCCTTATTCTTCTTCGACAATCGACTTCCCGAATTGCTTAATGCCCTTCAGGGCCTTGTTCCAGAAACTGTTCTCCTTGCGGATGCGCTCCTCCTCTTCTCTCTTCTTGGCTTCTTCTTCCTTCTTCAGGCGCTCTTCTTCCTCTTCCTGGCGGCGCTTGATCTCATCGGCCTGCTCCTTCTCGCGTTGCGTGCGGATCACGCCTGGGTCGGTCTCCGTAGCCTGGCGCGGCTTGCGGTCAATAGGCTGCGTGGTCTTCTGAGTGTTACCGAAGAGGTCGCCGTTCGGGTCTATGGCGTTGCCGGCGCAGTTGATGTCTCCCTTTGCCAAGAGTCCGAGCACCGTGTTCATCGTGCCGTCGTGGGCCTTGATGAGTTCGTGGTTGGAGACGATGGTCTGGGTGACGAACTTGGCTATGCGGATCTTATCGACATGGGTGTGGTTGGCAAAGGCTTTCTCTATATTCTTCATGTTCGATCCGCCGCCAGTCAGGATGATGCCGCCCAGCAGTTTGTCATAGAATTCTGAGGGTATCTGGTACCATACGTTCTCGATGATCTCCTCCAGTCGGCCCTCGACGATCTCAATGAACTTACGGCTCTCTATCTGTCGTTCCGGGTCAATGGAGTATTTCAGTTCATTGTCGATCTCATTGTTGTCGGTAAATGCGGAGGCATACTTCAGTTTCATGCGCTCAGCGTCAGCCTCCTCCATCTGCAGGGTGGCGATATCCTTGGTGATGTTGTTGCTGCCGAGGGGGATGACGGCGAGGTGGCGCAGGATATTCTTTGAGAAGACGGACACGGTGGTCGTGTCGGCTCCCAGGTCAACGAGTGCGCAGCCGGAGCGCCTTTCGGCCTCTGTCAACACGCAGTCTGCCAGTGCGAGAGGAGCCAGATACATCTCAGCGACATTGATGCCAGCGGTCTCGAAGCATTTGTTCAGGTTCTTATAGAAAGCCTTGCGCTCCAGGATATTGAGGAAATTGCCCTCCAGGTGCGTGGCCTGGATGCCCACCGGGTCAAGTTGCAGTTGACTGCCCACCTTGTATTCCTGGACAGCAGCATCGAGGATCTCCTGATCCTGGTATTTCATGTTCCTGTTCTCGTCCATCAGTTCGATCACCATGTCCTGGGTAACAATCGTCTCGCTGGGCAGGTCTTTGCATATAACGTTCTTCACGCTACGGATGGACTGTCCTCCTACGCCTACATATACCTGAGTAATTTCAGTCTTGAGTTGAGTCTCCAGTTTTTTGACGATACTGGAGAGGCATTGTGCGGTCTTGTCAATGTTATAGACCACACCTTTGCGGATGAATGAGGAGGCATCCTCCTTCACGACGGCCAGTACCTGGATGCTGCCGTCGATACTCTTTTGTCCCGCGATTCCGGTCATTTTGGATGAACCGAGTTCAATTGCTACGATAAATTCCTTTGCTGCCATCTCTTATGATATTATTTACTTTTTTCTTTTGTTTCTCTTACAGATAATCTGATTGTCAAACTCAACGTTGATATAGTTGTATTTGTTCCAGCCTGCTTTGTTCAGGCCGTATAGGTAGAACTTCCGGAGGCGATCCAGTTTCTTCTCGATATTGACGGGTGCGCCCAGATAGATGACGTGCTCTCCTACGCGTGGAACGATTTCCACGGAGCCGTCGCTGAGGATGTTGATCTGTACGACCTGATTCTTCCAGAATTTGTCCTGTATGATCTGGTTGGCCACGTGTGTCAGCGTCTTCTGGGCGTACTTGCGGCTAATGGTGCCTGTGGCGATGATCTGGTCAGTGACGTAGCGCGTCTCAGGCATGAGGTTCCCGCGGGTGTCAATGTAATAGTTGTCACCATTGTCGGCCATGACCCGTACGACGGGTATCCGCTGTTTGACGTAGATGCAGACGGTGCCTCTTTGGGTCTTGAAGCACTCGGCATTCTCCACGAATGGACTTCTCTTCAAGCAGTCTTCGATGGTGCGGGCATTGATGTCCGTCATTGGCTTGGAGAGCGGATAGCACTTGTTCTCTGTGAGGATCCGCTTGATCTCGCCTGCTGTCATGAAGCCATCGACGATATTCTGCGCCACGTCAATTTTCACCTCAGAGCATACTGTGGCCTTCGCATCGGGTTTGTTGAACGCGGTGACGGCCAGCAGCAGATAGGCGGCGATGACGATGTCGCATACTACGAAAATGGTCTTCTTCCAGTTGACGGACATAATTTGTTCGCTATAGTTATTTCTTGCTATTGAGTATCTTTGTAATCTGAGGCACCTGGTTGTCAAGGTCGCCGGCACCGAGGATGATCAGCACCTCGAACTCATGACTCTTGATGAAATCGGTAACCTCGTCCTTGCGTATCATCCTTTTCTTCACGCCAGGAGCCAGGTTGTCGTAGATCAGTTGGGAAGTCACGCCTTCGATGGGCTGTTCGCGGGCAGGATAGATTTCTGTGAGAATGACCTCGTCCAATTGGCTCAGCGCCTCTGCGAATTCCTTATAGAAGTCGCGTGTACGGGTATAGAGGTGCGGTTGGAAAATGGCAGTGATATGCCTGTCCTTGTAAAGTTCCCGGATGCTTTTGGCACTCTGGTATATCTCCTTGGGATGGTGAGCATAGTCGCTGAGGAACACCAACCTGTCGGTCTTGATCTTGAAGTCAAAGCGACGGTCCACGCCGGCGTATGTCCTCATGCCGTATTTTAGTTCTTCCGCAGTACATCCGTTGAGTTGTGCCATTGCCATGGCGGCGATGCTGTTCTCGATGTTGATGGGAACCGGCTGGCCTAAATCGACATTCCTCACGTTCTCGATGGGCGAGATGAAGTCGAAGGTTATTTCTCCGTTTTCGATGCGGATATTCTCTGCGTGGAAATCTCCCTCAGTCAGACTATAGTCATATCGTTTGACACCGTCTTGCAGGTGCTCTTTCATTTCCAGGTCGCGGTGGATGATCAGGGCACCACCTGGCTGGATGAGTTCCGTATAGTGGCGGAAACTCTCCAGGTAGGCCTCCTTTGTACCATAGATGTCCAGATGGTCTGGGTCTGTGGCGGTGATCACACTCATCCAAGGGCGGAGCCAGTGGAAGGAGCGGTCGAACTCGTCGGCTTCGATGACTACATAGTCGGAGTCAGAGAGTATATAGTTCGTGCCATAGTTCTTTGAGATACCTCCGAGGAAGGCATTACAGTCCAGATGGCTCTGGTGCATGATATGGGCGCACATCGTGGAGGTGGTCGTCTTACCGTGGGTACCGGCCACGCATAGTCCCTTATGGGCCTGTGTCAGTGCACCAAGCACTTGGGCTCGCTTCTGGATCTCAAAGCCGTTCGTACGGAAGAACGTCAGTTCCTTGTGGCTTTCTGGAATGGCTGGCGTATAGATGACAAGACAGTCCTCTTTCTGTTTACAGACATGTGGAATCTCATCAAGGTTTTCTTCGTAGTGGATGAGCATGCCCTCCTTCTCCAACTGTCGGGTTAGGTCGGAGGGGGTCTTGTCATAACCGGCGACGACAAGTCCTTTCTTCAAGAAGTAGCGGGCGATAGCACTCATTCCTATTCCACCAGCCCCTACGAAATAGACTGCTTTGATAGCGTTTATATTCATTTTGCTAATTTAATGACTTCTTTGGCGATGATTGTGGCTGAGTTGGGAAGTGCGAGTTTCTTTACGTTCTCACTCAGCGACTTTAGTTTGTCTGCGTCCTGTACTGTCTCGATGGCGATCTGTAGCAGTGTTGACGGCGCTTCGGCATCCTTGACATAGATGGCTGCATCCTTGGTTGAGAGCGCCAGCGCATTCTTGGTCTGATGATCCTCTGCCACGTTAGGACTCGGCACGAGAATCACAGGCTTTCCAATGAGGCAGAACTCTGAGATGCTGCTGGCACCGGCACGGCTGATGACAAGGTCGGCTGCCTTGTAGGCGGCTCCCATATCAGTGATGAAGTCCGTAACCTTCAGGTTCGGGATGGTCTGCCCTTTCAGTCTCTCTGCAATCTCGGCACTGTAGTATTTGCCAGTCTGCCAGATGAACTGTATGTCGGTCGATTTGACAAGTCCTAAGTGTTGGAGCACGCTCTCATTGATTGTACGGGCTCCTAAACTTCCGCCAACGAGCAGGATGGTCTTTTTCGTCGGATCAAGCCCCATGCTTCTTATGGCGTCTTCGCGAGTGATAGTCGTCTCGAGCAGGTTCTGCCTGACAGGGTTGCCTGTCAGGATAATCTTTTCAGCAGGGAAGAATCGTTCCATACCTTCGTATGCGACGCATATCCTCTCTGCTTTGGTAGCCAGATTCTTATTGGCCAGACCAGCATAACTGTTCTGCTCTTGTATGAGCGTGCGGATTCCCAGGCTGTTGGCGGCTCCCAGCGCGGCTGCACTCGCATAGCCACCGACACCTACAGCCACGTCGGGCTGGAACTCGCGCAAAAGTTTCTTGGCCATCCATTTGCTTTTCAGATAATCGATGGCAACCCCGATATTGGCGGGCTTCCACAGAGGTCGGAAGAACCCCCGGATGGGCAGTCCCTTGATCTCATAGCCAGCGGCGGGTACGCGCTGCATCTCCATACGGCCCAGTGCTCCTATGAATAGGATCTCTGCCTCGGGACACAAGGCCTTGATGGCGTTTGCTATTGAGATGGCAGGGAAAATATGCCCGCCAGTTCCGCCTCCGCTGATGATGACTCTTATTGCTTTACTCATACCTATTTTATTTTGCGTGCAAAATTACAAATTATATTTCTTTTACTGCCATTTTTTGCATCCTTTTTTTGGCCGACCGGCTCACACTGAGAATGACGCCAATATAGGCGCAGTTGATGATGGTGGAAGTACCGCCTTTACTGATAAGGGGTAGGGGCTGGCCTGTCACGGGAGCGATACCAACGGCCACCAGCATATTGAAACTGGCTTGTATGACGAGCAGAAGTGCAAGTCCCATGGCCAGGAAAGCGGGGAAGTTGTTTTCACAGCGACTGGCGATGCGTGCCGTACGATAGAGTAGAACGATGTAAAGTAATACCACGAACGATGCACCGATGATGCCTAATTCCTCTATGACGATGGCGAAGATGAAGTCAGAGAAGGCTTGCGACAGGAAGTCGCGCTCAACGGACTGGCCAGGACCTTTGCCGATGATGTTGCTTGACACTATGGCGATGTTTGCATGGGCCACCTGCGCGTCTTTGTCCAGATCGTATTCGTCGGGCGCAATGTCCTTCTTGTCAAGGTGCTTCACGATACGGTTACGCCACGTGACAAAGCGATGGAAGACGCCACCGCCCTTGATGACCTTGGTGTCTGTCTCCCCACTGACAGCCTCGGTCGTCTGCTTACTGTCTTCCTGATTGTCCCCGATACTTCCCAATGTGAGTACCAGTGTCAGGAAGACGGCGACCAGGAAGACGGCTGCCCCTAATAGTTTTCCCAACTGGATCATAGGCACTCTTCCAATGAACATCATGAGGAAGATGACGGTTAGAAGAAGGACTGCTGTCGAGAGGTTCTCCATGCCTATCAATGCCGCCGTTGGTACGACAATGAATAGGATATATTTGAAGGCTTTTTTGTCTGCTCCCTCCTCTCTTTGCATGGCACTGAGGATCTGTGCCGTAATGAGTACCATCGTGCCCTTCGCGATCTCTGAGGGCTGGAATGTGATGCCACCAGGCAGGGAGATTACGCGGTTGGCACCGTTGATGGACTCCCCACCGACAAGCACCCAGAGAAGAGTGATACCAGAGATAATCAACAAGAAAGGCGTCAGCAACTTGAAATACCTGCATGGGATATTGAGCGTGAGCACTGCCACAACGGCTCCCGCCAAGATCGTACCAGCGTGGAATGCTATCGGACTGATATAGTTCTGGCTCTTGTATGTCAGGTTGCTCGAAGCCGAGAAGACTTCGACGATGCTGATCATACAGAGGAAGAAGAATACCATCCAGATAACCTTGTCTCCCTTGAAGATGTTGCCTATCTTTTTGTTCATAAACTTCTTGCCAGTTCCTTGAATTGTTCTCCGCGGTCCTCCATGTTCTTGAAAAGGTCGAACGAGGCGCAGCAAGGTGAGAGAAGGACGGTCTCACCCGGCTTGGCCATCTCATAGCAAGCCTTCATGCATTCCTTCATCGAGTGGGTGTCGCGCACGGGGATGCCCATATTGTCGAAATTGTCGTGCAACTTCTGGTTGTCGGCGCCAAGATAGACGATGCCAGAGCATTTTTCCCTTACCAGCGGCTTGATGGGCTCGTAGTCGTTGCCTTTATCCTTGCCACCGATGATGAGGATGACCTTTGTCTTCATGGCCTCCAGGGCATACCAGCATGCATCGACATTAGTAGCCTTCGAGTCGTTGATATATTGTACACCGCGTACCACACAGACCTTCTCCAGACGGTGCTCCACACCGGGGAAGTCGCTAAGGCTCTTGCGGATCTCTTCTTTCTTGATACCTGCCACGTCGGAGGCGATACCTGCGGCGAGGGAGTTGTAGATGTTATGCTTGCCCGTCAGACTGAGGCTCTCTTGTTCCATGTTAAACGGCTCGGGCTTCTCAATCTTATACTGGCCTTCCTCAATATAGCCGATCACCCCTTTCTCTTTCAGTTCGGAGAAAGGATATTGTACGGCCTGGATGTCGTACTTCTTTAACTCGCGCTGGATGATGGGATCATCGGCCCAGTAGATGAAGGCATCCTGAGGTGTCTGGTTCTGGATAATACGCATCTTCGCATCCACGTAGTTCTGCATCTCGAAACCGTAGCGATCGAGGTGGTCGGGCGTGATGTTCAGCAGGATGGCGATGTTGGCGCGGAAGTCATACATATTGTCCAACTGGAAGGAACTGAGTTCGATGATATAGTATTCATGTGGGTCCTCAGCCACTTGCAGGGCGAGTGAGTTACCGATGTTTCCCGCCAGTCCGGCATCATAGCCGGCCTCCTTGAAGATATGGTAGATCAGGGAGGTCGTAGTGGTCTTACCATTCGATCCCGTGATGCAGATCATCTTCGAGTTGGTGTATCGGCCAGCGAATTCGATCTCACTGATGATATGGATGCCTTTCTCCTTGATCTTGACAATCATCGGAGCCGTGTCGGGGATGCCGGGACTCTTAATGATCTCGTCGGCATTCAGGATTTTTTCTTCCGTATGGTGCCCCTCTTCCCACTCGATATGGCGGTCGTCAAGCATCATCTTGTACTTGTCGGCAATCTTCGACATGTCGGACACGAACACGTCGAAGCCTTCTTTCTTAGCGAGGACGGCGGCTCCAGCGCCGCTCTCTCCTGCTCCTAATATTACGATTCTTTTCATATTCTATCGCATCTTCAAGGTGATAATCGTCAGTGCCGCCAGGATAATGGTGGTAATCCAGAAGCGGATGGTAATCTTTGACTCATGGAACGGACGGTGGGGCCAGCTCTTCAGGATATAGGTGCTGGTGGCGTCCAACTGGGAGTCGAGTTTACGGAAAGTGTCGTGGATCGGCGTCGCCCGGAACACGCGGACACGCTTGCCTTTCCGTTTTTGTATCTTGAACCACTGGGTCTGTATGATCACGCTCAGGCTTTCCACGAAGAAGATGCCGCAGAGGATAGGCAACAACAGTTCCTTGTGGATGATGACGGCACAGACACCGATGATACCGCCAATGGTTAGAGAGCCGGTGTCGCCCATAAACACCTGAGCCGGGAAGGCGTTGTACCAGAGGAAACCGATCATGGCTCCCACGAATGCACAAAGGAAGATCGCAAGTTCCTCAGAGTGGGGGATATACATGATGTCGAAATACGAGGCATAGCCGATGTGGGACGACACATAGGCCAGGATTCCCAAGGCGACGCCAATGATGGCGGAGTTACCAGCACACATGCCATCCATACCGTCGTTGAGGTTGGCACCGTTCGACACAGCCGTCACCACGAGGATAGTCATCAGTACAAACAGCACCCATCCTGCTGCTACCGCATATTTGCCGCAGAATCCCATGACCTTCGAGTAGTTCAGGTTGTGGTTCTTGATGAATGGGATGGTGGTCTGCAACGACTTTACCGCCTCCTTCTTATGCTTCACGACGATTTCCTGCTCCTGTTGCACATTGACGTTCTCGCGTACGAGTACGTCCGGACTCAGCCAGAGCGTCAGTCCTACGATGAAGCCGATGCTTATCTGGCCAATGATCTTGTACTTACCCTTCAACCCGTCTTTATTGCGCTTGAATATCTTGATATAGTCGTCGAGGAATCCTAAGAATCCGAGCCAGACGGTAGTGGCGATCATCAGGATCAGGTAGGTGTTGCGTATGCGTCCTAACAGAATGACGGGTACGAGGATGCTCACAATGATGATAATGCCACCCATGGTGGGTACGCCTTTCTTCTCTACACCGAAGGGATCGATACTGGGATCGCGCTCCGTCTCGAAGATCTTCCTGCGTTTCATCCATTTGATGAACCGTTCGCCGAACCAGGCTGAGATCAATAGTGACAATATCAGCGTCAGCAGGGCGCGGAAAGAGATATAGGACCACATGTGTGACCCTGGGATATCGTATTGGTCAAGGAATCTGAACAGATAATATAGCATGGCTCCGCAAATTATGAATTGAATATTTCTCTTACGACTTCCTTATCATCGAAATGGTGCTTCACACCCTGGATTTCCTGATAGTCCTCATGTCCTTTGCCGGCAATGAGGATGACATCCCCCTTCTCGGCCATCATACATGCCGTGCGAATGGCTTCGCGACGATCAACGATACTGATCACTTTCTTCATCTGTTTCTGGTCTAACCCCGCCAGCATGTCATTGATGATATCCTGGGGCTCCTCGAAACGGGGGTTGTCGCTGGTGATGATCACCTTGTCACTCTGCTTCACAGCCTCCTGCGCCATCAGCGGGCGCTTACCCTTGTCCCGGTTTCCGCCAGCCCCACAGACGGTGATGACTTTCCCCTTCCCGTTCAGCACTTCGTGGATGGCATTGAGCACATTCTCCAAGGCATCGGGCGTATGGGCATAATCGACGATGGCGGTGTAGCCTTCTGGTGAGCGGATGGGTTCCAGGCGGCCATTGACGCTCTTCAGCGTACTCATGATGACGAGGATGTCCTCTGGCTTCTTACCCAGCATCACGGCTGTGCCATAGACAGCAAGCAGGTTGCTGACATTGAACTTGCCAATAAACTGCACGCCGACTTCCTTTCCGTTGATATCCAGATACATGCCCTCGAAATGACATTCGATGATCTTGGCCTTGAAGTCGGCCATCGTGCGGGTAGAATAGGTCTTGATCTGCGCCTTGCAGTTCTGCACCATCACTGCCCCGTTCTTATCGTCGGCATTCGTGATGGCGAAGGCGTTCTTGCTAAGTCCGTCGAAAAAGGCTTTCTTGGCTTCCCTATAGTTCTCGAACGTGCCGTGGTAGTCCAGGTGGTCGCGTGTCAGATTGGTGAAGATGCCGCCGGCAAAGGATAGTCCGCCGATGCGCTTCTGGGCGATGGCATGGCTGGAGCATTCCATGAAGGCGTATTCACAGCCTGCCTCTACCATCTGTGCCAGCAGTTGGTTCAGTTCTATCGGGTCGGGCGTGGTGTGGTCGGCTGGGATTGCCTTGTCCTCAATATAGTTGCAGACAGTGGAGAGCAGACCGCATTTGTGGCCGAACTTACGGAACATATTATATAATAAGGTGGCGATCGTGGTCTTGCCGTTAGTACCTGTCACGCCGACGAGTCTCAGATGTCTTGACGGGTCACCGTAGAACTGTGTAGCGACCTCGCCTACGCAGTCCTCTGTCGATTCCACCGCGATATAGGTTACTCCAGGGGTACGCTTGGTGGGCAGACTTTCACAGAGGATGGCGCAAGCCCCCTGCTCGATGGCTTTGTTGATAAACCGGTGCCCGTCTGTTTGTGTACCAGGAACGGCCACGAAGAGGTGGTCAGCCTCTATACGGCGGGAGTCGATGTTGACACCCTTGATCTCTACCTCAGCATCACCGATGAGGTTTAGTACTTCGACATTCTTCAGTAACTCCTTTAGTTTCATATTCTTGTTGTATTTAGTTGTCTAACACCAGGTCACACACCATGCCCTGCCTGACGGCCGTACCGGCAAAGATGCTCTGTGACTTGACCTTGCCCCTGCCTCTGATCTTCGTCTTTACGCCGATGCTCTCTAAGAGATAGACAGCATCACTGGCACCCATGCCCGTGACATCAGGGACGATACCCTTGTTGTTCTTTGTCTGAGACAGTACCACGCTTTTCGCTTCCCTGTGAGCGCGGCCCCAGATGGGGTTCCCCTCTGTATAGGAGCCGTTCCAGGTATTGTCGGTCTTTACTCCCAGTTGGTTGAGTACATAATGTGCTGCCACCATGTCGCCGCCCTTCACGTCAGGAATGACGACGGATGAGGTGTCACGGGCGTCATCTACACTGCGCTTGAGGTTCTGTGCCATCACACCTTCGGAGATATGGTGGAAGACCACGCCCGACATACCACCACCAGAGGCGGGCAGTCCTGACTTCTTCAGGCAGACGATACATGTGTAGCGCGGATTGTCGGCGGGGAAGTAACCTGCGAACGACAGCCAGTAGCGGGTAGTGCCGGAATGGTAACTGCCATACTGGTCGGCCACCTGAGCCGTACCAGTCTTTCCCGCTACCTTGAAGGACTTGGAGCCAGCCTTGCGTCCCAGTCCCTGACTGACCACATGTTCCAGGATGGTCTGCATCATCTTGATGGTCGCGGGCTTGGCTATCTGTTGCTTGAGGACGACAGGTTCAAACTCCCTGACGACCTGTCCGTCTTTCATCAGTTGCTTCACGAAGCGCGGCTGCATCATCTTGCCGTCGTTGGCGATGGCATTATAGAATGCTACCGTGTTGATGGGGGCTATCTGTGTCTCGTAGCCGATGCTCATCCAGGGCAGGGTGGTCTTACTCCAGTATTTGGCACGGTCGGTGGTCTTTGTGTCAGGCATACGGATGTAGGGTGGGTGATAGCCCACAAGCGGGATTTTCAGGTCTTCGTGGATACCCACGCGATAGAGTCCCTGTACGTATTTCGTGGGGTTGCTGCCATAGAACTTGTCTATCACATAACTCACACCGATGTTGGAACTGACTTCCAGGGCACGGGCGACATTGATGTCCTGATAGCCGCCACGACGCCAGTTATGGTCCTTCATCGGGCGTCCGTGCATCTCCATCACGCCACTGCCTGTGTGGATCACGAAGTTGGTGTCGTTGGGGATCACGCCGTCGTCGAGGGCCACCAGGAAGGAGGCTACCTTGAACACCGACCCAGGCTCACACCGATAACTGATGGCATTGTTCACCATCTCATGGTACTCACCGTCGGCACCGCGCTGCATGTTGACGATGGCCTTTATATCGCCAGTCTTCACTTCCATGAGGATGGCCACGCCCATCTCGCCGTTGATCTCTTTGAGTTCCTCAATGACGGCGCGTTCGGCCAGGTCCTGCATGCCTACGTCGATGGTCGTCACGATGTCATAGCCGTCGATAGGGTTCAGCACGGGGATGTCCATGTATTTGTTGAGCACCTTACGACGGTGCATCAGCCCGTTCGTGCCGCGCAGCAGTGAGTCGAATGATAGTTCAAGACCGTATTTGGCACTGTCCTTGGCGCCGAACATGTCGCCGACGGTGCGCTGGGCCAGGGAACCGAATGGGCGGCGACGCGAGTTGTACTCTTCCCAGTGGAATCCTCCCTTATAGACCGGCTCCTTGAAGATGGGCAGTTTGTGGACTTCACAGAAGGTGTTATAGTCGATGCGGCGGGGCCAGATTGCCCAGTGGCGGGCACCGATCTTGCCGTTTCTCTGTACCTTGTTGCGGCCTTCCAGCAGGAGTGCCTTGAATTCCTCGGCCGACTTTGTCGGGAAGATCTCGTTGAGCCCATGGCAGATCGTGTCTATCTTCTCGGCCCAGACGGAGTCGCGCCTGGCACGGCCCAGTGAGTCGTCTGCCCCGGCCTGGAAGTCCATAAAGATCTTATACTCCGGGATGCTGCTGGCCATCAACTGGCCGTCGCAACTCAGGATGTTCCCACGGGCAGGCTTGACGCTGACGCTGTCGCGCTTCAGACGGTCGGCAACCTGTGTCCAGTAGGTCTTCTTGGCAGTCATGATGTAGAGGGCCTTGCCTATCACGGCAAAACCGATTAATGTCATGACTACTGCGATGGCGAAGTAGCGGGGCATCACCTTGTCACTATTGAACTTGCTCATTCCGTCTTCTTATTCGGGTACATATATTATATAGGGGGGCTGGTCTGGTATGTGGAGCAGACTGTCCTTGTTTTGCTTCAGGGCATCCAGCACATGGCTCTCGCGGCACTTCTCCGTCAGCGTGCTGGAACAGGAGAGGGCTTTGTACTTGGCATCGAGCAGTTCCTTCTCCAGTTTATCGATGGCGATCAGGTCCTGCTGGCACTGGTAGCGGATGGCCACGTAGGCGATGCAGAAAACGACCAGGAGCACGAAGAGCCATATCTGGCGGCGCACCATCTCTGCCGACAGGAAGTCGCCGCCGAGGATGGTCCTCAGTGTCATGCTCGGCGTCAGTTTCGGATCCTCTTCCTTGGCCTTCTCCTTGATCAGTTGGATGGTCTTCTTGGCCTGCTCCTTCATCTCGGCAGCCTCTTCCTTGAGGCTCACCTCGTCAGGCTGTGGCTTTCCCTCAACAGCAGGTTCCTCGTCCACCGTCTGCTCAAACTCCAGTTCTATGTCTTTTTCCTTACTCATTACTTTCTACCTTTTCTGCTATCCTCAGTTTGGCACTCCTGCTTCGGGGGTTTCGCTGCAGTTCATCGTCATCTGGTACGATCACCTTGCTGTTGACCTGCCTGAAGGGTGCTTTCGTCCTTCCGAAGAAATCCTTGTCGATCTTGCCTTCGGCATTGCCTGCCTTCATGAAGTTCTTGACGATACGGTCTTCCAGCGAGTGATAGGTGATGACGGAGAGCCGTCCGCCATCGCAGAGTGACTCCTTGGCCCCATTGAGCATTTCCTTCAGTGCATCCATCTCGTGGTTCACCTCGATGCGGAGTGCCTGAAACAGTTTGGCCGCATCCTTCTTCTCGCGCCCGCTCTGCAGCAGAGTCTCCGTCAGTTGCAGCAGTTGGCCCGTCATGGTGATGGGCTCCTCCTGGCGTGCCTTCACGATGGTGGCAGCGATCTTCCGGGCGTTCTTCAGTTCTCCGTAGATATAGAAGATGTCGGCCAACTGCTCCTCGTCGTAGTCGTTGAGTATCTTGGCTGCCGTCATCCCTGCCCGCTTGTTCATCCGCATGTCGAGGGGGGCCTCGAAGCGGAAGGAGAACCCGCGCGTCTCGTCGTCCAAGTGGTGGCTGGAGACACCGAGGTCTGCCAGCAGGCCGTCGATCTTCTCCACACCGTAGTATCGCAACCAGTTGCGGAGGTATCTGAAGTTGCTCCTGACAAACGTGAACCTGTCGTCGTCGAGGATGTTCTTCTCCGCATCCTCATCCTGGTCGAAACTGTACAGGTGGCCCTTCTTGCCCAGTCGCCTGAGGATCTCCCGGCTATGGCCGCCGCCGCCGAAAGTGACATCTACATAAACGCCGTCGGGCTTGATGTCAAGCCCGTCGATGCTCTCCTGGAGGAGTACTGGTTGGTGATATGTCTCGGCGGTCGTGATCATAGGGCATCGCTGGTGTTCATGATATTCTCAAATTCTACCCCGAACTCCTCATCCGTCTTCAGCGTCTGGGCCAGATTCTTCGGCGACCAGATCTCTATGGTGTCGTCCATCCCGATAAACTGGATGTCCTGGTCGATTTCCGCCATCTTCTGAAGACGTTTGGAAATCAGGAAACGGCCGTTGCCGTCGAGGCTGACTACCTCGGCCTCTGATACGAACTGGCGGAACATCTGCTGGTGGGCCTGTTTCCATGGGCGGAGTTGCGCCTTCAGCATGTCCAGCCGGGCATTCCATACGCTCTCAGGATAGAGCACCAGACATTTCTGGAAGACATCCCTGCGCAGCACGAGGTTCTCGTCGCCTGATGCCTGGAGCACCTTGCGGAAAACGGCTGGCAGGAAGGCCCTTCCCTTCACATCAGTCTTGGCTTCTATATTACCTAAAAAGCGCATACGTACATCATATATATGATTTCGGTTACAAAATTATATAAAATTCCCCCACATTCCTCCACTTTTCCCCACTTTTTTTTGATTTTAACTTTATTTATTGATTTATCTTCCTTGCGACAATGAAATATTTTTTAAAAGAAATAAATTCTTCGATATTTTTGCTCAGAATTGAAAGAAATGTGCTATTTTTGCACCTCGTTAGAATTTAACACCAAATCATGACTACAGTCACAGAGAAAACGATAGACATCGACAAGATTCTGGAAGGGAAGATGGGGGCGAAGGCCAAGTATGTGCCGCGCCCCTTGGTGGGCTGGTTGAAGCGTATTGCCCATCAGAACGACGTGAATGCCTTCTTGTGGGACAGTCGCGACAAGACGGGGGTCGAGTGGCTTGAAGAATGTGTCAGGTACCTTGACATGACGCTGAACGTGGTGGGGAAGGAGAATCTGCCTGCCCCTGACGACGGGCGACTATACACCTTCGTCAGCAATCACCCGTTGGGCGGACAGGACGGCGTGGCGCTCGGCGCCATCGTCGGGCGGCACTACGACGGCCGCTTCCGCTATCTGGTCAACGACCTGCTGATGAACCTCCCGGGACTGGCTCCCCTCTGCATTCCCATCAACAAGACGGGCAGCCAGAGCCGCAACTTCCCTGCGATGGTGGAGGCTGGCTTCCAGAGCGACAACCACATGCTGATGTTCCCTGCGGGCATCTGTTCCCGTAAGCATCAGGGAGTCATCGCTGACATCCCCTGGAAGAAGACCTTTATTTCCAAGAGCGTGGAGTATAAGCGCGACGTGGTGCCCATCCATTTCAGTGGGCAGAACAGCCGTTTCTTCTACCGTCTGGCCAATTTCAGCGACAGGTTCCTGCCGTTTAATCTGGCGATGCTCTTCCTGGTCGATGAAATGTACAAAAACGTGCACAAGACTTTCGAGGTGAAGATTGGCAAGCCTATTCCCTGGCAGACTTTCGACAAGAGCAAGACCCCTGTGGAGTGGGCACAATACGTCAGGGAAAAAGTCTATTCCCTATAGTTAATCCGTCAACCCCCTTATTACCTTTCCCAAAAACAATGGAACAAGACATCATCCAGCCCATCGACAAGGCAATCCTCAAGAGTGAACTGACACCAGAGCGTCAACTTCGCATGACCAACAAGAGCCACAACGAGATCTACATCATTACCGCCCATAATGCGCCCAACGTGATGAAGGAGATAGGCCGTCTGCGCGAAATAGCCTTCCGTGAGGCCGGAGGAGGTACGGGTAAGGCCATGGATATCGATGAATTCGACATTTGTGAGAACTGTTACAAGCAGTTGATCGTATGGAACCCAGAGGCTGAGGAGATTATCGGCGGCTATCGCTATCTGGAGGGTACGGAATGGGAGATGGATGAGAAAGGACAGCCGAAGTTGGCCACCAGCCACATGTTCCACTTCTCGGAAAAGTTCCTGAAGGACTATATGCCCTACACCATCGAACTGGGGCGCTCGTTCGTGTCGCTGCCCTACCAGAGCAGTCGCATGGGAGCCAAGAGCCTCTTCGCGCTCGACAACCTATGGGACGGACTGGGGGCACTGATCGTCATCAAGCCCAATGTGCGCTACTTCTTCGGAAAGTTTACCATGTACCCCTCTTATATCCGTCGAGGTCGCGATATGATTCTCTATTTCCTCCACAAGCACTTTGCTGACAAGGAGAAACTGATTATACCGATGAAACCGCTGGAAATCGAGACTGACCCCAAGGAACTGGAACAACTCTTCTGCCAGGAAAACTTCCGCGAGGACTATCGCATCCTGAATGCGGAGATACGCAAACTGGGCTATAATATCCCGCCGCTGGTGAATGCCTATATGAACCTCTCGCCCACAATGAAACTCTTTGGCACGGCCATCAACTATGGCTTCGGCGACGTAGAGGAGACGGGTATCCTGATAGACGTCAACGAGATTCTCGCTGAGAAGCGCGTGCGCCACATCGACTCCTTCATCAAGGAGCATCCCGAGGCGCTGAAGATCACCAGTGGTGCCAATAAGGTGATCTACAAGGAGAAGAAATAAAAGTCTGATTTGTTTTCTACTTTACCTTTCAGCGAGCGCTTAACGCGCTGAGTGTCAGACTGTTCGGCTGAAGGCGTGATTCTGCCTGCATCCGTGCGTGTATCTATAGATTAGTGCCGCATCGTTTTTGGGGGCTTTTCCCAGGCCTCGGACTGGAAAATAAGAGGCTCTTTTCGCGCAAAAGTAGGCTCTTTACGCACAAGAGGAGGCTCTTTACGAGTAAGAGAAGGCTCTTTTCGAGTGAAAGCAGGCTCCTTTTCGAGTGAAAGCAGGCTCCTTTATATGGTAAAAATCACCTTTCAGTGCAATGTGCTAATAATCAATATGTTAAGTGATTGTTGAAAGGTAAATTGGATTTCTTTTCTGTTTTTATACTTCATCTTTTTAGTAAAAAGATGTTAATTATTTCCGTTTTCATGCAAGGTTTTCTAATTTTGCAGTTATATCTATAGGCAAAGTAATTAAAACAAATGAATATGAAGGTAAAGTTTTTGTTGATGATGCTTCTGGTGGTAGCAGGACTTTCTGCCTGTTCCTCAGACGATGGCGTGGAGACTACGGGAACCCGGGTGGGCGGAGAGATCCAGAAGGTCCGTACAGGGGAATATACTGAGTTGTGGACGGTGACCATCGAGCCCGAATATGTGCTGAATGGTGACTTCTGGGGCGGCTATACCCCCATTCTCCCTGCGATGGAGGCCGTTGACGGCCAGGGAAATCGCACGGCGACCTTCCTGATGGGGGAGATAAAGGACTTCGACTTCGAGGAGGGCTACCGCTATACGCTCCAGGTCGAGGCCGAGGACGTGCTGTCGCCTTTGCAGGCGCAGGGCATTTATCTGGCTGATGCCTCGCGCTATGAGTTTACGCTGAAGGAGGTAATCGACAAGGAATATGTCGGCATCCGCGAGGATGGGCGCCGCGACGTGGAGATGGATGTACAGTTGGCACGTGTGCGCTCTGTCAACGCGATCGACTCGTGGGAATACGTTCTCCTTTGTGGTACCGTCGTCGGCACGGGTGAAAAGATATACATGTCTCCGCTTGAGATATTCGGACTGCCGAATCACTGGATCTTCCAGGAGGCATCGGAGGATGGTTCCACGACGGACTATAGCGTACGGATGAAGGTGAGCATCACGCCCTCCGACAAGCCCGTCTATGGGGACATCTATCGCCGCATCCGCCTCCAGGAGATCGTGAGCAAGGAGAAGGTCGAGGAGAATAATATAATTTACATGGATAGAGATGAAGCAGAAAGAATTCTTTTCAGGTAGCGCGCTGTTGCTCACCACAGTGGTGCTGGCGGCAGGCATGCTGACCAGTTGCAGCAGGGGTGATGATGTGGGCGCTAATATATACGATGCCCAAAATGATAAAAATGAAGAGATTGGGTATCAAAATAATAATGAAGAGGGAAGCCTCTTACCATTAGGGGTAGCGGGCTCATCCTACGAGGGAGAGTGGTATTTGAATAGTCAACCCATGGGAGAGGGCAATCTGCTGGTGAACTACTCCATGATCCAGTTCGTCTTGCCAGAGGAGGCTCTTGTGGAGAAGATCCGTGGCTCCTACCTTCAGGCTAACTCTGACCGCCTTCAAGAGTTGTTCCCCAATGAGCCCTTCTATACGACCGATACCTTCCAGTGCGATGGCGTGACACAACAGGTTAGCCTTTCCTTGACAGGCATCTCGGAATCCAATCAATACTTTGATATGAGTAACACGGTGGATGGAAACATGACAAATGCGTTCTTTTTTGATTTCCTCGTGGGCGACGTGCCATATCGCTTGCTTCTGGGAGGAGAGTCAGCACCTACGCTCTTGTATAACCAGTCAACGGACCAGTTGACAGTCATGCTGCCTACGGCATTCCAGTCGGTCTCCAACCTCAGCACTGGCCAGGTCGTCTTAGACATAAGTGCCCAGGCAGGGGTAAGCGTGCAAAACAAACTCGTCTTTAAGTCAACGAGAAGAATCCAGTAAGGGGTAGTGGAGACTGAACGCGAGTTACTCTATGCCATCCGGGATGGTGAGCCTCAGGCGATGCGACGCCTCTACGACCGCTTTTCGGGATATGCCATGGCCATTAGCCTGCGCTATGTCTCTGAGCGCGACGATGCCAGGGACGTGGCGCAGGACGGATTCGTCAAAATCATCGATTCCATCGATAAATTTGACTACCGTGGCGAGGGCTCGCTGAAGAGGTGGGTGGCGCGGATCATCACGAATGCGGCCATCGACTGGGTCAAGGCATCTGAGCGCATGCACCAGACTTTTGAGCAGCCTGACGTACTGCCTGATGAGGCCGATGAGGGACCGCCCGACATAGAGGAGGCGCCGCCCGACATCCTGAACAAGATGATCGGGCAATTGCCTTTAGGTTGCAGAGTGGTGCTGAACCTCTACGTGTTTGAACGGCTCTCCCATGTGGAAATCGCCCGTCGCCTCGGTATCCAGCCAGGGACCTCAGCCTCACAACTCTCATACGCCAAACGGCTGCTTAGGAAGATGATAAAGGAATACTTAGACTCACAAAGGATATGAAAGAACAGGAAGAATGGGTAAGACAGTTACGCGAGCGTATGGCAGGCTACGAAGCGCCTGTCCCAGACGACTTGTGGGCTGGCATCGAGGCTGCCCTTGCCAAGCAGAAGGCTGCCAAGTCCGCTCCTGTCCGTCGTGTGCCTCTGTGGGGCAGATGGGCGGTGGCCGCTGCCTTTGCGGGACTGCTCGTAGGCAATAGTTATCTGATGTGGATGATAGGATGCGAGAATCCGGAAAAACAAGAGGCCAGTCTCTCTGAGGAAAAAGGACTAGGGCCCCTAGGAGCACTAGGAGCACTAGGGCCTCTAGGAACACTAGGATCCCTAGAACCCCTAGAACCCCTAGCCCCCCTAGCCCCCCAGGCCTATCACCCCCAGTTTGCCCAGGAGCGGGAGTCAGCACCAGCCCCTGAACCAGAATCACAGCCGATGAACCCCCCATCTCAGGATGCCTCAGCAGCGGAGCAGGAGCCTCCTTCGATACAGCAGGCCTTGCCAGCACAGGAAAAGGACATGGCGATCCTTGCCGAACTCGATAGGAAGATTGCTGAAGAAGGGAAGCGGCGCTCGTCGGGCATGGCGTTCAGCCTCTATGCCTCCAACGGGTTTGGCAGTCAGCAGCATAGCAACGGCGTACTGATGAGTCCTTCCATGCTGGCCAACTATGCCTACACGCGGTCAGGAGATAGAGATGGTGAACAAGTGTGGCTCTATAACTATGGTGAGCACCAGAAGCATTATCAGCCCATCTCCTTCGGACTGACAGTGAAAATCCCCATTTCATCGGTATTATCCCTGTCTTCTGGCGTGGCTTATACGCGCCTGCGCTCCGACTTCAAGGATGTCGTCAGAGGTTATGCCTTAGACCAGGAACAGACGCTCCACTATATCGGCATACCGCTCAGTGTCCAGTATCTCTTGTGGCAGTGGCATGGACTGAGTGCCTATGCGACGGCTGGCGGACAGGTGGACTTTAATATTAAGGCGAAGTACCTGAACGGCGGTACGGAGGTGGATTTCAGCAGGGATCGGACGCAATGGTCGTTGCAGGGAGCATTAGGCTTGCAATACGACATCATCCCCCAATTGGGGGTGTATGCCGAACCAGGCGTCAAGTACTATTTCGACAACGGGAGTCATGTGCGTAACTTCTTCAAGGACAAGCCCACGAACTTCAACCTGCAACTGGGCCTGCGCCTGAACCTGTAGGGGCGGCTTAACTGACGAGCAGTTGGAGCCCAACACCACGCACGGTCTTGAGGATGATGCTGGGCTCATCGGCCAGCAACTTACGGAGTTTGTTGACGAAGACATCGAGTGAGCGCGAGGCGAAATAGTCGTCCTCCGTGTTCCAGAAACGACTGAGGATGGCCTCGCGTCGCACCACGTTGTTCTTGTTCTCTGCCAACAGTTGCAGGATCTGTGCCTCGCGCTGGGTGATGGTCTGTGAAATGCCCGTTTCATCGTTACGCAGCGTGGCGTGATCAGCGTCGAGCGTGTATTTGCCCAGTCTGTAGTGACTGGTCTCTTTCTTCGTCTTTGCCCCGCCCCGCATCTTCATCAGTGCCTGGATATGTGCGTCGAGTTCCTCAGGCACGAAGGGCTTCTTCACATAGTTGTTGATGCCCAGGCGGTAGCCCGCCTTCACGTCGTTGGGCGAGGTGAGGGCAGAGGTGAAGATGATGATGACGTCCTGGTCGGTCTCGCGGATGCGCTCCACCATCTCGAACCCGTTCATCACGGGCATGTCGATATCGCTGATAATCACGTCGGGATGGGTCTCCTGCCAGGCCTTCAGACCCTCCTTGCCGTTGGCGGCGGAGGTCACCTCATAGCCTCCGATGATATCTTCCAGTCCTGTCTTCTCGATATAGGCGAGCGATGCGTCGTCTTCTACCAGTAATAGTTTGATCATACGCTCTTTGGGATAAATAGTGTGAATTCTGAATATTGGTCTTTCTCACTTTGTACGGTCACCTTGCCGCCATGGGCCTGCATCACCTGATCGACGTAGTTCAGTCCGAGTCCGAAGCCAGAGACGCCGCCCTTGCGGTTCTGCTCGTGGACGGCCGCACGTCCGAACTTATCGAAGATGACGCGCTGGTCCTCCTTGGAAATGCCGATACCGTTGTCGCGCACCTTCAGCAGCACGTACTTGTCGCTTACCTGTGTGGTGATGCTGATACTGATCTCGTCTTTGGAATACTTGATGGCGTTGTCGATGAGATTGGAGATGGCCTCCGTCAGATACTGCTCGTCGGCCAGCACGTGATGCTTCAGTAAATCTACGGTGAAATCGATGTTTTTCTCCGTTTTTGCCTTGGCTTTCTCTACGATGTCATCGATGATCGGCTCCAGGTTGATGCGCTGCTTATTGAGGATCAGTTTCTTGTTCTCCAGTTTCGAGATCGTGAGCAGTTTGTTCACCAGTGCCAGCAGGTGCTCGGCCTCACTCTCTATGATGGTGTAGTATTTCTCCTTGATCTGTGGCTTGTCATCCACCTTGCCACTGTGGAGGAAGCGGGCGCCCATGATGATGCTCGACAGAGGCGACTTCATGTCGTGGACCATGGCGTAGGAGAAGTCGTTGCGCAAGTCGGCCATCATCTTCTGCTCGTCGAGATAGCGGAGCAGGCGCAGGAGGATGGCCCCGAAGAGGATGAGGATGATGGCACTGGCCACGAAGAGCGGACTCAGGCGCCGGGCCAGTTCGGGGTAGGGATTGTTCAGTGCCAGTTGGATGCCTCGCGACTGGTCGCGACGGGTGCTGAACACGCGTGTCTTGAGTGAGGTGGCTGTCTCTTGTGCATTGTTCTTACGCAGGATATTCCCCATTCCATCGACTTCCAGAAGGGTGAAATCGCGGTTCAGGCCGACCACGCTGAGCAGACTGTCCATATACTGTGCCAGTGTGTCGAGCGACACCTCGGAGTGGTAGCGACGGCTCAGTACGTCGTTCATACCCTCTACGGATGATACAAGTGAGAGGTCGCCGCGCAGTTCGGGCAGACTGAGCGTGTCGCCCTTCGACACCATGTCGGCACGGTGGTAACTCTCGTAGAACATCGCCCATGGCAACTGGTTGCCTGCCCGCTCCGCGATGTCGCGCACCGCCGAGCGGTAAGTCATCCACATGTAGAGTCCCAACAGCAGCATCACGGCCACCATTGCCGCTACAGACACATATTTGTATTTGTTCTTCTGCATACCTGCCTGCAAAGGTACGGAAAAGAAAGTGAAATGCCAAATCTATTGAGGAAATTCGTACACTAGGCAATATTCTTGATATATGTTATCACTCGTTCCTTGAAGTCGTCGGTGAACAGTTGATAGATTTCGCCGTTTTCTTCAATCACGAAAAACCGAGGATGCTCGATATAGGCATCAAACATCCGTTTTTCCCTGTCGTCCTTGAACGGGAATCCTCCTTTGTTGTGAATGACCTTAGCATATATGTACCATGTGGCCTCAAGGTTGACACCGCTCCACGTCTCTGGGTCCGACTGCTCTATCTGATCGTTCCTCATGCAGAGGTCAAGCATGCTTCGCAACTGACTGCTATTCATCTGATTGATGGCAGCATCCTGGGCAAGCATATACTTGAAGACGACGGTCATTAAGGTATATTGGCCTATTGCAAGACTCTCTTTGCTTTTCATCGACCCGGCCTTCTGCCAATTCACGTCAAGGTACGACAGGAACGGCTCGGCCAGATCGTTTCTGCTCATCAACTCACGAAGACCGTTGAACTCTTCATGAAGCAGCATAAACCCTCTCTGAAAATCATCAAAAGCAAAGAGTTCGAAGGCAAACGGATAGTCAAGGCAGACAAGGATAAGATCTTCCGTACGCATGTTGACAAGCAGATTGTCAGGTAATTGTAGTCTTGCCTGCCTTTCCTGTACGCTCAGACCTCGCCATTCGTCAGAGCCAACTTCTATCGGATAAGTATAGACATGTGTGCAGGTCCATGGTGCACTGGCTGTCAATGCCGCGTCGAAGGCTTCCTGGGTCGGCATGGCTTGTAATTGCCCATCCGTATTGTAAAGTTCACTGACAGTCTGCAGCCTGTTGGGATACTCTAAGAGGTAGCGCCCACCATCTTTCTCGCTGTGATAGACCTTCAGGTATGGGCTGTTCTTTATCTTCTCTTGAAGCCATGCAGGTTGGCTGTTGTCATCTTCCGCTATATAAAATGCTTTCTGGAGAGGCGTAGCAGATATGATAGTCTCGATATTGCCTATACTATCATCACTACTATCACTACTGCAACCGCTCATGGTTGCGATGGCCAAGATTGTCAGTAAAAACTTTGCCTTCATTTCTTCATTATAGTTTTTGTCTATTATTATAACTATTAGGTATCGGAAAACTTGCACGGGACAGGCGAATTTTAACAAACATTAGCGCATCTAATGTGCCCTCTGCTGAATTAACCTAAAGATAACATTCGGATAACACAATGTTAATGCAACTTATCGTACCTTTGCAACGTCAAACAGATGAAATAACAATTAAAACTGTAACGATATGGAATCAATTATCACCATCGCAACTGTACTGACTATGTACTTCAATGCCGCTAACGACGTAAATGCTCCCTATCTGTACAACTCGGACCTGGAGGACGGCGTGATCCACAAGATCGAGGTCTATGAGCAGAAAGGCAACCAGATGTGCGCCAAGATGGAGTATCGCTATGAATACGACGAGCAGGGGCGTCTGACTTCCCGCGAGGTCGTGCGCTGGGATGCTACTAAGAAGGGATGGGTGAACGATTTCCGTCACAACTATAAGTACTACAAGAACGGCTACAACATGGAGACCTGCAAGTGGGACGCAGAGAAGAGCGCATACGACGTGCCCTCTGAGGTGACGCTCTATCGCGAGGTGGCTCCAAGCGTGACTTCCGTAAAGACCTACAGGATGAACGAGGCAAAAAACGATATGGTCCTCACTAACAGAATGCTCTGCATGGAACCACTGGAGTTGATTGCCGGACGCCTGCTGGCCGTGAATTAATAAAAACACTTAAATTGGTAATATAATCCGTAATACTGGTAGTCGTATTGCGGATTTTTCTTTGTACCTTTGCGCCCGATAAACTACAAGCATCATGGAACTGATAAAAGACAAGAAGTTCGGAGGCGAGCGCCCCCTCTTCGCAACACATGACTTAAGACTGGAGAACGTAACGATTACCGACGGTGAGTCAGGCATCAAGCAATGTCAGAATATGGAGGCCTACGACTGTAAGTTCTATGGCAAATACCCCTGGTGGCACGTCGATGGTGCCTATATTGAGAACTGCTACTTTGCATTGGGTTCACGCTCGGCCATCTGGTACTCAAACGATATGGTGATGAAAAACTCACGTATCGACGGACCGAAGTTCTTCCGCGAGATGAAGAACCTGACGCTGGAGAACGTGGAGATTACCGATGCCGACGAGACTTTCTGGAAGGTTGACGGTATCAAGATCAAGGACGTGAAACTGCATGGCGGTACCTATCCCTTCATGTTCTCACAGAATATCTACGTGGATGGACTGGAGAGCGACTCAAAGTATGTGTTCCAGTACTGCAAGAACGTTGAGGTGCACAATGCGAAGATCCTGACGAAAGACTCCTTCTGGGAGTGTGAGAACGTGACAATATACGACTCCGAACTCGACGGAGAGTATCTGGCCTGGCATTCGAAGAACGTGCGCCTGGTGAACTGTCACCTCGCTGGTGAGCAACTGCTCTGCTATACGGAGAACCTCGTGCTGGAGAACTGCACCATCGACCCGATGTGCGACCGTATGTTTGAATACTCCACCGTCGAGGCCGACATCCGTGGCCATATTGAGAACATCAAGAACCCCACGAGCGGACATATAATCGCCGATTCCATCGGTTCGATCACCATCGATGAGAATGTGCGCCAGCCGAACAACTGCATCATAGAAACAAGGAAATGATTTACAACTACGAATTAAACGAATTTTGCGAATTGCCTATAGAAATGTAGTGCAGCAAAATTCGTTTAATTCGTATAATTCGTAGTAAAGAGATTGGATATGAAGTACGATTTTGATGAGAGTGTAGTGCGCAGGGGGACGAACTGTGTGAAGTGGGATGAGAGCCCCGTTGCGGATGTCATCCCGATGTGGGTGGCCGACATGGACTTCCGTGTGGCACCAGCCATCCAGAAGGCCTTGGAGCAGCGCGTGGCACATGGTGTCTTTGGCTATAACATCGTGCCGGAGAGTTATTATGAGGCCATCATCTCATGGTTCCGCCGTCGTCATCAGTGGGAGGTAGAACGATCATCGATCCTCTATACCACCGCCGTCGTGCCTGCCATGTCATGCGTCATCAAGGCCCTCACCATGCCAGGTGAGAAGGTGCTCATCCTCTCACCTGCCTATAACTGTTTCTTCTCGTCGATTAAGAATAACGGCTGCGAGGTATTGGAGAGTCCGCTCTTCACCCTTCATTCTTCATTTAAAGTGGACTGGGCTGACTTTGAGGCGAAGTGTGCCGACGAGAAGACCACACTCTTCCTGCTCTGCAATCCTCATAACCCCTGTGGACGTGTCTGGACCAGAGAGGAACTGCAGCGGATGTATGATATCTGCCATCGCCACGGTGTGACAGTTGTCAGCGATGAGATACACTGCGAACTGATTATGCCAGGCTACGAGTTCGTGCCCTTCGGCACCATTACCGACGACTGTGTCGTCATGAACTCCCCCTCGAAGAACTTCAATACTGCGGGTCTGCAGATCGCGAATATCATTACCAAGAACCCCTCGTGGCGCCGCCGTATTGACCGCGCCATCAATATCAATGAGGTGTGCGATGTGAATCCCTTCGGCATCGTTGCTTTGGAGGCCGCCTACAACGAGAGTGAGGAATGGCTCGACGAACTGAACCAGTATCTCTGGGGTAACTACACCGTTTTGTGCGATTTCATCGGAAAAAACATGCCTCAGTTGAAGGTCACACGCCTTGAAGGCACCTATCTCGTGTGGGTAGATCATAGTGCCCTTGGTATCAGCACGGATGAATACTTCAACCGCCTGCTCAACGACGGTCATGTCTGGGTGTCCCCCGGCACGATGTATGGTGCGCAGACGGGTGAGGGTTATATCCGTATCAACATCGCCTGTCCGCGCAGTCAACTAATGGAAGCCCTTCAGCGGATTGAGGAAGTTACCATTAATTCGCAGGCACATCGTTGATGCGCTTCAGATAGAAGTCGCGGAAGTCGTTCCAACGATAGTAGGGGGCCTGCGTGGTGGGCACGGGCAAGGTGGCCTCACAGCCGTTGAGTAGGCACTTCACGAGGATGTCGTCTGTGGCCTTCTTGCCACGGTAGAAGATCAGTTGTATGTTACTTGCCTTGCAGGTCTGCCAGTTCTGGTAGATATTCTTTACCTCGTATGGGTCTTCCGGGTCACTGTCCGCACCGTTGAGCCCCAGAAGCACCGTCAGTGGACCGATGTATGTATCGTGGCCGAAGCGTAGGTCGGCAATGTGGTCACTCGAGCCACTGATGACGGCATCGGCCTTCTGGATGAAATCCTCAAGGATGGGGATGACCATGTAATGTGGCTCGAACACCCAGGCGTAACTGCCGAGATTAGACTGTTCCCACTGCGCAGCGATCTCCTCGTCGGTGATGATATGACCCATCATCCCCTCATGTCCAATGCTGGGCAGTGTGGTATAGAAACTGATGAGGTTGGGTGCGATGCGCTTCAGGTCGCCAGGGAGACCTTCCGTACTGGTGAAGATGCGGGGGATGATCTTCTCTTGTAGGGAATTGTCATAGTGGAACTTGTCGCGATGCTGTTCGAAACGAGGCTTTACCCTGGGGAAACTGCGCTTGTTGGGGTTCTGGCGGTCGTCGGGCACCACGGCATCAAGGGTGAAGCGTGATGACTGTTCACGGACCTCGATCTTCGGGTTGCACTGCACGAGTTCCTGACAGAAGGCCGACATGCTGAGCACGCAACGCCCTGAAAGTGACGAAACGGCGAGCACGTTACCACCCCGCTTGAATACCTCGGGGAAACGGTTGTACATTGTACGGGCTATCTGCTGATGCTGCTCCCATCCGAGTTGCGTCAGTTCGCTCACGCCTGTGGTCAGTTCCCGCTTGGCTGCCATGAATTTGTCGTGGAAGGCCTCGCCCTCCTTTGTCAGCAAGTGCTTGTTGTGGGCCACGGTGAGCACAGTGTCGAGTTCTTTGTAAAGGAATGCGTTCCAATAGTAGCGCGAACCGTGCCGGGCATAATGGCTGATATAGAAGGGCTTGTAACCCTTGGGCGACTTTGTCAACCCGCAGGCTTCCTGCTGGTAAGGGTAGTCGTTGCCGTATGCCTTACGGGGATTTTCCTTCAACTGCTCAAGTGGCGGGGTAATGGTCTGTGCTCCTGCTGTCAGAGTCAAGAGCGTCAAGGTCAGAATGGTGAGTAATCTTTTCATAAGTTAGTCGTATTTTGGTGAATCTGTGTGCAAAGTTAAGAATTGTCTTTCAATAAACCAAACAATCCTGGGATTATTTTGGCAGTTTCAGATTTTGTCCGTATCTTTGCAATTGTACAAATATGTTGGTTAATTAAGGAGTGAATATGAGGAATACGCTACTGGCCGTCCTGATGTCGCTGAACCTAATGGTGCAGGCGGCAGACTACAACATCTTGACTTATGGTGCCAAGTCGGACACGACGGTTCTGAGTACAGTCGCCATCCAGCAGGCAATTGATGCCTGTTCTGCTGCTGGTGGTGGCAGAGTGGTGGTGCCTGCTGGTGAATATAAGATTGGCACTATCATACTGAAGAGCGATGTACATCTCTACCTGGAACAAGGAGCAACACTTTATGGCAGTACTGACCTGAAGGACTATCGCCCGATGAAATCGGACTATGTATCGTTGCGCACAAAGACCACCACCATCCAACTGATCTATGGCGACAAGGTGAGGAATGTGACGATCGATGGCTACGGCATCATCGACGGCAGGGGACGCGCCTTCAAGAAAATGTCGTGGAATGACGAGGGCATCACGCGCCCCCACCTGTTGCGCTTCATCCAGTCAAAAGATATAACCATCAAGGATATCACGCTACGTAACTCTGGCTGTTGGATGCAGCACTACCTGGCCTGCGACCGTCTGGTGATCGATGGCATCAAGGTGTTCAACCGTCATAATTATAATAACGATGCTCTCGATTTGGATGGCTGTCATGAGGTGATTGTTAAGGGTATGATAGCCGATAGTGATGACGATGGAATCACCCTGAAGTCAACTTCTCCGCGCCTTTGCGAGAATATTCGTATTGCCGACTGTGTGGTCTCCAGCCATTGCAATGCAGTCAAGTTGGGAACGGAGACGAACGGAGGTTTCCGTAATATCAATATCAGTGGTATCGTGGTGAAACCCAGTGAAGATCAGCAGGAGAAGTTCTTCGGGCAATGGATTGGCTCGTCGGCTATCTCACTGGAGATCGTCGATGGTGGGGTGCTGGAAAATGTCAGTGTCTCAGACGTCACTGTCGAAGGCACAGAGTCGCCCATCTTCATCCGACTCGGCAATCGTGGGCGCGGCTACCTCTCCGAAGGGGCAAATATGGAGCGCATCATCCCTGTCGATCATGTGGGGCGTATCCGTGGCATCCATCTCTCGAATATCCAGGTCCGGAACGCCGGGGCCATGGGCTGTAGCATCACTGGTCTGCCTGGCTATCCTGTGGAAAATATCTTTCTCTCAAATATTGCGATCCATCATAAAGGAGGCGTAGGTTTCGATGAAATGGCGGAAATTGCCGATTCCATTGCTGACGAAAAGGAAAAATCCTATCCTGAGGCTACCATGTGGGGTAACCTGCCTGCCAAGGGCTTCTTCGTGCGTCATGCCAGGAATGTACAGTTCTCGAATGTACGTGTGGAAACTGACCAGTTAGACGTCCGTCCGGAAATCGTTCGTGTGGATGTGGATATCCCGACGAAGTGGGGAGACCAGAGTGATGGCACATATATGAACCCCGTACTTAATGCGGACTTCTCCGATCCTGACATCATCCGTGTGGGTAACAAATATTATATGGTGGCTTCCGACTTCCATTTTATGGGTATGCAGGTTCTGGAGTCGGAGGACATGGTCAACTGGCATTATATCAGTCAGATATACCGGCGGATTGATGAGCCGGGGTGGAATGAGAACCAGCATTATGCGGGTGGTTCGTGGGCTCCAGCCATCCGCCATCATGAGGGGTTGTTCTATGTCTATTTCTGTACGCCCGACGAAGGACTTTACATGAGCACGGCCAAGGATCCTCATGGACCTTGGGCTCCCCTCCATCTGGTGAAACGCGTAGGGAAGTGGGAAGATCCCTGTCCTTTCTGGGATGACGACGGACAGGCTTATCTGGGGCGCAGCCGACACAGGGCAGGCCCTATCATTGTGCATAAGATGACGCCTGACGGGCGCGAACTGCTTGACGAGGGTGTCACTGTATATGAGGGGCCGGTTGCCGAGGGGACGAAATGGCTGAAGCGGAATGGCTGGTACTATCTGATCATCCCTGAGGGTGGTGTCGGGCGTGGTTGGCAGACCGTTCTCCGCTCTCGTAATATCTATGGACCGTACGAGCGCAGGATTGTTCTGGAACAAGGTTCTACCAATGTGAATGGTCCGCATCAGGGAGCGCTAGTAGATGCCCCTGACGGCTCATGGTGGTTCTACCATTTTCAGGAGACACCAGTCCTCGGACGTGTGCTCCATCTCCAGCCCGCCCGCTGGCAGGACGACTGGCCGCTGATGGGCGCGGATTTTGATGGTAATGGCGTCGGGGAGCCTGTTGAATGGTGGAATAAGCCCATTCCATCGGTAGATTCGGCATCGCTTCAGACGAATGATGATTTCTCCGGCTCTATTGGTCTGCAGTGGCAGTGGAACCACAATCCTGACGATTCTCATTGGAGTCTTTCTGAGCGCAAAGGCAACTTGACTATTCATGCCCAGCCTGCTGATAACCTCAAGTCTTGCCGAAACATGTTGACGCAGAAGGTCGTAGGTTATCAGAGCGTGAGTACTGTTCTCTTAGAAGCGGCTGGCAATTGTTTTGCAGGATTGGCTTGCACGGGAAAGGAGTTTCATGCTATCGGTCTTGTGCCAGAGGGTATTGCCATTGAGACCAATGGCGAGCGTCGTCTTATGCAGAAAGGACATTTCAAGCGTCTGTGGCTACGTGTCACCAATGACAGTCCTAACAACCTGCACCAGTTTGCCTATAGTGTTGATGGTGAGCACTTTCTGACCCTCGGTGATTCTTTCCCGATGAGTTGGGGTTTCTGGAAGGGCATTCGTGTCGGAATATTCTGCTACGGTGCTGATGGCAGCGCCCAGTTTGACCGTTTTGAACAAAAATATGGGCAATAGTTTGGTGTTCTGTCAAAAATACCGTATCTTTGCACCCGAAAAGCACTCGCCCTGATAGTTAAATGGATATAACAAGGCTCTCCTAAAGCTTAGTTCCGAGTTCGATTCTCGGTCGGGGTACTGAGTGCATAATATTACTCATAGGGGAAGTTCATGGGCCTGTTTTATCCATGAATGATGGATATATGTCTTTTTGTGTGAATTTGAAAGACAGATTCTGTGAAAATGCTTGATTAATTGATGAAATAATGCGTATTTTTGCCGCCGGAATAAAAACTAGATTAGAACATTATATATCTCTCACAAGTTTTTATTGATGCAGGGTGCTGGCAGTGATTGCTCGCCCCTGTTTTTTTGATATTCACTCGGAGTGCAGCCCATGATGATCTTGAAGTTCCTATAGAAAGAACTATCGGATGAGAAACCTGACTTGTGTGCAATCTCCGTGAGATACATGTCTGGGTTCTTTTCCATCAACTGGACAGCATATTCGATGCGCTTCTGGTTGACGAATTCTGAGAACGAGATGCCCATCTTGCCATTGATTGCATTGTAGATGTAGTTGCGGTTGGTATTCAGCCGCATGGCCAGGTCGTTGATCTTCAGGTTGGGTTGTAGATACAGGCGCTCTTCCTCCATCAGCCTGCGTATCTCATTGGCCAGGCCGTCATTGGCGTTGAGCGGCAATGGGGTATAGGGCTCTACTGGCATATCCTCTTCTTCCTCTTCTATGTCATTGATGGAGAAACGCTGAGAAAGTCCGTAGTGGCCGATGAGCAGGAGGATCGCGGAAAAGGCCACCGATGGGATGGATGTCAGCCAGATGGACTCGGTGAAGTAGTTGCGCCCGATGAAGTTGCAGATAAACGAGACGATGGCGGCTATCGCAAAGATGGACAGTAATTGGCAGATGAATGACAGTGTCTTGCCTTCTGTATTCGAGTAGTAGTTCTCCACCATCTGGTTGTAGTAGGTGATGTGCCGCCAGCCGAGGATGAGAACGGGTGGAATCTCCAGGGCGAAGACAATTCTCACGGTGAAGTGGGCGATGACCTGCCACCAGCAGATGCCTTCCAGGGAAACGAAATCGTTACCATAGATAAAATGGTCAATGAATAAGGTGGTCTGCTTATCGTCCATCAGGAGGTAGAGCAAAGCCACACTGGTGCCACACAGGAAGGCGGGCAGCAGGTAGAGCAACTGTCGCCGCCTGCTGGGATACTTGATTGCCATCTCCTCAGTGTAGATGTAGAACATGGGGAAAACGGCTGGGTTGCAGAAACTATAGATGGAATCGGTCACGGGGATGGCCGACTTGATATGGTTGAAGAAAGTGAAATGCCCTATATATAATAAGGTGGCGGTGAGCATGAACAGTAATAGGCAGAATCTTGGCCTGTCCCATTTACAGAGGATATTTAAGCCAAGCAGTACCGACAAGACGCCACAGACAAATATCGGTAGTGAAGTCATGATAATGTTCACCATTGGCGACAAAGTTACGCAATAATCGTGAGAATATAAAGAAAACGCTCCCTATTAACTTCTATTAAGGGATTTGTAAGTGGCTGATTATCAGTGATGTGTTAGAAATTGTGATTTTGCATGATGTTTTCTGCAATTATGAATGATACTTTTCTTCTTTTTGTACTATATTTGCCGAGAAATTACTTAATTATCATTTATTTTTTAACTAAACATTACTATTATGAAGAAAATGAGAATGATTGCCTTGGCTACTTTTGCAGCCATCAGTTTGTCAGTGAGTGCTCAAGAGCCCTTCAGCACAGTTTATCTACAGTACAACCCCAGTAGTTTAAAGTACAGCCATGATGGCTATTCTTTATCAACCAACTACAATGCATTCACACTTGGCTATAGTTATAGCCTTCCAGTCACTAATTCAATTCCGCTCTACTTGGAGTTCGGTGGTGCTGCCCAGTATGCCTTTAAGAGCGAAGATGATGTAACGAACAATTATTTAGGCATCAAGATACCAGTCGATGTGATGTATTCCATTGAGTTTTCTGACGTTTTCCAACTCCAGCCCTACGCTGGTTTCTTCGGACGAGTAGGTATCATTGGTAAGACGAAGGATAAGCATCATGATGTAACGAGTGACTGGTTCTCTGATTTGGATGGCAAGCGTTTCCAGTTTGGTATAAATGCTGGTGCTAAGGTGCGCATCAGTCAGAAGTTTACGGCCGGTGTTGGTTACTATCTTGATCTGACGAAGGTTCAGGAGCACACCCATTTCGAGGGCTTCGATATTATGATAGGCCTGACATTCTGACTTATAGATCACAGTTAATAAAACGAGGCTGCACTCTACTATCATTGAGTGCAGCCTCGATTTTATGGTCTTGTTGCTCAATTACTTCTTGACAGGAGTAGCGGTTTCCTCTTCCTCCTTGATCGTGCGTCCCATGGTCAGGTATGCCGTAGGCGCAGCGATGAAGAGTGAAGACAGTGTACCAAAGACCACACCGAGGATCATGGCGAAGGAGAACGAGCGGATGCTGTCACCACCAAGGATGAAGATGGCCAGCAGCACGATCAGCGTCGTCACGGAGGTGTTGATGGTACGTGCCAGCGTCTGGTTCAGCGAGTCGTTGAACAACTGCTGACGGTCGCGCTTGCCGAACAATCCGATGTTCTCACGGATACGGTCGAACACCACCACCTTATCATTGATGGAGTAACCGATCACCGTCAGGATGGCACCAATGAAGGTCTGGTCGATCTCCAGTGACATCGGAACCCATCCCCAGAGCACAGAGTAGAAGCCGATCACGATGAGGGCATCAAGTGCCAGGGCTACCGTTGAGCCTACGGAGAAGGCCACGTTGCGGAAGCGGAACAGAATGTAGAGGAAGATTGCCACCAGGGCGATGATGACGGAGATAATGGCACCGTAGGTAATATCCTTAGCCACCGATGGACCAACCTTTGCAGATGAGATGATGGATCCGCCCTCACGAACGTCTGGGTTCTTGAAGTGCTCCACATTCTCCTGGCTGACGAAGCCTGCTTTCTTCAGGGTGTTGAAGAGGATGGTCTCGGCCTGGTCGTCAACATCAGGGTTGTTCGACTCGATATCCCAGTTGGTAGAGATACGCACGGTCTTGCCGTCCGTACCGAGGGCAATGACGCTGGTATTGGCTTCCTTGCCCTGGTTCTCGCCCATCGTATTGATGAAGGCACCTGTCAGGGCCAGGCGGACATCCTCCACATGTGTCTCCTTGTCGAGAGTTACCACATAGTTACGACCACCAGTGAAGTCAATGCTCTGGCTCAGACCGCGCACGGCGAAGGAGATGCAGAACAGGATGGCTGCAGCACCCCAGATGGCGAAGGTCTTCTTGTATATGCCCATGAAGTTGTAGTGGGCGTTCTGCATCAGATTCTTCGAATAGCCTGTCACGAAGGTGAGGTTTGTCCACTTGTCCTTCTTCAGCATGTAGTCATAGACTAGGCGGGTCATATAGACGGCCGTGAAGAACGAAACGATGATACCGATGATCCAGGTGGTGGCGAAGCCCTTCACAGGACCTGTACCGAAGTAGAGCAGGATGACACCTGTGATCAGTGATGTCAGGTTAGAGTCGAAGATGGCGCTGAAAGCATTGGAATAACCTTTGTTCAGAGCCTCTTTCACGCTAAGACCCTTCTTCAGTTCCTCCTTGATACGCTCGTAGATCAGCACGTTGGCATCCACGGCGGTACCCAGTGTCAGCACGATACCGGCGATACCAGGCATCGTCAGGGCAGCCTGGAAAGAGGTCAGGATACCGAGTGTGAAGAACAGGTTGAACAGCAGGGCGATATCCGAGAGCAGGCCTGGGATAAAGCCGTACAGCATGATCATGTAGATCATCAGCAGCACGAAGGCTACGATGAAGGAGATGATACCCTGCTGGATGGACTGTGCACCGAGTGACGGTCCTACCACTTCCTCCTGTACGATACGGGTAGGAGCGGGCATCTTACCAGAGTTCAGCGTGTTGGCCAGGTCCTTGGTATCCTCGATGGTGAAGTTACCTGTGATCTGTGAGTTACCACCGTCAATCTGGCTGAGGATACGGGGAGCGGTATAGACGGCATCGTCGAGCACGATGGCTACGGCCTTGCCGATGTTCTGCTTGGTGATCTGGCTCCAGCGACGGGCTCCGTCGGAGTTCATCTGCATGGATACGCAGGGACGTCCAGTGGTAGGCTCGAAGTCATCCTTTGAACTGGTGATGACGTCACCCTCCAGTGGGGCGCGTCCTGAAGGCTCTGTAATCTTCAGTGCATAGAGTTCAAAGATGTCGCCCTTGGTGTTCTGGCCACCGAAGTCCTCTGGTTTAGCACCCCAGCGGAGTTTCAACTCAGCGGGCAGAATCTGGTTGGCGAGGTCAGAGTAGATAATCTTGTTGATCTCTGCGGTATCACGGGCGTTGGCGTAGCCCACGACGGCCAGTGCGTTACCCTGTGTGGGCTGGAAGATGGAGAACAGTGGGTTCTGCTTCTTGGCAGCCTCAAGGGCCTTGTCGTCAGCCTTGTTGTCTTTCTTGGCCAGTTTGGCAGCCAAGTCGCCTGAGGCCGCCTTTGTGGTGTCGGCAGCAGCCTCGGCAGCGGGTTCCACGGCAGCAGTGTCAACAACCTCACCGCCCTGAGCGGCATAGCGCTGGTTCAACTGAGCCAGCAGCGGCGTGATCTCATTGCTGTTGTAGGTCTCCCAGAACTCAAGGTTGGCAGAGCCCTGGAGCAACTTACGCACACGCTCCGGCTCCTTGATGCCAGGCATCTCCACCATGATACGGCCGCTCTGGCCTTCGAGTTTCTGGATGTTAGGCTGGACAACGCCGAACTTATCGATACGGTTGCGGACCACGTTGAACGAGTTGTCCACTGCACTCTGTACCTCAGCACGGATGGCGCTCTCAACCTCGGAGTCGCTCGACTGGGTGCTCACTTTGCCCTTCATCTGCTGGGTGGCAAAGATAGCGGCGAGGGGACGACCATTGCCCTCTTGTTTCCAATACTTCACGAACAGTGAAACGAAGTCTGCCTGACTGGTCTCCTCTTCCTTCTTGGCCAGTTCCATGGCCTTCTTGTAGGCTGCATCTGTCTTGTGGTCGGCGAGTACATCGACGACGTCGGGGACAGACACCTCAAGAATCACGTTCATACCGCCCTTCAGGTCAAGACCAAGGCCGATTTCCATCTCACGGCACTGCTTCAGCGAGTAGATGCCCATATACACCTTCTCGTTGTTGATTGAGTCGAGGTACTCCGCACCTGCCTGCTCACCCATGGCGGCGGCCTTACTTTCGTAGTGGCGTGTCACGAATGAGAAGGAAAGGTAGAAGCAGCACACGAGAATCAGAAGCACTGCGATAAATTTTACAATTCCTTTGTTTTGCATTTTGTTTTTTGATGTTATTTTTGTTATTTATTATGTTCGCGTACAAATTTAGCGTGCAAATATAGGCATTTTTTTAGACAAGGAAAAATTTATAAGCGATTTTCGTTCATTTTTTAAGGTTTATGCACTAATTTTAGCCTGCAAGAGATGGGATAATGGTCACTTGCATCCATTTTGCTGTCCACAATGCAGTTATATGGCTCGAAATGATCGGAGCATAGGATATGGTCGATACGGAAGAAATATCCTTTCCGATTATATGACAAACCGAGTCCCTTTCCTGTCTCTACGAAACAGTCTTTCAGTCCCTTGGCGATGGTGCGGCGGGAGTAGGAGATGGGATTGTCGTTGAAGTCTCCGCAGACGATGGTGGGGTACTGGCGATGCTCCTCGATGTATTGGTGCACGGCATCGGCAGCCACGGCCCGTATGGCGGAGGCCTGTCCGAGTTTCTCGAGCAGTAGCAGCGACTCTTCCTTCACGGTGTCGCGCTTCATCTTTCCCTTGATCATCTCCTCGTAGCGGCTGCGGTCTTCTTGGGTCAGGTGGGTAGTTTCCAGATGGTTGTTGATGACAAGGATGGTGTCGCCTTCTACCAGCAGATAGTAAGCCATGGACCCATTGGCCCTCGAAGGGTATTGGATGCGTTCACGCCTGATGATGGGGTACTTGGAGTGGATGCCGACACCGTTGATGCTGGTACTCGTCTGCTGGAAGATGATAGTGTCATTGTAGGGGTATATCTTCTCATATCTGTGGAAGACGAACCTCCGCCATGTATCCACGTCCTCCTGCATGCAGACGATGTCGGGGGCCTCCCGTTTCAGGTAGTTGTAGATCGTGTCGAATCCCTGTTCGTATTTCCAGTTGCCCCCATATTGGCAGACGTTATAGGACATGATCTTGATGGTGCCCTCTGGTACGCTCTGGGTATTGTGGAGCGGCAGGTAGATGGTCAGTGGCGGATATGCCAGGATATAGCCGAGAATGGGAATCCACAGTTTCTTCCACTTGAAGGTGAGCCAGAAGAAAATGAACAGCAGGTTGGCTATCAGGAAGAAGGGGAAGAGCATCCCCAGACTGGAGAGCATGGGGTGGCTGGCTGGATTGATATGGTCGGCATAGCCTGCCGTCAGCATCAGTAGCACGGTGGCAAGGTTGGCCCCTGCCACGGCGTTGATGGTGAATGCTTTCAGTTGTTTGATCATCGCTGGTTACTGGCATCAAAGAGTTTCTTCTTCTCCTCTTTGGTCAGACTGTCATAGCCGCTCTTGCGGATCTTGTCGAGGATGGCGTCGATCTCTTCCTGGTTTTGGCGCTTGCGGGCATTGTATTCCCGGTCGTCCTCCTTGCTGCCACCCCGTTCGGCGTGCATGTCAGGGTTATAGTGACGCTGGCCGCCCTGGTGGCGCTGGTCGAAATTGCGCTTGAGGTTCTCAAAGAACTGCTCTCCCCTGCTGCGGTTGTAGGTAGCATTAGGGTGCTTGTTCCAGTAGCGGATCATCAGGTAGCCGAAGAGCATACCGCCCAGGTGGGCTGTATGGGCCACACCGTCGCCAGAGGATGCGAGGGCAGAGAAGAACTCGATGGCCACGTAGCCCATCACGAACCACTTCGCCTTGATGGGGAAGGGGAAGGGGATGATGAACAGGCGCTCGTTGGGAAAGGTCATGCCGAAGGCCAGGATGACCGCATAGACGGCTCCCGAGGCACCTATCGTTGTCCAGGCGTTTAGCGCACTGGCGTAATGAGTGCCATATTCCATGACAGTGCCAAGGGTGGTAGCAGGCACCTGCTCGGCAATGGTCATATAGAAGGAGCCAAACTGGGCGATCTCCTGCAGCAGACCAGCCCCTATGCCACAGGTGATGTAATAAAAAAGGAATTTCTTGGGTCCCCATACGTTCTCTATCACACAGCCGAACATCCACAAGCCGAACATGTTGCTCAGAATGTGCATGAAACTGGCATGGAGGAAGAGGTAAGTGACCAACTGGTAGAAATGGAAGTTGCTGGCCATGAAAAAGTGGAGACCACCAATGTCTGCCAGGTCAATGCCACGCATCTGGAAAACGAGTGTGGCAACGAATGCCAGCAGATTGATGATCAGCAGGTTTTTTGTGACGGTTGGAATACGGAACATCATCTTTTACCTTATCTTACTTTATAGTCCTATAATGTTTGTTGTTATAACTTTTGGCTGCAAAATTACTAAAAATATCTCGTTTTTATACGGAAATGTGCCCGAATACAAGAAAAATTCAAGAAAAATCTCATTTTTTCGGTTTTTTTGTTGTTTTTCTAAATAGTTTGCATTATATTTGCAACGAATTCGACGAAACCACAGTTATTACTATTAATAATTCATTAAAATTACAACATTATGAACAAAACAGATTTGGTAGAGAAGATTGCAGCAGGTGCTGGTCTCTCAAAGGTTGACGCAAAGAAGGCTCTCGATGCAACAGTGGCTGCTATCAAGGAGGCTCTCGTAGCAGGTGACAAGATTGCCCTCGTTGGCTTTGGTACATTCAGCGTAAACGAGCGTCCCGCTCGTGAGGGTATCAACCCTGCAACCAAGCAGAAGATCAAGATTGCTGCCAAGAAGGTGGCTAAGTTCAAGGCTGGTGCCGAACTTGCTGATGCTATCAAGTAAATTCTTTTGTAAATAAAAATTGAGGGGATTCCGACAGGGATCCCCTCTTTAGGTCTTAACGTGAGAACCTCAAATAGTCATTATCCGAATAGTAAAGTCTCAGTTCGCCTTTTTCAAGCCTGTAAGACCTGATATTGATAATCTGGTCCTCCATAAACATCAGGTCGGAACCAGATGATATATTCTGATCGGAATCAGGTGACCAAATGAGTGTCCCAAGACCGTCAATAATGCGAAAATCACCATCCTTGTTGAAGGTATATTCGCCCTGAAACCAGTTACAGATTTTCGCATTGAAACTTCCATCTTCCTCCAATGACAGATAGCAGTCGTCCGTCCCACTGCTCTCATGGCTGACAAATATCCCGTTATCAACATAGCCATCCAACTTCCATTTGCCATAGATCTCACCGTTAGGCAGCCTTGTAACAGCCTCATCACTTGTAACGGTCTCATCGTCACTACTGCAACCAGTAACTGCAATACCTATTCCCACCAGCAGAGATAGACAAAGCCATTTCATACAATTATTTCTTTTCTCCATATTCATTGTCCTATTAGGTTCTCTATTTATTTAAACCACTCTATGGCCAAATACTTGCATCAAAATGCAAAAATTTATCTTTTATTAACTATTAACTTCTTGCCGTTTTGGATATATACTCCCTTCTTCGGCTGATCAGTGCGCACGCCATTGAGGTCGTAGAACTTATCTGTATTTTTGAGCCGCTTTACCTGTTCTATCCCCAAAGTGTATTTGGCTTCTGCTGCTTCTACGCCATCCTCAATAGCAGCAATCACAGGAAATTTCTTCCAATATGGTGCCGTCTTGTACAGTTCAATGCTTTCACGGGGTACTAAAAGGAAACGGCCAACTCGATAGTCATCACTATTCAGAATATCATCTTCTTCCAGTGAACTGTAGTACTTTTCCACCTTCGACTTGTCGTTAGATGGAATCACTGCAGGAGGCGTCACTGCATAACAAACCATGTATCTCTGGTATGCCCTTTTCTTATATTCACCAGAATAATAATCTTCATTGGAGATTGGACGTGGTTCTGCTTCCACAAAAGTATAAGCATCTATTTCTGCCAATGTGGATGGAAGTGTATAAGAATGCATGGGTAGCGCGTCAAAAATGTTCCTAATAGTTTTGTAACACCTTCTGGTACGGTGATGTCGGCTGCTCTATCATGTTCATTTAAGGCAGCACCAGTAAATATACCAAACCCAAGTTCTTGAATATGACCTGGAAATTCAAAACCAGTGTCTGTATGAAACCCTGCAAACGCCCAATCTTCTATACATACCACCGACTCAGGAATGCTTAAATGCCCATCTGCTCCCATATCAGCAGAAGAAAAGGCCTTTTCGCCGATAGTTGTAACGTCATCTGGGATGACGGATGTTGAGCAACCCTGTATGAGATTACCACTGGATTTCTCAAAGATACAATTACCCTCGCTGTAATAGACTTCGTTGTCCTCGGCAACAGACAGAATCTTCAATCCTGTGGTCCCAGCAGAGATAGAAGGTATAATCCTATTAACACCAGCAGGAATGTGCAGTTCCTCAAGTGCCCAGCAAGCATAAAATGCCCATTCATCTATCTGACGCAGCGTCTGGGGGAGAGTCACTGATTTTAGCACATAGCAGTCATGAAAAGCCAGATCCTCCAATCGCGTAACTATCCATTCTCTGCCATCTTCGGAATAAATAGTATCAGGAACAACATAACTTTCAAGTGCCCATAATAAACTATCGCCACCGTTTAGTATAGGACCAAAGCACACTGATGCCTCTTCCCCTCTCACACGAAAAATAATGCCACATTTTTTGTCTATTGCATAATCGTTTATGTCATAGCCATCACGAGGGGAACTTACCAAAAGGCGGTTTGCACCTGCAAATATGGGGAACACCACCATGAGTATCAACAGCCTTTTTTTCATTATTCAAGTTTTTAGAAATCCTCTTTATTTATTAAACCGCGTTATTGCCAAAACCTTGCATCAAAACTAGAATAATTATGTTTTATTAACCAATAGTGATATGATACGGAACTCGCGCGCCATCGCGCGCGCAGCCCATCAACAACACCAGGGCGCACACGCAGGAAAGGCTATATGTCAGTGCTCTCTTCATGGTCTGTGCAAAGGTACGACAAGTTTTCCATTCCGCCAAACAATTCACGACAAATAAGAGGCACTTTAGCAGAATGAGGAGGCTCTTTACGAACGTGAGGAGCCTCCTCAGAAACGTAGGGAGCCTCCTCAGTTCCGTAAAGTGCCTCCTCATTTCAGAAAACAGCCTTCCTATTCCGGAAAAATGTCTTCGCGCGCGTGCGTGGTAGTTGTCTTATCCACTTTTTATGTGTCCTATATGTTCCATCTGTCCACGATGGTGACAATCCTTCGTGGACAGATGGGACAGGTGGGACACTTGTTTTTGGCTTAAGACAACTACTACGCCTGCGCGCGTGAGAGTTTACTATTTGGGCTGTTTGCCGATGTAGGCCAGAATACCGCCATCGACATAGAGCACGTGGCCGTTCACGGCATCGGAGGCGTGAGAGGCGAGGAATACGGCGGGACCTCCGAGTTCTTCGGGGTTGAGCCAGCGACCAGCAGGTGTCTTGGCGCAGATGAACGAGTCGAACGGATGGCGGCTGCCGTCTGGCTGGCGCTCACGGAGCGGTGCCGTCTGCGGCGTGGCGATATAACCCGGGCCAATGGCATTGCACTGGATGTTATACTCACCATACTCAGAGCAGATGTTACGGGTAAGCATCTTCAGGCCACCCTTGGCGGCTGCGTAGGCGCTGACGGTCTCGCGGCCCAACTCAGACATCATCGAGCAGATGTTGATGATCTTTCCCTCGCGGCGCTCCATCATCTCAGGAATAACGGCCTTGGTCATGATAAATGGGCCGACGAGGTCGATGTCGATGACCTGCTGGAATTCCTCACGCTTCATCTCATGCATGGGGATACGCTTGATGATACCGGCATTGTTGACAAGGATATCAATGTGCCCTAATTCGTGACGGATGTCTGAAACCATTTTCTCTACGTCCTGCTCGTTGGTGACGTCACATAGATAGCCGTGGGCTGTGATGCCTTTGGCACGGTATTCGGCAAGGGCTTTGTCGAGATGCTCCTGTCTTCTGCAGTTGAACGCGATCTTAGCACCTGCGTTCGCTAAGGCTTCTGCAATAGCAAAGCCAATGCCGTAGGCAGCACCCGTGACAAGGGCGACTTTACCTTCCAGCGAAAAGAGATTTGCCATAATTTGTCTGTTTTAAGAAGTTGTTATCTTTAATTATATTATATATGTAGTTTGTCTGCGTGCAAAATTACGAAATTAATTGCTGATGGCAAAATCAAGAATCTTAAAAATGATAAACACTAATTACATTTCTTCCCTTCGTACCACTGCTTCAGCACGTAGAAGGCTTTCTTCTTCCGGCCGTCGTCGCTGAAGAGACCCTTGCGGTTGTAGTAGTCCTGAATACCGGGCAACAGGCGTCGAGGTGAGCGGAAGTCCTTCAGGATCCAGGGCGTGGTGCCGGCCAGACCGTCGATCTTGTCGAGCATGGCGGTGTTCTCGCGGTAGAGGTTCTCCTGGAACTCCTCGGTGAAGCGGAGGTTCTTCTGGCCGTGGAAGCCGGCCTTGGCACCGCCGCCGAACTCGCTGATGATGACGGGCTTGTCGTAGGGAATCTCCCACGTCATCTTCGCGGCATCGTTCACGTCGCGGTACCAGCCGATGTACTGGTTGAAGGAGATGACATCCACGTACTCGTTCATATTGTCCTGCAGGCGATTGTGGTAGTTGGCGGCCGATAGCACCTCCATCGCCATCGACACGAGGCGGGTGGGGTCTGTATCGTGGGCCTGCTTGGAGAGGCCACTAAGGAAGCGGTCGCGCTCGGCGGAGTGGGGCGTCTCGTTGGCTATCGACCAGATGATCACGTTGCAGCGGTTCTGGTCGCGGCTGATCATGTCGCGGAGTTGCTGGCTGGCATTGGCGTAGGTGTCGGTGTTCGTCCAGTCGATGGTCCAATAGACAGGAATTTCCGACCATACCATGAGTCCCATGCGCTCGGCCTCGCGCACCATGTATTCGTTGTGGGGATAATGTGCCAGGCGCACGAAGTTGCAGCCCAGTTCCTTGGCCCAGGAGAGGAGCCGGCGGGCATCGTCGGGGCCATTGGCACGGCCGCCGCCGTTGGGCTTCTCCTCGTGGATGCTGATGCCACGGAGGAAGATGGGCTGACCGTTGAGCAGGAGTTGCTTGCCCTGGGTGGTGATGGTGCGGAAGCCGATGCTGTCGGCGACATTGTCGCCGACCACGTTGCCAGATAGGCTGAGTTCTACGCGGTAGCGCTTGGGGCTCTCGGGGCTCCATAGTTGCAGTTTCTTGGCTTTTAGTGTCGCTGTGGCGCGGCCCTCGGCATCGGTGATGACGGCATGCTTCAGTTTCAGTTCGGGGATGGAGAGGGTTACCTGGCGGCCAGCCTCCTTGGCGCTGAGTTGGAGGGAGAAGTTCAGTTGTTTCGGGTTCTGGCGGTCGAGTTGTAGGGAATAGTTCTCGATGTAAGTGTCGGGCACGCTGACGAGGAGCACGTCGCGGGTGATGCCGCCGTAGTTCCACCAGTCGAAGATGAGCGTCGGCACGTTCTCGCGGCTACGCTTGTTATCGACCTTCACGATGACGAAGTTCTCGCCCTCGCGGAGCAGGTCGGTGACATCGAAGTTGAAGGGGGTGAAGCCGCCTACATGCCGGCCTACCTCATGGCCGTTGACGAAGACGATGGCCTCGTAGTTGACGGCACCGAAGTAGAGCAGTGTCCTGCGGCCAGCCTTTGGCTGGTAGTTGAACGAACGCTTGAACCACACGGTGCCCTCGTAGAAGAAGAGGCGCGGGTCGCGGGTGTTCCAGTCGGAGGGTATCTGCATCCGGTCGCTCTGGTCGAAGTCGTATTCTATCAGGTCCTCGGGCTTCTGGGGCTTCTGGTTGCGGAAGTAGCCGTTGTGGATCTTCTCGCGGCGGTAGCCGTAGTAGCCCGACTCCTGCACATCGACTATGTATCGCCACTCGCCGTTGAGCGAGGTGGTCTGCCGGTTCAGTACATTACCCACCAGGGGCACCATCTTGGTCTCGTCTGCCTGAGCGGTCAGAATGGATGCCAACAGCATCAGGCTTGTTATCAGTCGCTTCATGTCTTCAGGAGAGTTGGACGACTCGGATTCGAACCGGGAATGACAGAACCAAAACCTGTAGTGTTACCATTACACCATCGTCCAGGGAATGCGGGTGCAAAGGTAGTAAAAATTTGGCAATCAGCCAAATTTTTACTACCAAATATTACTTAATGATCAGCAAGTAGTAGTTCTTCTTGCCTTTTTGGGCCAGCAGATACTTGCCGTCGATGAGGTCTTCTGCGGTGATGGGGCGGTTCTGGTCAGTCAGTTTCTCCTTGTTCAGGGATACGCCGCCACCCTGTACCATCTTGCGCATCTCACCCTTTGAGGGGAAGACGGGCGCAACGGTTGTCAGCAGTTCGATGGCGGGCTGACCGAGTTGGTCCTTGCCTATCTCAAACTGTGGTACGCCGTCGAAGACGTCGAGGAATGTCTGTTCGTCGAGTTTCTCAAGACCTTCCTTCGTAGATTTGCCGAAGAGCAGGCTGGATGCCTCGATGGCTGCATCCAGGGCTTCGCGAGAGTGCACCATGACGGTCACCTCTTCTGCCAGGCGCTTCTGTAGGATGCGGCGCCCGGGATCCTGCTTGTGCTCCTCTATCAGTGCGTCAATGACGTCTTTCTCCAGGGAGGTGAATATCTTGATATAGCGCTCTGCGTCGTCGTCGCTGACGTTCAGCCAGAACTGGTAGAACTTATACGGGGTGGTGCGCTGTGGGTCGAGCCAGATGTTTCCAGACTCCGTCTTGCCGAACTTCTTGCCGTCGCTCTTCGTGATGAGCGGGCAGGTGAGGGCAAAGGTCTCTACCTCATTGCCAAGCGTGCGGCGGATAAGTTCGGTGCCCGTGGTCATGTTGCCCCACTGGTCATTGCCGCCCAACTGTAACTTCACGCCATAGTGCTGATAGAGATAGAGGAAGTCGTAGCCCTGCAGCAACTGGTAGGTGAACTCAGTGAAACTGAGACCGTCGCGGGCCGTGCCGTTGAGGCGCTGCTGTACGCTCTCCTTCGCCATCATGTAGTTCACGGTGATGTGCTTGCCCACCTCGCGGGCGAAATCAAGGAAAGTGAAGTCCTTCATCCAGTCATAGTTGTTGACCATGATGGCTGCGTTGGCCTCCTTCGACTCGAAGTCGAGGAACTTGGCCACCTGCTTCTTGATACATTCCTGATTATGATAGAGTGTCTCGTTGTTGAGAAGATTGCGCTCCTGGCTCTTGCCGGAGGGGTCGCCGATCATACCTGTGGCACCGCCTACGAGGATGACGGGCCTATGGCCGCAACGCTGCAGATGACGCAGCATCATAATGCCGCACAGATGCCCGATGTGCAGGGAGTCGGCCGTGGGGTCTGTACCCAGGTAGGCTGTCACCATCTCTTTCTGGAGGAGTTCCTCGGTACCAGGCATCATCTGTGCCAGCATACCGCGCCATTTCAGTTCTTCTACAAAATTCTTCATATCCTATTATATTATTTCATTCTTACCTTCTTACCTTTTTACTTTTTTACCTTTTTCAAGGTACTGGATCATAGCCGCTGCCGCCCCATGGATTACACCTTAGTATCCGCCAGATGGCCAGTCCGAGCCCTTTGATGGGACCATGTTTCAGGATTGCCTGACGGGCATATTCGCTACAGGTCGGCGTAAAGCGGCAAGACGGGCCTATGAGCGGGGAAATGCACAGTTGGTAGAACCTGATGGGCAGTACCAGCAATCTGGATAATATACGAGACAACCACTTCATAGATTCTTGTTGATCTGCTGTAGGAGGCTGACGACCTTCTTTTCGACTTCTGATGACGGGCAGTGCCTGTCGGAGAGCCAGATAAAGGCTATCAGTAACTGTCCTTCCTCTGCGACGGTGCCTTCGAGGATCTGCTTATGGTGGCGGTAGGCCTCCCTGACCTGTCGCTTGACCCTGTTGCGGTCAACGGCATGCTTGAAGCGCTTTTTCGGTACGCTGATGAGAATTTGGATGGGAGCACAGCCTGCCTGGCGTGCAGTCTGTAGATAGACAGCCCTCAGTGGAAAGGCAGACCGCGATTTGCTGTCACCGTTGCCGAAGAGCATCTCTATCAGCCGCTTGCTGACGATGCGCTCCTGTTTGCTGAGGGTAGGAGCAGCCGTCATTCCTCGCTTTATTCTTGATTCTCAATCAGGTAGTGCTGGAGGGCGCCTGTCATCGAAGGGTATTTCTCTGACGGGGCTTCTATGTCGAGTCGCAGACCAGCCTCCTTGGCTGCCTTGGCAGTGGCGGGACCGAAAGTGCCGATGGCAATCTCTCCCTGCTTGAAGTTGGGGAAGTTCTTGCTGAGCGACTCAATACCCGACGGACTGAAGAAGATCAGCATGTCGTAGTCGAAGGTCTTGACCTCCTCTGGGGTAAAGTCGTTACTCACCGTCTTGTACATGACACATTCCTTGTGCTGCAACTTCTTGGAGTCAAGCAGGAGCGTGAGGCTGTCATTGTGTACGTCGCTCATCGGCACCAGGTATTTCTCTGTCTTATGCTTCACCATCACTGGCACCAGGTCATCTACACGCCCAGTCTCCCCGAAGAAGACCTTACGCTTGCGGTACTGCACATATTTCTGTATATAGAGCGCGATGGTCTCTGTGACGCAGAAGTATTTCATGTCTTCCGGGATGGCTACCCTCAGTTCTTTTGCCATATTGAAGAAGTGGTCGATGGCATGCCTTGAAGTGAATACGATGGCCGTATAGTCGAGGATATTGATCTTCTGTGCACGGAATTCCTTCGCAGAAATACTTTCCACCTTGATAAAGGGACGGAATACCAATTCTACTCCAAATCTGTTCGCGATATCGAAATATGGCGACTTCTCACTGTTAGGTCTAGGCTGCGAAACCAGAATCTTTTTAATCATTTGTGTCCTAAATTTTTATTTTGAAATACTCCACGATAACCGAAAGAACACCCCAAAGTGCGAACAACGGTACCATTTCGAGGGCACAAAAGTACAAAATATTTTGTAGAAAACCACCTTTTTGTTTAAAAAAGATGATATAAGACTTATAAAATGTCAGTAATTTGACTAAAACGAGTACTACTATGCAGTAAATTGCGGCATAAACAGGTGAGAAATGCAAATATGTCAACAGGAGTAGGATAGGGAATAATGCGACCGCTTCCATGGCGGTCAGGAAGAGTAAGGATGTTAAGAATTTTCTATTCCCTCTACTGTCGTAGAAGACGCTGTTGATTCCTGTGTAGAGTGAGAAGCGGAACAGGAAGTAGAGTATAAAGATGCCGAGGAAGATACCGAGGATTGCATACTCTGAAGACAGGGTGAAGGTGTCGGCGATGTAGGCCGTCACATACAGATAGTAGAGCATGCCGAGAACCAGGCAGGTCAGCACAACGAACACAAGTTGGAATTTTATTTCACTTCCCGTCTCTGTGATGTCACGGTTGGCTCGCTGGGTATAGAAGAAGTTCTTCAGTTGGTTGACAACGAATCCTGAAATCCTGGAGAATGAGTACGTGATAAACAGGAAGGCAATGATGAGTACTACTAAGATGAAGTCGTTGTTGCTCAGGGTCTCTGGCATCGGGTCGCCCGCCACGCCGCTGCCTCCTGCTGGTAGTTCCTCATGGTACAGTGTGTCGTTGGAGAAAAAGTTCTCTCTGTAATACAGTGGGATATCCACTGCCTTCATGTCGCGCGGGATTCCCTCGCCGGGCAGGTGGAGGGTGTCGGGCTGCGAACTGTAGTTGATGGTCCGCTCGCCGAGCCAGGCTTGTACGGCGGAGTCCTGTTGGGCAGGGGTGGCATCCTTAGGCAACAGCCTCAGCACCTGATAGGGTGTCTGCGGTCTCGAAAGACGGCTTGCGCTGTCGCTTAGTGAGGGATGAGAACTGAGGAATGTGGAATAAGGATCGCCTTGCTGTAAGATCTCTGTGGGAATATCCACAGAATCCGTTGCATTTATATGGTAATCCACATTCCTCATTCCACATTCAATCTAATCCAAAAGCCTTGCGGATATCTTCCACGCGGTCGAGTTTCTCCCAGGTAAAGAGTTCCACGTCGATGGTCTTGGTGGGATGGTAATGGCTGGTGAATGTCTTCTTGACCGTCTCAGACTGGCGCCCCATGTGGCCGTAGGCTGCCGTCTCACTGTACATGGGCTGGCGTAGTTTCAGGGTGCGCTCAATAGCCTTCGGACGGAGGTCGAAGAGTTCTTCTACCTTCTTGGCTATCTCCCCGTCGCTCATCTGGACCTTACTGCGGCCGTAGGTGTTCACGTAGATATTCATGGGCTGGGCAACACCGATGGCATAACTGACTTGTACCAGTATCTCGTCGGCCACGCCTGCTGCCACCATGTTCTTGGCGATGTGGCGGGCGGCGTATGCGGCGGAGCGATCCACCTTCGAGGAGTCCTTGCCCGAGAAGGCACCGCCACCGTGGGCACCCTTGCCACCGTAGGTATCGACGATGATCTTACGGCCTGTCAGACCAGTGTCGCCGTGAGGACCGCCGATGACGAACTTGCCAGTGGGGTTCACGTAGTATTTGATGTCCGGACCAAAGAGGGCTAATACCTTCTGTGAGTGGATATGCTGCTTCACCCTCGGAATCAGGATGTTGATCACGTCGTCCTTGATCTGGGCGAGCATCCGTTCGTCGTCACTGTCGAACTCGTCGTGCTGGGTGGATACGACGATCGTGTCGATACGCTCAGGGATGCCCTCATCGCTATACTGGATGGTCACCTGGCTCTTGGAGTCGGGGCGCAGATAGGTCATCTCCTTGCCCTCCTTACGGATGTCGGCCAGGGTGCGCATGATCAGGTGGGCCAGGTCAAGGGAGACGGGCATGTAGTTCTCCGTCTCATTGGTGGCATAGCCGAACATCATGCCCTGGTCGCCTGCTCCCTGCTCTTCTTCATTGCCGTTATCTACACCACGGTTGATGTCGGAACTCTGCTCGTGGATGGCACTCAGGATGCCGCAGGAGTCGCCGTCGAACTGATATTCTGACTTTGTGTATCCGATGCGCTTGATGGTATTGCGTGCAATGGTCTGGAGGTCTATATAGGCTTCACTGCTCACTTCGCCCATGATGACTACCTGTCCTGTGGTCACAAAGGTCTCACAGGCCACGCGGGCCCTGTCGTCGTATGCCAGGAACTGGTCGAGGATGGCATCCGAGATCTGATCGGCCACCTTGTCGGGATGGCCTTCGGAAACTGATTCTGATGAAAATAGATATGACATATTCTTGAATTTTGGGTGCAAAGGTACGAAATAATTATGAATTACGAATTATGAATTATGAATTATTTCACCTTTTCATGTTTCTCGGGTGGTGCTCCAGAATCTCCTTCCTTAGCATGGAGGTGTCGATGTGGGTGTAGATCTCCGTCGTACCGATGCTCTCGTGCCCCAGCAGGGCCTGGATGATGCGCAGGTCGGCGCCGCCTTCGAGCAGGGCGGTGGCAAACGAGTGGCGCAGCGTGTGGGGCGAGATGGTCTTATGGATGCCTGCCGCCTCGGCCTGCCGCTTGATCATGATGAGGATCATCGTGCGCGTCAGGTGCTTGCCGTAGCGGTTCAGGAACACATAGTCTTCCTCGCCGGGCTTGATGGTCATGTGGCAGCGGTCGTCAAACCAGTACTCCAGTTCCTGGATAGCCCGCCTGGAGATGGGCACCAGCCGTTCCTTCGACCCCTTGCCCATCACGCGTACATATTCTTCTTCCAGATAGAGATTCGACAGTTGCAGGTTCACCAGTTCGCTGACGCGCAGCCCGCAGGAGAACAGCACCTCGATGATGGCCCTATTCCTGTGCCCTTCCCATTTCGAGAGGTCGATGCTCGCCTCCAACTGATCGACCTCCTGGGGCGACAGCACCTCGGGCAGATGCTCGCCGATCTGGGGCGACTCCAGCAGTTCGGTAGGGTCATCCTCCCGATAGCCGTCGAGTTGCAGGAACTTGAAGAAGGAGCGCACGCCGCTCAGGATGCGGCACTGCGAACGGGGATGGATGCCGATGTCGTGCAGACCGGCGGAGAATGCCTCCAGGTCTTCGAGCATCACCTCGCGAATATCCTTGTTTTCCCCCTCCAGGAAATCGAGCAGTTTCCTGAGGTCGCGCTGGTAGGCGTCGAGCGTGTTGCCCGACATGTTGCGCTGCAACTTCAGGTATCGCACATAGTTTCTGACAATATCCTTCTCCATATCCGGTGCAAAGGTACAGTATTTTGTTGAGTTGGCAGGTTAAAAGAAGTTAAAGAATGGAATTCCGTGCAAGGTTCCTCAGTTTTTCAGTTATACAAGTAGAGAAAACTGATTTTTATAACAAATTGTAGCATTATGAAACATTACAAATCTTTCGTCGGCCTTGCTTTGCTGGCCATGGCTGTGTTTAGCGGCTGTAAATCAGAGGAGGAGAGGGTAATCAATATGCTCCCCACGACCCGTTCCATTGAACTGACAGATGTCCAGCGCGAGTTTGTCAACAAGAACAATGATTTCTCCTTCAACTTCTTTCGCTCTTTGAGTGAGAATGAACTGAAAGGAAGGAGCAGTGTCGTATCTCCACTTAGTGTCACTTTTGTATTGGGCATGCTTAACGACGGGGCTGCTGGTCATACAGCCCACGAGATTGCTTCCGTGCTGGGCTTTGGTGAAGGCGCGGCAGAGGATGTGAACGCGTTCTGCAGGAAACTGATAGAGGAACTGCCGCAGGTGGACCCAAGCGTTGAGGTGGAGATTGCCAATCTTCTGATCGCCAATAGTGGTAAAGACGTGAGGCTGGCCTCGCAGTTTCGCAGTGATATGGAGGGCTCCTATCATGCCTCAGTGTCTGCCAATGACTTCTCGAACGCCAACTTCCTGGGGGAGATCAATGGATGGTGCAGCGACCATACCCATGGGATGATACCCGAAATCCTTTCTGAAAAGGATCTGAAGCCGGAGTTCGTTGTCATGCTGCTGAATGCCATCTATTACAAGGCGACATGGACAAATAAGTTTGATTTGAACGACACGCATAAGGAGAACTTCACTGTTCCCGACGGCTCCGTCCAGGAACTCCCGCTGATGCACCGTAAGGCCTGGGCCCGCTATGGACAGAATGATATCTACTCGACGCTCTACCTGCCCTATGGCACTGGCGACCGCTGGAGCATGATGCTTCTGTTGCCCAACGAGGGAAAAACCACTGCCGACATTATCAGCAACCTCGACAATGCGTCGTGGGAGAAGAATTTGGAAGAGATGTGGGAACCAGAGGTAGATATAAAGATACCTCGTTTCACTACCCAGACAGACACTGATCTTAAAGAAGCCATATCCCGTATAGGGGCACCGTCGATGTTCGATCCTGAAAAGGCAGAATTCCCAAAGATGTGCGATAACGACTTCGAACGAGTATGGGTGGGCCTGATGAAACAGAAGGCGATCATCGAGGTCAATGAGGAGGGAACCAAGGCTTCGGCAGTCACTGTGACGGCTGGGGCGGGAGAATCTTATGTCGGTCATGGTGACTTTATCGAACGACCCATGAAGGTTGATTTCCACTGCAACCGTCCTTTCGTCTATCTCATCCGTGAGGCCACAAGTGGTACTATTTTCTTCATAGGAACCTTCCAAGGCAACTGATTTCTCGCGAAAATCTGTAAAATGTTTGGGTGCAAAGATAAAATTCCGTATCTTTGCACCCGTATTATGTCATATACAAGCGTAAAATGAAGATACAGATTATCAATGGTCCGAACCTCAACCTGTTGGGGCAGAGGGAACCTGGTATTTACGGCTCGGAATCGTTCGACAGTTTTCTGACTGAGTTGAGGGCGAAGTACCCCGGTGTGCAGATAGACTACTATCAGAGTAATGTCGAGGGTGAACTTATCAACAAGATGCAGGAGGCGGGCTTCTTCGGAGGCTACGACGGCATCGTGCTCAATGCAGGGGCCTATACCCATACCAGTGTGGCGCTGCAGGACTGCATCCGCTCATTGAAGTGTCCCGTCGTCGAGGTGCATATCTCCAATGTCCATAAGCGCGAGGAGTTCCGCCACAAGTCGCTCATCTCCTGTGCCTGTCTGGGCGTGATCTGCGGTTTCGGACTCGACTCCTATCGACTGGCTGTAGAGGCACTCATCCATTCATGACGCTCGACGAGTACATCCTGCAGCACACGGAGCCAGAGCCCGACTACCTCTATCGCCTCTGGAGGGCCACGAATATCCATACCATCCATGGCCGTATGGCCAGCGGACATCTGCAAGGGAGGCTGCTGAAGATGCTGGTGGAGATGATACGGCCGAAGGCCATCCTCGAGGTGGGTACGTTCAGCGGCTACAGTGCCATCTCGATGGCAGAAGGACTGCCAGAAGGCGGGCGGCTCTACACCTTTGAGATCAACGACGAGATGGAGGACTTCACCCGTCCGTGGATAGAAGGGTCGCCCGTAGCCGACAGGATTGAGTTTATCATCGGTGACGCGCTCATAGAGGCTCCCAAACTTGGCGTGACCTTCGATATGGCATTCATCGACGGTGACAAGCGGACCTACCGCGACTGCTACGAGATGGTGATGGCGATCCTCCGGCCTGGCGGCTTTATCCTTGCCGACAACACGCTCTGGGACGGGCATGTCGTGGACCAGGCCTACGACCACGACCGCCAGACGCGGGGCATAGAGTCGTTTAATGACTATGTTGCCAAGGACGATAGGGTAGAGCAGGTCATCCTCCCCCTCCGCGACGGACTTACGATCATTAGGAAGAGTTGAAGAATTGAAGAATTGAAGAATTGAAAGATTGAAGAATTGAAAAATTGAAGTAATATGCAAGAAACAAGACAAAACAAGATAGCCCGGCTGCTCCAGAAGGAACTATCGCTGATATTCCAGCAACAGACTCGTGCCATGCATGGCACGATGGTCAGTGTCACCCGTACCAAGGTGTCGCCCGACCTGAGCATCTGTACGGCCTATCTGAGTATCTTCCCTTCTGAGAAGGGCGAGGAGATCCTGGCCAATATCAATGCCAACAACAAGGCCATCAGATATGAATTAGGTACGCGCGTTAGAAACCAGTTGCGCATCATCCCGGAACTGCGCTTCTTCATCGACGACAGTCTGGACTATATCGAGCGCATCGACGAACTCCTCAAGAAGTAATCATCATTAATTATTGTTCTGATTGTGAACTTCCCCTTCTTCATCGCACGGCGCTATCTCTTCTCGAAGAAATCCACGCATGCCATCAACGTTATCAGCGGCATTTCTGTCATTGGAGTGGCCGTAGCCACGATGGCACTGGTGGTGACGCTTAGCGTGTTTAATGGCTTCCACGACCTGGTGGCATCCTTCTTCACATCCTTCGACCCGCAGATGAAGGTGGTGCCGCTGAAGGGCAAGACGGTGGCGGCCGATGACCCCATCCTCACGCAGATACGCGAGTTGCCACAGGTAGAGGTGGCTACGGAGTGCGTCGAGGATCAGGCACTGGCCATCTACAGAGGGCGCCAGGCGATGGTAATGGTCAAGGGCGTCGATGACAACTTCGACCAACTCACCCGTATCAACGAGATACTTGTCGGCGACGGTGAGTTCAGTCTCCATGCTGCCGACATGGACTATGGCATCCTGGGAATCCGACTGGCAGAACTGCTGATGACGGGTTATACCTACGAGCATCCGCTGAAGATCTATGCCCCACGTCGTGAGGGACAACTTGACATGACCAATCCCACCGATGCCTTCGAGGAGGATGAACTCTATTCGCCTGGCGTGCTCTTCAACGTGAAGCAGGCGAAGTATGACAGGAACTATATCATCACCAGTATCTCTTTTGCGCGCCGTATCTTCGGGCAGCAGGGTATGCTCTCTTCACTGGAGTTGAGGCTGAAGCCCGGCAGCGACTTCGAGGATGTCAAGGCGGAGATCAAGCGCCTCTGTGGCGACAGGTTTGCCGTCAAGGACCGCTTTGAGCAGCAGGACGATACTTTCAGGATCATGAAGATCGAGAAGTTCATCGCCTATATCTTCCTGACGTTCATCCTCATGGTGGCCTGCTTCAATATCATCGGCTCACTCTCGATGCTCATCATCGACAAGAAGGATGACGTGGTGACGCTCCGCAACCTCGGAGCCAGCGACAAGCAGATCGTGCGTATCTTTCTCTTCGAGGGACGCCTGATCTCAGCCATCGGCGCCGTGGTGGGCATCCTGCTCGGGCTGTTGCTCTGCTGGCTGCAGCAGCAGTTCGGCATTGTGGCCCTTGGCTCCACCAGTGGGTCGTTTGTCGTCAGTGCCTATCCTGTCAGCGTGCATCCGGAGGATATCGTGGTGATCTTCATCACGGTCCTTGTAGTAGGGTTCCTCGCCGTGTGGTACCCCGTGCGCTATTTTGCCAAGCGTCTGCTGGCGTAGCCTGAAATTGAGAGTATTGAATAAAAACGTTATATATGGAAAAGAAAAAGATTTATATCGCCGGTTGTGGCGGCATGCTCGGAGAGGCTTTCCACGAGCAGTTCAAGGATGATTACATCATCAAGTGTACAGATAAGGATGTGAATGCCGACTGGCTCTCCTTCCTCGATTTCCGCGACTATGACGCCTATCGTAAGGATGTGGAGGAGTTCCAGCCCGACTATCTCTTCCACCTGGGTGCCTATACCGACCTGGAGTGGTGTGAGCAGAATGCCGACGAGGTGTATCTCACGAACACTCTCTGCGTGGAGAACGCTGTCTATATCGCCAACTCGCTCGATATCCCCCTGCTCTATATCAGCACAGCCGGAATCTTCGACGGTAAGAAACAACTCTACGACGACTGGGACACCCCCAATCCTCTCGGGGTCTATGCCCGCTCGAAGTATATGGGTGAGCGCTTCGTCGTGGAGAATGCCCGCCGCTACCTCGTCTGCCGTGCTGGCTGGATGATGGGCTCCGGACCCTCGAAGGACAAGAAGTTCGTGCAGAAGATCATGAAACAGTTGAAGGACGGCAAGAAGGAACTCTTCATCGTGAATGATAAGGACGGTACCCCGACCTATACACAGGACTTTGCCCGTACGGTGAAGAATCTCATCCAGAAGGAATACTGGGGACTCTACAACTGTGTCTGTGGTGGACAGACCAGCCGTCTGGAGGTCTGCCAGGAGATGCTCAAGATCCTTGGGCTGGAGCAGGTGGTGAAGATCAACGTGGTCACCTCCGAGTATTTCGCCAAGGAATATTTTGCCGAGCGTCCCGCCTGCGAGCGCCTGTGGACACGTAAACTCAACCTCCGTGGCGTGAGTGCCATGCGCGACTGGCGCGTCGCCCTAAAAGATTATCTCGACAACTACTACAAAGGTTATCTTGATAAATAGTAAAATCGCCTTCATTACGAAGGCGATTTTGCTTTAGCCTAAGGTAATATGCTCGACTTCGATGGGCTTATGGAGGAATATCTGTGCAGACTCCTTAAACCTGTCGGGGCTCTCGGTGGTGAGATAGTGGGTGGTGGCATGCTTGCCGCACTTCTCTTCTATCTCTGGGTGGCGCTCCAGGTATGACTGGAGACTCCTGGCGACATACTCTCCCTGAGGTACGGCCTGGACTCCTGAGGGTAGGTATTGGCGTATCTTCGGCAGGAGCAGGGGGTAGTGGGTGCAGCCAAGGATGATGGTATCGATCTGCGGGTCTTTGCGCATGACCTCGTCAATGCGCTTCTTGACGAAATAGTCGGCTCCAGGGGAGTCGGCCTCGTTGTATTCGACGAGGGGCACCCAGAAAGGACAGGCCACGCCTGTGACCTGGATATCGGGATGTAGTTTGTGGATTTCGAGGTTGTAACTCTCGCTGCGGATGGTGCCCTCGGTGGCGAGGATACCCACGTGGCGACTCTGTGTGAGGCTGCCGATGACCTCGGCCGTGGGACGGATCACACCCAGCACGCGGCGTGACGGGTCGATCTGTGGCAGGTCGTGCTGCTGGATGGTGCGCAAGGCCTTGGCGGAGGCCGTGTTGCAACCTAATATGACCAGATGGCATCCCATCTCGAAGAGGCGGATGACAGCCTGGCGCGTGAACTCATATACCACGTCGAAGGAGCGTGGTCCGTAAGGTGCACGGGCATTATCGCCCAGATAAAGATAGTCGTACCCAGGAAGTTGCCGGCGGATAGCCTCAAGAACGGTCAGTCCGCCGTAGCCGCTGTCGAAGACACCGATGGGACCAGGACTACTTGAGAGCATTCCGGACAAGTTCGTTGATGTCGTCGCCCATCTCTGGATTGATGAAGGGCAGGGTGTTGGTATCTGTGTCGATGATGAAGGCATAGCCGCGCTCACGGCCGATCTTGCCCAGCAGTTCGATAAGGCGTATCTTCAGCGGGGCCATGGTGTCCTGCTCGATATGCGCCAGTTCCTGCTTGCTGTTCTCCTTGAAGGCTATGTTTTTCGCCATCAGTTCCTGCAGTTCTGTCTGGCGCTTCTGGAGGATGGTCTTGGGGAAGTCGCGCTGGCCGTCGAGGAACTCCTCGTATTTACGGTTGAACTCATCTTCCACCCGTTTGGTCTCTGCCTGATACTGGGCGCGCAAGTCGGCCATCTTCTTCTGGGCGGCTTCATAGTCGCGCATCGACACGAGGGCAGTCTGGTAACTGAGGTAGCCGAAGCGGAAGCCACTGTTGCTTTCCTGGGCATGGATACCCAGGAAAGCACAGAGGACTATAGTGATGGTAATGAGTCGCCTCATATTACTTCAGGCCGAGTTTGGTCTTGACAGCAGCGGTCACGTCGGTAGAGAGCGTGGTGCTGATGTAGGGGATACCAGCATTGATCTCGTTGATGATGACGTAGCCACCAGCATCGCCCACGGCCTTGATGGCGTCGAGTACCTTGGCAGTGATGGCCTGCATCTTCTCCTGAGAAGCCTTCTGGAGAGCCTGCTGGTTGTCCTGGTAACTCTGCTGGATCTTGGTGTACATATCCTGCAGTTCCTGCTGGCGGCGCTGCTTGATATTGTCGGGCAGCGTGGCCTGCTCCTTCTCGAAGGCCTCGCCCTTCTTCTGGAGTTCATCCTGCATCGACTTCAGGTCAGCCTCATACTGTGCCTGGAGGGCATCAATCTCGCTCTTTGCCTTATTATACTCAGGCATGGCCTGAATGATTTCCTGAGTGTTCACATGTCCGAATTTCTGGGCATTGGCGGTGGTGAAACCGCAGACTGCGCATATAGCGCAAAGAATTAGTTTTTTCATTTTCTTATTTTATTAAATTGTTAATATCCTAATTTGCGGAGTACTTCCGACGAGATGTCGATCTTGGGGGAGCCGAAGATGATGCCCGTGTCGCTGGCGCGGTCGAGGATCAGTTGGTAGCCGCGTGTCTCGGAGATGTCCTTGACGGCATTGTAGATCTCATCCTGGATAGGTGTCATCAGGGCGGTGCGCTTCTTGAACAGTTCACCCTCGGGACCAAAGTATTTCTTCTTCAGGTCGGCAGCCTCCTTTTCCTTGGCAACGATGGCATCCTGACGGGTCTGCTTCTGTTCCTTGGAGAGAAAGACCACCTCGTTCTGGTAGTTCTTGTAGAGGGTCTGCGCCTCGGTGGTGAGGGCATCGACCTCTGCCTGCCATTGCTTCGACACCTGACTGAGTTGCTCGTTGGCGCGCTCGTAGGCAGGGATGTTCTTCAGGATATACTCCATATCCACAAGGGCGAACTTCTGTGCCTGTACCGACGCTGCCGATGCCAGCACAATGAATAACATTAAGATCTTCTTCATATTTTCTTAACTCTTAATTCTTAACTCTTAATTACTTAGAACTCTTGTCCGAGGATGAAGTGGAAGTTGCTGCCGCCACGAGTCTGGGAACCGTCCTGCTTAGTATAGACATTGTCGAAGCCGTAGGCCCAGTCGATACCCATCAGACCCACCATGGGGAGGAAGATGCGGACACCGAGGCCTGCAGAGCGCTTCATCTTGAAGGGGTTGAAGTCCTTGGCGTTGGCCCAGGAGTTACCGCCCTCCAGGAAGCCGAGACCGTAGATCGTGGTGTTACCCAGCATGAACGGGTAGCGGAGTTCGAGTGTGAAGCGGTCGTAGGCGTATGAGTTATACGACGAGATCGTACCGCCCTTCATCATCGTCTCGTAGGCTGATGAGTATGACAGTGCACCGTTCTCATAGCCGCGCAGACCGATGGTCTCCTCAGCGTAGCCGTAACTGTAGCCGCTCATACCGTCGCCACCGACGTAGAAGGTCTCGAACGGTGAGCGCTTATCACTGTTGAAACTGCCCAGCAGACCCATCTCCACGCGCGTCATGAGCACCAGGCACTTCTGTCCGCCGGTGAGGGCCGTGAAGGTGCGGGTCTTGAACTTCCACTTGTGGTACTCAATCCAGCGATAGACATCCTGCAGTTCGTCCTCGTATGATGCCGAATTGCTGTTCTTGGCCAGATTGGCATAGTCCTTACCGTCGAACAGCGACCAGGGCGGTGTGATGGTGGCCGACAGGAGGAACTCTGAGCCGCGGCGCGGGAACAACTGGTTGTCGGTGGAGGTACGCGCCAGCGTGATACCGAGGTTGATGTTGTTACAGTTGCCGTTGTGGATATAGAAGTAACTCCAGTCGCGCAGCATATATCGGGTATAGCCGAGGGTGGCCGAGAGTTGGAAGTAGTCGTCGGGCCAGCGCAGACGCTTACCCCATCCGATAGAGGCTCCGAAGACGGTCATCGTCTTGTCGTCGTCGAGCATCGAGTCGTAGTTGTATAGGTAGTTGTTGTAGGAACCATAGCCGTATTGGTACATCGCATAGTTGTTATAGAACGAGTTGTTACGGTAGTAACTGGAGATGTCGGACTGGTGGGAGTAGTAGGCTCCGACATTGAAACTGTTAGGACGCTTGCCGCCAAACCAGTTCGTGCCGTAGTTGGCACTCAGCGAGCTATAGTATGAACCATTGGTCTGGAAACTGAAGCCCAACTGCTCACCGTCGCCGTAGGGCAGGATGCCGCGATGGAGTTTGTTTTTGCCGAAGAGGTTGCGGATGGAGAAGTTGTTGAACTTGATGCCAATCTTTCCGATGATACCCGTCTGTCCCCAACCTAAGGAGAACTCCAACTGGTCGTTGGACTTCTGCTCGAGTTGCCAGTTGATATCCACGGTGCCGTCCTCATAGTTGGGCTTGATGTCCGGCACCACCTTTTCCGGGTCGAAGAATCCCATGGAGGCGATGTCGCGCTGTGAGCGCTGCAGGGCCTCCTTGTTGAACAGGTCGCCAGGCTTGGTGTGCAGTTCGCGTCGCACGACCTCCTCGTAGAGCCGGTCGTTACCATAGATGCGGATATGGTTCAGGTGGGCCTGTGGTCCTTCCGTGACGCGCATCTCCAGGTCGATGGAGTCGCCAACGATATTCACCTCAACGGGGTCGATGTTCGAGAACACGTAACCATTGTTGTAGTAATAGTTGCCTGCGGCATCTTCATCTTCCTTCAGGCGCTTGTTGATGTGCTTCTGATTATAGACATCGCCTTTCTTCATCCCGAGTACGGCATTCAGGTAGTCGGTGGTCACCACGGTGTTGCCCACCCAGGTGATGTTACGGACAAAGTATTTCTCGCCCTCGTCAATCTTGACAAAGACATCCACATGCTTGTCGTCATAGTTGCTGACGGAGTCCTCGATGATGGTGGCATCGCGGAAGCCCAACTCGTTGTATTTATCTATCAGAGCCTGCTTGGCTTCCTTATAGCGCTCGTCAGTAAACTTCTTTGCCTTGAAGATGTTGGAGAGTTTTCCTGCTTCGTGAATCTTTCCGAAAGCACCTTTGCTGATCAGAGAACCCTTGATCTTAGAGTCTTTCAGTTTGTTGTTGCCCTCGAAGACCAGTTTATGCACCTTCATCTTGGCCTTCTTGTCGATATTCACGTCAAGGATTATCTGACCGGGGTTGTTAGCGTCGTCGAGTTGTACGATGTCGATCTCGGCGTTCTTATAGCCTTTCTCGTCGAAGTATTTCTTGGCCAGGATCTTGGCGCGGTCGATCACGTTGCGTGTCAGGCTCATGCCCTTCACCATGCCGAGTTTTGCTTCCATGTCCTCGCGCTCCGACTTCTTGATGCCGTGATAGGTGATGGCACTGATACGGGGTCGCAAGCCCAGATGGATGCAGAGGTAGATCTTCGAGCCCACGATGGAGTCGGCGGTGATGCTCACCTTCGAGAAGAGGCCATTTCGCCAGTAACGCTTCACGGCCTCGGTGATCTGAGTGCCGGGCACCTCAATCTGCTGTCCCACACTCAGACCGGAAAGTCCTGTGAGCACATAGTCCTCATAGCCTTCCACCCCTTCCACGGCAATGCCTGCTATCTGACAGGAGCGGGGCGTACCAGCGTATGAGATGTCTGGGTTGACGATCTTGTCCTGTGCAGCGGCGAATACAGGGAAAAAGGTAAGAAGGTAAAAGGGTAGCGCCCCCCTTACCATCCTCATTACCTTATTAATAATATATGATATCACTTTTCCTTCTTGCTTATTTACCTTTTACTTCTTTACCTCCGCCTCTACCTGCGCCTCGGTCTTCCCGAAGCGGCGCTGACGGCTTTGATAACTATAGATGGCCTTGTAGAGTTCTTCTTCATTGAAGTCAGGCCAATAGGTATCACAGAAATACAATTCCGAATAGGCTATCTGCCAGAGCAGGTAGTTGGAGATGCGCACCTCCCCGCCTGTGCGGATCAGCAGGTCTGGGTCTGGCATGAAGGCGGTCTCCAGATGCTTGCTGATAAACTCCTCGGTGATGTCGTCTATCTTATAGTCGCCTTTGCTGACCCCCTGTGCTATCTGCTTGGTGGCCTTGACAAGTTCCCATCTCGACGAGTAACTCAGGGCGATAACGGCAGTCATGGTTGTGTTGCCGGCAGTATGATCCTCCAGTTCCTTGATCTTCTCCTGTACGATATGAGGGAGCCGGTCCATATCGCCGATCATCTTGAAGCGCACGTTGTTCTTCATGAATATCTCTTCCTCCAGGGAGGTTAGGATCAGTCCCATCAGTGCTGACACTTCATCGGCTGGGCGATTCCAGTTCTCTGTGGAGAAGGTGTAGAGCGTCAGGTATTTGACACCCAGTCTTACACATTCAGAGGTGATGCAATGTACTGCATCGACTCCAGCCTGATGTCCGAAACTACGCTCTTTACCGCGCTCGTTGGCCCAGCGCCCGTTGCCGTCCATGATGATGGCAATGTGCTGAGGAATACGGCTCATGTCTAAAAGTTCTTTCATATATTTCAGTCTCTGTCGTTATTACATGTCTTGCATTTTGCCCACAAGTCGTAGGATAGTCCTACTTGGAGCACGCTATAGCAGTCGGTGTTCTTGAAGAGGCCGCTGCTCTTGATTCCATACAAATCCTTCCTGCCGTCGAGCCTGTCACTGGGGGTGAATCGCATCACCCATTCAACCGTGAGGTTCAGGCGCTCTGCCATCTTCCATTTGATGCCGGCACCGATGGGGAAGTTGACCGTCACCCCACTGTCGTCACCGCTATGGTGGGTCAGTCCCAGGCCTACCGTGATGAACGGCACCAGCCGTCGTGCTCCCCTGTATTCCTGTCCGGTGCCATACGCCCAGAAATTGTATTCGTATCGGAGGTCGGCCTCGGTCAGTTGGTTGTTGAACTCATATCGCTCTTCTATCGGGTACCATGTGTCTGCGTCGTCTGTGGAGCCCTTGATCTTTCCTGTCCCGATGGTCAGTGCCAGGGCCATCCTGGGATTCAGGTGGTATTTGGCCATCAGTGCGCCCCAAGGCTGCATCCCTTTCAGGAGATTGCCGTTGAAGTCGCCTGTGTAGGTGACCAGTCCTGCTCCGGCACCCATATCCAGCCTGTATTCTGGCTCGTCCTGTGCCATTGCACTTAGCGTGGAGATCAGCAGGACAGCCAGCAGCAGATGCCTTATTCTACCAGCACGCCTCGCCATACTTCATCGGTGTCAAGATCTTTGAACCATAGTACACCATCTGCATCAGTGACGGCCTCTACGTTGAAGGCATCATCTTCAGGCAGTTTGAAATTGTCAGAGGTGAGCCATGTGATGCCACCGTCGCGGCTGTAGTGGATGCCCGTCGGGTCGATGGCCAGCACGTAACCGTGGAAATGAACAAGGCTGAAGTTCTGCGAGACGGGCAGGAAGAATCTGTTGTATGGCTCTAACGGGATATTGACCCATTTGCTGACCATGCTTCCTTCTGAGTATTCAGCGATCTTGCGCCATACCCAACAGGCGATCTCCCCATCCTCGGGCTCGCCGGCCAGTATCTGGTAGTCGGTATTCTCATTCGGTGCGAAAGGGTAGGATACAAAGGCGAAGGTTCCCTTTGGCAAGAGGGACAGGTCACCGTCAATGCTGTCGGGTGTCCACGTCGTGCCTTCATCCTTGCTGACCATGATCTTCGTACGGTCCTTGCTGAAGGCATAGGCCTCCTGCCTGCCCGTGCCGATGAAATCTCCCAGACCGGCATCCGCAGCCTTCTTCTCCCATTCCTGCCTGCTATCGCTGACAGGGTAGTCTTCTGATGAAGCCTCTTCCCACAGGATCTTATTGGTCTCAACCTGGTGCTGGTTGACTTTTACCTCATAACTCCTGTATTTCTGCAGGGTGTTATTGAAAACCCGTATTTCCCTGACATGGGTGAAGTCGATAGAGTCTGTCGAGTTATAAGTGTAGAGGGTATCTCCCACCACGCTCTTGATGAAGATGGCACCACTGTATGCACTGGAGGAGATAGAGACCAGTACATGTTTCAGGTCACAGTCCTTGGGCAATGAGTCGGTATTGTAGATCTTATACTGAGTCTGGTCGATGGTGAAGGTGGGCCTTACTGTCATTACCTTCTTATAGATAGAGTCCTTGCCGTTTTTGGTCGTTGTATGGAGATATCTATTGACCGTTGCCAGGCTAAAACCAGTAATGGCCATGTCGTCATAGACGGTTATTTCTGTACTGTCGTTTGAGCCAAGGCATGAGGTATAGAGTAACATGCTTGATAACACGACACAAAGGACATAAATATATCTTTTCATTGAAAGAGAATTCTATTTCATCATATTTTGGCTGCAAATTTACGCACAATTCCTCAAAATCAGTTCATTTTCACCTTATAATTAAAGAAAATATGATATAATTTGACCGATTTTAAGTTAGTTTTGTTTTTCTTTCTTTCATTTTTTCATTTTTTCATGAAAAAAGAGTGCGGTATGAATCACTCACCCCGCACTCCTTTCAACGTATGTCGGTGTGCATCAGCGTAACGATGCTAAGCATGGTTACTATTGACACGACGGCCAACATTACCGTTGTTTGAAAATCTAATAACATAATCTTTACCTTAAAAAAATCTATTAACTACTAACCTAATGAATAACAATGTAATCTCACGATTACAGGTGCAAAGATACGACGAAGAATTGAAGAATTGAAAAATTGAAGAATTGAAGTTCTTCGTGCTCCCTTGTTTTTTGACGTACATCAAAAAAGTTGGCTGCCACCTTTCGGCGCAGCCAACTTTCTATTTAATTTTCAATTCTTCAAAGTTTCGGTCCTGCAGCGACGAGAGCCTTACCAGCCTCGTTGCCTTCATACTTCTTGAAGTTCTTGATGAAGCGGCCAGCCAGATCCTCAGCCTTCTTGTTCCACTCTGCGGGATCAGCGTATGTGTCGCGAGGATCGAGGATCTTGGTATCTACGCCCTCCAGTTCTGTGGGAACCTCGAAGTCGAAGTAAGGAATCTTCTTCGTAGGAGCCTTCAGGATGGCACCGCCCAGGATAGCGTCGATGATACCACGTGTATCCTTGATAGAGATACGCTTGCCAGTGCCGTTCCAGCCAGTGTTCACGAGGTAAGCCTTGGCACCGCTCTTCTTCATCTTCTTCACCAGTTCCTCAGCGTACTTGGTGGGGTGCAACTCGAGGAATGCCTGGCCGAAGCAAGCAGAGAATGTGGGAGTGGGCTCAGTGATACCGCGCTCTGTACCTGCCAGTTTGGCTGTGAAGCCAGAGAGGAAGTAGTACTTGGTCTGCTCCGGAGTCAGGATAGATACTGGGGGCAGCACGCCGAATGCGTCGGCAGAGAGGAAGATCACGTTCTTGGCATCGGGACCTGCGCTCTTGCCATTCACCTTCTGGGCGATCTTCTCGATGTGGTCGATAGGATAAGATACGCGGGTATTCTCGGTGACGCTCTTGTCAGCGAAGTCGATCTTACCGTTGGCGTCAACGGTGACGTTCTCCAGCAGGGCGTCGCGACGGATAGCATTGTAGATGTCGGGCTCGCTCTCCTTGTCGAGGTTGATAACCTTGGCATAGCAGCCGCCCTCGAGGTTGAACACGCCCTCGTCGTCCCATCCGTGCTCGTCGTCACCAATCAGCAGACGCTTCGGATCGGTAGAAAGGGTGGTCTTACCTGTACCAGACAGACCGAAGAAGATGGCGGTGTTCTTACCCTCCATGTCGGTGTTGGCAGAGCAGTGCATAGAAGCGATACCCTGCAGGGGCAGATAGTAGTTCTGCATTGAGAACATACCCTTCTTCATCTCACCACCGTACCAGGTGTTGATGATGCACTGCTCACGGGTTGTGGTGTTGAAGGCAACACAAGTCTCTGAGTTCAGACCCAGTTCCTTGTAGTTCTCAACCTTTGCCTTAGAGGCGTTATAGATAACGAAGTTGGGCTTGAAGTTCTCCAGTTCCTCAGCGGTGGGCTGGATGAACATGTTCTTCACGAAGTGAGCCTGCCAGGCCACCTCTACGATGAAACGAACGGCCAGGCGGGTAGCCTCGTTGGCACCGCAGAAAGCATCAACTACATAGAGTTCCTTGTTGCAGAGTTCCTTGATGGCAATCTCCTTCACCTTGGCCCAAACCTCCTCGCTCATGGGGTGGTTGTCGTTCTTATACTCCTCAGTGGTCCACCATACCTTGTCCTCGCTCTGTGCATCCTTCACGATGTACTTGTCCTTAGGTGAACGACCAGTGTAGATACCAGTCATTACGTTGACGGCGTTGAGTTCGGTGTTTACGCCCTTGTCGTAACCCTCGAGACCAGCCTTTGTCTCCTCTGCGAAGAGGTACTCATACGATGGATTGTGGGCAATCACGGTAGAACCGGTGATGCCATACTGAGTCAAATCTAACTTTGCCATATTACTAATCTTCTTTTAAGTTATGAATATTATCCTTTGTTATTTGAAATCGCCTGCAAAGATACGAATAAATTAAGAATTAAGGATTAAGAATTAAGAATTATTTGCGCGCACACAATTCTTTTTAGGTTAAAGTATTTAAAAAATGATGCCGGAGTGACACTTTTGCCACTCCGACTTGCCAATTATTAATGTGCCAGGTGCTTAGCCCTTGAGCCTGTCGGGCACTATGGGCATGGCTCCATTCTGGGTGCAGACGAAGGCACTGACCTGTACGGCCGTCTTGTGGGCCTCGGGCACGGGCTTGCCATTGAGGATGCTGCCTACGAACGATCCCGTGAAGGAGTCGCCGGCACCGACGGTATCGGCCACCTCTACCTTCGGGGTCTCCTGGAACGACATCTGGCCAGGCGTGAACACGTACGAACCATTTGTGCCGCAAGTGAGCACGAGCATGTCGAGGTTGTACTTGCCAAGGATCAGCCAGCACTTGTTCTCGATATCAAGGCCGGGATAGCCGAACATGCGGCCTATGAGCACCAGTTCTTCGTCGTTGATTTTCAGAATGTTACAGCGCTTCAGAGATTCCTGGATAATCTCTTTGGTATAGAACTGCTGGCGCAGGTTGATATCGAAGATCTTCACACAGTCCTCGGGTGTGGCATCGAGGAACTTGTGGATGTTCTCGCGGGATACCACGTTGCGCTGTGCCAGTGAACCGAAGCAGACGGCACGGGCGTTCTTGGCAATCTCCTTCATCTCGTCGGTGAAGGGGATATTATCCCATGCCACGTTCTCCTTGATGTCGTATGTGGGGATGCCGTCGCCTGTCAGTGTCACCTGTACGGTGCCCGTCGGGTAGGGTACACGGGGCATCAGGTAGTTCAGACTATGCTCCTTGATGGCTTCTTCTGTCTCATCAGCCAGTTTGTCCTCACCCAGCGCGCTGACGGCAATAGTATTGTCCATGCCAAGGAACTGTCCTGCATGATAGGCAAAGTTGGCAGGTGCGCCACCCAGTTTCTTTCCTTCGGGAAGTACATCCCAGAGAGCCTCTCCGAGGCCTATGATATATCTTTTCATACAATAAACTATTAATTATGAACTATGAACTATGAATTATGAACTTTATTAATATAAGTGAAGAGATAGACGACGCCGATGGCCATCACGATGACGGCACCAGCCTGTCCGATGGCATCGCTGGCAAAGCCCATCAGCAGCGGGAAGACGGTGCCTCCGAAGAGACCCATGATCATCAGGCCACTGACCTCGTTCTGCTTGTCGGGCATGGATGTCAGTGCCTGTGCGAAGCAGATGGAGAAGATGTTGGAGTTGCCGTAGCCTACGAGGGCGATGGCGGTGTAGAGTATCCATTTCTCCGTACCGATGAAGAGCCCGCACATCGAGAGAGCCATCATCACGACACTGATGATGAAGAAGGTGCGATTAGGCAGCACACGGAGGAAGAAGGAACCCGTCAGACAGCCGATGGTACGGAAGATGAAGTACAGGCTGGTGGCAAAGGCAGCATCGTTGAGTGTCATGCCCAGGCGCTCCATCAGGATTTTCGGTGCCGTGGTGTTCGTACCCACGTCGATACCCACATGACACATGATGCCGAAGAACGACAGCAGCACGATGGGCGTACCCAGCAGTTTGATGCACTCTGCGAAAGTAGAGGCCTTTCCCTCGATCTTAGGCTCGTCGATAGGCGTGACGGCCAACAGGACGGTGGCGAGGATGCCTACCACGAAGTAGATCATGAAGAGCACGCGCCAGTCATAGCCAAACGAGGGGATCACCTGAGTGGCACCCCACATGGCCAGATAGGGGGCGAGGAACGAGGCGATGGCCTTGATGAACTGGCCGAAGGTCAGTGTCGAGGCGAGGTTGCCGCCGCCCATTACCGTCGATACCAGTGGGTTCAGTGAAGTCTGCATCAGGGCATTGCCGATGCCGAGCAGCGAGAAGGCGCAGAGCATGATCGGGAAGTTCTCTCCGAAGAGCGGCAGGAACAGTGACACGACAGTCACCACCAGCGAGAGGAGTACGGTCTTCTTACGGCCAATCTTGTTCATCAGCATACCTGTGGGCACGCTGAAGATCAGGAACCAGAAGAATACGAGCGAGGGGAAGATGTTGGCTGTCGAGTCGTTGAGCCCGAGGTCTTCCTTCACATAGTTGGATGCAATGCCCACCAAATCGACGAAGCCCATGGCGAAGAAGCAGAACATCACCGGGATGAGGGCAAGTTTGTTAGTCGTCTTACTCATGATTGTTATAATCCTTAATTCTTAACTACTAATTCTTAATTTCATAGATGGTGGCCTTGCCCCCCTTCACCTTCAGGGTGTTGTAAGGCTCGTTGGGGAATACCAGGTTGGTCATGGCCATCTTGCCCTCAGCGTCGAAGGCCTCGATGCTGCATTTGTCGATGAAGATGCGGAGTTGCTTGATGTCACCGTATGTCGGGGCGACGGTCACACAGGGGAAGGCCTCGCTGAAACTGGCGTAACTGCGGGTGCGATCCATGGCGAAGGTCTTTTCTGCTGCGTCGTAGGTCATCACCACCTGCTCGCCTAAGGCGTTGGAGAGTACTATCTCCGTGCTGCCTTTCACATCGACGACGATCTCACAGGTCTGGGGCAATTTGCTGACAGCCTTGCCGCGGATGGCATTCAACTCACGTGACGGGGTGACGCCACAGTAGATCTCACCATTATACTCGAAGAGGTCGAGGTCGCGGGGTACGCTGTTGGCTGAGCGGAACTGCTTCGTGGGGGTCTGGTTGGCGTACTGCCAGTTCGACATCCAGGCCAGAGCGATCTTACGACCGTCGGGGGCATTGTCGAAGGTAACCGTTGCATAGTGGTCCTTACCGTAGTCCATCCAGCGGGTGTCCTTATGGTCGCAGGTGAACTTATGACCGTCGAAGTCGCCGATGAAGTACTGGGTGGCAGAACCGCCGAAGGGACCACCAGGGTTGATGTTGCAGATGAGCATCCACTTCTGCTTGTCAGTACCGCGTACCTGAAGTTTCATCAGGTCGGGGCATTCCCATACACCGTCGTGGCAACCCAGTTCCGTCACGTCTCCCGTCACTTTATCGGCAGAAATGCCAAAGGAACTCTCATAGGTCCAGTCCGTCAGGTCTTTGCTGGAGTAGATGCGCATCTCTTGTCCGACAGCAAGGATCATGTTCCATTTCTGGATCTCTGGGTTCCAGAAACACTTCGGATCGCGGAAGTCGGGCTCCTTGCTCACCAGTACGGGGTTGCCCTTATATTTCTTGAAGGTCTGTCCGTTGTCGGTGGAGATGGCCATCGACTGGATCTGGGCGCGCTCACCGGCAGAGGTGTAGAAGGCCACGACTCTGTCGTTCTTCTTATCCACCACGCACGAACCACTGAAGATATCACCCAGGGCATCGGGCTCGATGGCTGTGGGCTGGGCCTCCCAGTGGATCAGGTCCTTGGAGGTGGAGTGTCCCCATGTCATGTTCTCCCACATCGATCCGTAGGGGTTCCACTGGTAATAGAGGTGATAGACACCATCCTTATAGAACATGCCGTTGGGGTCGTTCATCCAGCCATAGACAGGGGTATGGTGATAGGCGGGACGGAACTTCTCGCGGTTGGCAGTGTCGAAGGTGTCGCTCTGCTTCATCTCCTTCCAGCAGAGGAAGTCCTTCATGGCACCTGTGAAACGGCGGTCACCGTGGAAAAAGATATCCAACTGCAGGTCGCTGGCACCAAAGCGCTGGATGTCCAGTGGTACAAAGTAATCCACCTTATCGACGGCCAGACGGATATTCAGTTTCTTTACCTGCTGGTTGTCTGCCAGTACCTTGACGGTTGCAATCTCCTCGCGCTCCTGAACGGGCAACAGCAGATAATGGCTCTTTACCTCCACGCGCTGCATGGCGTGGCTTTTTCCTAACACCTGTGGCTTGTCCTGTGCTGTGGCTCCTGTAAGCGACAGTGCAAGAGTCGTAAAAAGTACAATCAGTTTTCTCATTGTTTATCAGTTTTTAATTATCAATTCTGCTGCAAAGATACAAGTATTATTTAAGAATATACGATAAATAATGTTTCATTTGCTAACAAAAATCGTTCACTGCAACATTTTTGCGAGCAATGAAACGATTTTGTGGCGTTTCGATTGTTAATTAACTTTGATAAGCACAATGTTCAACCCGTACATGTATTTGTAACTGATGTCCGGGATGATATTGGCGGCGATGAGCAGTCCCAGATTCGGTATATCACCAACGACATTGGGAATCCACATCAATATGATCAGCAAGAGTATCTTCACCAGCAGCCGCCATCGTCCAGTAGGCAAAGATAAGCGGAAGGAACAAGATGGTCTCAGGAAATCTACAAGTCGCTCGGCGGCTGAAAGATAATCATGTGCTGACAAAAACCGTCCATTGCAACATTTTTTCGTGCAATGGACGATTTTGGCCGCAGGGTGCTATATGTTTATCAGGCTACTTTCTTATTGTTGACAAACTTTGACATCGCTTATAGTGATACTGCCACCATAGTTATTGATGCTCCAGCAGTTTTTCTGAATGCCGTAGATACGCTGGGTATAGCACACATTGTCGTTGATGTACATCACAAGGACAGAATTATCGGTATAGATGTCAATCTTGTAGGTGTTGTCTGTCGGACGTTCGAACCAGTAGCCGTCAATACCATCGACGAAGCCCTGACCTGCGGAACCTTCCTGCTCAAAGTTAATCTTACGGTGGTTCTCGTCCTCAGGATTGACAACCATCGTATAATACTTGTCTGAGTCAGAGCCGCGAACGAAACTGATACCGAACTTATCCCAGTTGTTGGAGGTCTGTACGGTGAAGGATATGTGATTGCTGGTTCCCAGACGATTGTAGAGCACGTAGGCCCCGTCGCCGCTAAGCGAACCGTTGGAATAGCCTTGGGATGCCTTCACGTCGGCAGACTGCTGCTGTGTGTATTTGGCTGCCATGGCGGGAACGGCTCCGAGTGTCAGTGTGCCGTCGGCGTGCTGGATGATCTTGTGGCAGACAAGAGCCCCCGACCAGTTAGGCTCGTTGCCGTCGCCACCGCCCACGCTGACATTCATCTCGTCGATGTCACCGCCCGAGCGGAAGGGACACCAGCCCCAGATGTAGCGGTCCGTGCCGTTGGAGGCTGTCTTGCCAGCATAGAAGGCACGGCTGTCGAGCACGCCCTCATGACCGTCTTGTGGCCAGTTGGCACCGGGATCATTGAAGCACTCCTTCAGAGCCTCGAAGGTTGGAGCCATCATGTACTTCACCTTGCGGCTCCAGGAGGTCTTGTAGGATTCGCTATAGACGAGATACCAGTAGTTGCCCATCTTGAAGATGTCGGGACACTCCAGCATGCGGTCCCAGATCATATTGAACATGCCTGCATGCTGCCAGTTCTTCAGGTCTGAAGAGGTGAACTCGCCAAACTTCGGGTCGCCGCCCCACTCTGGACGGGTGGCGATGACCATGTGATAGAGGCCATCTTCGGTCTGGAAGATCTGTGGGTCGCGGAAATCAACGCTGGAATAGCCGAAGTCGGGGCCGTTGAGTTGCCAGAGCATGTCTTTCGTCCATGTCTTGAAGTCTGATGACGTGGCGCGCATTACCGCCTCGGTGTATTTGCTGTTGGGGTTATGGCCTGTGTAATAGATATAATAGAGACCATCCTGCTCGTTATAGTAGCAGCAACCGGTACCGAGGGCGGCATCCTGCTGATAGTCGTTAGAGCCGACGGGCAGTACCTCACCCAGTGACTCGTAGTTGCAGCCATCAGAAGTCTCCACGGCCCAGATGGGGTGGTAGCGGTAAGCCTGGTTGTTGGTATATTCTTGTAGATAGAGTACACGGAAAGAACCAGCCTTTGTGTCGTAGAACGGCATAGGGTCTCCTACACGCCCGATGGCAGGCGTGTAGTAAGTGGAGAACCCCGTCTCGTCGGTGGGCACGAAACGCTCAGTAGTGCTGGACCAGTCCTTGGCGGGATCACCGGTGGTGCCGTCGTCGGAGCAGGCCGTTGTCATAGTTGCACATAGAAGTGCACATGCCATCGCATACATATATTTCTTGTTGTAAGTCATATCCTGTTATTGTTTAGATTGTTTATATGAAAACTACTTAACTCCTATTCTGCTCCGATGTAGTTGAGGGCATTGAGCATGATAGTACCCATGTTATCGTGGTAATTTGATATGTACGACGTTGGAGAATTCCAGTCGAAGAGACCTGAGCCGAAGCAGATGATGCCGCCCTTGCCGAACTCGCCATTGGCTGCTTTCAGTTCCCATGACGATACACTGTTGTCGCCACCGAGTGCGCGACCACCGGTCTTGGCTTCGAAGGCATCCTTACCACCTTCATATTCGCCCCAGAATCCATACTGCGACGTGGTGTTACAGATGGTATAGCCGTTATCGAGCGTGTAGATGGCATTCTCTGCTGCACCTGGATAAGTCTTCAGCCCTTTCCATAAGGGGTGGGTAATGTCGTAGGCATAGAAATGCCAGGGATCGTCGCCCATGAGGTCGGAGCCTTCGCCGCCTCCGCCACCCCAGACATTGTTGGGATAGGCATCCTCAGGCATGGCACCCAGTGCGATGGCGTAGTTGACGGCCGAGCGGCTCAGTACGAAGGCACCTCCATTTTTCCAAAACTCCTTCATGCGTGGCAAGGCAGCCATTGCCTCTGTCTCTGCATCGGCAAAGCCATTGTAAGTACCTGGCGACGGGCTGTGGCGGTGGTAGAAGATGAGACGACAGCGGTCAAGAGAGATGGCACCACTGGCGACATCGGCCCATGAAGCATAGGCAGAGCCGGAGATGTTGCCCGTCAGCCACTTTGCGGCAGCCTTCTCCTCGTCATTGAGCAGTTCGACATTCTCAGCCTCACCTACGAAGAGGGCCACAGGATCTTCTATGAGGGTAACATAGACGGTGTAGGTAGTTGTGGCAGTATTGTCTGTCAGCGTAATCTGGAAGGGCTCGGTGAAATTGCCCTTCGTGCCACTGGCAGGGCTGCATGTGGCATCTTCGCTACATTCCACCTCGAAAGTGGCGTTGGCAAGATCGATGCCACTGTTAGCCATTACGGAGACGGTGACGGTCTTTTCATCCTGATTGATGGCACCCTTAACACCTTCCAGTAGGAAGAGGGTCATCTTTGCCTCATCATTGCGTACTGCTACCTGATAGTCCATCACCAGGTCACCATTGGAGATATGGAGCGTCTTGTCGGCATCGAGGTTGATATGGTCGCCCACTTTGATGTTTGACATGGCACCGTCGGAAATCTTCATGGCGGTCACCTCCATGTTATCCTTTTGATTGAAATCTGCAGGCACCTTAACCTTCACCAGCCGCTTCTCGGTACTGATGGTGGCAGGATATTGCCCATTGAGCACAAATTCCTCGACGAGACATGAGCCACCTACATTGATGCTGCCCGTGTGGTCATCGCTGCAGGCGGTCATCGCTGCACTGATGAAGCAGCCTAAGAAACCTGCACAGAATAATCTAAATATCTTTGTAATCATAACTCTTAACTCTTAATTCTTAACTCTTAATTCTTAACATGTCTCTACCAGTTGCCACAGTTCTGCGTGTAGTGCCCGTTAGAGGCTGCCATCTGCTCGTAAGGAACAGGCAGGTACTCGTTCTTGTCGGCCGTGAATGAAGAACCACTGAGGAAATTCATGGTACGGCTCTCGTCGGTGTAGTATTTGTTAATGACAGTAGCGGCATCACCCCAGCGCACGAGGTCGAAGAAACGTTCTGCCTCCATGGCCAGTTCCAGACGGCGCTCCATCTTGACAATCTCCATAGTCTCATCCTTTGAGTAACTACCGCTGTATTTGCCTACTGCGTAGCGTACACCATACTTGTTGGGATAGCCGGAAACGATGCTGTTGGTCATCATGCCGGCGGCACGTTCGCGTACCTGATTGACAAGTGCAATGGCATCGGAAGTACGACCGAGTTGAGCCAGAGCCTCAGCGCGCATCAATAGTACGTCGGCATAACGGAACACGATACGGTTCATCGATGAGGCCCACTGGTTGTCGCAGTCGAAGAGGTAGGTGTTGGTAAGTGCAGGGTCAACGTTCTGCTTCAGTGATACAAAGTAGCCGTAAGTACCTCCGCCACGGCTCCAGGTGTTGGTCTCGGCCATCATGAAGTCAGTATTGAACATATATGGAGTGCCTGGTACACCTACGGTAACGAAGAGGCGCGGATCAACAGTCTGATTTGAGCCAACGGTATAGTCAACAGATGCGAAGTCTTTGAGCAGGGGCAGGCCATCGCTGTTGGTGCGATAGGCATCTACCAAGTTGTGCGAGGGCTTATAGAAGTCGTTGCCAGAGTCGTGTACCTTGGGGATACAAGGGACAATCAGACGATTGGCGAAATTCAGGTTGCCATAGACAGTACCGTCGTTTTTGGAATACTGTATGGCCCAGATGGACTCCTTGCCATTCTCATACTGTTCCTCTGGGCGGAAGTTGTTGTGCAAATCGCTCTCCAGTCCGTAGTTCGTATAGAGAGAAGCCTCAGTGTATTCTACAACTTTCTGCAGATCGGCCTCACTGATACTTGTCACCTGATTGGTATTGTCATCATCCTGGTGATATGCCTTGTAGAGATATGCTTTTGCCAGGAAGGCGGCAGCGGCAGCCTTTGTGGGACGCCCCTTGTCGGCCTGGGTAACGGGTAGTACGGCGTAGGCATCTTCCAGGTCGTTAATGATTTGTTGCCATCCTTCATCATTGTTGTACTCCGTGTTCGAGAGGTTGTTGTAGTCCTCCTCCTCCATGTTATACTTGTTGACGAAAGGAATCTTCTTGAACAGGCGCTTCAACTGGAAGTGTCCATAGGCACGAAGGAATTTCATTTCGGCTGTACGCTGCTGTATGACCGTGCTTTCTTGATCGGCAGTAGCCAGCACGTCGAGCGAGAGACTTACTCGCGACAGGTAATTGTACATCTTTGTCCAGATAGATGAGAATGGCCAGTCGGTCGTCAATACACCGACGCCCATTTCCAGGCGGTGGAATGGTTCTCCGTCTGAAAAGTCTGATCCCCCTACGTAGGCATCGTCTGAGCGGGTATCGTAATTCCAAAGGGAAAATGAGGCATTCATGTCCTCAATGGAGAGGAGGCCTGCATAAGCAGAGATGAGAATATTGTCGATATACTTGGGATCCTTAACCTCATCCTGCGTCAGTGTTGCTTGTGGCACCTGCTCGTCAAGGAAGTTACTGCAGGACATTAACGATGTGGTTAAGCCACAGCAGAGGAGACCAGCGCAAAGTATTTTGTTTATCTTGGTAATCATAATTCTTAACTTTAATTAGAATGATACATTAAGTCCGAAAGTCATGTTAAGAGGAATGGGATAGTTAAAGCCCGGATTCTCTGGGTCTGCACCAGAGAACTTACTGCTCTTGATGGTCAGCAGGTTCTGTGCAGAGAGATAAAATCGGATGCGCTCCATGTAGATCTTCTTTGAGATGTCATCGGGCAGGTTGTAACCCAGTTGGATGGTGCGAAGTTTGAGGTACGAACCATTCTCAATATAGTAAGAGGAAACGCGACCTTCATTGTTGGTGTCAGAAGTGGTCAGGGCGGGGATATCGCTGCCAGGGTTGTTGGGACTCCAGGCGTCAAGAGCGCGGATACCCTTGTTCAGATAGGGTACGTTGATGTTTGAGTTTGCCCAGAAGTCAGTCTGCGACTTGTAGCCTCGACAGTCAACATCGACACCCTGCACCCCTTGCCAGAACATGGTGAAATCCCAGTTCTTATATTGTAAATAAACGTTCAGGCCCCAAGTGAAGTCGGGTGTGGGATCGTAGATCCAGTCCTGGTCGGCTTCAGTGATACGACCGTCACCGTTCAAGTCCTTGTAACGGATGCGACCTAAGCCTGCCCCTTCCTGAGTAGCATGGTTGTCAATCTCTTCCTGTGTCTTGAAGATGCCATCAGCGAGATAGCCCACTTGGGCCCCCATCGGGTGACCAACGACGCTTTTCACACCATTACCACCGAAGGTTCCCTTGGCGGCGACAGTCTCGGGCAATTTGGTAATCTCATTCCTGTATTGGCTGATGTTGCCAGTGATGTCCCACGATAGTCCGTATTCTGTCTTGCTACGATAGCCTACGGAAAGTTCCCAACCAGTGTTCTTCATTTCTCCGGCATTGATCCACTTCGTAGCCCCTTCACCCATGGCGGCAATACCATCCATTGGCAATAGAATATCCTTAGTCGTCTTATGGAACCAGTCGAAACTGCCATAGACGGAACTGCGCAAGATGGCAAAATCGAGGCCGACGTTATGCTGAGTGGTGGTCTCCCACTTGATGTCGTCGTTGCCACGCTGTGAGCGCACGTAGCCGTTATCGAGAGCATAGCCACCGTTAGAACCTGTGATGTCGTATGATGAACCAGCCTGACCACTGCCCCAAAGTCCTGTTGACACGACCGACTGGTAAAGGGTGTATCGAGCAGTGTTTGAGATTTCCTGGTTACCAGTCTGTCCCCAGGAGTAGCGTAACTTCATGTCGTCAAGCCAACTGCTGGTCTTCTGCATGAATTTCTCCTGTGAAAGACGCCAACCCAGAGAGATAGATGGGAAGATACCGTACTGGTTGTTGGAACCGAAGCGGCTGGAACCGTCGCGGCGTATTGTCACGCTACCCATGTACTTGTCGGCGTATGTATAGTTTACCTTACCAAAGAAAGAGAGCAGTGAGAAACCGTCACCAGCACCTTCTGCCAACTGGCGGCCTGCACCGGCCGACGGCCACATGTAGTCTGTGTTGAGAATGGCTAGTTCGTAGCGCTTGGAACTATTCCACTTATAGTCCTGGCGGTTCACCTCAATACCTACCATGGCATCACCTCGATGATTGCCCTTTTCAAAGTTGTAGGTTGCAATGGCATTCCACATCCAGCGCATCCAGTGCTCCTGCTTGCTCTCCACGGCCGACTCTGTTCGCATCACCTTACCATTGGCGATGGGGTAGGTGAAGAAGCGCTGTTCTTTCTGTGTATAGTCCATACCTAAAGTGGTGCGAACCATAAAGTTCTTAAACGGGGTGATGCTCAGATGAACGTCACCGAATGAACGCCACTGGGTATATTCGTTATCTTTGTTATTAAAGAGGAGACTGAGTGGATTCTCACGCTCAGAGTAAGCACCAAGAGCCTGAGCAAACTCACCGTTCTCTGCATAGATGGGAAAGTTGGGGTTAAACTCAAGGGCATTCTCCAGGATTCCGCCAGGTGCATCCACACCCTTCGTGCGGTTCATCGTGAAGTTCTCACCGATGACTACTTTGCCGTCAAACAACTTGTAGTCGGCGTTGGCACGTGCAGACAGGCGGCTAAACTGGGAGTCCTTGATGGTACCCAAATTGTTGTAGTAGCCCATTGAGAAGAAAGAACTGCCTTTCTCAGAGCCGTTGCTGACAGAGACGTTGTACTGCTGTACGACACCTGTGCGGGTAATCTCTTTAAACCAGTCTGTGTCGCCAGCACGAACAGAGGCGTTGTCATCGAGGAACATGTTCAACGTCAGCCTGTTCAGCACGGGACGGCCTTGGGCATCGTATGTCCAATCGAAGTTGTAGCCCAGGTTGTTATTGTTAGGATCGACGCCGTCATTGACAGAAGCCTGCCAGTAGGCACGTCCCCACTCGCTGGCATTCATCGTCTCAATCTTGTTGGTATAGAACGAAGCGGCGATGCTGCCGTCGAAGTTCACTTTCACCTTCCCGTCCTTGCCCTTCTTGGTGGTAATGATAATCACACCATTAGCGGCACGGCTACCATAGATGGAGGCTGATGCGGCATCCTTCAATACCTGGATAGACTCGATATCGTTACCGTTCAGTTCATGCATGCCGGCCTTTGTCGGCACACCGTCGATGATGTAAAGAGGATCGTTGTCATTAAGTGTTCCGACACCACGGATACGTACGGTGGCAGCACCAGAGGGATTACCGTCGGCAGTGATGTTCATGCCAGGCACACGACCTTGCAGAGCCTTCATCGGGTTGTTCTCGTTCTGCTTTGCCAGTTCACTGACGCTGACCACACTGACGGCACCTGTCAGGTCGGCCTTGCGCTGGGTGGTATAACCAGTGACCACTACCTCCTGCAGTGCTAATTGGTCGTCCTGCAGAGTCACAGTCATGCCGTCTGCTGCAGGTACCTCCTGTGTCATAAATCCGATGTAGGAGATGACAAGGGTCTTGCCTGCCTCCACTTTCAATTTGAAGTTTCCGTCGAAATCGGTCACCGTGCCATTCGACGTTCCCTTCTCCATCACCGTGGCACCAATCACTGTCTCACCCGTCGGATCGAGCACGGTACCGCTAATCTCTGCCTGCGCGTACAATAATGTACTTGTCAGTAAGAGACCGAAACTGAGTAACGCTCTTTTTAGTTGTTCCATTTGTTGAATTTAAATTGGTTAGTACTTTTGTGAATTAAAATCTGCTGCAAAATTACTCAAGGATTGTTTCATGGCGCATAAAAAATCGTTCATCAGAATATAAATTTGTTGCAATGAATCAAATTTGATAGGAATTGAACGTTTTTTGTTGGATGTCGGATTTGTGCCGGGGAAATAATAAGGGCACGATTCTCGCCAGAATCGTGCCTTACATAACCAACTAACTACTAACTAAAAACCTAAATGAAATAGAAATCTCTTTCTGGGTGCAAAGATACGAACATTCTGGTCTTTAGCCTTTAAATAATGTTTCAAATATAGGCAAAAATCGTTCATGCCTCAAAAATTGCTGTTTTTGTCAGAGATAGTGGATATCATTGGACCTCAAGGTCGGAGGGGCTGATGCCAAACTCGTCCTTGAAGCACTTGGTGAAGTAACTCGGAGCGGTGAAGCCTACCTCGTATGCCACCTCAGAGATGTTCTTGTCGGTGGTCTCCAGGAGCAGGCGGCCTTTCTGCAGACGGGCGGAACGGAGAAGTTCCACTGGCGACTGGCCTGTGAGGGCTTTCACCTTTCTATATAGTTGCACGCGCGAGAGTCCAAGTTCTGCACCGATCGTCTCCACGTTCAGGTCACTGTCTGACAGGTTGCTTTCTATGAAACCACGGAACTTAATCAGGAAACTGTCCTCCTTTTGTAGTGGGACCGTCGCCTGTGGCTGTTCCTGAGACTTGGGCTTGGGGGAGGCGTCGTCCAACTTTGCGAAGAGGTTCTTCAACTGTCTCCGGCTTTTCAGCAGGTTGTCAATACGGGCCAACAGCACCTCGGCCGAGAATGGCTTGGTGATATAGGCATCAGCCCCACTCTCATAGCCTTCTATCTGCTGTTGCCCGAGGGCGCGAGCCGTCAGCAGGATCACGGGGATATGACTGGTAGCCGTCCCTCCCTTGACACGCTGGCAAAACTCCAGGCCGTTCATCACGGGCATCATCACATCGCTGACAATCAGGTCAGGTACGATCTCGTTGGCAAGGGTCAGTCCCTGCTGTCCGTCAGCAGCCTCATTGATCTGGTAATGGTTTTGCAGGATGGTGCGCAGATAGGCCCGGATGTCGGCATTGTCATCGACGATCAGCACTGTTGCAGCATCAGTAGGTTCTTCCAGCGCGCTCGTTGCCCCATGTCCTGTGGTCTCTATGGGAGAGACATCCTGCTGGCTTGCCGACAGGTCATCGATGTTCCCGGTCGTCTGCATGTTCAGCATCTTGTTGATCAGTTCCGTCAACTGGTGGGCGTTCCGTCTCAGGATGGCGAACAGTCCTGACGTCTCAGCACCTGCCTCCCTGATCTCTTTGGTCTCGCTCAGTTGTGACAGCGGACCTTCTATCAGTGTTAGCGGAGTGCGCAGTTCATGGCTCACCTGTGTGTAGAAGTCCAGTTGCTCGCGTTCCATCTTGGTACGTTCCTGATGGATACGTGCCCGTTGCAGGAAATAGAGATAGATACTGACGATGACCGCCAGGAGCAGTACAATGAAGCCAATGGCGAGGAAGGTGATGGTGCGCTGTAATCCGAGTTGCTCCAGATACGAGTCTGCCATTTTGTGCAGTTCATCGAGGTACTGCGACTGGCGCCGCATCTCCTCGTTCTGTAGCAGGAGCACATTGGCGTTGTCGGCCGTCACAATGGCAGATTTCAGTTGGATCTCCTTCTCGTAGGGCTTGCCGTCGAGGATATCGACTGCCAATTGCAGCAGTTGGTCTCCGTGTGTCGGGTAGAGGTAACTGGCCTCGAGGATAGAGTCGCGCACACAGGCGATACCACCGCCCTCACCAGGCAGTCCGTCGATGCCGCAGAATTTGGACTCTATTCCTTTCTCTTTAAGTGCCTGACGGGCACCGAGGGCCATGCGGTCGTTCTGGCCGAACACGAAGTCGATATCGCTGAGGTCTCCCTTGAAGGCCTTGATGGCGTCGTAGGCACTCTGTTGCGTCCAGTCGCCCTGGAGCGTTGCTACGAGTGTAATCTGCGGGTAATGGCTAATGGCCTCCTTGAATCCTTTGTCACGGTCGATGGCAGGCGACGAGCCTTTCAGACCCATGATCTGCAGCACCTTGCCATGTCCATTAAGGCGTGAGGCGATGTATTCGCCCATGAGGCGCCCCATCTCATGGTTGTCGGCTCCCATGAATGCGGTATATTTCTTGGAGTTCGTCTTTCGCTCAAACACGATGACGGGGATACCTTGGTCGTATGCACGGTCAATGGCCGGTGAGATGGTGGCCACTTGGTTGGGAGCCACAATGAGCAGGTCGATGCCAGAGGCGATGAGACTGTCGATCTGTTCTATTTGCCGTTCGTCACTGTCGTAGGCTGAAGCAAAGCGCAGTTCCACGCCATCTTGGAAGTAGGTGTCCATGCGCAGTTCGGCATTCTGCTTCTCGCGCCAGATGTCTGCCGAACACTGGGAAACGCCGATCACATATCTGGGTTCCCGCTTGCTGCAGGCCGTCAGCAGGCACACCGCTACCAGGCTCAGCAGGCAGATTCTGACTCCCTGTCCTGGCCATGAACGAAACATATCTCTCATTGTAAAAAGCGTTATTAGTTGTTAGGCTGGAAGGTGGCGGATGCCATGCTGCCATTATCGAGGTTGACGGTGACGATGACCGGGGTGTTCGCCTCCCCGTTGACTCCGCGCACGATCACCTGTGCATTGCCCATGAAGGCCTTGAGTGTAGCGTGTCTCCTGTCATTGCCTTGCGGACGCTCGTCGGTCTTGAAGCCCGGATCACCGTTTCCCCAGCCTAATATCTCGGCCGGACCGCTGACGGATACTTGGAGCGGGTTGCAGGCATCTGGCACATAACGGCCTTTCTTGTCCTTGAGGGTAATGTCAACGACAACGATGTCCTGGCCGTCTGGTTGCAGGGTACTCTTACTGGTATCGATCGTCATCTTCTCCGCTGGTCCGGTGGTCTCTACACGTTCCGTGATGACTCTCTTGCCGTTCTTATAGCCGTATGCCACGAGTCGTCCCGGGCGGTACGTCGTATTCCATACGAGGTGGCTGTCCTTGTCGGCTTTCTGCCGACCGAGCGATTTACCGTCTTGCACCAGTTCCACCTCGTCCATATTGGTGTAAGCCCACACTTCCACTTGTTGTCCTTCCTGCCCCTTGAGGTTCCAGTGCGGGAATATATGCAGCACAGGCTGGTCCGTCCATGCGGCCTTGAGGTAATAGGCTTCGTCCTTTGGGAAACAACAGTAGTCGAGGATGCCGAACTGGCTGCCTGTGGCGGGCCATACCATCGGGTTGGGCTCTCCACGGTAGTCTATGCCCGTCCACCAGAACACACCGCCTGCCCAGATGTTATCACGGTAGAACTTCCATCCGCGCTCGATGACGTTCTTCTCCCACTTGGAGCGCTCCTCACCTGCCATGTTGATGCTCTTCATCCATCCCTTGATGGAATCGGTCTGATAGACATTGCGCGTGCCGCAGCCGCTTGTCTCTTCTGTACCAACGACAACCCAGTCGGGATATGCCTTGTGGCGATTATCGACGTCGTTCTGGATGATATAGTTGTAACCATGGATATCCACCTGCTTCACAATACCGAAACCACCGCTGCAACCGTAGGTGTAGAGACGGGAGTCGTCGATGGTGCGGGCATAGTCGATCATCGTGCGGGCTATCTTCTCTCCCTTGTCATTGCCCTCTATCCACCACTCTTCGTTGCCGATGCTCCAGAGGGCTACCGACGGGTGGTTCCTGTGGTCCACGATCATCCTTCTCAGCAGGTCGAAGTGCTCCTGGTTGGTACCCATCAGCCTGTTCTCGTCAATGCAGAGGATGCCTAAGGAGTCACACACGTCGAGGGCCACGTCAGAGGCGGGGTTGTGCGACCAGCGGATGGCATTGACGCCGATCTCGCGGAGTTTGTTGATCCGGTATATCCAGAGCGCTTTGCTGACGGCTACGCCAACGCCCGCATGGTCGAGGTGCAGATCGACGCCCTTGAACTTGAATGGCTGTCCATTCAAAAGCACACCCTCCTTGGCATCGAAGGTCAGCGTGCGCAGTCCTACCTTCGTGCAGACGGCATCCTCGCCGCCGGAAGTCTCGGTCTTCAGCGTATAGAGATAGGGGTCAGTGATGCTCCAAAGATGAGGCTGGCTGATAGAGAGCGTCTCTTTGCCTTGAGCCACGATGTTCCCTTGGTGGTCGAGCAGGGTATTGCGGTAGTCGCAGGTGGCTTCAACCTTGACGGTGAGTTTCCCGTCCTTCCAGGTGTAAAACACATTGTCGATCTTGTGGCGTGCATCCTTCTTGATGAGCCAGGTGTCGCGGTAGATGCCTGCTCCCTCGTAATACCACCCTTCTTCGGTCGTGGCATCACAGCGCACGGCAATGATGTTGTCGCCTCCGTAGTTCAGGTATTCCGACACATTGTATTCCTGCGAGGCATAGCCGCTGGGCTCTGTCCCCAGGTAGAAACCGTTGCAGAACACCTGCGCATTCCGGAAGATACCGTCAAAGCGGATGCTGACGGCCTTGCCTTCATCCTCCTTGTCAACGGTAAAGTGCCTGCGATACCAGCCGATGGAGTTCTGAGGGTATTGCCATCCGACCTGCTTATAGCCATGGGAATGACTCGCCTTGCCGTGGTAAGGCAGATCGACGACCCAGTCGTGGGGCAGATTGACGCGCGTCCAGTCCTTGTCGTCAAATTCCACGGATGCCGGCCCCTTGTTCTGGCCGACGGCCTTGGCGCGATAGGTGAAATACTCGGTACCATGGGTGAAGTCGCCCTGCATGGAGGCTGCATCACCGAGATGGAAAGCCCAGTCGAGGTTCAGGGAACTCACCGACCGTTGGGCTGATGCTCCTGTGTATGCGATGAGCAGACTGAAACAAATTAGTAGTTTTTTCATTTGGTAGTTGGTTTATTTATCGTATAGTAATCTTTCCTGTGAGCGATGATTTCCCTTGACCGCTGACGGTGACGCTGACGGGCCCTTTCTTACCGTTATTCCTGAGCACCAGGAGGGCGCGTCCTTTCCAGGTCTTGTGCACGCTGTCTATATAGGAACCGCAGTCCTTGATATCCGCATTTCCAAATGCGACCAGTGAAGCAGTACCTTTCACGGTGGCTGTCAGTTCAATGTCATTCGCTGCGTTCAATATGCCGTCAGCATCCTGTAGTTCGACGGTGATAAACACCAGGTCCTGACCGTCAGCCTTCATCGACGGCTTGTCTGCCGTCAGCCGTAGCGTCGTTGTCTCCCCGGCAGAGCGCAGGGTGACTGTCTCCTTCACCGTGCCGCCGGAGATGCCCTCGGCGCGCAACTTACCAGGCTGATAGGGTAGTGTGAAGACGGTCTTGCACTCGGAGACAGGCTGCTCGCCGATGAGGGCATCGTTCAGGTAAAGGCGTACCTTCTCGTAGCGCGAGCATACCTCCACTTCAATGTCTTTCCCTTCCCATCCGGGCCAGTTCCAGTTCTCAGTGGTCGGCCATGTGCTCCACATCGAGGTCTTTACCTTGCCATAATAGCCGTCGGGCTCACGCACGGCCATATAGAGTTGTTCTCCATCCTGATTCCAGAGCATTGAGCGATAGTGGCTGATGGGCTTGCGCAGTCCTGTCAGATCGACGTCGCCGCAATAGGCGGCATGCCAGGGGAAGAGCGGACGCTCCCACGACTCGCCGGGCACTTCTCCCTCGTAGTAATAGCGCCCGATGCCCGACTCACCGAGATAGTCGAGACCTGTCCATACGAAATCACCGAGGATATAGGTGTGGTCCATTGCTGCACGGTAGTTCTTCCAGGCATCGCGGGGATAACTCTCCGTCTGCATCATCACCCGCTCCGGCACGCGCTGATGGTCGCTCTCTGCGAGGAATATCAGGTAGTTGTAGCCCACGATGTCGTGCTCGGCAGCCAGCGGGTCGTAGATGTCCCAGTCGCGGTCCCACGCTGCCAGGGCCGACGTGACGGGCCGATGCTGCGGGTCGAGGCTGCGGATGCGTGTAGCCAACTGGCGGGCCGTCTTGATGATACCGATATGCTTGCGCTCAATCACTTCGTTGCCTGTGCTCCAGCAGAAGATGCTGGGGTGCAGCCGGTCGCGCAGCACCATCGCGTCGATGTCTTGCTGCCACCACTGGTCGAAGAGCGTGGAGTAGTCGTAGATATTGTCGTTCTTCTTCTCGCGCCAGCCGTCAAAGACCTCGTCGATGACCAACAGGCCCAGTTCGTCGCACGCCTTCAGGAAGGTCTCTGAAGGAGGGTTGTGAGAGGTGCGCAGGGCGTTAAAGCCTGCCTCTTTCATCAGGCGTACCTTACGGTATTCGGCGGCATCGTAGGCTGCGGCACCTAAGATACCGTTGTCGTGATGCACGCAGGCACCGTTCAACTTCAATGGCTTGCCGTTGAGGATGAGCCCTTTCTCTGCCGAATAGTCGATGGTGCGGATGCCGTAGGTCACGGGCAGCATGTCGCCCTCGGCCTCCAGGGTCGTCTCATAGAGGTACGGGTCTTCGGGCGACCATAGGCGGGGATTCTCCACATGCAGGGTCTTCTGGATGGCTTTCCGCTGTCCGTCCTCCATCACCACGTCAGCCGACAGGTTCACGGTGTGGATGTCAGGTGTCGCCACGCTGACGCTCCACTCGTCGATATAGCGCTTCCCCGTGGTGAGGAGCCACACGTGGCGGTAGATGCCCGAGCCACTATACCAGCGGCAGTTCTTCTGCTTGGAGTTATCTACGCGCACCTCTATCTCGTTCTTGCCCGTCACCACGTATGGCGTGATATCGACGAAGAAGGAGGAGTAGCCGTATGGGTGACCACCGGCTTTCTGGCCATTGACGTATATCTCGGCATTCATATAGACGCCCTCGAAATAGAGGCGTAGCGTCTTGTCCTTGTAGGCTTTGTCTAATAAGAGCGTCTTGCGGTACCATCCCTTGCCTGTAGGCAGGTAGGCACCGTCGTTGCCTGCGGGGGCATCCTTGTCGAACGCTCCCTCGATGCTCCAGTCATGGGGAAGATTGACGGCTCGCCATTTGGTACTGTCGTTGAGGGCAAATTGCCACCCGGCGTCGAACAGTTGCTTGCGCTCCAGTGTCCTGGCGCTTACTTGAGTCACTGTCATGAGGGCAACCGCTATGATCATGGCTAAGCGGGTTGAGGCTTGTCGGCTGAATTCTTTCATAATGATTCTATTTTGATGGCAAAATTACGAAAAATATGGGAATATTGAAAAGATTTGGACGGAAAATGCAGTGTTATCATGTAAAATTCTGGCAGGATTAATGAAATAAAAGTTAATTACGACGGTTTTTGGGCAGAATCTATGTTGATACTGGCGGATTTTATCTACTTTTGTATCAAAATTTAAATCCTAAAAACAATCACATCATGGAAGTAATAGATTTCAGCAAGAGCAACTCGATCATCAACCTGTACATGTCGGAGTTGCGCGACAAGAATTACCAGAAGAACCGTTTACTGTTCCGTCATAACATCACGCGCATCGGCGAGTTAATGGCGTATGAAGTGTCGAAGACCCTTGAGTACAAGCCCAAGACGATCACGACGCCTCTGGGTACCATTGATATCCCCTTGCCAAAGGAAGATATGGTGGTCGCCACCGTGCTCCGTGCCGGGCTGCCCTTCCACGAGGGCTTCCTCAATGTGTTCGACAAGGCAGATAATGGCTTCGTCTCGGCTTTCCGCATGTATATCAATCGTGAGCATACCGAGGTGGGCGTGCATACGGAATACATCGCTACGCAGAGCGTGAAGAACAAGACGCTCCTGCTGGTTGACCCGATGCTGGCCACGGGCGGCAGTCTGGCAGCGGCATTAGAGTCATTGTTGGAGTCGGGTAAGCCAAAGAAGATCCATGTGTGCTGTGTGATTGCTGCCCCCGAAGGTATTGAGGTCGTAAAGGAGGTGCTGCCCGAAGGCTCTACCATCTGGTGTGCCGCCGTTGATCAGGGGATGAACGAGCACAAGTATATCGTACCTGGGTTCGGCGACTGTGGCGATCTCTGCTATGGTGAGAAACTGCAGAGTTTCAGAAGGATTGCTGATAAGAAATAGAGGGAATATAAAACTACGAATTTCGCGAAATTCGCGAAATTCGTAGTCGTTAATGTCTTAAATGACGTGCAGCGTGCCCATCAGATAGACAAGGCCGAAGCCGAGCACCATGGATATGACGCCCATGACGACACCCATCTTTGCCATGTCGTTCTGCTTGACATAGCCAGTGGCGAAGGCCAGTGCGTTCGGCGGCGTAGAGATGGGCAGGATCATGGCCGATGAGGCAGCGATGGCCACGCCGATCAGGACGGTTGACGTGCCGCCGATGGGGTCGAGTTTGTCACCCATGGCTCCGCAGACGATGGCCAGGATCGGCATCAGTAGGGCTGCCGTAGCAGAGTTGCTGATGAAGTTCGACAGCAGGTAGCAGATGGCACCGCCCATCAGGAGGATGAGCAACGGCGAGAACTGGCCGAAGGGAATGCTCTCCACGGCATTTGCTGCCAGTCCGGAGGCATTCAGGCCGTAGCCGAGTGCAAAGCCGCCGGCCACCATCCAGATCACGCTCCAGTTGATCTGCTCCAGGTCGCGCTTGTTGATCACGCCTGTCAGTGCAAAGACGGCGAACGGGATCATGGCCACGGTGTAGGAGTTGATGCCTGTCACGCGGTCCAGGAGCCAGAGGGCGACCGTCACGAAGAACGTGATGATGACCACTGTGGCGTGGAAACCGTGCTTCATGCCACCGTCGATCTTCAGTTCGATGGTCTTCTGCGTGAAGGGGAAGATCTGGAGCAGAATACGCCAACTGATGAACAGCAGGACGAGCACGAGCGGGAACATGAACATCATCCACTGGCCGAAGCCAAGGCCGAGGTTCAGTCCCTCTGGGTCGTTCAGGTATTTCAGGGCGATGGTGTTCGGCGGGGTGCCGATAGGCGTGCCCATACCGCCGAGATTGGCGGCAATGGGGATTGACATGGCCAGTGATATGCGGCCCTTGCCCTCAGGGGGCAACTGGTGGAACACGGGTGTCAGGAACGTCAGCATCATGGCTGCCGTGGCAGTGTTGGAGACGAACATGGAGAAGAGTCCCGTGATCAGCAGGAAGCCCAGCAGCACCATCTCGCTCTTCGTGCCGAAGGGCTTCAGGAGCACCTTGGCAAGTTGGGCATCAAGACCCGTCTTCGTCGCGGCGATGGCCAATACGAAACCGCCGATGAACAGCATGATCACCGGGTCGGCAAACGTGGCCATCACACCTTTGTAGGAGAGCAGTTTGCCCACCTCTTCCTCGTTGACCATCGGCAGGATGCCGCTGTCGGTACAGAAGAGCAGCATCAGCACGATGATGGCTACTGACGTAGCCCATGAGGATACGACTTCGAGCACCCACATCAGCGTGGCAAAGGCGAAGATGGCGATGATACGCTGTTGGATGACGGTAAGGTTCTGAATGCCGTACCATTCCGCCGGCATATTCCAGAGCAGGAGGGTGACCAGCGCTACAAGCGCTATCTTGATAGCACGCTTGAGGCTATCTTCTGGATGATACTTCCGCTGGTGACGCATCTTGTGGTATGCATCGACCAGATGGAAGCCTTCGTAAATATGAAACATATCTTATAGAAATAGTTATTTTACCTCCCAGATATCGTTGGTCTCGAGCAGTTCCGCGAAGTTATGGTACTTCTTCTGGGCACTGACCTCCGCGAGTTGTGCATGGACGGCCTCATTGTAGGTGGGAGCCTCCACGTCGCGGATCACGCCGAGGGCGATGGGGAATCCGTCGCCGTTGCCCATCAGGGCGAGTTTCAGTTGCAGGGTGTTGTCCTCGCAGTGGGCATCATGCACGAGCACATCGTCGAGGGTGTAGCCGTCCTTGCCGATCTCCACCACCTTCAGGCCGAAGCCCTGCTGCACCAGTCCGAACTCGTTGTTCTCACCGAACACGAGTTTCTCGCCGTGGCGCACGTAGATGGCGTTCTTCTTGCGGCCCTCGTTGTTATAGACCGACTCGTGGGTACCATCGTTGAAGATGACGCAGTTCTGCAGCACCTCCGTCACCGAGGCGCCCTTGTGCTCGTAGGCGGCCTTCAGCACCTCGACGGTTCCCTTGGCATCCGTGGCCACGCAACGGGCGAAGAAGTGTCCGCGGGCGCCGAAGCAGAGTTCTGCGGGGCGGAACGGGTCCTCTACGGTGCCGTAGGGGCTCGACTTGGAGACGAAGCCGCGGGGCGAGGTGGGGGAGTACTGACCCTTCGTCAGTCCGTAGATGCGGTTGTTCAGGAGAATCATATTGAGGTCGATGTTACGACGGTTGGCATGGATGAAATGGTTGCCGCCGATGGCCAGTCCGTCACCGTCGCCGGACACCTGCCAGACGGTGAGGTCGGGGTTGGCCACCTTCGCTCCTGTGGCGATGGCGGCGGCACGCCCGTGGATGGTGTTCATGCCGTAGGTGGCCATGTAGTGGGGCAGACGGCTGCTACAGCCGATACCACTGATGACAGCGATGTTCTCCGGGGCTACGCCAATCTCGGCCATAGCCTTATGGAGTGAAGCCAGGAAGAAATGGTCACCACAACCAGGACACCATCTCGGCTGGCCTTTCTTGAAATCACTTGCACTGTAATTACTCATAATTCTTATTATTTTTCTACTACGAATTACACGAATTATACGAATTTTTTATTAGGGAAACGTTCAAACTTGAGTGAAGCCTCTCCGAAGTTGATCAGTATGGCTAAGGGGAGCCCTGATACTTTTGCATAGTTAATGGCTTGTGAACGATGCATATCCTCTATCTCCTTCACGGCTTTCATCTCTATGATGATTTTCTCATAGCAGATGAAGTCTGGGATAAATGTCGAAGCCAATTCTGTCTCATTATAGACAGCGTGTAACTGGACTTCCCGGCGATAAGGAATGCCTTGTTTTCGCAATTCTACCTCAAACGCGTCCTGATAGACCTTCTCAGAAAAGCCACACCCAAAATAGCGGTGAACAGCCATGGCTGCCCCGATAATCTTATGCGACTGCTCTGGGAATGCTATATTGATAGGACGATTCAACTGAGGCATGGAATAATTCGTTTAATTCGTAAAATTCGTAGTCTTAATTATTATTTCTTGTTGATTATCTCTTCGAACGCATTGACGAGTTCCTCGACCACGAACGGCTGGCCCTTCACCTGGTTGAACTGGTAGGGCACGAAGTTATCGACCTTCATGCGCAGGTAGGCAGCGAGTTGACCCATGTTCTGCTCGGCCACCACCACCTTATTATATTTAGAGAGCACCTCGGCCGTGTTCTTGGGCAGCGGGTTCAGGTACTTGAACTGTGCCTGGGCCACCTTGTAGCCCTTCTGGCGGAGTTCGTCCATCGCCGAGTGCAGATGACCGTAGGTAGAGCCGAAGCCCACGATGAGCAGGTCGGCATCGCCGGCATCACCGACCACTTCGAGGTCGGGCACCTGGATGTTGGCAATCTTCTGCTGGCGCAGACGGGTCATCAGGTCGTGGTTCTCCGGATTGGTGGAGATGGCACCTGTCTCAGAGTCTTTCTCCAGTCCGCCGAGGATATGGGTGAAGCCCTCACGACCAGGCACGGCCCAGTAGCGGGTACCGTTCTCGGCACGCATGTAGGGCGTCCACTTGCCCTTCAGTTCCTCAGGCACGTATGGCGGGTTGATAGCGTCGAGCAGGGCCAGGTCGGGGAGTTTGAAGGCACCCGATCCGTTGGCGATATAGGCATCGGTGAGCAGTACGACGGGCGTCATGTGCTCCAGGGCGATCTTACAGGCCTGGTAGGCGGCATCGAAGCAGTCGGCGGGGCTCAGGGCGGCCATCACGGGCATCGGACTCTCACCGTTGCGGCCGAAGAGCACTTGCAGCAGGTCGGTCTGTTCCGACTTCGTGGGCAGACCGGTGGCAGGACCACCACGCTGTACGTCGAGCACCACCAGCGGCAGTTCCATGATCACGCCCAGGTTCATGGCCTCACTCTTCAGGCAGATGCCAGGACCGGAGGTCGAGGTGACGCCCAGTGCACCGGCGAACGATGCTCCCAGCGCGGATGCGCAGCCAGATATCTCATCCTCGCACTGCACGGTGATGACGCCACACGACTTGTGCTTCGACAGTTCGTGGAGCACGTCGGTAGCGGGCGTGATGGGATAGGAACCCAGGTAGAGACGGAGCCCGGCCTTCTCGGCGGCGGCGATGAAGCCGTAGGCAGTGGCCTTGTTGCCCGTGATGTCCATATAGCGTCCGGGCACCTTCTCCTTCGTCTCGATGCGATAGACGTTGACGGCGTTGGAGTGGGTGTTGTGACCGTAGTCGTAGCCTGCCTGCACCACCTTGATGTTGTTCTCGGCGATGGCGGGCTTCTTGGCGAACTTCTCCTTCAGGAAGTTGGCCACCAGGCTCAGGTCGCGGTCGAAAAGCCAGCACACGAGCCCGAGGGCGAACATGTTACGGCACTTGAGCATGGCCTTGTTGTCCATGCCCGACTCCTTCAGACAGTCCTTCACCATGGTGGTCAGCGGGCACTGGATCACGCGGTCGGGGTCGATGCCCATCTCGCCGAGGTAGTCCTCCGTCTTAAACTGTGCCTTCTCCAGATCCTTCGGACCGAAGGAGTCGGTATCGATGATGATGGTGGCCTGCGGCTTGGCATAGCGGTACTGAGTCTTCAGGGCGGCAGCGTTCATGGCGACCAGCACGTCGCACTTGTCACCTGGGGTATAGACCTTACCTGCGCCGATGTGGACCTGGAATCCTGATACACCCGTCAGCGAACCTTGCGGGGCGCGGATGTCGGCGGGATAGTCGGGGAATGTAGAGATGCCGTTGCCAACGGTGGCACTGACCGTAGAGAAGATGTTTCCGGCCAACTGCATACCGTCGCCGGAGTCACCCGAGAAGCGGACCACCACCTGGTCCAACTCCTTCACTTCTAATTTTTCTGCCATATTGCTATATTGTTTACTTGTATATTTACAAATCGGCTGCAAAAGTACCTAATTTTTATGAAACAGCAAAACGTTTTCGCATAAAAATGCGCTGAAGGCGTGCTGTATGCAAGTTTTATGCAGAGTGACACTGGTGTCTGATGTTCCCTTTCGCGCGCAGGCGTAGTAGTTGTCTTAAGCCAAAAACAAGTGTTCCACCTGTCCCATCTGTCCAAGAAGGATAGTTCCCACCAGGGACAGATGGGACAGGTGGGACACATAAAAAGTGGGTATGGCAACTATATATATGCGCGGGCGTATGTGCGCGCATATAGAGATTTCGTCAGGTGAACAGTCGGGTGCGACATAGAAAGAGTCTTTTCTGGAATAGGAAGGCTTTTTCCTGGATTCCCAAGGCTTGGGAACAAAATGAGAAGGCACTTTACGAACGTGAGGAGCCTCCTCACGTTTCTAAAGAGGCTCCTCATGTTCGTAAAGAGGCTCCTCACGTTGCTAAAGTGCCTCTTTTCTGGAGAAAAGTGCCTTCTATATCTGCGCAATACCTGCGCAGACGCGCTCAACTGTTAAATATCGGAGAAAAGTTAAGTCTTTAACTTTTCTTCGTTTTTTTTTTTTGAAATTAACGCGGAGCGTTGTATCTTTGTTGCCCAGAATTGACAGACGTATGGACAAACTACCCTATAGAGAATTCATCGCCATGATGCAGGAGCGGACCCGCGAGGCGGATGTCCCCTACAGCGGCAGTTTCGAGTTGACACCGCTGTGCAACCTCGACTGCAAGATGTGCTATGTGCATCTGCAAGACCCGTCGGTGAGGCACAGGATGCTCTCGGGCGAGCAGTGGCTATCGCTCATCCAGCAGGCCATCGACGAGGGTATGATGGAGGCGCTGCTGACGGGCGGCGAGGCCATGACGCACCCCGCCTTCTGGGATATCTATATGTATCTTATCAACCACGGCATCGTCACCCAAGTGAAGACCAACGGCTTGCTGCTCAACGAAGAGGCTATCAAGCGATTCCATGATTATCCACCTATTAAACTCGACATATCCCTCTACGGCTGTGACAGCGAGTCGTATGTAGCGGTGACGGGTGTGGATGCCTACGAGCAGGTGGTGAGCCATATCCGGAAGGCCGTCGAGGCTGGACTGACGATTCAGATCATGGTGACGCCCAGCAGTTACATGTCGCCGTGGACGGAGCGGGTGATAGCACTGGCAGGGTCGTTTGGTGTGAGCGTGGGTGTAAATGACAGTCTGATTGACCCGCATGACAATACAGGCAGGAAGAAGGCGGACTTCGATATTCCACTTGAAGAGGACATGAGCATCAAGGCCAAGACGAAAGAGATATTACCTCCACTGTACGACGCTGCCGACCATGAGTTCTTTATGAAGCGACTGAATCGCCCTATGTTGTCAGACAAGGGTTTGTATTGCAATGCTGGACGTTCGGGTTTTGCCGTCAATTGGGATGGTGTCATGGTGCCCTGTCTCTCATTCCCCAGAGATGTGGTGTGCGCCCATCCGCTGCGCGACGGTTTCCATCAAGCGTGGAATGAGGTAAACAAAGCGGTGAAAAATTACGAGGTGCCAAAGGCGTGCCACAGTTGCGAACTGAACACCCATTGCCGTTACTGCCCAGTGCATCATCAGAAGGTAGCAGCCAGGCACCAATGTGACCCAGATTATTGCAACTATATGAAGGCAAGAATCAAAGCGGCAGAAAAGACTGAAAAAGAAGATTAACGACCGAAAGGTCATATTGTATAACAATTAAACTTTATAAAAAGATGAAAACAGAGAAAATGACTTACGAGAAGCCGACGGTACAGAAAGTGGAATTCGACTTCAAGACGAGAATCGCTGCATCGGGGTGTGATTTTACTTCCGGACCTGCGTATGACTGCTCTAGTAATTATTCGTAAGCTAGGTAATGAGCAAACCACTATTGAACAAAGACTTCGTACTCCGTAAGGTGTGCGGTCTGAACGTGGTACTGCCTACGGGGGCGAACGTCAAGGACTTTGGCGGTGCGCTGAATCTGAACGATTCTGCTGCGCTGATCTACGAACAACTGCAGGCAGGCAAGACCGTCGAGGAGACGGTTTCTGCCCTGGTGGCGGCGTATGACGTGACGCCAGAGACGGCCCTCGCCGATGTGCAGGAAACCATCGACTCGCTGAGGGAGGCAGGCGTAGTGGCCTGACGATGCTGAAGAACTATTATGAGATTGTAGCGGAGGCGATACGGCTAACTGAAAACGGTGAGAGCGTGACGCTGCCCGTAAATGGGCACAGCATGCTCCCTTTCGTTGTGGGTTGGCGTGACTGTGTCATCCTGCAGAAACCTACTCAACTCAAAGTCGGCGATGTAGTGGTGGCTTGGGTAGAAGGTCGCCGCTATGTGTTACACCGCATCATCCGTATCGAAGGTGATCGCGTCACACTGATGGGTGACGGGAATCTCAAGGAGACGGAGCATTGCAGACTCGAAGATGTGAAGGCATTGGCCACGCATGTCGTCGATGTCAAGGGCAGGACACATGATTTATACAGCAAGTGGCGAAGGTGTACAGCAAAGGTCTGGTGGTATATACGACCCATGAGGCGATACCTGCTGGCCATCTATCGCCGGACGAATAACATACATTATATTTAGCCCATGCACGAATACTACTTTGCCAACTATCGCCTGCTGGTGGATGATGCCATCAATAACGATGAGTATATGGACTACTTGGCTGGATTCAGCCAGGAGATGCCAGCCACCCATACCTTTGCCCTTCACATGGGCGATGAGACACAGTTAGAAACAAAAATGGCTGAAGCCACCGCGTGCCCCATCGCCTGCACGACAGACACTTTCAGCATCCACGACACACAGGATGCATGGGCTTTCGTCTCGCTGCAGAACGAAGAAGACATCAAGTACCACATCAAGCGTGTGCTGATATGTAGCCGTGACTATAGCGAGATGACACTCTATATCCCTCGCCATCGGTTTTATCACGAGAGAGTAAAGCGGTGGACAAGACCCTGGTTGCCTGTTTCCTCCACTATCCGTGCTGCCTGCGAGGCAGGCATGACGATGCGCGACGGGATGCCCCTGCACGCCTCGCTGGTAGAGAAAGATGGCTACGGCGTGGTGTTCCTTGGACCATCGGGCATGGGTAAATCGACGCAGGCAAAACTCTGGGTGGAGCATCAGGGTGCCGACTTCATCATCGGCGACCGTCCTGGTCTTCGCCGCTTCGACGGCCAGTGGATAGGCTATGGCATGCCGTGGGACGGCAAGGATGGTATAAGACAGCAAAAGCAGGTGCCCATCCGTGCGCTCATCTCTTTGGAGCAAGCCCCTGAGAACAGCATCCGCCGCCTCACGAAGCAGGAGGCGATGATGGTACTGCTCAACCAGGTGATGATGCCCATGTGGGACGATGCCGCCATGTTGCTCCTCACGCCCCTGATGGGACAACTGGCCAGCGAGGTGCCTTTCTATCACTTGAAGAACCTGCCCAACCGGGAGGCGACTGAGTTGACGCGGGAGGTGATTTGCAGCGCTCACAAGGTGTCAGACACTTTGTGAGCACAGTAGCGGAACACAAAATTGTGAAAAATAATTAAATAGCGAGCCTTTTCGTGAAGTAAAATTGTAATGTTCGGAAGAATTATGTAATTTTGCATTATGTAATTTTGCATAATTAATATAATTGCCAAGATATGAATCCGTTAAGCAATCCTTTCGTGATAGGAAAGTATGTGGACAAAGACTATTTCTGTGACAGAGAGAAAGAATCAGAAATGCTCGTCCACCACATCGTAAATGGGCGTAACGTCGCTATCATGTCAGAGAGACGGCTGGGTAAGACAGGGTTGATAGAGCATGTGTTTGCCAACGGACTGCCTGATGGCTATGAGCCTTTCCTGATTGACATTTATACTTGCAGGAACCTGCGCGAGATGGTTTACCTGCTGGCCACTGAGGTGTTTAAGAAGATTGGCAGGAAGCAGTCGATGACAGAGCGGTTACTGCGGACGGTGCGTTCACTGAAAACAACGATTTCTTACGATGCCGTGACAGGATTTCCTGAAATCGGCTTTGGTCTTGGTGAGATACAGCAACCCGAAGTGACGCTTGATGAGGTGCTTGACTATCTCGAGTCTTCCGACGCGGTGTGCATTGTGGCCGTCGATGAGTTTCAGAAAATTGCAAGTTTTGAGGAAAAGAACGTGGAGGCTCTCTTGCGGACAAAGATTCAGCACTTGAAGAAGACGCAATTTGTCTTTGCCGGCAGTGAGCGCCATCTGTTGGAGGGCATCTTTAATGATCCGTTACGTCCATTCTACAATAGCGTCGTGTTTATGCAGTTGCAGCCTATTGAAAAAGGTGTGTACGTCAACTTCTGCCAGCAGTTATTCCATAAATACGGCAAAAGTGTTTCCCCTGCGCTGGTGGAGCGGCTCTATGAATGCTTTCAAGGCATCACCTGGTATCTGCAACTCTCGATGAATGAGGCCTTCACAGTGGTCGAGCGCGGTGGCCACGTTGGCGAGGAGGTTTACGGGCAGATCCTGAACCATCTGGTTGACTCCAAACGCTTCACCTTTGAAGACCGCTATGCCTCACTCACGGAAAAGCAGAAGATGGTATTGCTGGCTATAGCCTCTGAATTTCCGAATCAGCCGACCCTTACCAGTCAGGAGTTCATATCCACGTATGGTCTGAAGACGGCCAGCAGCGTTCAGACTGCGGTCAAGGGGTTAGTAGAAAAAGGTATCCTCAGTGACAATCATGGTGTCAGACGCCCTACTGACTTGCTGTTCATGCTTTGGCTGAAAAACTTCTGATATTTATCTATTTCCGCCGCTTTGTCGGCAGCAGGATCGCGCGGCGCTCAGTAGTTACAATACCTAAAAAATAAATAAATAATTATTTGCCCCTTTATAGGGGCAAATTAATTTAATTATAAATTTAATTTTAATAATTTAGCGCGCGCGAGGATGCTTTTCTGAGAAAACCTATATACTTTTGACCCAAAAGTCATATACTTACGCTCCATAACCTATATAGTACTTTTCTATTTTGCTTAACTACCCAGTAATTCCTCTATGACCTTCTTGAGTTTTGGGAGGTCATCGTTAATTGTAGAAACGATCACGGCTTCGTCAACATTTCCATACTCATGGGAAATGATGTTTCTCATTCCGTAAATAGCATGCCAAGGGATGTCTTTATAAGCGTCGAGAGGCTGGCTCTTCTCTTTCAGCAACTTGCCTACATGCTCTCCTATCACTTGAAGTCTCATAACGCATGCATTGAATGCCATTACGCGATTAGGCGATATCATAAAATCTTGGAGTTCTGTCATTCCTTTGCTCCATTCCTGAATCAGCGTTATAGATTCAAGGATGTCTTCTAACCGATCTCTTATGGTGAGTTCCTCTTTAGACATAAACCACCTCGTTTAGAATGTTAGACATAAAAAGAGGACGGAGCGTAGAACGGAATCTGACAAGATCAACATTGCAATTGAATAACGCTTTCAGTTTTTCCCTTAGTTCGTACATTAAGGACAATGTTGGTTTCTCTACTTCTACCACAATATCAATATCGCTATCCTCGGTATTTTCCTGTCTGGCTACAGAACCGAAAATACCCAGTTTAGTGATACCATACTGTCTGCCAAATGTTTGCTTGAATTCAGACAGTTTATTAACGCAATCTTGAAGTACCAACATGGCCTGCCCTACTAATTTGGGGCAAAGATAAGGATTATTTTTGACAATTCCAAATTTTTCAAGCATTTATTATTCATAATTCCCCTGTCAGAGAGATCAAGGGGACAAGTCGTCCCCTTGACCGTTTAGCAACGAAAATGTCACCTTAGTACTCGAACGAGGAGCCGCCGAGGAACTCGCGGAGGAGTGAGGTGGGCGGGATCTGCGTCTCGGGGATGGGCTTGATGTAGTGGAGGAACTTCAGCAGGCGGTAGGCCTCAGCATGCTCCTCGCAGTTCTCGGGCACCTGTTCCAGCAGCGGCTCTGCCTGACTCTTGATAACGGCCAGTTCGAAGAGCATGGCTGTATTGAACATGGCGTCGGCATTCTCCTGGAAGGGGAATATCCACTTGTTCTCTCCCCTGCGCACCGACGGCCAGCGGCGGATGGTCTCCTGGGCGGAGACGGCGCGGTACTTGTAGTCGCGGATGATGCGGCGCAGCAGACGGTTGTCCGTCGTGGGGATATAGTTGTGGTTGTCGAGCAGTACGGTGGTCAGCGCGGAGGCATAGACACGGAAGATCTGGTCGTTGGGGATCTGTGCCGTCAGTTCGGGGTTCAGGGCGTGGATGCCCTCCACCACCAGCACCTCGTTCTCGCCAAGGCGCAGTCTCTTGCCGCTTTTCACGCTCTTGCCCGTGGGGAAGTCGTAGCGCGGCAGTTCCACTTCATCACCACGGAAGAGTGCGGTGAGTTGTTCGTTGAACAGGGGGAGGTTCAGGGCGTGCAGGTGCTCGAAGTCGTAGTCGCCCTTCTCGTCGCGTGGTGTCTGTTCACGATCCACGAAGTAGTCGTCGAGCGAGATGCCTACGGGCATGATGCCGTTGACGGCCAGTTGTACGGAGAGGCGCTTGCAGGTTGTGGTCTTGCCCGAACTCGACGGACCGGCGATGAGCACCAGTTTGATGCCTTTGCGGCTGGCGATCTCATCGGCAATCTTGGCAATCTTCTTCTCCTGCAGGGCCTCGCTGATCTGGATGAGCATGGAGGAATAGCCTTGGCCGATGACGTCGTTAAGGTCGCCGATGGTGCGCAGGCCAAGGATGTCCTGCCATTGGTGGTGCTCCTTGAAAATGCCGAACATCTTATCCTGGTGGGTTATCTCTCCCAGTTCGTCAGGATGCTCGCGGGAGGGGATGCGCAGCAGCAGCCCGTCGTAGTATTTCTCCACGCCGAAGAGGTAGAGTTGCGAGGTGTTTGTCAGCAGCGAGCCATAGTAGTAATCCACATAGCCGTCGATATCATAGTAGGTGGTATATAGTTTGCCTATGCTCTTCAGCAGTTTCACCTTCGAACGGTTATGCAGCCTGTCGAAGAGTTCGATAGCCTCCTGGGTGGTCGTCTCGTGCCGGTGGATGGGTATCGCGGCAGCGACGATTTCCTGCATGCGGCGGCGGATGGCCCCGACGTCATCAAGAGTCACAGGCCGCCCGATGTTCAGATTCACGTAATAGCCGTTCGACACGGGGATGTCGATAGCCACCTTGCAAGGGTTGAAGAGTTCATGGGCCGCCTTGCAGAGCACGAAGAAGAGGCTGCGGGTGTAGGCACGGTTGCCACTGGCCGAGGTGATATCGAGGAATTCCACTTCCTTCTGCTTGAACAGGCGGAAGTGCATCCCTTCCACCTTGTTATTAACGCGTGCGTTGATCGGGCCATGCTTCATGGTAATACCCAGCATCTGATATGCATCTTCGAGGGTTGAGCCGAGGGGCACATCAATGGTTGTGTCGTTGTTGAGGCAATGAATCTTGACTGTCTGTTCCATATCTGTTAAGTTGTTTTAGGTAAATTTTGTGGCAAAGATACAAAAATAATTCCGATTTTCTAAGTCCTGATTCATATTTTTTTGTATCTTTGTGCCCGAATTCGAATTAAAAGATATCTTTTATGCTGATTATATTCAAACTTCTGGGTTCGCTCGCCCTTTTGATGTTCGGTATGAAGTCGATGAGCGAAGCCCTGCAGAAGATGGCAGGACCGCAGTTGCGCCACGTCCTTGGTGCGATGACTACCAACCGCTTTACAGGCATGCTGACAGGTATGCTGGTGACGGCATCCGTCCAGTCTTCAACGGCCACGACGGTGATGACCGTCTCGTTCGTCAACGCTGGTCTGCTGACGCTGGCCCAGGCCATCTCCGTCATCATGGGTGCCAACATCGGTACGACGCTGACGGCATGGATCATGTCGGCTGGTATGTCGTTCGACATCACCAGTGCCGTCTATCCCGCCTTCTTCATCGGTATTATCCTGATCTACCTGAAGAAATACAGGTACATCGGCGACTTCCTCTTTGGACTGTCGTTCCTCTTGCTGGGTCTGGGCACCCTCCGCGCTACAGGTACGGAGATGCACCTGGGCGAGAACCAGGCACTGCTCGACTTCTTCGCCTCCTTTGACCCCGACTCCTTCGTGACCACGTTGATATTCCTGGTGCTGGGCGGCATCCTGACGTTCTGCGTACAGTCGTCGGCCGCCGTGATGGCCATCACGATGATCCTCTGCTCCAGTGGCGCCCTGCCCATCTATCAGGGTATCGCCCTGGTGATGGGTGAGAACATCGGCACCACGGTGACGTCGAATCTGGCTGCCCTCTCTGCCAACACGCAGGCCCGCAGAGCAGCCCTCGCCCACATGTTCTTCAACGTGTTTGGCGTCATCTGGATCCTGTTCGTCTTCCGTCCCTTCATCGATATGGTTTGCGGATGGGTAGGCTACGACGTGACCATGCAGAAGGGCACCGTGGATACGGCGACCTTCCTGGCCAACTCGGCTAAGTTGAGTTTCGTGCTGGCTGCCTTCCATACAACTTTCAACGTGGCCAATACGTTCATCCTGATCTGGTTCATCCCGCAGATCGAGAAGTTCGTGTGCTGGGTGATCAAGCCGAAGACGGTCGATGAGGAAGAGGACTTCCGCCTGCACTTCATCACCGCCGGCTTCATGAAGACCCCGGAACTCTCCGTGCTCGAGGCCCAGAAGGAGATCCAGTCGTTCTCCGAGCGTATGCAGCGCATGTTCGGGATGGTGCGCGAACTGCTCACCCTCTCGTCGAGTTCGAACAGCAAGAAGGACAATCAGGCAGGCGACTTCAACAAACTCTTCACCCGCATTGAGAAATACGAAGGCATCTCCGACAACATGGAACTGGAGATCGCCAAGTATCTCGACTCCGTCAGTGACGCCCATCTCTCTGATGAGACGAAGGCCAAGATTCGTGCCATGCTGCGTGAGATCTCCGAACTGGAATCCATTGGCGACGCCTGCTATAACATGGCGCGCACCATCTCACGCAAGTACAACGGCAAGGAGGACCACTTCGTGGAGAAGCAGTACGACCATATCCACCAGATGATGGAACTGACGGACCAGTCGCTCTCGCAGATGAACCGTCTGATGGGTGGCCGCAAGGAGGCCTTCGATGTGAACCGCTCGTTCAATATCGAGCACGAGATCAACAACTACCGCAACCAACTCAAGCAGCAGAACATCGTGGATATCAACAACCACGAATATACATACGCTGTGGGTACCATCTACATGGACCTGATCAACGAGTGCGAGAAACTCGGTGACTACGTGGTGAATGTCGTAGAGGCCCGCATGGGAATCAGGTAAATCCCATAAGAATATAAAAAAACAGCCGCCTGATTAAACCTTCAGGCGGCTGTTACGTCTTAATCTCCGTGATGAAACGAATACTATTATTATTAGGCTTAACAATTTGTGCCCTTACAGTACTGGCACAAGGATCAGTTAGAGGAAAGGTGATTGACAGACAGACGAACGAGGCGCTGCAGTTCGTCAATATCCGGGTGACACAGGATGACAAACTCGTCAAGGGGGCCATTACAGACCTGAACGGCAGTTTCAATATCAGTGGTCTGGCCAATGGCAACTATGTGTTGACGGTGTCGTATGTGGGCTATAAGGATGTCACGCGCCATTTCTCCATTACCAGCGACAAGCGCCATGCGCATTTCAATGCCCTCTTTATTGCAGAGGATTCCAAGACCTTGAAGGAGGTGACGGTGACGGGCCAGCGCTCGCAGATGAAACTGGAGGTCGATCGCAAGGTCTTCTCCGTCGATCAGATGATCGCCTCCTCAGGCGGCTCTGCCTCCGAACTGCTGGAACAGATACCCAGTATCGAGGTGACCACGGACGGGGAGATATCCCTGCGAGGCAACTCCAGTGTGGAGGTGTGGATCAACGGCAAGGCCAGTGGTCTGACCACCGACAACCGTGGTGAGATCCTGCAGCAGATACCTGCGGAGAGCATCGAGCGCATCGAGGTGATCGACAACCCCAGTGCGAAGTTCTCGCCAGAGGGTTCGGCGGGTATCATCAACATCATCCTGAAGCGTGACCGCAAGGCGGGTTACTACGGGTCGCTGCGCGCTGGTGCCAACAATGCCGGCGGATGGCATACGGGAGGTAACATGAACTACTCCAGTGGGGTGCTCGACGCCTTTGCCAACCTGGGCTATCGCCGTCGCTCCGGCAGTGGGGGCAGTGAGGCAGAGCAGGAATACCTGATGACGCGGGAGTATCAGAACGCCGTAGGCGAGAGTGACAACAAGGGAGGCAACCTCTTCGCCCGTCTGGGACTCAACTGGCACATCACCCGCAAGGATGAGATATCCATCTCCGGCATGACCATGCAGGGCAAGGGCGACAACGAGAACCGCACCACCTACGACTATGGTCTTATCGGTCATCCTGCCTATAAGCAGATGTACCGCCTGAATACGGGTGACGGTGATATGCACATGTATCATGGCGAAATCGGCTATGAGCACAGTTGGAGCGACTTCCACAAACTGAAGGGTAATTTCTCCTATAACCGCTGGATGAGCGACAACGACAATATCTATCGCGACGAGACGAAGGAGTTGCCGGCAGGAGGAATCTTCTATAATTACCAGTACCGTCCGATGCACGTGCGCAATCGTTCGATGGAGGCCAAACTCGACTATGAGAACAAGATATCGGACCACCTGAAGTTGGAGGCTGGCTACAACGGGCGCTTCTCGCACGAGAACACGCCGCTGGAACAGTGGACGGCTGACAACTGGGATGGAAACGGAAAGACGCTGGATGAGGCCTACTATAACCGCTTTATCTATGACATGGATGTGCATGCCCTCTATGCCACGGTGAACACCTCCATTGGCCGACTGGGCATCATGGCCGGTCTGCGCGGCGAATACTGGAAGGTGGATACGGAGAGTTTTTCCTACGCCCAGGAGCACGACCCGTCGAAGCGTGACGAACCCTTCAAGAAAGACTACTTCCAACTCTTCCCAAGCCTGTTCCTGAACTATCAGTTGACGGAGTCCGCACAGATCCAGTTGAACTACACCCGTCGCCTGCGGCGCCCCTGGGGTGGACAGTTGAACTCGTTCAAGAACACCAGCGATGCCTCGATGGTGTCCTTTGGTAACCCTGAACTGACACCGGAATATACCAATGCCTTCTCGCTCAACTTCCTCAAGACGTGGGATAACCACACGCTGAGCATCAGCAGTTACTATCGTCCCACCACCGATGTTATCCAGCGCATCCGCTACCAGGGCAGCGACGGCATCATGTATATGACCAGTGAGAATGTGGCGAAGAACCAGCGGGCTGGCCTGGAACTGATCGTGAAGAACAAACTCTTCCGTATCCTCGACCTCACCACCACGCTTAATGGCTATTATTATAAGGTGGATGGCTTTACATATAAGATCATGGACCAGACGGTGACGGGTGATGCCGAGGAGAGTTTCTCCTGGGATGCCCGCATGCTCGCCTCCCTGATACTGCCTTATGACATCTCCTTTCAGGCCACGGGCAACTACCGTTCGCGGGGCGCCATCACCCAGGGCTATCGCAGGCCCAACGGCTCGCTCGACCTCGGCCTGCGCAAGTCGTTCTTCAACAAGAAGATCATCCTGAGCGTCAACTGGCGCGACGTGTTCAACACCCGCCATTGGGAGAACTTCACCTCCTCAGAGACCTTCACCCGGCATCAGAAGAACTGGCGCGACCCGCGTGTCAACTTCACCGTATCCTGGAACTTCGGCAACATGAACAACGACAAGCGGCCTGACGGTGGAGGCGGATTCGAGGGAGGTGGCTTCGACGACATGCCCATGGATGGCTTCGGCGGTCAGCAGCCGGCAGGTAATCCCCAGCAGACTACTCCCCAGCAAACTGAACCCCGGCAACAGCAGCAGGAACAGGAACAGCAGGAGTCCCAACAGGAACAGGTTTCGCCTCAGCCTGAGCAGCCAGCCCCGCAGGGATGACTTATTCTACATAGGTCAGTAATAAAAATGTGAGGAAACATGAGGTTTCTTCACTTTTTTGTCGTACCTTTGCCGCGCCAAAAGGTAATGTGGATGATGAAGAAGTATTTGATTATAGTCCTGACAGGACTGTTGTTTGGACAGACGACCAAGGCTCAGTTGGTCATCAATGAATTGATGCAGTCGAACGTGGATTGCATCATGGACGATCTGAATGAATACCCAGATTCATGGGTGGAGTTGTATAACGCGGGTGACGCCTCGGTGAGCCTGAAGAGTTATCGCCTGAGTCTCGATACGCGCAGTAGTGCTGCCTGGAGGCTTACGGGTGAACTCGGTGCCAAGCAATATGCCATCGTCTATTGCGACAAGGAAGCCTCTGGTATGCATGCCGACTTCCGCTTGGAGTCAGGCAAGGGCGGCAGTGTCTATCTCTTTAAGGGCTCCGACATCATCGACCAGGTGACGGACCTTCCCAAACAGCCTGCTCCCAACATTGCCTACGGGCGGAAGGAAGACGGTGGCAGCGAGTGGGGGTACCAGTTGGTCCCCACACCTGGTAAGAAGAACGCGGGCCAAACGACGGACATCATCCTGGGCGACCCCATATTCAGTGAGCAGGGAAGGGTCGTCTCCCAAGGGACACCGCTTTCACTCGTGCTCTCTCTCCCAGAGGGTACCCCGGAAGGTACGAAGATACGCTATACCACCGACGGCTCTGAGCCCACGGACAAGAGCACCAAATACACGGAGCCTATTGCCATTGCCGGTACGACCGTCGTCCGTGCCAAACTCTTCAACGACGGCTGTCTGTCGCCTCGTTCCGTCACCCAGAGTTATATCTATCTGAATCGCGAGATGACACTCCCGGTGATTAGTATCACGACAGACGAGAAGCACCTGACCAGCGACAGGATTGGCATCTACGTCGATGGTAGTTACCAGCCAGGCACGTCGAACTATAAGTTCAATTGGCGGCGACCCATGAACTTTGAACTCTTCGACAAGGCCGATGCACAGAGTGCCATCAACCAACTCACGGAGTCGCGTATTATGGGAGGCTCATCCCGTAAGTACCTGCCGAGGTCCATGATCTTCTATGCCAACAAGCGCTTCGGCACAAAGCACTTCGACTATGAGTTCTTCCCCGACCAGAAGCCCGGGCTCACGGAGCAGAAGTCGATACTCCTGCGTAATTCGGGAGGCGACTGCTATTATCTCTATATGCGTGATGCCGTCATCCAGCGGGTCATGGGCACCTATACTGATATCGACTGGCAGCCATGGCGACCAGCCATAGTCTTCATCAATGGTACCTACAAGGGTATTCTCAATATCCGGGAGCGTAGTACAGCCCATTATGTATGGGCCAACTTCGACCATCTGGAAGACATTGACCTGATTGAGAACTGGACGTACGTTAACGAAGGCGATATCAACAAATTCAATGAGTTCAAGACGTTCTATGGTCAGCACGGACATACGCGTGAGGAATATGAGAAATGGATGGACTGTGTGGAGTATATCAACCTGATGGTGATGAACCTCTACTTTGGTAATTTTGACTTCCCGGGCAATAACAGTGTGATGTGGCGCCCACGCGTCAAAGACGGTCGCTGGCGCTTCGTGGCCAAGGACGCAGACTGGGGGCTCGGGCTCAATGCAGAGATGTACCCGACTCTGAATAACAGATGTCCCGCCTATCTGAATGCCATCGACTGGCTGACGACCTATACGGCAAATGACTATTGGGTGAAGAAGCCAGAATATACGGCCCTTTTCCGTCACATGATGGAAGATCCGGACCTTAACCGTGAGTTCGTGGATCGTTGTAGCATCTACATGGGCGATTTCCTGAATGAGAAAGGGGTGCGCGCCATCTGGGATCCGATGGTCGAAACCATCAGGGCCGAATTCCCCTATCACCGTGCACTGCTCAGGGAGACCTGGATGAACTACGATGTAGAACTGGCAGCAGCCCGCGACTGGCTGGCACAGCGTACAGGCTATTTCTATAAGCATCTGAGCGCTACCTATAGGTTGGGTAGTCCCATTCCCATGACCGTCAATCTCTCCGTGGAGAATGCCTCGGATATGACAGTCCGCTTTAATGGCGTGAAACTCTCGAAGGGCACCTTTGATGGGCAGTTCTTCAGAGAGCGAAACGTAACCCTTGAGGGTGAGGCTCCAGAAGGGAAGGAAATTACAGGCTGGCGCTTGGTGGAAAACAATGATGGCAGCGTGAAAGAGAGTCTCGTGGAAGGGCCCGTCTGTTCTTTCACTATGCCGAAGTGCTCTTCCCTGACCGTCGATGCTATATTGGGAGATGCAAGCGGTATCAACGGACTTCCCTCTGTCAACTGGACCTGGCAGCGCGATGGTGAACGACTGGTACTCTCAGCAGTCCCTGCTGGCGTGAAGGTACAACTTTATGACCTGAGAGGTATGCTCATCCATTCTGTCGTCTCGGAAGGGGCGGAGATTGTCCTCAGCCTTTCAGCCAGTCAGTTCCATATCCTGAAGGTCGGAGACAAGACGCTTAAGTTGTAAATGTAGGTTTTTAAGGGCTCAATGATAAAAAAGTGAGGAAACTGAGTGTTTCTTCACTTTTTTGTTGTACCTTTGCACCCGCAATTCAAGGGGTGCCCACGGGTGTGGGCTGAGATGATACCCTCTAACCTGATCCGGATCATGCCGGCGTAGGGATGGATAGTAGGCTTAATCATGACAATGTTCCCCCTTTACATTATTAGTAATTAAACGGTAAAAAAGTAAAAAGGTAAAGGTATGAAAAGATTTTTTTTGGCGATGACGGCACTGGTGTGTGCTGCGAGTGTGAGTGGTCAGAACAAGGCTGCCCTGTATGACTCTACCCAGGTGGAGCAGTTGCAGGAAGTGGTGGTGAAGGGCGTTAGGGCCCAGAAGAACGCACCGTATGCGGTGGCTAACATCAAGAAACAGCAACTCAATGAGTTTTCCAAGACGGGTAAGGAACTGCCGTTCCTCTTTTCGCAGACACCTGGCGTATTAGCCTGGAGCGAGAACGGACTGGGAACGGGTACGACCTATATGCGCATCCGTGGTGCAGGTGATTCGCGTATTAACGTAACGCTCGACGGTGTGCCCCTCAACTCGCCCGAGGACCAGTGCGTGTTCTGGGCTAATATGAACTCATACGGATCTCTGCTCGGCTCGGTGCAGATCCAGCGTGGTGTGGGTACATCGACCAATGGCGACGGTGCCTTCGGTGGTACGGTGGCCCTCTCTTCGGCTACGCCCCTGCAGACTCCGAGCCTGGAGGTCAGCGGTTCGTATGGCTCGTTCAATACGTTCAACGTGGGTGGCAAGTTCTCGACAGGTCTGCTGTGGAACCATCTGATCTTCGACGGTGCCTATCATGAGACGAATACCGATGGTTTTATACATGGTACCTCTGGCCGTTCGGGTTCTTATTATGGTGGACTGACCTGGATGGGTGATAACTTCCAGATCCGCTATAAGAACATCGGTAACTTCGAGAAGACAGGACAGGCCTGGAATGGTGTGACGGCTGGTAACGACGACCTCTCGCTGATGGATGGCATCTACGGGTCTAACACTGGAATAAAGACCTATAAGGATCTGTATGATGCAGGCCTGGGTCGCTATAATACCCTCTATGAACAGTTGACCTACGATGCCGACGGCAACTTCGCCAAGGATGCCAATGGCAACTATATCACGGCCCGTTACCAGATGGCTGACGGCAGTTACTGGAACAAGACCACGGATAACTTCTGGCAGAACCACAATATCCTCTCTGCTGCATGGAACATCAACGAGCACTGGACAACCACCGCCTCACTGCATTATACATACGGCTATGGCTACTATAAAGAGTTTCGTCCGAACAACAAACTCTCAAAGTTCGGACTGGTGGCTGCGGATGCCGAAGGTAACAACATCAAGCGTACGGACTTTGTACGCGAGAAGGGACTCTCGCAGAATACCTACGGACTGGTGTGGAACGCCAATTACAAGAATGATGCGTGGGATATCATCGGGGGATTGTCTATCCAGAACTTCGACGGTAACCACTTTGGCAACGTCACATACGCCGCTGATCCCACTGTGCGTCAGAAGTATCTTGCTAATGGCGACCACAAATACTACGACTCGGATGCCCACAAACTCGACGGCAACGTGTTCGTGAAGGCCGCCTATCATATCTCCGAGCAGTGGGATGTGTTCGCTGATTTGCAGTATCGGCATGTGGGCTATAAGACGGATGGTATCAACGATAAGTTCTATGACGACGAGAACGGCTACTACAACCAACGTCTCGACATCAATGAGAAATACGACTTCCTGAACCCGAAGGCTGGTTTCTCCTGGCAGTTGAATGGTCATCGTGTGTATGGTTCTATCGCCATGAGTCATCGTGAACCAGAGCGCAACAACTTCACTGACAACGGTTCCTATCCCTTCCCCAAGGCTGAGTCGCTGATGGACTACGAACTGGGTTACACTTATGATGGTGGCATCTTCCGTGCAGGTGCTAACTTCTTCTATATGAACTATACTGATCAGTTCGTGCAGACTGGTGCCGTGAGTGATATCGGTGAGAACCTGACCACGAATATCAAGGACTCCTACCGCATGGGTGTCGAACTGCAGGCCGCCGTCGATCCTACACCTTGGCTCACCATCGAGGGCAATGCCTCACTGAGCAAGAACAAGATCAAGGACTTCGACGAGGTGGTGGAAGACTGGGACAACGGTTCGCAGACGATCCACTACGACAACTCCACGCTGGCTTTCTCGCCCTCAACCATCCTCAACGGTTTCGTGAACCTGCACTATAAAGGCTGGCAGGCTGTCTGGCACACGAACTTCGTCTCGCGTCAGTATCTCGACAATACAGAGAATTGCGACCGTTCGCTGTCCTGCTACTCGGTGTCAAACGTTTCTCTGAGTTATACGCTGAAGCCTAAGAAGGTGATGAAGGAGGCTATCTTCGGCCTGAACCTTGGCAATGTGTTCAATCGTCGTTATGCCGCCAGTGGTTGGGTGTATTCCGCTATCTGCGAGAGTTATGGTCATCCGAATGACAACCGCTATTATCAGATTGGCTTCATCCCGATGGCCGGATTCACCCTGCAGGGCAATGTGACGCTGAGATTTTGATTTTTAGGCACGGATTAACACGGCTTTAAATAAATTTAAAGACACGGATTTTCAGATGATGGAGTTTTTGACGGGACATTGGCTCGATATTGTGACGACGGTCTTAGGCCTGGCTTATATCCTGCTGGAGTATAAGGCCAGTATCTGGATGTGGGCCGTGGGGTTTGCCATGCAGGCCCTGGGCATCGTGCTCTATTATCAGAAAGGACTCTATGCCGACTGCGGCATGGAGTTCTATTACCTCTCGATGACGGTGTATGGCTATTGGCGGTGGATACGCGGCTCTGCTTCGAAAGAGTCGCTGCCCATCCGCCATTTCCCGCGTCAACTGGTGCTGCCTTGGCTGGTGCTGATTGCTGCCATCTGGGCACTTATCTACTGGCTACTTGTGACATTCACCAATTCGAATGTCCCCTTGGCCGACAGTTTCACCACAGCCCTGAGCATCATCGGCATCTGGGCCCTGGCACATAAATATCTGGAGCAGTGGTTCATCTGGATTGCCGTCGATGTGGTCACATGCGTACTTTATTATTATAAAGATATCCCCTTCAAGGCCTCGCTTTATGGACTCTACGTGGTGATTGCCGTGATGGGGTGGTTTAAGTGGCGACGGATGATGCGTACAGGACAAGCATGAAAAAAGGGACCCGATGCTTCACAGCGTCGGATCCCCACGCAAACTTCAAACAACCAAAAAAAGAATTGTCTGAATTATCGTATAAATAGCAACTCACGATACTTCGGCAGTGGCCAGAGGGCATCGTCAACGATCAGTTCGAGTTTGTCGATCTCATAGCGGATGGTGTCGAGTTTCGGCTCCACTGTATCGTGGTAGGCGATGGCCTTGTCGTGCTCGTCCTCTATCTTGTTGGCCAACTTACGCGCATTGACGAGTTCCTCAACGCCTTTCTCAATGGCACTGGTGCGCTCAGCGATCTCTTCAATGAGTTTCATGTTACGGGCAGACAGTTTCTCTGCCTTGTCTGCGGAGAACACCTCGGCCATGTTCTCCACATTCTTCAGGAGTTGGCTCTGGTAGCGCGTGGCTACGGGGATGATGTGGTTCATCGAGATGTCGCCCAGTACACGGGCCTCAATCTGAATCTTTTTCGTGTAGGTCTCCCATTTCACCTCGTTGCGGGCCTCGAGTTCTTTCTTCGTCATCACGCCCAGGCTCTCGAACATCTGGATGCTCCCCTGATCGAGATAGCGCTCGAAAATCTTCGGACAGGATTTCTCCACGTCGAGACCGCGTCGAGTTGCTTCTTCTACCCATTCGTCGCTATAGCCGTTACCGTCAAAGCGGATAGGCTTGCATACCTTGATGTCCTCACGCAGCACATCGATGATGGCGTGGAAGATGGCGTTATGACCAGTGCCAGCAAGTTTCTTCTCTAACTCGGGGATGCGGGCATCCACACGTTTCTTGAAATCGACAAGGGCTTCCGCCACGGCGGAGTTCAGCGCGATCATCGCACTGGCACAGTTGGCCTCGCTCCCCACAGCACGGAACTCAAAGCGGTTGCCCGTGAAGGCAAATGGACTGGTTCGGTTGCGGTCTGTGTTGTCAATGAGAAGTTCAGGAATCTCGGGGATATCCATCTTCATACCCTGTTTGCCTGCCATGGCGAGGATATCATCCTTGTCGGCCTTCTCGATATGGTCGAGGAGTTCAGAGAGTTGCTTGCCGAGGAACGAACTGATGATAGCGGGAGGAGCCTCATTGGCACCCAGGCGGTGAGCATTGGTGGCACTCATGATAGAGGCCTTCAGTAGTCCGTTGTGGCGATAGACGCCCATGAGTGTCTCCACGATAAAGGTGGCGAAGCGCAGGTTCTGTTCCGGGGACTTGCCTGGGGCATGGAGCAATATGCCATTGTCCGTGCTCAATGACCAGTTATTATGCTTACCCGAACCATTGATGCCAGCGAAGGGCTTCTCATGGAGTAGCACGCGGAATCCATGCTTTCGGGCCACGCGCTTCATGACAGACATCAGCAGCATGTTATGATCGACGGCGAGGTTGGTCTCTTCAAATATCGGTGCCAACTCAAACTGGTTGGGAGCCACTTCATTATGGCGAGTCTTGCAGGGGATGCCCAGTTCCAGGGCAACAATCTCCAGTTCGCGCATGAAGGCTGCCACGCGTTCAGGGATGGAACCGAAATAGTGGTCGTCCATCTGCTGGTTCTTGGCACTGTCGTGGCCCATCAGGGTGCGACCTGTGAGAAGCAGGTCGGGGCGGGCAGCGTAGAGCCCCTCATCTACGAGAAAGTATTCCTGTTCCCAACCGAGGTTGGAAGTGACTTTCTTCACTGTCGGATCAAAATAGTGACAGACCTCCGTGGCGGCAACGTTCACGGCATGGAGGGCGCGTAGCAGCGGAGCCTTGTAGTCAAGGGCTTCACCGCTATAGGAGATAAACACGGTGGGAATACACAAGGTGTCGTCGATGATGAACACCGGTGAGGTGGGATCCCAGGCAGAGTAGCCACGGGCCTCGAAGGTGGAGCGGATGCCACCAGAGGGGAACGACGAGGCGTCGGGCTCCTGCTGGACAAGCAGTTTGCCGGTAAACTCCTCCACCATGCCCCCTTTACCGTCATGCTCGATAAACGAGTCGTGTTTCTCGGCAGTCCCTTCTGTCAGTGGCTGGAACCAGTGGGTATAGTGGGTCACGCCGTTCTCTGTGGCCCATTGTTTCATACCTGCTGCCACGGCATCGGCAATCTTGCGGTCGAGACGGGCACCGTTGTCCATCACGTCGATCATCTTCTCATAGACATCCTTAGGAAGATACTTGTACATCTTCTCGCGGTTGAAGACCTTCTTGCCGAAATACTGTGCTGGTCTCTCACCTGGTGCTTTTACGTCGAGGGGCTTCTTCTTGAAAGCCTCACCGACAACCTGAAATCTTAATGCTTCCATAACTGTTAGTGTTTTGTGTTAATACTATCATTGTTCTATTTCTCCGTCGAAGACAAATGCGGCAGGACCAGTCATATAGACATGGTGGTCTGATTCTCGCCATTCAATCTGGAGCGTACCACCGTCCATCTCAATGAGTGATTGCCTATTGGCACGTCCTGTCAGACAGGCAGCGATGGCTGTCGCACAGGCTCCTGTACCACAGGCCTGCGTGATGCCGCTGCCCCGTTCCCAAACGCGGACTCGGATGGTGCCGTCAGACTGAATATGCGCAAACTCGACGTTGCAGCGCTGTGGGAAGGCAGGGTGAAACTCCAATATGCGTCCTTTCTCTTCTACCTGATTCACATCCTCTGTAAAGATGATGTAATGAGGATTACCCATCGAGACGAATGTCCCCTGTGTGAGACCACGCCCTGGCAGGAAAAGGCGTTCATCCTCAAGAATCGGCTCGCCCATATCCACCGTGACGCTTCTCACGGTGCTGTCGATGACATGGAGTTGCAGTATCTTAATGCCAGAAAGCGTCAATAGGCGTATTTCCGTCTTACCCGTCAGTCCTCGTTCATAGAGATACTTCCCAATGCAGCGTGATGCATTGCCACACATCATTGCCTCTGACCCATCAGCGTTGAAGATGCGCATAGAATAGTCTGCCTCTGGCAAGGGACTACGTTCGATGAGCACCAGACCATCACTGCCGATGCCCTGATGACGGTCACTCCATTTTCGAGCGGTCTCGGAGGGCTTGGCAATAGGGTATAGCGTGGTATCGACATAGATATAGTCGTTGCCGCAACCGTGCATCTTGGTGAATCTGATCTTTGTCATCACTGTCTTCTTATCTTATTTCCCTGTGAGGAATTGGTTCACTTTTCGTGCCGTATCAATGCCGCTTGCCATGGCGCGCACCACGAGGGAGGCCCCATTGGCGGCATCGCCACAGATGAACATGTTCTTTGGGTATTCAGGATGTTCGGGCTTGAGGAATCCCATGGCGAGCAGGACGAGTTCGGCCTTGATGATCTCGGGCTTGCCTTTCTCCACCATCAGCGGACGTCCACCGTTGGGATTCGGTTCCCAGTCGATCTCCTGCACCTTGACACCCGTCAGTCTGCCGTCTTTGCCCAGAAACTCCAGTGTGTTGATGTTCCAGCGGCGGATACAGCCCTCCTCGTGCGAGGAAGTGGTCTTGAGCGTACGGGGGAAGTTCGGCCAGGGATTCTTTGGATCTGTTGGCCCTTCCACGGGCTTGGGCATGATCTCTATCTGCGTCACGCTCTTGGCACCCTGGCGATGTGCCGTGCCGATGCAGTCGGAACCCGTGTCACCACCACCGATTACCAGTACATCCTTACCTTTGGCGGTGATGCGCTCTTCCTTAGCAAACTCCTTCCCTGCGAGCACGCGGTTTTGTTGGGCGAGAAGTTCCAGGGCGAAATGTACGCCCTTCAGGTCGCGACCGGGGATAGGGAGGTCACGGGCTGTCGGGGTGCCTGTGGCTATCACGATGGCGGAGTAGTCTGACTCATGGGAGAAATGTGAGATTTCCGTGTTGAATCTAAATTCGATACCCTCCTGCTCCAAGATACTGATTCTGCGGTCGATGATCGCCTTGTTCAACTTGAAGTTCGGGATGCCATAGCGCAACAGGCCGCCTGCTGCTTCGTCTTTCTCAAAGATGGTCACTGCGTAGCCCATCTGGTTGAGGGCATTGGCGGCAGCCAGTCCGGCAGGCCCTGCGCCTATGACAGCGACATGCTTCCCGTTCCTGACAGGTTGATGTGGTTGGATATAACCCTCGCGGAAGGCCGCTTCGATGATGGCACACTCGTCCTCACGGTTGGTAGTCGCCTCATGGTTGAAGAGGTTCAGTACGCAGGCCTTTTCGCATAATGCCGGACAGATGCGCCCCGTAAACTCGGGGAAGGGGTTGGTGCTGGTGAGTAGTTCGTAGGCCAACTCCCAGTCACCTTTATAGAGAGCGTCGTTCCACTCTGGTGCCTTGTTGCCAAGTGGACAAGCCCAGTGGCAGAAAGGCACGCCGCAGTCCATGCAGCGGCTCGCCTGTTCGCGGCGCTGGTGCGTGTTGAGCGTTTGCTCAACCTCTCCGAAGTCGTGGATCCTATCGTGAATCGGACGGTAACCGGCTTCCTGCCGATGTATCTCTAAGAATGCTTTTGGATTTCCCATATTACATTAACCATTAATCATTAAACATACGGTATTAGTATTCGCGCTGGATATCGGTGATCTTCTCGCGCAGACGAGCCATCTGCTCCTCCTGAAGCACTCGCTTGTACTCGATGGGTATCACCTGGATAAAATCTTCCACGTAGCGTGACCAGTCGTCGAGCATCATGCGGGCCAGTTTCGATCCTGTATAGAGATAGTGCTGACGGATGAGTTCATGCAACTCCTTGCGGGAGACACTGTCTTCCACGAGGTTAATCTCCACCATGTCCATGTTGCAGAAGTAGTCAAATGTGTGTTTCTTGTCCCAGACATAGGCCACACCGCCTGACATGCCAGCGGCAAAGTTGCGGCCTGTCTCTCCGAGCACCACCACGCGGCCACCTGTCATATATTCGCAGCAGTGGTCACCCGCCCCTTCGAGAACGGCTATGGCACCTGAGTTGCGTACACCGAAGCGTTCGCCCACCTTGCCGTTGATATAAATCTCGCCACTGGTGGCACCGTAGAGTCCGGTGTTGCCGGCAATGATATTCTCCTCTGCGGCGAAATTGGCCCGTGTCGGCGGCAGGATGGCTATCCTTCCGCCTGAGAGTCCCTTGGCGAAGTAGTCATTGGTCTCGCCCTCGAGTTTGAAACTTACGCCTTTGGTCAAGAAGGCACCGAATGACTGTCCCGCAGAACCTTTGAACTTCACGTTGATCGTACTGTCGGGCAGTCCAGCCAGACCATATCTCTTGGCAATCTTACCAGAGAGCATCGCTCCCACGGCACGGTCGGTGTTCTTGATGGCATAGTCAAGGTTCACCTCCGTACCATCGTCGATGGCCTTGGCTGCAGCACTGATCATCTGCTGGTCGAGGACGGTGCCTTGCATGCCGAGAGGTACTGACGGTTTGCGGATATTGCCCGTGAAATGTAACTCTCCGGCCTCCTTATGCAGCAGCCGTGAGAAGTCCAACTGTGTCTTCCCTCTCTCCTCCATGATCAACTCCGTATGACCGATGATATCATTGAGACGCTTTGCCCCCATCTCTGCCAGATATTCGCGCACTTCTTGTGCCAGGAAGGTGAAGTAGTTCACGAGGTATTCATAACGGCCGATGAAGTGCTTGCGCAGTTCGGGATCCTGTGTGGCTACACCCATCGGACATGTGTTCAGGTTGCACTTACGCATCATCACACAGCCCAGAACGATGAGTGCTGCCGTTCCGAAGCCGAACTCCTCGGCACCGAGCAATGCCATCAGGACGATGTCGCGCCCAGTCTTGATCTGCCCATCTACCTGCAGACGTACCTGGGAGCGCAGACCGTTTCTGACGAGTGTCTGCTGTGTCTCGCTGAGGCCGATCTCCGGGGAGATACCAGCAAAACGCATGCTTGATGCCGGGCTGGCACCCGTGCCTCCCTCGGCACCGGAGATGATGATAAGGTCCGCCTTGGCTTTTGCCACACCAGCGGCAATCGTTCCTACTCCGCTTTCTGCCACAAGTTTCACACTTACGGCAGCCGTCGGGTTGACGTTCTTCAGGTCAAAGATCAGTTGTGCCAGATCCTCGATGGAGTAGATGTCGTGGTGGGGTGGTGGGGAGATGAGACTGATGCCAGGGATGGAGTGGCGCGTCTTGGCAATCACCTCGTTCACCTTGAAACCGGGCAGTTGTCCGCCTTCGCCCGGCTTGGCACCCTGTGCCACCTTGATCTGGATCTCCTCAGCATTCACCAGGTATTCCGTGGTGACCCCAAAGCGACCGCTGGCCACCTGTTTCGTCTTGCTCGACAGGGAGATGCCATCAAGTGTGGAATGGAAACGTTCGGAGTCCTCACCGCCCTCACCCGTGTTCGAGCGGGCACCGAGTTTGTTCATCGCCAGGCAGATGGCTTCATGGGCTTCCTTCGACAAGGCACCGAACGACATGGCTCCGGCCACGAAGTGCTTGACGATCTCCTCCACAGGCTCCACCTCGTCGATGCTGATGGGCTGTTTCTTGAATCCCATGCGCTCGACCTCTGGTCGCTTGCTACCGCAGGGACGCAAGAAGTCGCGGATAAAGATGGGTGCCTCCTTCTCATCAACGAGTTTGGAGAATTCCTTGAACTTCTCGTAGTTGCCTGTCCTTGTTGCCAGTTGTAAGGCGGCGATGGTCTCGGGATTCCAGGCGTGCCTGATACCGTCCTTGCGCCAGTGGAACTGCCCTTGGTTATTTAAGAATGTTGTGTTGTTATGGGCGTAGGCAGTTTCGTGCAAGGTGATGGCGTCAGCGGCAATCTTTTCCAGTCCAATGCCGCCAATAGTACTTATTTCCGTGCCGAAATAGGTCTTCAATAGGTTCTCACTGAGGCCGATGCTCTCGAATATCTTTGCTCCGCGATAACTACGGATGGTGGAGATGCCCATCTTCGCCATGATCTTAAAGAGTCCTTTCTTCACGGCTTTGATATAGTTGGCCTCGGCGGTAGCGTAGTCTTCCTGTATCTTGTGTCGCTTCACGAGGTCATCGAGGATGGCAAATGTCATGTATGGACAAAGGGCAGAGGCTCCATAGCCTAAGAGCAGTGCGGCATGCATGGTCTCACGGATCTCTCCGCTCTCCACGATGAGGGCCGTCTGTACCCGTTTGCCCACGGAGATGAGATAGTGGTGCACGGCACTCACGGCGAGCAGGCTCGGGATGGGCACATGCGTCTCATCTACCTCCCGGTCGCTGAGGATGATGTAGTTGAAGCCTTCATCAACACTCTTCTCTGCCTGGTGGCACAGGTCGTCCAGTGCCTCCCGCAAGTTTTCCCCGTTCCTTTCTGGGGATGGGTTGGGGCCTGTCTCAAACGTCATGGCCAACTTGATCGTGTTGAATCCCTTATAGCGGATATTACAGAGTATATCCAGTTGCGTATTGTTCAGGATGGGGTGGGGCAGGCGTACCATCTTGCAGTTCGTCTCATCGGGGTTGAGGATTCCTGAACCAACTCGTCCGATATACTCCGTCAGGCTCATCACCAGTTCCTCGCGGATGGAGTCGATGGCTGGGTTCGTCACCTGTGCGAACTGCTGACGGAAGTAGTTGAAGAAGGTCTGCGGCTTGTCAGAGATGACTGCCAGTGGGGTATCGTTGCCCATCGAGGCCGTCGGCTCTTGTCCGTTGACGGCCATCGGGGCAATCGTCGCATCGACATCTTCAGAGCCATAGCCGAAAAGAATCTCTTTCTGCAACAGGTGGGGAATGGCATTCTCTACATGGCGGCCACTCTTCAGTTTCTCCAACTGGATGCGGTTCGTAGAGAGCCATTGGCGGTACGGGTGCTCATTAGCCAACTGCTGTTTGATCTCGCCATCGTAGTAGATCTTGCCCTCCAGTGTGTCGATGAGCAGGATCTTACCTGGCTGCAGGCGCCCCTTTTCTGCTATCTCCGTGGGATCGAAGTCCATCACGCCAACCTCTGAGGCTACGATCATCGTGTCATTCTTGGTGAGAGTATAGCGGGCAGGGCGCAGGCCGTTGCGGTCGAGCATGCCACCAGCGAAGCGCCCGTCGCTGAACAGGAGAGCGGCAGGACCGTCCCATGGCTCCATGAGGATGGAGTGGTATTCGTAGAAAGCCTTCAGGTCCTCACTGATGGGGTTCTTGTCGTTGAACGACTCTGGCACGAGGATACTCATGGCATGAGGCAGCGACAGTCCTGACATCAGGAAGAACTCCAGCACGTTGTCCAGTGATGCCGAGTCCGACATCCCGGGCTGTACGATGGGGGAGATTGCCTTGATATCGCCCAGCGCCTCACTGGATAGCACGCTCTCCCTGGCCTGCATCCATCCTCGGTTGCCGCGGATGGTGTTGATCTCGCCGTTGTGCGCCAGCAAGCGGAAGGGCTGGGCTAATGACCACGTTGGGAATGTGTTTGTGCTAAAACGTGAGTGCACCAGCGCCAGTCCGCTTGTCAGGTAGGGATTCGTCAGGTCGGGGAAGTACTGCCGCACCTGCATCGACGACAGCATGCCTTTGTATATGATATTTGTGTTGCTCAGTGAACAGATGTAGAAGTCCTTGTGCGCCACGCGGCGTTCGATCTTCTTTCTGATGATATATAAGGTTCGTGCGAACGTCTCGACCTTATCATCCGATACACCTGTGATAAACACCTGCTTGATGTCAGGTTCCGTGCTGAGGGCAGCATCGCCCAGGCAATCCGGGTTCGTGGGCACCGTGCGCAGGTGCATCAGTTGCAGTCCCTCACGCTCGATCTCCTCGATCATGATGCTGAGGATCTCCTGTTGCGCTTTCTCTTCTTTGGGCAGGAACACCAGACCTGTACCGTACTTGCCCTTTTCCGGGACAGGGATTCCTTGCAGCAGGATAAACTCATGGGGAATCTGCAGCATGATGCCAGCCCCGTCACCGTCCTTGCCAATCTCGGCTCCGCGATGGCGCATGTTCTCCAGTACGCGGAGGGCATTATCTACCAGTTCGTGGCTCTTGTTGCCGTGGATGTTGACTATCATGCCCACACCACAGGCATCATGCTCGTAACTGCTTTGGTAGAGTCCTTTGTTTGTTTGAGTTTGCTTACACATTGTCATATTATCCTTTTCTAAATCTTTCTTTTTGTTTGATTCTGGGTGCAAAGTTATGACAAATAGACGCAAAAACAATCAGATTCGTGACATTTTAATCCTTAAAACTTAGTCTTTCTTACGTTTTGACACGAATTTGGCTGCTTTTGCTTTCAATTTGCAATTTCGTGGATGCTGATTCCTTTCAATTTGTAACTTTCGGCAGATTTGTTCGTTCAAACTGACGGTTTGTGGGCGTTTTTTCTGTCAAAACGTCGTAACTTTGCACCGTGATCACAAGTATAAGAGTATTAATAAAAGGTAAAGGTATGAAAAAGATTGAGGCAATTATTCGAAAGACCAAATTTCAGGAAGTAAAGGATGCTTTGTTGTCGTCGGATATCGACTGGTTTGAGTACCACGACGTGCATGGAATTGGCCAGAGCCGTCAGGAGCGTATCTACCGTGGCGTACAGTATTCTACCGATGTCATCGAGCGCGTGGCAATCACCATCGTCTGTCGCGATGTCATTCTCAATCCGACGATCAAGGTGATTCTAAAGGTGGCTCATACGGGGGAGATTGGCGACGGGCGTATCTTCGTGAGCGACGTCATCGACACATGGAGCATCCGTACGGGTGAGAACGGTGACACAGTACTGCGCGATAAAAAATAAAAGTAAAAAGGGTAACAACACAAACACAAAATGATTATGAATGAAATAGGATTATCACTCGATACCGTATGGATGCTATTGGCAGCCATGCTGGTTTTCTGGATGCAGCCAGGTTTTGCCTTGTGTGAGGCAGGTTTCACACGTAGTAAGAACACGGCCAACATCCTGATGAAGAACTTTGTCGATTTTATGTTCGGCTCTCTCTTGTTCTTCTTCCTTGGCTTTGGCTTTATGTTTGGCAGCGAGGGTGCAGGTTTTATAGGCGCTCCCAACTGGGGCGACCTCTCTTTCTATAAGGGCGACCTGCCCGTGGAGGGCTTCCTGATCTTCGAGACGGTATTCTGCGCCACCTCGGCCACCATCGTGAGCGGTGCGATGGCAGAGCGCACGAAGTTCTCGATGTATCTGGTCTATAGTGCCTTCATATCCCTGATCATCTATCCTGTAGAGGGCCACTGGACATGGGGTGGCGGATGGCTATGCAATGATGCTGCCGACTCGTTTATGATGACCACCTTTGGAGATGTGTTCCACGACTTTGCGGGTTCGGCCATCGTGCATAGTGTGGGAGGCGTACTGGCACTTATTGGTGCACTGGCGTTAGGACCCCGTCGTGGGAAATATGGTACCGATGGCAAGAGCCGCGCCATTCCTGGACATAACCTGACACTGGCCTCGCTGGGCGTCTTCATCCTATGGATGGGCTGGTTTGGCTTCAACCCGGGCTCTCAGTTGGCTGCCTCTGGTGAGGTGAACCGCATAGCCATCAGTCATGTTTTCCTGACGACCAACCTGGCTGCTGCCGCAGGTGGTGTGGCCACGATGTTCCTGACATGGGTGAAATATGGTAAGCCTTCTCTCTCACTGACACTCAACGGTGTACTGGCGGGTCTGGTGGGCATCACTGCTGGCTGCGACCTCGTGTCGCCAGTAGGTGCTGTCATCATCGGACTGGTCTGTGGACTGGTATTGGTATATGCCATTGAGTTTATCGACCACTGCCTGCATATCGACGATCCTGTGGGTGCTTCCAGCGTACACGGTGTCTGTGGTATCCTCGGTACACTGATGACAGGATTGCTTTCTACCTCTAACGGTGCCTTCTACGGCTATGGCTGGGGATTCTTCGGGGCCGAATTGTTTGGTATCCTCGTGATTGACCTCTGGGCTGCCGCCTGTGGTGTCGTACTCTTCTACGGCATTAAGAAACTCCACGGCCTGCGAGTTGATGGGCGTATCGAGGACGAGGGCCTGGATATCTACGAACATGGTGAGAGTTGCTATAATTAAATGAAGAATGAAGAATTTGCTACCGCTACTAAATGACGATAAGGTATGAAAAAGATTGTTTTATTTGCAATGGGACTGGTGCTGAGCAGCACCGCCATTGCGCAGGATAAAGGGATAGAGACCACGATTCAGGCGGATTTTGTCAGTCAGTATATCTGGCGTGGTCTGGATGCCGGTAGTGTGGCCGTGCAACCTACCCTCGGCATCGACTACAAGGGACTGAGCCTGTCGGCCTGGGGCAGTTACGGACTGACTAACCCTGACGATACGAAGGAGTTCGATCTGACGCTGGCATATACGACAGGGGGATTTAATATCGGCATCACGGACTACTGGTTCTCTGTCGGCGGCGATCCTGATGGACGCTATTTTAAGTACGATGCCCACGGCACGAACCACGTCTTCGAGGCAAATATCGGCTACGACTTCGGCCCCCTGAGTCTCCAGTGGTTTACCAACTTCGCTGGCAACGATGGTGTAAACAAAGACGGCAAACGTGCCTATAGCAGTTATGTGGAGGCCAATGTCCCCTTCCGCCTCGCCGCCTGTGACTGGACAGCCACGGCGGGTGCCGTACCTTATGCCACCAGTTTCTATGGAACGAGCGGCTTTGCCGTCACCAACCTCGCCCTAAAGGCCACAAAGGATATCAAGGTGACTGACTCGTTCTCGATCCCCGTCTTTGCGCAGGTGGTGGGTAACCCCTGTTCGCAAAAGGCTTACTTCATCTTTGGATTCACGCTTCAGCCGTGAGTCCAAAGACTCTTTCGGACAGCAAACATTCAAACAACAACAGATATGCAGACAAAGTACATTTTCGTTACGGGCGGTGTCGTTTCCTCGTTGGGGAAGGGCATTATCTCCGCCTCAATCGGCAAACTACTACAGGCACGTGGTTACAAGGTGACCATCCAGAAGTTCGACCCCTACATCAACATCGACCCAGGGACGCTGAACCCCTACGAGCATGGTGAGTGCTACGTGACGGATGACGGTTTCGAGACCGACCTGGACCTGGGTCACTACGAACGGTTTACAGGTATTCATACCACCCGTAACAACAGTATCACCACGGGGCGCATCTATAAGACCGTCATCGACCGCGAGCGGCATGGCGACTACCTCGGTAAGACGATACAGGTCGTGCCCCATATCACCGACGAGATCAAGCGGCGTATGCTCCGCGAGGACGAGGAGGGTGAGAAACTCGACTTCGTCATCACGGAGGTGGGTGGCACTATCGGAGATATCGAGAGTGCCCCCTTTATGGAAGCCATCCGCCAACTGCGTTGGCAATTAGGGCGCGATGCCGTGTGTGTACATCTGACCTACGTGCCCTATCTGAAGGCGGCTGGTGAACTGAAGACCAAGCCTACCCAGCACAGCGTGAAGGAACTGCAATCGATGGGTATCCAGCCCGATATTCTCGTGCTTCGTACTGAGTGCCACCTTGATGACCATCTGCGCATGAAGGTGGCCTCGTTCTGTAATGTCGATCTGGAATGCGTGGTGCAGAGCGAGGACCTGCCCAGCATCTATGAAGTGCCAGTGAACATGCAGCAGCAGAGGCTCGATGCGGCTATCCTGCGCAAGATGGACATCCCCGTAGGTCAGACGCCTGCCATGAAGCCCTGGCGCGACTTCCTCGACAAGCAGGGCCGCGCCACCCGTGAGGTACATATCGGACTAGTGGGTAAGTACAACCTGCAGGATGCCTATAAGAGTATCCGCGAGAGTCTGAACCTGGCAGGTATCTACAACGATGTGAAGGCCAAGTTGCACTTTGTGAACAGCGAGGAGATCACCAGCCAGAACGTGGCGGAGAAACTCGAGGGCCTGCAGGGCGTGGTCATCTGCCCGGGCTTCGGCCAGCGTGGCATAGAAGGCAAGATCATCGCTGCGGAATACACCCGTACCAAGGATATCCCCACCTTCGGCATCTGTCTGGGTATGCAGATGATGGTCATCGAATTTGCCCGTAACGTGCTGGGCTATAAGGACGCGAACAGTTGTGAGATGGATCCCAAGACGCCCCATAACGTCATCGACCTCATGGAGGAGCAGAAGAATGTCACGCAGATGGGTGGAACGATGCGTCTGGGAGCATACGACTGCGAACTCGTGAAGGGCAGTCGTGCATGGGTGGCATACGGTGAGGAGACGCTCATCAGGGAGCGCCACCGCCATCGCTATGAGTTCAACAATCAATATAAGGAGGAGTACGAGGCGGCAGGCATGAAGTGCGTGGGTATCAATCCCGCTGCCAACCTCGTGGAGATTGTGGAGATGCCTGACAAGCGTTGGTACATCGGTACACAGTTCCATCCAGAATACTCTTCTACCGTGCTCCATCCGCACCCGCTGTTTATGTCGTTCTTGAAAGAGTTGAAGAGTTGAAGAGTTGAAGAATTGAAGAATTGAAGAATTGAAGAATTGAAGTATGGAAGAATTGAAGCATGAGTGCGGTGTGGCGATGATACGCCTGTTGAAGCCGCTGGAATACTACGAACAAAAATACGGCACCAGGACATACGGGTTCAATAAACTCTATCTGATGATGGAGAAGCAACACAACCGTGGACAGGAAGGGGCTGGTCTGGCTACGGTCAGCCTTAACGCTGAACCAGGCTGCGAATATATGTTCCGTGAGAAGGCCGAGGGTAAGGATGCCATTACGGAGATATTCGGAAAGATTGAAGGATCAACTACTCCTCAACTTTTCAATTCTCAACTTTATATGGGTCACCTGCGCTACTCCACCACGGGCAAGAGTGGGCTGACATACGTGCACCCCTTCCTCCGCCGTAACAACTGGCGGGCGAAGAACCTCTGTCTGTGTGGCAACTTCAACATGACGAATATCGACGAGGTCTTCCAGCGGATGGTGGCACAGGGACAGTCGCCCCGTATCTACAGCGACTCCTATATCACCCTCGAACTGATGGGGCACCGACTGGACCGTGAGGTGGAGCGCAACTATGAGGCAGCCAGGCAACAGGGATTGGAGGGACTCGACATCACCCGCTATATCGAAGACAATATGGATATGGCGAATGTGCTGCGCACCACCCTGGAGTTGTATGACGGAGGCTATGTGATGTGCGGTCTGACGGGATCAGGAGAGATGTTCGCCATCCGTGACCCGTGGGGCATACGTCCCGCCTTCTTCTACTGCGACGACGAGGTGGTGGCACTGGCCAGTGAGCGCCCTGTGCTGCAGACCACCTTCGACCTCAGGTGCGAGCAGGTCGTGGAACTCCAGCCTGGTCAAGCCCTGATCATCAACAAGAGGGGAGAGGTGCGTCTGGAGCAGGTCTTCCCGTCTCGTGGCAACCATAAGTGCTCCTTCGAGCGGATCTACTTCAGTCGCGGCAACGACCGCGATATCTATCAGGAACGGAAACGGTTGGGCGAGCAACTGACGGGCCCTATCATGCGCGCCATCGATGGCGATGTGGAGCACACCGTCTTTTCCTTTATCCCCAACACGGCCGAGGTGGCCTTCTACGGGATGGTGGAGGGCTTTCGCAAACAGGGCTTCGACGTGAGGAGCGAGAAGGTGGCATGGAAAGACATCAAACTGCGCACCTTCATCACGGAGGCAGGCACGCGCAACGACCTCGCCTCGCATGTCTATGACATCACCTACGGCTCGCTGCAGCCCCACGAGGATCGCTCGGCCGAAGGACGCTCGCAAGGCGATAACCTCGTGATTATCGACGACTCCATCGTCAGGGGTACGACACTCAAGGAGAGTATCTTCAAGATCCTCGACCGTCTGCATCCTAAGAAGATTGTGATGGTATCGAGTTCGCCCCAGATACGCTACCCCGACTACTATGGCATCGACATGGCGAGGCTGGAGGAGTTCTGTGCCTTCCGTGCCGTCATCGCCCTCATCCGTGAACGGGGCATGCAGCCCCTCATCGCCGAGGTCTATCAGGCTTGTAAAAACTTTCAACAGGAGAACCACGTCCGTCGCCTCTATGCACCCTTTACTGTCGAGGAGATCAACCAGAAGATGGTGGAGATGCTGCGCCCAGAGGGCGTCTCAACGCCCATCGAACTGGTGTTCCAGAGCATCGAGGGTCTGCACGAGGCCATCCCAGGGCATCGCGGCGACTGGTACTTCACGGGGCATTATCCCACGCAGGGAGGTACGCGGCTGGTAAACCAGGCGTTTGTCAACTACGTTGAGAGAAATGTAAAGATGTAGAAATGAAAGAATGTAAAAACAGATAGTATTATGTGTGGAATTACAGCAATCCTTAATGTCAGGGAACAGACGCAGGCCTTGCGTGAGAAGGCGCTGCGCATGAGTCAGAAGATCCGCCATCGCGGACCCGACTGGAGTGGTATCTATACTGGAGGCTCTGCCATTCTCGTCCATGAGCGACTGAGCATCGTCGATCCGGAGAGTGGCGGACAGCCCCTCTATTCTCCCGACCGTAAACTGGTGCTGGCCGTCAATGGCGAGATATACAACCATCAGGAGATCCGCAAGCGCTATGAAGGGAAGTATGAATTTCAGACGGGCTCCGACTGTGAGGTGATACTCGCCCTCTATCGCGATAAGGGCATCGACTTCCTTGAAGACCTCAACGGCATCTTCGCCTTCGTGCTCTACGACGTGGAGAAGGATGAGTATCTGGTAGCCCGCGACCCCATCGGGGTCATCCCCCTCTACATAGGCTCCGATAGCCATGGCACCATCTATGTGGCCTCGGAACTGAAGGCCCTTGAAGGGCAGTGCGAGCATTACGAGCCCTTCCTGCCAGGCCACTACCTCTATGGGAGAATTGAAGAATTGAAAAATGGAAAAATTGAAGTAGTGAAAAATGGAAAAGTTGAAGTCAGCGCAGGGAAGAACTTCAATTCTTCAATTCTTCAATTCTTCAATTTTAAAAACTATTACCATCGCGACTGGATGCAGTACGAGGCCGTCAAGGATAATCCCGCCAGTGTCTCGGCCATCCACGACGCACTGGAGGCTGCCGTGAAGCGCCAACTGATGTCCGACGTGCCCTACGGTGTGCTGCTCTCGGGTGGTCTCGACTCCTCCGTCATCTCCGCCATCGCTGAGAAATATAGTGAGATGCGCATCGAGGATGACTCCAGGACAAAGGCCTACTGGCCCCGCCTGCACTCCTTTGCCGTAGGACTCAAGGGCGCCCCTGATCTGGCCAAGGCCCGTCTCGTGGCCGACCATATCGGGACGGTGCACCACGAGATCAACTACACCATCCAGGAAGGTCTCGACGCCATCCGCGACGTGATCTATTATATCGAGACCTACGATGTCACCACCGTCCGCGCCTCCACGCCGATGTACCTGCTGGCACGCGTCATCAAGTCGATGGGTATCAAGATGGTACTCTCCGGGGAGGGCGCCGACGAGATCTTCGGCGGCTATCTCTACTTCCATAAGGCCCCCACGGCGAAGGACTTCCATGAGGAGACGGTGCGCAAACTCTCCAAACTCTACCTCTATGACTGTCTGCGTGCCAACAAGAGTCTCTGTGCATGGGGCGTGGAGGGGCGCGTGCCTTTCCTCGACAAAGAGTTCCTCGACGTGGCCATGCGCACCAACCCCGAGGCGAAGATGTGCCCAGGCTCTACCATGGAGAAGAGGATTGTGCGCGAGGCCTTTGCCGATATGCTCCCCGCCGAGGTGGTCTGGAGGCAGAAGGAACAGTTCAGCGACGGCGTGGGCTACTCATGGATCGACACCCTGAAGCAGATCACTGCCGAGGCCGTCAGCGACGAGCAGATGGCGCATGCCGCAGAGCGCTTCCCCATCAACCCTCCCAGGAACAAGGAGGAGTACTACTACCGTAGCATCTTCGCCGAGCACTTCCCCAGCGACAGTGCTGCGCGCAGTGTGCCCAGTGAGGCCAGTGTGGCGTGCTCCACGGCCATCGCCCTGGAGTGGGATGCCGCCTTCCGTGGCATGAACGACCCGTCGGGCCGTGCCGTCAAAGGCGTGCATGAGCAGGCCTACTGACGGCAACACTCAGAGGAATTAGGATGTTGCATCTCCCTTCAGCCGGCAGGTAACTGTCTGATTTTCAGTGCTTCCGGCTGAAGGGAGATTCTGGGGGCTGCAGACAGTCAGGTTGCCTGCCTTCATCCAAGCGTATCTAAGAGTTTGTTCCGACATGTTTTTGGGGGTTTGTCCCAAGCCTTGGGACAAAAATTTGGAGCCTCTTTAGTCGCGAAAAGAGCCACTTTAGCAACGAGAGGAGCCACTTTAGCAACGAGAGGAGGCACTATTCGATTAATAGATGGCCTCCCTTTTCAGCAAATTACATGGCGAAAAACACCTTTCAGCCGAACTTGCTGATAATCAATTGATTAACACTCGGCTGAAAGGTAAATGAGAAAATTTCTTCCACCTTATTATGTCACCTGGTTATTTCAGCCAGCGCTCTATTCTCTGCAGGGCCTCACTGGTCTGGTCCTGACTGCCAAAGGCGGTGAAGCGCACATAGCCTTCGCCAGCAGGGCCGAAGCCCACGCCGGGGGTGCAGACCACATGGGCACCGTAGAGCATCTCCTCGAAGAACGACCATGAACTGCTGGAGCCTGGTGTCTTCACCCAGATGTAGGGCGCGTTCTCGCCTCCATAGCAGGCAAAGCCTAATCCACGGAGGGTCTCAAGCATCCGATGGGCATTCTGCATATAGTAGTCGATGGTCTGTCTGATCTGTTGCTTGCCCTCAGGGGTATAGGTGGCCTCCGCAGCGCGCTGGGAGATATAACTGGTGCCATTGAACTTGGTGCACTGGCGACGGTTCCACAGGGGGTTCAGGGGGATGCGCTCGCCCGTGAGGGTGGCTGCCGTCACCTCCTTGGGCACGACGGTGTAGCCGCAGCGCACGCCTGTGAAGCCGGCCGTCTTAGAATAACTGTGGAACTCGATGGCGCACTTCCTCGCTCCGCGGATCTCGTAGATGCTGTGGGGGATGTCGTCGTCCTGGATATAGGCCTGGTAGGCCGCGTCGTAGAAGATGAGCGTATCGTTCTTCAGGGCATAGTTCACCCATTTGCGCAGTTCGCTTTTAGAGATGACGGTACCCGTGGGGTTGTTGGGATAGCACAGGTAGATCACGTCCACTCGGCGGTCTGGTATCTGGGGCACGAAGCCGTTCTCTGCGGTACAGGGCATGTAGAGCACGTTCGACCATCGGCCTTCCTCATCTTTCACCCCGGCGCGGCCGATCATGACGTTGGAGTCGATATAGACGGGATAGATGGGGTCGGTGACGCCGATGGAGTTGTCCCAGCGCACGAGTTCCTGGATGTTGCCCGTGTCGCTCTTGGCACCGTCGTTGACGAATATCTCGTTGATATCGAGGTGGATGCCGCGCGGCAGGAAGTCGTTCTTCAGGATGGCTTCGCGCAGGAAGTCGTAGCCCTGCTCGGGTCCGTAGCCGCGGAAGGTGGTCTGTACGGCCATCTCGTCGGCAGCCTTGTGGATGGCCTCGATGACGGCGGGTGCCAGTGGCTGGGTGACGTCGCCGATGCCCAGGCTGATGACGTGGGCATTCGGATGCGTGGCCTTGAAGGCATTCACCTTCTTGGCGATATCTGCAAACAGGTAGTTGTTCGGCAGTTTGAGGAAGTGGTCGTTGACTAATGCCATAGTTTTTGCTCTTTTTGTGTGAAGTTTGTCTGATTCTGTCTGCAAAGGTAAATGGTTTGTTCAAGAATTCCAAGGAATCGTGGCGTTTTTTAATCTACTTTTCCGGGTTTTCTGTCAGATTGTAAGTAAGATGGCATTATTTCTTACGATTTGTAACTTGCGGAAGAGGCTCCTTAAAGGTTCGGAAAGAAAAAAAACCGTTATAATTTGGCTATCTGCACCATTTTGCGTAATTTTGCAGCGAATTAACGAAAGTGCGTATGCAGACAAACAGTCATTTATCGCGTTTAATCCTCGATCAGGCCCAGAGGTTCGGTGATCGTGAAGTGCTGATTTACAAGGACTTTGGCGGTTCGGAGTGGAAGTCGTATTCGTGGAACGAGTTCTCGGATAAGGTGAAGACGGTATCCAATGCCCTGTTGAACCTGGGCGTGAAGGTGCAGGAGAACATCGGTGTGTTCTCTCAGAACTCCGTGCAGTATCTCTTCTGCGACTTCGGGGCCTGGGGCATCCGTGCGGTGACCATCCCCTTCTACGCCACCAGCAGTGAGCAGCAGATACAGTTCATGATCAGCGACGCGAAGATCCGTTTCCTCTTCGTGGGCGAGCAGGAACAGTATGACAAGGCGCGTCGCGTGGTGTCGATGTGCCAGTCGCTGGAGCGCATCATCGTCTTCGACAAGAACGTGCGTATCTCCTCGCACGACCCCAATGCCATGTATTTCGACGACTTCCTGAAACTGGGCAAGGACTACCCCCGCCAGACGGAGGTGGAGAAGTTGCAGGCTGAGGCCTCGATGGACGACATAGCCAATATCCTCTATACCAGTGGTACGACGGGCGACTCCAAGGGCGTGATCCTTACCTGCGGCCAGTATCATGCGGCCTTCGAGGCCAACGGCAAGTGTGTGCCAGTGACGGAGAACGACCGCGTGCTCAACTTCCTGCCCTTCACGCATATCTTCGAGAAGGGATGGAAGATTCTCTGTCTGACGGAGGGAGCGCGGCTTATCGTGAACACCTACCCTCAGGAGGTGCAGCAGTCGATGCGCGAGACCCATCCCACCTGTATGTCGAGCGTGCCCCGCTTCTGGGAGAAGGTGTTTATGGGCGTGCAGGAGCAGATCGACAAGGCCAGTACACCGAAGCGCAAACTGTTCCAGCATGCGCTGAGGGTCGGCAAGCAGCATAACATCGACTATCTGTCGAAGGGCAAGCGCCCCCCGCTGGCCCTCCATCTGGAGTATGAGATGCTGAACAGGACGGTGTTCTCCCTGGTGCGCAAGGAACTGGGACTGGAGAATGCCCATTTCTTCCCGACGGCTGGCGCGACGGTGAATCCCAAGGTGGAGGAGTTCGTGCATGCCATCGGCATCAATATGATCGTGGGCTACGGACTGACGGAGTCGCTGGCCACGGTGAGTTGTAACCATCTCGGCGAGCCCTATACCGTAGGTGGCGTGGGCATCCCCATCGAGGGCATCGACATCAGGATCAGCGACGAGGGGGAGGTGCTCCTGAAGGGACCGACGATCACCCGTGGCTACTATAACCGCGAGGACCTGACGAAGCAGGCCTTTACCGAGGACGGCTACTTCAGGACGGGCGACTCGGGCTATCTGAAAGACGGCGAACTGTTCCTGAAGGAGCGCATCAAGGACCTCTACAAGACATCCAACGGCAAGTATATCGCCCCGCAGATGATCGAGTCGAAGTTGCTCGTGGATAAGTACATCGACCAGATATGCATCATCGCCGACCAGCGTAAGTTCGTGTCAGCCCTGATCATCCCCGTCTATCCGCTGTTGGAAGAGTATGCCCGCGAGCATGGCATCCCCTTTGAGACGCGTGAGCAACTCTGCGCCAATCCGAAGATCAACGAGATGATGAAGGAACGCATCGACACCCTGCAGCAGCAACTCGCCCACTATGAGCAGATCAAGCGCTTCACCCTGCTGCCCCATCACTTCTCAATGGAGAGGGGCGAGTTGACCAACACGCTGAAGATCAAGCGCCGCGTGCTCAACGAGAACTACAAGCGGGAGATAGAGGCGATGTATGCGGAGTGATGGATAGTTGATAGTTTATAGTTCATAGTTATGATTACTCAAGACCAGTTGAAGGATGTGCTGGAGCGTGCTGATGCACTGTACCGCTATCTGGATATTGACAAGAAGAAGATAGAATACGAGGAGGAGGACCTGCGTACCCAGGCCCCTGACTTCTGGGAGGACCGCAAGCGGGCCGAGGAGCAGATGAAGAAGGTGAAGGGCATCAAGAAGTGGCTCGACGGCTACCAGGACGTGCGTACGATGGCCGACGAACTGCAGTTGGCCTTCGACTTCTATAAGGAGGAGATGGTCACGGAAGAGGAGGTGGATGCCGACTATGCCAAGGCCGTGAAGGCTATCGAGGACCTGGAACTGATGAATATGCTGCGCCAGAAGGAAGACCCGATGGACGCCGTGCTGAAGATCAACAGTGGTGCTGGTGGTACGGAAGCGCAGGACTGGGCACAGATGCTGATGCGTATGTATATGCGCTGGGCAGAGTCCCATGGTCACAAGGTCACGGTCTCGAGCCTGCTCGAAGGTGATGATGCGGGCATCAAGAGCGTGACGATGCAGATAGAGGGCGGAGAGTATGCCTACGGCTACCTGAAGTCGGAGAACGGTGTGCACCGCCTGGTGCGCGTGTCGCCCTTCAATGCACAGGGCAAGCGCATGACCAGTTTCGCCTCCGTGTTCGTGTCGCCCCTCGTCGATGATACCATTGAGGTGTATGTCGATCCCGCCAAACTGTCATGGGACACCTTCCGCTCCTCAGGCGCTGGTGGACAGAACGTGAACAAGGTGGAGTCGGGCGTGCGCCTGCGCTATTGGTACACCGATCCGGATACGGGCGAGGAGGAAGAGATACTCATTGAGAATACGGAGACCCGTGACCAGCCGAAGAACAAGGAGCGTGCGATGACCCTGCTGAAGTCGCAACTCTATGACCGTGCGATGAAGAAGCGCCTGGAGGCTCAGGCAAAGATAGAGGCTGGCAAGAAGAAGATCGAGTGGGGCAGCCAGATCCGCTCCTACGTCTTCGACGACCGTCGCGTGAAGGATCACCGCACGAACTACCAGACCACGGATGTCGATGCCGTGATGGACGGGAAGATCGACGGATTCATCAAGGCATATCTGATGGAGTTCCCTGTGAATGATGACGAATAGTAATAATCCAATAAAATCAGAATTATGGCACAGATAGCAAAAGCATCAAAGAGCACTCAGAAGAAAGAGGCTTATCAGAAGAAGCAGGAAGACAGCGGAAAGAAGGTCCTGGAATGGATCTTCGGCGTACTGGTGGTACTCGCCATCCTGTTTGTCATCTACTCTATTTTCATCGTTTCCTAAATGGACGGACTGGAGATAGAGCGTAAGTTCTTGGTGAAGGGCGACGACTACAAGCGCCAGGCGTATAGTAAGAGTCGCATTCGGCAGGGCTATATCTGCAGCGGTCACGGACGTACCGTCAGGGTACGCCTCCGTGACGACCGCGGGTATCTCACGATCAAGGGACCTTCTAATGAGAATGGCATCAGCCGCTATGAGTTTGAGAAGGAGATTACCTTTGCCGAGGCCGTGCAACTGATGCGGCTCTGTGAACCCGGACAGATAGACAAGACCCGCTATCTGGTGAAGTCAGGCAGCCACACCTTTGAGGTCGATGAGTTCTATGGCGACAACGAGGGGCTGGTGATGGCAGAGGTGGAGTTACAGTCAGAGGACGAGCCATTCGAGAAGCCAGATTTCATAGGACAAGAGGTAACGGGCGACCGTCGCTATTATAACGCCCATCTTGTCAAGAATCCCTTCAAGACCTGGAACGGCGGAACCGCAGGATCAGCAGACCGATAAGGCCTGCGAGGGTGATGCCGGTGCTGTTGGCTGCCAAGTCGAGCCATTCGCCACTTCTGGTGGTAGTCAGGTATTCCTGAATCAGTTCGATGGCACCACTCATGGCAACAGGAGCCAGCCATGCCCATAAGAATAGTTTCTCGTAGTCGGCAGAGAGATGGTTGCGGCTATACTCGATCCATAGGATGGTGAAGGTTCCGCCATACATGACGACATGCACCCATTTGTCGATGAACGCGACATCGTCGAGAGGCGTCTCAGGGAAAAACGGAGCAAGGGAGAGCACCCATATCAGGGCAATGCACCCGACGGAAATGGGGTATTTTCTGGTATATTGGAGTAATTTTTCCATTTTTACTTTCAATTTTGGTGCAAAAGTAAGAATTATTTTATACTTTTGCAACGAATTAGTGAGAAATTGATGTATGACGAGTATAGAAAATGGTCCAAATACAGGAATAAGAGCGAATTTCGGAAGCAAACTGGGCGTTATCCTGGCGACAGCAGGCTCCGCCGTGGGCTTAGGTAACATCTGGCGGTTTCCCTATATGACAGGGCAGAATGGCGGAGCGGTATTCATTATGATATACGTCTTCTGCGTGTTGCTGCTTGGTATCCCCTGTATGATCAGTGAGTTTATCATCGGACGGCATGGCAAGGCCAATACGGCACGGGCCTTCACGATCATGTCTGGTGGGTCGGCATGGTCGCTCATCGGCTATATGGGTGTGCTCACGGGCTTCCTGATCACAGGCTACTATGCGGTCGTATCGGGCTGGTGCCTGGAATATATCTGGGCATCGCTGCTGGGAAAACTGCAGGGCGATCCTGCCTATATCGCTAACTACTTTATTACTTTCTCTCAGGACCCGGTGAAGCCTGTGTTCTGGACTCTCCTGATCCTGTTGGCTACCTACCTGATTATTGAGAACGGTGTGCGCGACGGCATCGAGCGGGCTTCCAAACTCCTGATGCCCACCTTGTTTATATTACTATTGATCATCGTCGTGGCTTCGTGCATGTTGCCAAACGCTGACAAGGGCATTGAGTTCCTGTTCAAGCCCGACTTCTCGAAGGTGACCAGCGACGTGTTCCTTGGGGCACTCGGCCAGTCGTTCTATTCATTGAGCATTGCGATGGGATGTATCTGTACATACGCCAGTTATTTCTCCAAGCATACCAACCTGACGGCCTCTGCCATCCAGATCGGTGTGATCGATTTCCTGGTGGCCATTCTGGCAGGACTGGTGATCTTTCCTGCTGCTTTCTCCGTGGGCGTGAGTCCCGACAGTGGTCCGTCGCTGATATTCATCACACTGCCGAATGTCTTCCAACAGGCCTTTGGTGACATTCCCATGCTGGGATATGTTATCTCCCTGCTTTTCTATGCCCTGTTGTCCCTGGCGGCACTGACATCACTGATGTCGCTCCACGAGGTGAGCACGGCCTTCCTGCAGGAAGAGATGCGCATCACCCGCAAGCAGGCTGCCTTGCTCGTCACCATCTCGTGCATCGTGATAGGTGCAATCTGCTCACTCTCCTTGGGCGTCGGAAAGGATCTTCTCTTGTTTGGTAAGACCCTTTTCGACTTGTTCGACTTTGTCACTGGTCAGTTGTTCCTGCCTATCGTGGGCTTCCTGACATGTATCTTTATTGGCTGGTTCGTACCGCATAAGATAGTGCGCGATGAGTTCAGCAACTGGGGTACGCTGCGCAACGGGACGCTGTTCCATGTCTATCTGTTCCTGGTGAAGTATGTGTGTCCTATCTGCATCCTGTTTATCTTCCTGCATCAGTTGAACTTGTTGTAGATGAGTGAAAGAGGCACGTTTGGAAGCAAGTTGGCGATCGTCCTGGCTACGGCTGGTTCGGCGGTAGGCCTGGGGAACATCTGGCGCTTCCCGTTTATGACGGGTCAGAACGGCGGGGCGGCTTTCATCCTCGTCTATTTTGCCTGTGTCTTCTTGCTGGGCATCCCTGGGATGGTGAGTGAGTTTATCGTGGGGCGCCGTGCCCAGTCGAATGCGGCTCGTGCATACGGAGCCATTGGTGGTAAGGCATGGCGGTTTATCGGCTACCTGGGTATTCTTACGTCGATGATTATCCTTGGCTTCTATGCCGTGGTGGCAGGTTGGTGCCTGCAGTATCTCTTTGCCTCTGTCGCAGGTCAACTTGATGGGGATGCGGCGTATGTCATAGACTATTTCAAGACCTTCTCCAGCGACCCCTTGCGCCCCTGTCTGTGGGGCGTGGGCTTTGTGCTGATCACGCACTTCGTCATCGCACGTGGCGTAAACGACGGTATCGAACGGGCCTCCAAACTGCTGATGCCCCTGTTGCTGATACTTCTCTTGGTCATCGTGGTGGCCTCCTGTCTGCTGCCTGGTGCCGGGGCGGGTATTGAGTTCCTGTTGAAGCCCGACTTCTCGAAGGTGTCGGGCAGCGTGTTCCTTGAAGCCTTGGGACAGGCATTCTTCTCCCTGAGCCTGGGTACGTCCTGTCTCTGTACGTACGCTTCCTATTTCAAGCGCGACACAAACCTGCTGCACTCTGCCACGCAGATAGCCTTGCTCGACTCGGCCATCGCCATTCTCGCAGGACTGATGATCTTCCCTGCTGCCTTCTCCGTGGGCGTGCAGCCCGATAGTGGTCCGTCGCTCATCTTCATCACCCTGCCTAATGTGTTCCGTGAGGCCTTTGGAGCCATGCCAGTGGTGGGCTATGTCATCTCCATCCTGTTCTATGCGCTGCTGGTGTTTGCCGCTTTGACCTCCACCATCTCCATGCATGAGATCGGTACGGCCTTTTTCCATGAGGAACTCCATATTCCCAGGAAACGGGCTGCATGGATCCTGACGATTGTCTGCTCCACCATCACTGTGTTCTGCTCTTTGTCTGTAGGGGCTTACGAAGGATTGCGGGTGCTGGGACTGTCGCTGATGGATTTCTGTGACTATCTGACCGCACAATATATGTTGCCGTTGGGAGCCTTCCTGACAAGTATCATGCTGGGTTGGTTTGTCAGTCGTGACATTGTTCAGGAAGAGTTTACCAATTCGGGCACGATCAGTGTGGCTCTTTTCCGTGTATGGCTGTTTGCCATCCGTTATGTCGTACCCGTCTGTATCGTACTGATCTTCCTTCATCAGTTCGGTGTGATATGATCCGTGAGTTTTTCTATCTCCAGAAGTCCGACCGTAAGGTCATCCTCACGCTGTTGGCAGTGATTGCCGTGGCCTTGGGCGTGATCTTCTTCACAGGTGGTCAGCAGGAAGAGAGCAATGCCTTGACACCGGCAGACTCCGCCGATTCCGATACCATTTCCCGTCGATATCTCCGTCACGATACGCTCCGTAGGCAGCGCCGATCCTATTATCGTACGAAGGTCGTCTATCGCGACCGTCCTGTCTATCGTGATTTCAGGTATCGCCCAGAGCGTCGGTCGGATGGGCGTCATGACAGTATTGCGCCCCATTATCCTGTGAAGATCCATGAGGGAGAGTATGTCAGTTTGAATCAGGCTGATACGACAGTACTGATGACCGTTCCTGGTATTGGTCCCTACTTTGCCCGTCAGATCATACGCTATGGAGAACGACTGGGTGGCTATGTCAGTGTGGATCAACTCGATGAGATCGAGAATTTCCCTTCGGATGCAAAGCGCTATCTCAGGATTGAGGCTTCTTCGCCGCGTAAACTGAATGTCAACACGCTTTCGCTCAACGAACTGAGGCGCCATCCCTATATCAATTTCTATCAGGCTAAGGCCATTACAGATTACAGACGGCTGCATGGACCATTGAAGAGCCTTAACGAACTTCGCCTTTCGAAAGATTTCCCCCAAGAGGCGATAGATCGTCTGTCTCCGTATGTAGAATACTGATAATATGTTAATTTATCAAAGATTATTTGTAGTATTTAGGGATTATTTGTATTTTTGCAAACAGAACTAGAAACTGGAATAATATGTTTGGACTTGGTATGCAAGAGATTCTCGTTATCGCACTGATTGTCCTGTTGCTATTCGGTGGCAAAAAGATTCCTGAACTGATGAAGGGGCTTGGCAAAGGCGTCAAAAGTTTCAAGGAAGGGATGAATGAGGCGACGGATCTTGGAGAAGGGAAGAAGGAAGAGAAGCGTGAAGAGTGAGGACATGACGTTCTGGGATCATCTCGATGAGTTGCGCTCAGTGCTCATCCGCATCATCGTCCTGACGGTGCTGGCTGCCGCAGTGGCTTTCTGCCTGAAGGATGAGTTGTTTTCCATCGTACTGGCTCCTCGCACGAGTGATTTCATCACCTACAGGCTGATGGGCGTGGAGCCCTTCGAGATCAGTCTGATGAACACAGGACTGACGGAGCAGTTCATGATCCACCTGAAGACGGCCTTCTATGCGGGTCTTTTGGTGGCCTCGCCTTACATCATCTACCTGCTGTTCGGCTTTATCCAGCCAGCGCTCTATGACAACGAACGGCGATACGCCACGACGCTCGTGGGCAGCGGCTACCTGATGTTCATGGTGGGCACCCTGCTCAACTATCTGCTGATCTTCCCGCTGACGGTGAAGTTTCTTGGCACGTATCAGGTGAGTCCAGATGTGGCGAACATGCTGACGCTCCAGTCGTATATCGACACGCTGATCATGATGAGCCTGATGATGGGTGTGGTGTTTGAATTGCCAGTCGTCAGTTGGTTGTTGGGCAGGATGGGACTGCTGACGGCAGGTATGATGCAGACATGGCGCAAGCATGCCATCGTGGCAATACTCATCGTCTCGGCCATCATCACTCCGACGACGGATGCCTTTACGCTCTTCGTGGTGGCCCTGCCTATATGGCTGCTCTATGAACTGAGCATTTTGATCGTGAAGATTGGACATTGATAATTGAAGATTAGAACTAAACAATACTCTATGTTAAAGAAGATTCGTACTATCCTCGCAGCGGTGGTCTTTACGCTGATCACACTGTTGTTCCTCGACTTTACGGGGACGCTGCACACCTGGCTGGGCTGGCTGGCGAAGATACAGTTCTTGCCAGCCGTGATGGCGCTCAACGTGATTGTCATTGTGGCGCTCATCGCACTGACACTCGTCTTCGGGCGCATCTATTGTTCTGTTATCTGCCCATTGGGTATCTTTCAGGATCTGATGGCGCGGCTCCGTAGGAAGAAAAACAAGTACAATTACTCGAAAGAGGTGAAGTGGCTGCGCTACCCTGTATTAGCCTTATTTGTTGTCGCTGCCCTGGCAGGTGTCGGCTCGCTGTTCCAGTTGCTGGCGCCATATAGCAGTTACGGTCGTATCGCCACGATGATCTTCCAACCCCTCTGGATCATGGGTAACAACATATTGGCCACGATTGCCGAGCGTGCCGATAGTTATGCTTTCTACAGTGTGGATGTCTGGATGCGTTCCCTGCCAGTGTTCATCATTGCAGCCGTCACTTTGGTTATCCTGTTTATCCTCGCCTGGCGTGGTGGACGGACCTATTGCAATACGATCTGCCCGGTGGGAACGGTGCTCTCATTCTTCGCTCGTTTCTCCTGGCTGAAGGTACGGTTCGATGCCGATAAGTGCAAGAACTGCTCACTCTGCTCGAAAAACTGTAAGGCAGCCTGCATCGACTATAAGACACATACTGTGGATTACAGTCGTTGTGTCGTCTGCGGCAATTGTATCGACAAGTGTAAGTTTGGGGCGCTGAGTTATTCTAGTCGGCCTGACCATATCAGTCGTCCCAGTTCGTCGAGTCCTGTTGATACTTCAAAGCGCTCTTTCCTCTTGGCCACGGCCCTTGCCTCTACTGCAGCCCTTGCTCAGAAGAAAGAGAAACTGATGGATGGTGGTATCGCCGAACTGGAGGAAAAGGTGGTTCCTCAGCGCCAGACACCACTTACACCTCCTGGTTCGCTCTCGTTCCAGAATCTCGCCACGCACTGCACGGGGTGCCAACTCTGTATCTCTGAGTGCCCGAACCATGTGCTCCGGCCCTCTACCGACCTGATGCACCTGATGCAGCCCACGATGTCGTACGAGCGTGGCTATTGTCGTCCTGAGTGTACGCGCTGTTCTGATGTGTGCCCTGCCGGAGCGATTAAGCCACTCGACGAGATGGAGAAATCCTCGATTCAGATTGGCCATGCCGTCTGGATCAAGAAGAACTGTATTCCGCTTACCGACGGTGTGTCTTGCGGCAACTGTGCTCGTCACTGTCCTACTGGTGCCATCCAGATGGTACCTTCCGACCCTGATGATGAGGAGTCGCTGAAGATCCCCGTAGTCAATGAGAATATGTGCATCGGCTGCGGTGCCTGTGAGTATGTCTGTCCGTCGCGCCCGTTCTCGGCCATCTATGTCGAGGGTCACGAGGTGCATAAGATGGTTTGAATGAGAAATAAGAAATTAGGGATTATGATTAATAAGGATAAAAAAGAGATATCGAGACGGAGTTTCCTGAAGTTGTTCGGAGCAGGAACCGTCGCCACGGCGGCTACGCTTGCTGGCTGTAAGCAATCCAACAAGGCAGAGCAGCAGGCTGCCGATGAATATAAGAACCAGGTGGAACCGCCCGTAGGCAAGATGACTTATCGCGAAAATCCCAAGACCAAGGAGAAAGTGTCCATCCTTGGCTATGGCATGATGCGCTTGCCGACAAAGGTGGATAACAGTGATGAATATGATCAGGAGATGATCAACAAGCAGGTGGATTATGCCATTGAGCATGGTCTTAACTACTTCGACACGTCACCTGTCTATTGTCAGGGTAAGTCGGAGCACTGCACAGGTATCGCCCTGCATCGTCATCCCCGAGATAAGTATTTCGTGGCCACCAAACTCTCTAACTTTAACCACGATTACTGGAAGAAAGAGAAGGCCATTGAGATGTACCATAACTCGATGAAGGAGTTGCAGGTTGATTACATCGACTACTATCTGCTTCACAGTGTGGGTGGCAACTACGATGAGTTTATCGGCCGTTATGTGGAGAATGGGATGCTCGACTATCTGATGAAAGAGCGCGAGGCAGGGCGCATCCGCAACCTCGGTTTCTCGTTCCATGGCAAGCAGGAGGTGTTCGATCAGGTGCTGGCACTCCAGGAGAAGTATCAGTGGGATTTCGTACAGATTGAACTGAACTATCTCGACTGGGACTATGCCAACGAGATCAATGACCGTAACGTGGATGCCAGTTATCTCTATGCCGAACTACATAAGCGTGGTATCCCCGCCGTCATCATGGAGCCGTTGCTTGGTGGCCGTCTGGCCAACCTGCCGCAGTATCTCGTCGCAGAACTGAAGAGCCATGCGCCAGAGAAGAGCGTGGCCTCCTGGGCCTTCCGCTATGCGGGTACACCCGAGGGCGTGCTTACGGTGCTCTCAGGCATGACCTATATGGAGCATCTGAAGGATAACCTGCTCTCCTACTGTCCGCTGACACCTCTCACGGAGGAAGAGCAGCGCTACCTCGACACGGAGATCGCTCAGAAGATTGTCGGCCTGGAGAATATTCCCTGCAATGATTGTAAGTATTGCATGCCCTGTCCCTATGGCATAGATATTCCTGCCATCTTTATACATTATAATAAATGTAAGAATGAGGGTTCACTGCCTGTGGGGACGGGCGATCCGGAGTACCGCAAGCACCGTCGGCAATATCTCATCGGCTTAGACCGCATCGTGCCCCCTGAGCGTCAGCCTGATCACTGTATCGGCTGTCATCAGTGTGAGCCCCACTGCCCGCAGAATATCCGCATCACCCGCGAACTTCATAAGATCAGCGATTTCATAGAGCAGTTGAAGCGGAATCCTGACCGGCCTGGGCAGACTACTTGATATCCAGAATCAGATACTGGAACGGTTCGAGCGTTAGCGACGACTCGAGTTTGATGGCTTTGTCGGTCATCTCGTCTTCAGTGTCTTTGCCTACCCAACTCTCTGGTATGTTGGCAGTCTTACCGCTTTCTGGGTCTCTTTGGCTGGCTTACAGGCTACGATTGCAACCAGAACGCTGACGAATAGAAATAGTTTTCTCATAACTGTTGGTTTTACTTGAAAAAGGGGGTGACTGAGATTCTTCCAGCCACTCCCTTTGCGTTGGTCGGGATGAGGCGACTCGAACGCCCGACCCCTACGTCCCGAACGTAGTGCGCTACCAACTGCGCTACATCCCGATTTTGCGGATGCAAAGGTACGTCATTTTTTTGAATAACGTGCAAGAAAAGCGATAAATTTTCAAAAAGAGGGGCATTTGCCCCTCTTTTTATCATTATCGTTGGGCGAAGACCTTTAGGAATTGGTCGTACTCGTCGCATCGCGACACATAGCCGCTGGTCTGCGAAGCGTTGGCCTTCTCGAACTTTGCCAATGCAGCCCATGCCTGGTAGCACGACGACTCGGGCAGAGGCTTGCGCTCGTGCTCATAGGTCTCTTCGTTCCATACCTCCTCATACCAGTTGGTGGGATTCATATAGATATAGGCCCTGGCGCAGAGCACCTTCTCCTTCAGCAAGAAGTCCTTGGGATCGCCTGCCTGCTGGAGCAGTGAGGCAGCCCGCTTGTCATAGTCGATATCCTCAGACCCGAAGAGGTTGTAACTGCTCTTGCTGTCGCGGGTGAGGAACCAGCAGTCGCCTGTCGTACTGGCTTGGGCATAGCGTACGGCGAGTTCGTAGTAGTGCTTCTTCAGGGCTTCACCAGAGAGCACGCTTGTCTCTCCCTCCATCTTCAGCATCTCCTTGGCAAAGACCAGCCTGGGGTTCTGGCCGAGTTTCCACTCCGTGTCGCTGTAGAGGGTCGCGTTGTTCAGCCATTGGCGCTTGATCCACGGGCCGAGGTTATAGCGGCGGTTGGCGGCATAGACGGCATAGCCCTGTTTCTCGTAGTAGTTGACGGGGATGTCCTTCAGCCACTCGATGGCCTTCTCCCAATGTCCTGCGCGCAGGTGCTTGGAACCTATGAGGTCTTCCATGGCATAGTTCTCCATTTTCTGCAGATGTTTCTTCAGGAACTTGTCGAGGTTGGTGCGTGGAGTCTTGAGGGTGAAGAAGTGGAACTGTTCCAGATCGGCCACCTTCATCGTATCGATGAGGGCAGCGTATTCGTTGCTGTTGGCAGCACTGAGGAGGGCTGCAGTAGTGACACTGTTGTCGGCATAGTGCTTGGTGAGTATCTGGTGGGTGATGCGGTTCATGGCCATGTCGTAGTAGCCGTCAGGCTCAGCCTTCTGCTTCAGCCATTCCAGTTCTTCTGCGAGCCAGTCGTCATAGTCCTTGCCTTTGGAAGCAAGGGCAGCGTTGATGTAGAGGTGGAGCACGCGGGCATTGTCCTTTATATGCTCATTGCCTTCCATGGTGCAGGCCTCGCGGATGTCGGAAAGGGCTTTTTCCTTGCTGCCGAACATATATTCCAGCCATGCCTGGGCACTCTGCCAGAGGGCGGGGGCCTCCGTCTTGCCCTCCTTGACGACCTGCTTGCAGAAGTTGATCATCTGGGTGGCTTCTGTCTTGGAGATGTCGCGGACGAAGAGTTTGCCGGAGCCGTCGTGGTCGTAGGCCTCCTGGGCATTGTTCACGAAGTCCTGCAGTAAGAACGGCAGGGTCTTGGCATTGGGGTCCTGCATGTACTCCTGTCGGATGGCTACGAAGGAACGCTTCTTGTAGTACTGTGTCATCAGACTGTTGTAGTCGCCCATCTCGGCGAAGATCTCACCCGCCTTGAGGTGCTGTCCAGTCTTATAGAGTGCTCCAGCGTAGATGTTCTGCATCATGTCCTTATAGACGGTCTCGATATACTGGCTGGCAGTCTGCTCCCAGAAGGTGATGTTCTCCTGGTGGCGGCCCAGCATCATGTTGCAGCGCATGAAGAGCAGGGCGTGCTGGGAGCGCAGGCGTGTCTTCAACTTACTCTGCGCGTATGTGCGCACGGCCTGCAGTCTTTTGGCATTGCCGCTGATCTCCTCCTTCGTGGGGTAGTTCCACTCGTTGAGTCTGCGTTGCTCGATATTCACGCAGTCGAGATACTTCTGCAGGTTCTCCACGTAACTGACCATCAGCGGGTCGTTCTTCTCGCGTGCGGCCTTGATGACATCCTCGGCGCGGAAGTAGAAGTACTCGTCCTCCCCCATGCCCAGGTAGGCTTTCCAGTTGTTCCTGGTGATCTGATCTACCCGTTCGCTGAAGTCGCTACTGTCATAGACATGGAACAGGTAGTAATTGTGGTTATCGACCCAAAAGCAGGCCAGCATGGGCACTGCCATGAGGGCCAGCAGATTAGTGATGATAAATCTCTTCATAGGTTTCTGGTTTATATCTGTTAATGTTTTCTACGTCCAGATGGTAGGTGATAATGCTGCGTTTCAGTCCCTCGCGCTCCTTCTCCACGGCATGCTTCACCTTGATGATCTCTTCGGCCTCCACGGTGTGCTCGATGTGCACCCCGTCGATGATGCGCAGCCAACTATATACGGGGTAGGCGGCAGCCAGCGGCAGGGGATAGTCGTCGAGGCGCTTCAGGTAGGGTGCCACGTCGCGCATGTCGAGGATGGGGTTTCGCTCCTCAAACTTCCTCGGGTCGCCTGTGTTATAGAGCATCAGCACCCCCTCGTCGGCTGGTGGGGCAGGCATCGACAACTGGTGCAGGCGTATGGTGGTCGAGAGGCGCTGTCCCCAGGCTTCTTTTACTTCCCTGAGAAACTGGTAGTAGGTCTTCATGCTGCGCGCCGTGTAGTCGCAGTCGATCTGTATCTCGCGGATGTCTTCCATGTCGTTGGTCTCATTCATCTGGCGGATGCGCTGCACGAGTCTCTCTGCCAGTTGCTGATGCGGCTTGTGCATGCAGTTCTCCGTGATATAGATGGTGGGGATGATCTCCACGCCTGCAGGCAGTGAGTCGCTGAAGGAGAGGGTGGCATTCGGCACAGGACCAGTGGCAGTGTCGTTGATGACCACGTCGAAGTAGCGGCAATATACCTTCCTGATATGGTATTGGTTCAGGAAGGCCCGCTCCGTGGAGTCGAGTCTGAGGTCTGTCCGCCAGTAATAGACAGCGTTGCCTTCCGCTGGTTCCTCTCGCTGTGTGCATCCTATTGCCGACAGGATGAGGAGCAGACCAATACAGATGTGTTTTAGACGCTTCATCAGTTGCAAAGGTACGATATATTAGGTATAATACCAAATAATTTTTTCATTTTTCCTTTCAGCGTGGTCGTAATTACCTGGTTATCAGCAGTTTGCGCTGAAGGGTAATTTTTTACCGCGTCTATCTGCCTCTTTCCCTCTGGAGAAGAGCCGCTTTTTGGTTGTAAAGTGCCTCTTTTTGATCGTAAAGAGCCTCCTCTTGATCGTAAAGTGGCTCCTCTTGATCGTAAAGAGCCTCCTCTTGGTGCTAAAGTGCCTCTTATTTCTCGTCGCAGACCTTCTCTGACTCCCCCCAAAAAAGTGTATGGCACAGATTCTTAGATACGGAGGGCGTCCCTTCAGCCAGATGCACCAGGAAAATCTCCCTTCAGCCGGAAATGCTGTGAATCAGCACGTTACGCCTCGGCTGAACTATAATAGTTCTGGAAGTTGGAAGAGTTTATTGCTGTTGCTGCCCTTGATGAGGATGTAGTATCCTTCAGGACAGTGGCTCTTGATGGCGGCCTTTACTTCCTCCACGTCGTGGAACTTGCGGAAGGGGCAGTCGATGTCCTTGAAGTTATCGCCCACCAGCCATACCTCGTCGTAGTTGGCGGCTTCCAGATAACTCACCAGTTGGCGATGCTCCATGTCGCTGTCGTCTCCCAGTTCTCCCATCTGCCCCAGTATCGCCATCTTGTGGTCGGCCTGCATCATGCTGAAGTTCTCCAGGGCGGCCTGCATCGACGACGGGTTGGCGTTATAGGCATCCACTACGAGATGGTTCTTGGCCGTGACGGTCATCTGCGAACGGTTGTTGGAGGGGGTATAGTCCTCCAGGGCGGCGCATATCTTCTTGCGATCCACGCCGAAGTTGATGCCCACGGCGATGGCCGCCAGCAGGTTGTCGATGTTATACGAGCCCACGAGTTGCGTCTGTACCTTGTGCCATTTCGTGGAGCGCCCCTCCTCTTCGAGCGTCATCAGTGGCTCGCGCCAGCGGAACTTCAGGAAGGGGTCACAGGCGATGGTCTCTCCGCTGATGCATGTGTATTGCTTCTCAGGGTCGGTAGAGTAGGGCGAGAGCCAGATCTCCTCCTCGTCGCCAATCTGGTCCATCAGGTAGTCGTTGTCGGCATTGATGAAGATAAGACCGTCCTCACGGGTGCGGAGGAAGTCGTAGAGTTCGCACTTCGTCTTGATGACGCCCTCGAAGGAGCCGAATCCCTGCAGGTGGGCCCTGCCCACGTTGGTGATGAGGCCGCAGGTAGGCTCTGCCGTCTCTGCCAGTGTCTTGATGTCGCCAGGATGGCTGGCACCCATCTCGATGACGGCTATCTCGTGCTCCTTGGTCAGACGGAAGAGCGTCTTGGGCACACCAACGTCGTTGTTGAAGTTGCCCTGGGTATAGAGCACGTTGTATTTCTGCGAGAGCACGGCGGCTATGAGTTCCTTGGTGGTCGTCTTGCCGTTGGTGCCCGTGATGCCGATCACGGGGATGTCAAACTGGCGGCGATGCTCGCGGGCCAGGTCCTTGAAGGTCTGCAGACAGTCATCCACGAGGATAAGTCTTTTGTCGCCTGTAGTCAACTCCGGATCATCCACGATGGCGTATGCACAGCCCTTCTCGATGGCCTGGAGGGCGAATTTGTTGCCATCAAACGACTCGCCTTTCAGGGCGAGAAAGATGCTCCCCTCAGGACAGTCACGGCTGTCGGTCGTGATGCAGGGGTGCTGCTGATACAGTTTGTATAGTTCCTTAATTTCCATAAACTTCGCTAATTTGCTGCAAAATTACGAAATAATTATGAATTATGAATTATGAATTATGAATAAATTTGTATCTTTGTAGGCGAAATGGACTATACGATCAATGTTCGAGGCCGCCTGATGGATCTTAGTGAGCCGCAGGTGATGGGTATCCTTAACGTGACGCCCGACTCTTTCTATGCAGGGAGCCGGAAGCAGACGGAGCGGGAGATTGCCGAGCGTGCCAATGAGATTGTGGAGCAGGGCGGTACGATCATTGACGTGGGTGCCTTCTCTACCCGTCCAGGTGCTGATGAGGTGTCCGAGGCGGAAGAGATGGAGCGCCTGCGCTTCGCCCTCGATGTCGTGCGACGCGAACTGCCCTACACGGTTGTCTCCGTCGATACGTTCCGCCCTGACGTGGCCCGCATGGCCGTGGAGGAGTTTGGGGCCGATATCATCAACGACGTCAGCGAGGGTGGTCTGACGGGTGTCGCGAACACCCCTCTGGAGCAGACGGACGAGGTCTATCCGCCCATTTTCCGGATGGCTGCACAACTTCGCGTACCTTATATATTAATGTCCGTACAGCCGACGTTGCGGGAGATGCTGCTTGGCTTCTCCAAGAAGGTGCAGCAACTGCGCGACCTCGGGGTGAAGGATATTATCCTTGACCCAGGCTTCGGCTTCGGAAAGTCTCAGGAGCAGAACTATCAGTTGATGAGCGAACTGGAGAAATTGAAAGTGCTCGAGTTGCCCCTGCTGGTAGGAGTGTCCCGCAAGTCGATGATCTACAAGTTGCTTGGCTGTACTGCCAATGAGTCGCTCAACGGTACGACCGTCATTAATACAGTAGCCCTGATGAAAGGAGCAAGCATCCTCAGAGTGCATGACGTGAAGGAGACTGTGGAGTGTGTGAAGATCTTTAAAGAATTGAAGAATTGAAGGATTGAAGAATTGAAGGATTAAAGAATTGAAGGATTGAAGAATTGAAGTCATGTTTTTCGAGTTTGGCCTGAAAGATATTATCGACATTCTACTGGTAGCATTGATGCTTTACTACATCTACCGGCTGATGCGTGACTCGCGCTCACTCAATGTGTTCAGTGGGATCATGGTGTTTATCGTCGTGTGGCTGTTCGTCTCCCAGGTGTTGCAGATGCGACTGCTCGGCTCGATCCTTGACAAACTGGTCAGCGTGGGTGTCATCGCTTTGATTGTGCTCTTCCAGGAAGATATCCGTAAGTTCCTCTATAACCTGGGTGCCCATCAGCGGATACGCAGTATCTTGCGATTCTTCAGGTTCTCGAAGAACAAGGATAGAGACCAGAAGGATGTCAAGGAGGTGATCATGCCTATCGTGCTCTCTTCGATGAATATGAGTAAGGGAAAGGTGGGCGCACTGATCGTCATCGAGCGTAATGTGCCACTGGATGACATCGTAGCGACTGGCGATGTGATCGATGCGCTTATCAATCAGCGCCTGATAGAGAATATCTTCTTCAAGAACTCTCCCTTGCATGACGGTGCCATGATAATCTCCAAGAAACGTATCAAGGCAGCAGGCTGCATCCTGCCAGTCAGTCACGATATGGATATCCCTAAGGAATTGGGCCTGAGGCATCGGGCTGCCATGGGCATATCTCAGGAGACGGATGCCTTGGCGGTGGTCGTCTCAGAGGAGACGGGCGGCATCTCCATCGCCCAGCGAGGAGAGTTCCGTCTGCGCCTTTCTGCAGAGGAGTTGGAAAGCATCCTGACGAAAGAGTTGGGATAGCAGACAGTCCTGGTACGTAAAGGTTTTCATTTAAAATTCTGAAAAATAATCCGATTACTGCGTGTGTTCAGATTATTTTTATTACTTTTGCAATCTCAATATTACAAACTGAGTTTTAAGAACAATTAAATATAAAACAAACTATGGATTTATTAAGTCAAATTGTTGCTCGCGCTAAGTCCAACAAACAGCGCATCGTGCTCCCTGAAGCAGAAGAGGAGCGTACACTCTGTGCAGCCGATAGGGCCTTGGCTGACGATCTTGCAGACATCATCCTGATCGGTAACCCCGCAAAGGTGGCTGCCCTGGCCAAGGAGAAGGGTCTGCAGCATATCGGTAAGGCCACGCTCATTGACCCGGAGAACTACGAGAAGAGTGAGGAACTGGCAGAGAAACTGGCAGAGATTCGCAAGTCGAAGGGTATGACCATCGAGGAGGCTCGTAAACTGGTGAAGAACCCGCTGTACCTGGGTTGTATGATCATCAAGACCGAGGGCGCTGACGGTCAGATCTCTGGCGCACTTTCTACGACAGGCGACACCCTGCGTCCAGCCCTGCAGATTATCAAGTGCGCTCCTGGCATCAACTGTGTCAGCGGTGGTCTGCTGCTGATCTCCAAGCAGAAGCAGTTCGGTGAGAATGGTGTGCTCGTAGTGGCAGATGTGGCAGTGACACCTATGCCCGATGCCAACCAACTGGCTCAGTTTGCCGTTTGTACGGCTCAGACCGCCAAGGCTGTGGCAGGTTTCAAAGAGCCCCGCGTGGCTATGCTGAGTTTCTCCACAAAGGGCAGTGCCAAGCACGAGGTATGTGATAAGGTGATCGAGGCCACTCGCCTGGCCAAAGAGATGGATCCTACTCTGAAGATCGACGGAGAGTTGCAGGCCGATGCAGCCCTTGTGCCCAGTGTCGGTGCCAAGAAGGCTCCTGGCTCAGAGATCGCTGGTAAGGCCAATGTGCTCGTGTTCCCGAACCTTGAGGTTGGAAACATTGGCTATAAGATGGTGCAGCGCCTGGGTGATGCCATCGCTATCGGCCCGGTCCTTCAGGGTATCGCCCGTCCAGTGAACGACCTCAGCCGTGGTTGCTCCATAGACGATATTTATTATATGATCGCCATTACAGCCTGCCAGGCTATCGATGCGAAGAAGTAACTTGAATTTAGATATGAAGATATTAGTATTGAATTGTGGCTCTTCGTCGATTAAGTATGCTTTGTACAACATGGACGACAAGAGCGTGATGACCAGTGGCGGCGCTGAGCGTGTGGGCCTCGACGGCGCTTTTGTCAAGGTGAAACTTGCCAATGGCGAGAAAAAGCAGATCATGCACGACATCCCTGAGCATACAGAGGGCGTGAAGTTCATCTTCTCCCTGTTGACTGATCCGGAGATCGGCGTCATAAAGAGTCTGGATGAGATTGATGCCGTGGGACATCGCATGGTGCATGGAGGAGAGAAGTTCAACAAGTCAGTCGTGCTGACTGATGAGGTCCTGAAGGTCTTTGAGGAGTGCTCTGACCTGGCTCCCCTGCATAACCCTGCCAACCTGAAGGGTGTGAACGCAGTGAAAGAGTTGATGCCTGGTCTGCCTCAGGTGGGCGTCTTTGATACCGCCTTCCATCAGACGATGCCTGCCAAGGCTTATATGTACGCCATCCCCTACGAACTGTATGAGAAGTACGGCGTGCGCCGCTATGGCTTCCACGGAACGAGCCACCGCTATGTGTCTGCCCGTGCCCTCGAGTTCCTGGGCATGAAGCCAGAGGGTACGAAGGTGATCACCTGCCACGTGGGCAACGGTGGTTCTATCGCTGCCGTGGTCGATGGCAAGTGCGTGGATACCTCAATGGGACTCACCCCACTGGAGGGTCTTGTGATGGGTACCCGCTCTGGTGACATTGACGGCGGTGCCGTGACCTTCATCGAGAAGAAACTCGGACTGGATGCCGACGGTATGTCTAACCTGCTCAACAAGAAGAGTGGTGTGGCTGGTATTACTGGCGGTTCGAGCGATATGCGCGACGTAGAGAACGCTGCCAAGGCAGGCGACGAGCGTGCCAAGTTGGCCCAGGACATGTATTTCTACCGTATTAAGAAGTATATCGGTGCATACGCCGCTGCCATGGGTGGCGTAGATGTCATCGTCTTCACGGCTGGCGTTGGTGAGAACCAGGTGTCCATGCGCTCTGAGGTCTGCAAAGGCCTGGAGTTCCTCGGCGTGAAGTTTGATGAGCAGAAGAATCAAGTCCGTGGTGAGGAGGCAGTCATCTCTGCCGATGACTCCAAGGTAAAGGTGGTGGTTATCCCCACCGACGAGGAGTTGATGATCGCCACCGATACGATGAATCTGTTATAATATCATCTTTTTCGATATAGCGGCGGTTACTGTCCAGTGACCGCCGCTTTTCGTGCAGGTATGGGCAAGATGTTAAAATGGATGATTTCTGCAAAAAAAAGATGAAAGATGCGTTAAATTGCAAAAAAAACATTAATTTTGCAGCGCATTATAAACTATCCCATAGTATTAGAAGAAGATGAGGCATTTTATTCTATTTGTAGTGGCAGTGCTTTGCCTTTCCGCCTGTAAGACGGATCTGACAGATATCGAAAAGCGTATCACGGAGGTTGAACAACAAGGCAAGGAACTTGAGGAGGCTAACAGAAGGCTCCAGGAAACGGCTGAGAATCTTAAAAGGCGTGGAGAGGAACTTGAGGAGGAAGCCCGGAGACGTCAGGAGGAAAACGAGCGGATTCAGCAGGAACTTCAAGCACTGGAGGATGAAATCAACTATGTCGAGGCGCACCTGCTCTCGATGGAATTCGTGGCTGCCGACAATCCACTTCAGTTGATTGAGAACACCCCATGTACGATTATTGGTGATAGTGTCGTGGAGTGCCGGATCCTGAATGTGACAGATGACAAGGTGCTCATCCCGCGCTTTACCTTCCAGGGCTCTCGCGTTACTATTAATGGCATAGAGGCGGAGAGCGGCAAGACCCAGTTCGACTTCAGTAGTCCTGTCGTACTGAGTGTTATTACCGCCAGTGAGATTAAGGACTATGATGTCTATGTGACTTCCTATACAGGATTGCCTACCGTATGGATCGATACCAACGGGCATGTCAACGTTGCTAATCCCAATCAGTATTATGGCGGGAGCATCAAGGTCGTTGACAATCCGAGGACCAGGGCTGCAACTGGTGTCACGCAAGCCAGCGTGAAGATCATGGGCCTGAGTCCTATCAAGTGGTATCGTCCGGATTATATCCTCAGTAACAGCACGGACATGCTGTTGGCTAAGAATGCCTACAAGTTGAAGTTTAACAATAATATCTCCCTACTGGATGATCCCAGTGGTACGACTTGGGGGCTTTATCCCTGTAGTGGTGATCTGACTTTCCTTCACCAGCAGACGGCCTATAATATGAGTAGGATGAGTAAACTGGGCTATACGCCTGGTCTGCATCATGTGGAGATGTTTCTCAATAGCAGGTTCTTTGGGACATACGTGCTTCAAGAACTCATAGAGGTGTCAGATAAGAGACTGGATATTGGTAGCACTGGCTTTCTCCTGAGTGTTGGATCGGGGGAATCTGGCTTTACTTTCTATACGAATTATCTGGAGAACCCCGTGACAGTCGTATCGCCTGCCTCTATAGGGTCAGAATGGCAAACGTGGGTGAACAATATGGTGCTTTATGCAGAGAATGCTCTGTTCTCCCCTAATTTTACGGATGCCTCGACGGGTTGGCAGCAGTTCATGGATATTGATTCTTTTGTCGATTGGTATCTGATCAACGAGATAGCCCGGAATGAGAATGGTGCCTTTAAGTCGAACTGCATGATGACGCTACAGTCAGGCGGAAAGTTGAAGATGGGGCCAGTAGGCGATTTCGAGAAGGCTTTTGATAATAACTCGAATGCCTCTTCCACTGGTTTCGTCATCAAGAACACCCAATGGTTTAACCGTCTCTTCCAGGATCCTGCTTTCGTAGCGAAGGTGAAGGAACGCTTCGGCTATTTCTATGACCATCAGTTGGATATCATCTCTGGTATCAATGCGGATGCCGAGTACCTGAAATATGCGGTTAAGGAGGATGACAACAAGTGGGACACCTATGCTGCCTATACCTCTTCTACCATTAGTGTGTGGCAGGCTTATGGCACCAAGGTCGGTGCGATGAAAGTCTGGCTGTCTTCTCGCATGAACTGGCTAAAAAGGGAATTCGACGCCATGGCTTGACAGCCGGTGCTTAATTTACTGACAAGTACTGACAAGGATGAAAAAGTTATTTTTCCCCATACTATTGATACTCTGTTTGTCTTCTTGTAAGGAAGACTTGACAGACTATTTCATGCGGATGGACTGGCGGGAGGCTGCAAATGACTCCCTGAAGAATGAGAACGATAAGATACGGCAGCAGAATGAGGCTCAGGAGCGGTGGAATGCAGCCATGGAAGAAATGAATTCCCGTCTGGCGCTGGAAACCGAAGAACTAAGAGCGAAACTCGAGAGTCTGGAGGCTGCGACGCAGGTTGTCGTGGAACCCAAGTTGCGCAATATTGAATTTGTAACCACCGAGAATCCTTTCTTGCCGTCTAATGTGTCGTGTGAGATCATCGGTGATAGTGTCATTGAATGCTGGCTCCCCCTCATCACGACAGATAAGTACCTGATTCCGCGGTTTACCTTCGACGGTACGCTCGTGACCATCAACGGTGCGGAGGCTGTCAGTAAGAGTTCCATGTTCGATTTCAAGGCTCCTGCGACGGTAACGGTCCATACCTCAGAGAAATCGCAGAACTACCGTATGTATGTCCACTGTTTCACTGGATTACCTATTATGCGGATCAATACAGAGGGTGGCTTGCCCATTACCTCAAAGGAGTATTACTTGAATGCCCACATGTCATTGACAGAAGATGTCAGGACGCGTGCGCCGGGTGATGTCCTGGAGGCAGACCTGCAGATCAAGGGGCGTGGTAATTCTACGTGGAGACGGTGGCCCAAGAAGCCTTATCGTCTGAAGTTCAATGAGAAAGTGTCGTTGCTCGGGGAGCATAAGGATAAGTCGTGGGTGCTGTTGGCAAATTATGCAGATAAGAGCGCCTTGCGAAATCATACGGCACTCTATCTCGGAAAGATCAGCAACCTGGAATATACCTCCAGTTCTCATTTCGTGGAACTGATCCTTAATGGGAAGTATGATGGTACATACGAGGTGTGTGAGAAGATGAAGATATCCAATCATCGCGTAGCGGTCGGCGACGATGGCTTCCTGCTGGAAGTGGATGGCCGCGCTATTGAAAACGGAGATTCGACCTTCTTCTATGTCGCTCACATGACACAGCCGATAAGTGTAGAGGATCCCGAGGTTGTCAAGGACGATGCTAATTACAACTATGTGCGTGATTACGTGTCAACCGCTGATGCTGTCCTTTATTCGGAATATTTCACTGATCCTACTTATGGCTGGAGAGCCTATTTCGACATGGACTCGTTTGTCGATTGGTATCTGATCAATGAGATTACCCACAATCCTGATGCGACGATGCTATACAGTTGCTTCATGCATCTGAAACGGGGTGGGAAGATCACTATGGGACCAATCTGGGACTTTGACCTGGCATTCGGTAATGTTGACTACTGGGAGCGTGGCCCCTTTAATTTCTGGATCAAGAAGTCTGACTGGATTATCAGGATGTTCAAGGATCCTGCCTTTAAGGCCAGAGTCAAGGAGCGCTATGATTATTTCTATAGCAGGAAGTATGACATCATGCGCGAGATTGACGAGACTGCTACTTATCTGAAAGGCTCCATAGAGGAGAATGAAAACAGGTGGCACACGTTCTATGAGTACGTCTTACCCAACTACGAGGTATGGGGCAGTTATCAAAACGAAGTCCAGTCCGTGAAGATGTGGTTAAACAACCGCATGGACTGGTTAAAGGCAGAGTTTGATAAGATGTAATATCTCCTCTTCCGTTGAAAGATTGAAATCTCCGGGAATAGAGTTCTTCAGTGCCGCTGCGGCTAAAGAATAGTTCAATTGCTTTTGCTTGTCGTCAGGGAAGAGCCTGATGGCATGTAGCCATCCTCCCATAAAGGCATCGCCTACGCCGACGGGATCCACCACGTCGGGGATGTCCATGATGGGGGATTGGAGCAGTGTGCCTTCCGTCCAAAGCAGACCTGTCAGCGTATGATGGTTCGACGATACCTCATTGCGCATGCCCATCATCCAGTTCTTCACACGCGGGAAATTCTCATGTAGTTCGTCAAACCACGCGCTATACTCATCCATCTGCATCTTGAAAGTAGAGTCTATGGCGGTGAATGGTGGCTGTGGATGTTGGGTCAGCCAGTCGAACTCGATGGCATCACCGAACATCATGTCGCATCGTGATAGCATCTTGCTGAGTGTCTCACGAGGATTGGCACCTTCGTATTTCCATAGGTTCTTACGGTAGTTGATGTCGAAGCATACGCTCACGCCTAATTCATCGGCAATGTCAAGGGCTTCAAAGGTAGCCTCTGCGGCCTGGGGAGAGATGGCGGCAGTAATGCCCGATACGTGGAAGAAGGTACAGCCTTTAAGTATGTCCCGCCAGGGAATCATACCTGGCTTCAGGTCGTAATAGGCGGAGTTGGCACGGTCGTAGATGACTTTCGGCGGTCTCATGCCAGAGGCTGGCTCGAAGTAGTAGGTGCCGATGCGCTGTCCACCATAGAGCACGTGGCTGGTATCCACTCCCAACTGTGCCAGGTTCATGGCCCCGGCATGTCCCACAGGCGTGTCGGGCAGGCGGGTGATATAGGTAACATCCTCTCCCTGCGTCGCAAGCGACACGGCTACGTTGGCCTCGCTGCCTCCATACTTGCTGGTGAACATATCTCCCTGTGTCAGTCTCAGGTGGTAGGGTTTAGAGAATCGGAGGAGGAGTTCTCCGAAAGTTACGATCTTTTGTCTTTCCATTTTCGTTTTTGTGAGTTTATTGTTTACGGACGGCTTTCGCCCTCGATGTACTGCGACATCAGCAGGTGGTCGCCGTCATAGACCACGTATGTGAAGTGGCTGATCCAGTCGCCTAATATAATCATACGGGCCTTCTTGGTCAGTTGCAGGTCCAGTTCGATATGGCGGTGACCATAGATGAAGTAATCGACGTTGGAGTGGTATTGGATATACTTCTTCGTGAAGAGTACCAGATGTTCGCGGTTCTCTCCCATATAGGCAGGCTCCTCGCCGTTGGGACGCTTCATGCGTGAATGCTTGGCCCAGTTCAGTCCGAACCACATCGCCCAGCGGGGATGGATGTTGGAGAAAGCCCACTGGCAAAACTTGGAATGGAAGATGGCACGGATTACCTTGAACTTCTTGTCAGGGTCTCCCAGCCCGTCACCGTGAGCCAGAAAGAACATCTTTCCATATATCTCTGTCGTCAAGGGTTGCTTATGGAGGATTACGCCGCACTCCTTCTCCAGATAGTCGTATGCCCAGATGTCATGGTTGCCTGTGAAGTAGTGTACCTCCACCCCCATGTCCGTCAGTTCGGAAATCTTGCCAAGGAAACGTGTATAGCCTTTGGGTACCACGTATTTGTATTCGTACCAGAAGTCGAACATGTCGCCCAGCATATAGATGGCAGCCGCCTTTTCCTTGATAGAGTCAAGGAAGCGCACCAGTCGCCGTTCCTGCATCCGACCGTGCGGGATGGCCAGCGACCCAAGGTGGGCATCGGAGAGGAAGTAGATATTCTTCATATCAGTCGAATCCTAATTCTACGCGCGCCTCCTCACTCATCATCGACTGGTCCCAGGCAGGCTCGAAGACGAGGTTCACATTGGCTCCTTTAACGCCATCGACACTCTCCACCTTCGTGCGTACATCTTCTAATATGAAATCGGCGGCAGGACAATTGGGCGCGGTAAAGGTCATGTCCAGTTCTACCGACGCGTCTTCCTGTACGTCGATCTTGTAGATCATTCCCAAGTCGTAGATGTTGACGGGGATCTCCGGGTCATAGACTGTCTTCAGCACATCTACAATCCTCTCTTCTATCTGAGTTTTCTCTTCTTGCGTCATAATCGCTGCAAAGGTACGCATTTTTACCTGAAAATATGAATCTTTAAGCGAGAATTCTTTGGAATCTGATAACTTTTGCTTACTTTTGCAGAGGAAATGATAGAATACATCAATCAACTGAATGACGTGCTGTGGACTTATGCCATTATTGCCGGCCTGGTAGGGTGCGGGCTGTGGTTCACGTGGCGTACCCATTTCGTTCAGTTCAGCATGGTGGGCGAGATGCTTAGGCTGTTGACCGACAGTTCCGCTCGTCCACAGGGTGGCGAGAAGCATATCTCTTCCTTTCAGGCGTTTGTTGTATCATTGGCCTCCAGGGTCGGTACGGGCAATCTTGCCGGTGTGGCTACGGCCATTGCCGTGGGAGGTCCTGGGTCTGTGTTCTGGATGTGGGTCATGGCTCTTGTCGGCTCCGCCACGGCTTTCGTGGAATCTACGTTGGGCCAACTGTTCAAGCGCCACCACAGTGAGTCGTTTATCGGAGGTCCTGCCTATTATATCGAACGGGGTCTTCACTGCCGATGGATGGCAGTGCTCTTTGCCGTCTTGATCACGATGACATTTGGCTTAGCCAATAACTCGGTGCAGTCCAATACGATTTGTGGGGCGATGGAGGGGGCCTTCGGATGGAGCCCGGCAGTGTCGGGTGTCGTGCTGATGGTGATGACGCTTGTCATCGTCTTCGGCGGCATCCAGCGTATCGCCCGTGTGAGTTCTTTTTTGGTACCTATCATGGCAGTGGGCTATTTCTTGCTGGCGGTGGTCATCGTCATCATGAACATTCATCTGATACCTCATGTCTTTAAGGTGATTATCGACAGTGCCTTCGGACTGAACCAGGCTGTTGGCGGAATGGTTGGCGCTACCATCATGAATGGTGTCAAGCGCGGTCTTTTTTCCAACGAGGCAGGGGAGGGCAGTGCCCCGAATGCCGCAGCAACGGCGGCTGTGTCCCATCCTGTCAAACAGGGGCTTATCCAGGCGCTTGGCGTATTCACGGATACGCTGGTCGTCTGCTCGTGCACGGCCTTTATCATCCTGATCAGTGGTGTCTATCAGGATTCCGCCCTTAATGGCATCATGCTCACACAATCGGCGCTTGAGAGTCAGGTGGGAGCGTGGGGACCGGTGTTCATCGCCATTGCCATCTTTCTGTTTGCCTATTCGTCGATGATTGCCAACTACTACTATGGAGAGGCTAATGTGCGCTTCATGTCGAAGAATCCGAAGGCCCTATTATGGTTCCGGATATTCTCGGGTGGTGTCATGGTGCTCTTCGGATCGCTGGTATCACTCGATACCGTGTGGAGTATCATCGACCTGTGCATGGCTCTCCTCACAGCCTGCAATCTCGTGGCCATCATCCTGTTGGGAAAATATGCCTTCCGCCTGCTCGACGACTACCGTAGTCAGAAGCGTCGGGGTATCCGTGACCCAGAGTTCCATCGCAGCCAGTTCCCTGAGATCGAAGGCGATCTGGAATGCTGGGAATGACATCCTCGTAATGATATAAACCAATAATTGACCTATATGAAAGTGAATGTCCTTTGTATGTCCATTGCAGCCGTTTGCTGCACCATGCTGTTTTCGTCGTGTGCCAGTAAGACAGAAGCCGTCAAGTCTGAACTGACGACCGTTGGCAATCCCTACCTCCCGCTGTGGGAGCATATTCCCGATGGAGAGCCTTACGTGTTTGAGGATCCTGACCAGCCAGGCAAGCAGCGCGTCTATATCTATGGCTCGCACGACAGCCGTATCACCGATTACTGCGGACGCGAACTCGTGGTGTGGTCGGCCTCCGTCGATAGTCTCTGGCAATGGCGCTACGATGGTGAAATATTGAAAGTTGACAGGAATGCTCAAGGTGAACTGCTTGACTCTGCAGGACTCGCCGACGTGCTGTTTGCCCCTGACGTGACGCTGGTGACTGGCGCTGACGGCAAGAAGACCTATTACCTCTATCCCAACGACCAGGCTGGCGGGCGCAATGGTCTGATAGCCAAGAGCGACAGGCCCGACGGTCCTTTCGAGGTATGCAACTGGAGTAAGGATAAACCCAATGTGACGGATGGCGTACTGGGATTTGATCCCGCCGTGTTTGTCGATGACGACGGTCGAGTGTATGGCTACTGGGGCTTCCAGCATTCATACGCGGCCGAACTCGATCCAGAGACAATGGCGACTGTGAAGCCTGGTGGGAAGTTTGTCGATGGCATGGTGTCAGGCAAGGATGAGCCGGGTATCTTCCGCTTCTTTGAGGCCTCGTCCATCAGGAAGATCAAGGACAAGTATGTGTTTATCTACAGCCGCTGGACGAAAGACGGTGAGTTTGGTCTGCCTGATACGAACTACACACTGGCCTATGCCTATAGCGACCAACCGTTAGGTCCGTGGACGTACGGAGGAACCATCATTGATGCTCGTGCCCGCGAGATCAACGAACAGGGCGATACCATCGCTTCTGCCAATGTCTCTGGCAATACCCATGGCGGCATCTGTGAGGTCAACGGCCAGTGGTACGTGTTCTATCACCGTCAGAGCGGATTAGACGAGTATGCCCGTCAGGCCATGGTTGCTCCTATCGAGGTGAAGGTTGAGGAAGGAGCAGGCGGCAAGGTGGAAATCTCCGAAGGCGAGTACAACTCAGAAGGATTTGCCCTGGAGGGCCTCGATCCCTTCGAGCGCCATTCGGCAGGTATCGCCTGCTGGCTGACAGGACCGAAGGTGGCTGAGCACGTCTGGCCAAAGAATGTGTTCTATGGTTCCTACGTGGCATCTTCCTATGGCACGGACGATAAGTTTGATGCACCTTACGACTTGAGGAATAATACCAATCACGTGGTGAACAATACCGATGGCTCCATCGTGGGCTATAAATACTTTAATTTCACGAAGAGTTACGATGGCGACTATCTGCAACTGCTGCTGCGTCTGATCCCGGAGGGTATCGACGGCACCATCAAGGTGATGGTGGACCGTCCGTGGGAGTCGCAGGGCGGCAAGTCGTTAGGCTCCTTCACGCTGAAGGCCGACATGCCGAAGGAATCCACCGAACTGGCACTTGAGGTACCTGCCCTTGCCGACCTTACAGGCAAGCATGCCCTCTTCTTCGTGTTCTCGTCGGATACGAAGGAGAAATCGCTCTGCACGCTTGAGGACTTTGTCTTCAGGTATTAGGCAAGTATTCGGGGCGCATCCCTGCGCCCCGAATACTTACTAACCAATTAAAACTAACAATAACCTAACCTTATGTATGAAAAAACTAACTAACTTTCTCTGTTTGACGATGCAAAGGTACGGCGAAAAGCCGGGCTGCGCAAATCCGTTCAACGAACCGCCCCTATTTTTCAGTAAAGTTGGAGATTTGTACTTTCTTAGCACTTTCCCTGTTCGTGATACGAATAGTACTGGCCGTCGGTGATGATGACGTGGTCGAGGAAGTGGATCCGCATCAGTTCACAAGCGCGTCTGATGGACTGCGTGAGATTGTCGTCCTGATGACTGGGAGAGAGATTGCCCGAGGGATGGTTGTGGCAGACGGCGAGGATGGTGCTGTTGGCCAGTACGGCCTCGCGGATGATGATGCGGATATCGACGGAAGTCTCCGTGATGCCGCCGTGCGAGATCCTTACCTTCTTGATGAGGCGATAGTGTTGGTTCATCAGAAGCACCCAGAACTCCTCTACGTCAAGGTCCTGCATGACGGCGTGCATGTGGTTGTAGATGCGGGTGGCGGTGCCGAGGTCGGGCCGTTCTTCTGGCGATTCGGTCTGTCGGCGCTTGCCCAGTTCACAGGCTGCCAGGATGCTGATGGCCTTGGCCTCGCCGATGCCGTTGTATCGGCACAGGTCGCTGACACTCATCTTGCCCAGGGTGTTCAGGCTGTTGTGACAGTCGGCGAGGATGCGCTTCATCAGTTCGACGGCACTCTCCTTCGTGGATCCGGAGCCGATCAGGATGGCCAGCAACTCGGCATTAGTCAGTGCCTCCGCGCCCTGCATGGCCATCTTCTCGCGCGGCCGGTCTTCCTCTGCCCATTGGTTGATAGAAAGTTTGGAGTTGCTAGTGGATAGTGGATAGTTATGATTACTTGTTTCCTTTGTTTTCATAGTTTTCTTTTTTTTGTTTTATGGTCTTTATTGCGCTGGTGAGCATTTTTGTTATTTCGATGTTATCGTGATGTATTGACAGAAACTGTTTTTCATTGAGAATACCACTGCTGTAAAGGTTCTTCAACCAGTATTCGGTTTCATCAGACTCTTTTAAGGCTATACTAAGTTTACTAATAAAATCTGCGGAACTTTGTGCATTCCTGCTTTCTGCAATGTTAGCACCAATACTTGTTCCACTACGATATATTTGTTTAGACATTACATACTCGTGCTTGTCTTTTGTCAAATACTGGTACAGTCTTATAATCCGTATAGCAAAGTCTTCACTTTTTGTCCTTAGCGGACTCTCTTTGCGTTCCATCATAGTTCTTATTAGTTTTAAAGGTAATCATAACTATCCACTATCAACTCTCAACTATAGAAGTTCTTCTCAAAGGCGGTGAATTCGTCCTGCCCTCTGACGCACCGCTTCCACCACGATTCTATAAAGCCCAGTCCGTAGCCCATCAGTTGTACGAAGGCCGCAGGGATGGATAATAATCCCACATGGAGGCTCTTGTTCTTGATGCTGGAGTCGATGAAGATGATGAGGGCGTAGAGCGCTAGTGGCAGAATGGCCAGTTGGCAGACCAGATGGCCCTGTGGCTTGAGGGTGGGGGAGCCGAAACTGCTGAGCATCAGTCCACAGACGAAGAGTAATACCAAGGCGATGACGCCCACGGTAAAGACCGTTGGCAGCAGGTGTACGAGTTTCAGCGTGCCGGGATGGCGCTTCTCCAGATTGATGCGGGCGATGCCGCTGTTATAGACCTGGCGGAAGAACTTGCGGAAGTCGGTGCGACGCTTATGCCATACCCAGGCTTCGGGCAGCAGTTGGGGATTATAGCCCGCCTCAACGATACGGTAGGAGAAGTCGATGTCCTCGCCGAAGCGCATCTTCGAGAAACCGCCGAGTTTCAGATAGACATCGCGGCGGATGCCCATGTTAAAGGAACGGGGATAGAACTTGTCGAGTCTTGCCTTCTTGCTGCCGCGGATGCCGCCAGTGGTGAAGAAGGAGGTCATCGAATAACTGATGGCCTTCTGGACGGGCGTGAACGACGGGTGGGCAGCGTCGGGACCGCCAAAGGCGTGAGCGGGACGCGAGTTGTCCACTGCCTCCAGATAGCCTGGCGGGAGCACGACGTCGCTATCTAATATAATAAGGTAGTCGCCCTGTGCGCGCTCGGCACCGTAGTTGCGGCTTTGGCCCGGACCGCTGTTGGGCTTCATGAAATACTTTACGTCGAGCCTGTCTGCGTATTTCTCAGTCACAGCCTTACAGTCCCGCTGTGATCCATCCTCGACAACGATCACTTCAAAGTCCTTGACCTTCTGCTCGCAGAGGCTTGTCAGGAGTTCATCCACTTCGTCGGGACGGTTATAGACAGGAATGATGATAGAGTATTTCATAGACATTGATTTTGAATTAGTAGTTAATAATTAAGAATTATGATTACCATACTGCCACTGAGGCGTGCTGGCAAATCATAATTCTTAATTCTTAATCGGATTTATTCTTTCACGCGTGCAAGATAACTTCCATCGCGAGTGTCAACCTGAATCAGGTCACCTTCGTTGATGAACAGGGGAACGCGCACTTCTACACCCGTCTCCAGAGTGGCGGGCTTCAGTGTGTTCGTGGCTGTATCACCCTTCAGGCCTGGCTCGGAGTGAGTCACGCGGAGTACAGTCTTCACAGGCATCTCAGCATAGAGGATGGTACCGTCGGTGGTGTCGCTGACTACTTCCACGATGTCGCTCTCCTTCATGTATTCGTGGCCGATAACCAGTTCGTTGTCGATGGGAATCTGCTCAAACGTCTCTTGGTTCATGAAGATACGACCAGACTGGTCCTCATAGAGATACTGATAAGGGCGACGCTCGATGATGACATCTTCCAGTTTCTCACCGATGTTGAAGCGACGCTCCAGTACGCGGCCGTCAGATACGTTCTTTACCTTAATGATCATAATGGTGTTACCCTTACCTGGCTTGCGGTGCTGGAAATCGATGCACACCCAGATGCCACCGTCCATACGAATAGCGGTGCCTTTTTTAATGTCTTGTGAATTAATCATATACCTAAAATTGTTACTTTTGTATCATTTTCGGGTGCAAAGGTACGAAATAATTCTTAATTCATAATTCATAATTCATAATTTTTTGGGAAAAACTTGCGTATTTCAAAAATTATCAGTACTTTTGCACCCCAAATCAGTGGAATCATAACAAATAAAACAAGAATAAAGCAATGAAAAGAACATTTCAGCCACACAATCGCCGTCGTGTAAACAAGCACGGTTTCCGTGAGAGAATGGCCACGAAGAACGGCCGTCGCGTTTTGGCATCTCGTCGTGCAAAAGGACGCAAGAAGTTGACAGTTTCTGATGAGCACCACGGGAAATAAATTCGGCGCTTCGTAAAGAAAAAATTGGTTAAAACAGAAAGAAGTAGAGAATAATCTTTGCTTCTTTTTGTTTTTTCTCCCATTTATTCGTATCTTTGCACGGAAATTTGATGAGAAGATGAATGCAAAGGAATTCATAGGTAAGTTCGCCAGTCCATTCCTGTGGGGTAATCTCCTGGCAATGGTACTGGTAGTTATAGCCTTGGCTATCGGCGTGAATTACGGACTGAAGATATATACGCATCATGGAGAAGGTATCAAGGTGCCCAAGATAGAAGGAATGCTCTTCAGCAATGCCCGCAGTCTGGTCGAGGCCGATGGCCTGACCATCATGGTCAGCGACTCAGGGTATAATAAGAAGATGCTGGCCGACTGTATCTTGGCTCAGAATCCAGGACCAGGGACGACCGTCAAGGCGGGCCATACCGTCTATGTGACGGTGAATTCTCCCTCTTCCCCTACTTTTGCCATTCCCGATGTTGTCGATAACAGTAGTTATCGTGAGGCAGAAGCCAAACTGATGGCTATAGGCTTCAAGTTGGAGCCCCCCCAGTATATCACTGGCGAGAAGGACTGGGTATATGGTATTCTTTGCAGAGGGCGTCGCGTATCGACGGGCGACCATGTGTCGATTGAGACACCGTTGACCTTGATCATAGGCAGCGGAACGTATGACTCTGACGAGGAGATAGACTATGTGGAGCCCGAATACCGGATGATGGAGAGTGGCAACGTGGATGAATTCGAGGAGATAGTCGAATAGATGGATTTCATTGAGGACGACGAACTGGAGTTGATGAGTGACGACTCCTCCATCGGCGAAGAGGATGGCGGGCAGTTGTACGAGCACTTCCGTATGGAGGTGGATAAGGGACAGGAGTCGGTACGTATCGACAAGTATCTTTCTGAGCACCAGCCTCATTCCAGTCGCAGTCGCATCCAGAAGGCCGCCGACGCCGGGTTTATCCATGTAAATGGTACTCCTGTAAAGAGTAATTATAAGGTGCGCGCGGGGGATGTCATTACCCTGATGCTCGACCGTCCGCACTATGACTCGACGATAGAGCCGGAGGACATCCCTCTTGAAGTGGTCTATGAGGATGCAGATCTGATGGTCGTCAATAAGCCGGCAGGCATGGTGGTGCACCCTGGATGCGGTAATTTTCACGGTACGCTGGTCAATGCCATAGCCTGGCACTTGAAGGATCTGGCGTCATACGATCCGAATGACCCGGAGGTGGGTTTGGTGCATCGTATCGACAAGGACACCAGCGGACTGCTCGTTGTGGCAAAGACGCCAGAAGCGAAGACCTCCTTAGGAAAGCAGTTCTTCAACAAGACCACCCATCGCAGTTACAATGCCTTGGTGTGGGGCAACTTCGTAGAGGATGAGGGTAGGATAGAAGGTAATATCGGGCGCGATCCGAAAGACCGTCTGCGGATGGCCGTCTTTCCACCCGACTCTGAGACAGGCAAGCCGGCAGTCACGCACTACAAGGTGCTGGAGCGTTATGGCTACGTGACATTGGTGGAGTGTATCCTTGAGACAGGGCGCACCCATCAGATCCGGGCCCACATGAAGCATATTGGGCACCCGTTGTTCTGTGACGAGCGCTACGGGGGGACGGAGATCCTGCGCGGAGAGCGCACAGCCAGTTATAAAGCGTATATCCAGAACTGCTTCAGGCTCTGTCCGCGGCAGGTGCTCCATGCAAGGACGCTGGGGTTCATCCATCCCACGACAGGTGAGCAGATGGACTTCACCTCGGACTGGCCGGAGGATATGGCTGCTCTCATTGATAAATGGAGGAAGTATGTAAGATTGAAGGATTGAAGAATTGAAGTATTTATTATAAACTTTTAATTAATTGTAAGTTATGAAAAGAATGATTGCCATCGTCTGTGGTGGCGACTCTTCTGAGCACGATGTGTCACTGCGCTCTGCACAGGGGCTCTACTCCTTTTTCGATAAGGAGCGCTACGATGTATATATCGTGGATGTAAAGGGAATGGACTGGCATGTAGAACTGCCAGGCGGGATTACGACAAAGATAGACCGTAATGATTTCTCCTTTGTTGAGGACGGTCAGAAGAAAGTGTTCGACTATGCCTATATCACCATACATGGCACGCCGGGAGAGAATGGTCTGCTACAGGGCTATTTTGACCTGATAGGCCTGCCCTACAGTACCAGTGGGGTGCTCGTGGAGGCCATGACGTTTGATAAGTTCGTGCTCAATCAGTATCTGCGGGGCTATGGCGTGAGTGTTGCCGACTCGCTGCTGATCCGCAAGGGCTATGAGGAAGTGGTCAGCGACGACGAGGTCGAAGAGCGCATCGGCATGCCCTGTTTCGTCAAGCCCGCCGCCGACGGTTCTTCGTTCGGTGTCACGAAGGTGAAGAACAAGGACCAGTTGGCTCCCGCTATCCGCAAGGCGATGATGGAGAGCCCAGAGGTGATGGTAGAGAGTTTCCTGGATGGCACGGAAATTACCCAGGGCTGCTATAAGACGAAGGAGAAGGCAGTCCTGCTGCCAATCACGGAGGTGGTGACCAAGAATGAGTTCTTCGACTATGATGCCAAGTATAATGGGCAAGTAGATGAGATAACGCCTGCACGCATCCCTGCCGAAGTGGCCGACCGCGTGAGCAAGATCACCAGTCATATCTACGACATCCTGCATTGCAATGGTATCATTCGCATCGACTATATCATCTCGAAAGAAGGAAAGGTATCGATGCTTGAGATCAATACCACGCCGGGCATGACGGCCACCAGTTTTATTCCACAGCAGGTGCGTGCGGCAGGCCTGGAGATGAAGGATGTTCTCGCAGACATCGTAGAGAATCAATTTGCTTAGTTGATAGTTGAAAGTGGACAGTTATGAATTCCTTATCAGAGTTTGATGAGATCAGGCCGTATGAGCCGGAGGAGATGCCACAGGCTTTTGATGAACTGATTCATGATCGTCAGTTCTCGCTGATGCTGAAGGGCTTTGTCCCTTGGCTGCCGAAGGGAATACGTGACGGTATCCTGAGACTCGCCTTCAAGGGCGTAAAGACCCCGCTTGACTTCCAGAAGCGCTTTATGAAACCCATCGTGAAGTATATCATCCGCAAGCATACGGATGGCTGCACGTTTGATGATAAGTGCTTGCAGAGTAATCATAACGAACCGCTATCCACTGTCCCCTCTAAACTTGACGGGCGCTACACGTTTGTCAGTAACCATCGTGACATCGTGCTCGACTCCGCCTTCCTCGACGTGATGCTCGTTGACCATGGCTATCCCACAACCGTGGAGATCGGTATCGGCGACAACCTGCTGATCTATCCCTGGATCAAGCGTCTGGTGAGGATGAACAAGGCCTTCACCGTCCGGCGCGGACTCAGTCCCAAGGAGATGCTGCATTCCAGTCAGGTGATGAGCCGTTACATCCATTTTGCCGTTACGGAGAAGAAGGAGAACATCTGGATAGCCCAGCGTGAGGGAAGGGCAAAGGACTCCAACGACCGTACACAGGACTCCGTACTGAAGATGCTCGCCATGGGGGCCCCTGATGACCTGAAGAGTCCTGCTGACAGGTTAAGAGAACTGAACATCGTGCCACTGACTATCAGTTATGAGTATGATCCTTGTGACTACCTGAAGGCTCAGGAAATGCAGGAGAAGCGCGATATCCAGGGATTCAAGAAAAGTCGTCAGGACGACCTTGACAATATGAAGACAGGTATCTTCGGCTATAAAGGGCGGGTGCATTATCATTGTGCCACTCCCGTGAATCAGTGGATCGACGAACTGGCAGGCCTGCCGAAGACGGAGTTCTTCTCTGCCATGGCCCAGCGGATGGACAGGGATATCCATCGCGGCTACCAACTCTTTCCCTGTAACTATATTGCCCTCGACGACCTGAACGGCAGTTCCGAATATGCCGGCCATTATACCGCTGCCGACAGAGAGCGCTTCGAGGACTATCTCGCAGGTCAACTTGCCAAGATTACCATTCCTGGTAAGGATGAGGCCTTTCTTCGGGAGAGTATGCTGAACATGTACGCTAATCCCCTTAGGAATAAACTTGCTGCAGAATGAAGAGAGAAGTGCTGAGGAGAGTTCCTTCTGTTTTGAAAGTGTGGCTGATAACCTCCGTTTTCCACTTTCCACTTTTCGTTTCCTGTACCCAGGACGCATACGAGAAGGGAGAAGGGACGTATTCCCTGATGCGGGGCGACTTTGCCGAAGTGCAGGTAAATGGTGACAAGAAGTTGGAGTCTATCATTACAGACGATGGTGATAGGTTGCCACTGAAAGACCCCAAGACGGCAACGTGGGTCACCACGTCCGACACCACCTATCGCTGTATGCTTTATTATAATAAGGTGGAAGATGAGAGAGGCAGACAGGTGGCTGATGTCATCTCTATCGGACAGGTCCCGTGTCCGAGTATCATCCCGCTTCCCGACTTCGAGAAGGAGTTGAAGACAGACCCCGTCAAGTTCGAGAGCCTCTGGCTCAGTAAGTCGGGGAAATACCTGAACATCAGTCTGCAACTGATGATTGGCTCCACCGACGACACTACGGCAGTCCACCAACTCTCCTTCGTGGCAGATACATTACTCGTGCATCCTAATAGCCGTTCCACGCTTTATGTGACCCTTCATCATGACCAGAACAATGTTCCCGAATATTACTCCACACAGAGTTACGTGAGTCTCCTTGTTGACAGTATTCCAGCCGACTCTGTGCGTTTCAGGATCAATACCTATAGTGGCCCGGTCGTGAAGACTCTCTCCCTTCGTAAATAGCACTCCGCCCCAGGCGTTGAGCCCAGGGCAGCCTTTATCAATTTCCCGACTTCGGGAAATTGATCGTCTGTCCTATGGCCCGAATTCTTGCATGCTTCTTCTGATACTTGCAAGTCTTTGGATTATTTTTACGTAAGCCTGTCTTCTCGGTCCTTCTTACGCAAACCGCCCCGCAGCGTTCGGTCGCTGCGGGGCGGAGAGTTTTAGATTATTGTAAGTCTTACTTAGCCTTGAAGTGCCAGAAGGATGCATGTAATTTCCTTTCAGGAAGAGGTTAACTATCTGTATATCAGAGAGTTGTGCTGAAAGGTGTTTTTGAGGGGTGTTTCTTGGATATAACCAAGGCACTATAGCCTGAAGAGGAGCCACTTTACGGACAATAAGTGGCTCCTCGCTGACGAAAAGAGCCTGGTATCGTTGCTAAAGTGCCTACTATTTCCGCTAAAGTGCCTACTATTTCCGCTTCCAAGGCTCATAAATGGGCTGAAAAAGGAGTAAGGCACAAACTTTTAGATACGCGCAAGAGGATGATTGGCCGTTTACACCAGTCAAAAAAACGCCCTTCAGCCGAATCGTCTGGAAACCAGTGCGTTAGGTGCTGGCTGAAAGGTAAAGTGAATTCCGTTTTCAAAAGTATCTACATTTTTTTTAACTAAAGAGGCCTACACCTTATTCATATAATAGGAAGTAGCAAGAATATTTAGTGTAAATTTTACAACAAATACGCGAAACAAGGCGAAAGTGATATTGTAATTTTTACACTTATTCCTTTTTTTTTGCATTTTTCCTCGGTTTTTATCGTGAAAAACACCTTTTTTGTAAAAAAGTACCAACATTTATCAAAAAAAGATGGTGTTATTTAATTAATTTGTTTTAATTTTGCAATCGATTCAGTATGTACTAACGTAACTACAACTAACAATACATAACTTAAAATGAAACCAAAACGTATGAACCAGAACAACTCTTCTTAACTATTCGGCATGCAGCCTGATAGATGGCTTGCAGGCAGGAGGCCTCGATGTCTCCGTAAACCCTAACTTGTGTTTAATATAAACCAATTAATCTATAGTAAATACTTAAGTATGAATTGCAAAATTAAAAAGACAGCGCTGCTGATGAGTGCCATGGCTCTCCTGGGTCTGGGGTACTCGTCAAACGCCTATGCCGCTGGCGACGTGCAGAACGTTCAGCAGGCAACGAAGAAGATTACAGGTACTGTAGTCGATGCTATGGGTCCCGTCATCGGAGCCAGCGTAGTGGAAAAAGGGAACACTGGCAACGGTGTGGTTACTGACTTTGACGGTAACTTCTCCATTAATGTCAAGCCAGGTGCGACGATCGTCGTGTCGTTCATCGGCTTCAAAACTCAGGAAATTGCCGTCGGCAACCAGGACCATCTCAACATCACCATGCAGGACGACAATGCCGTGCTTGACGAGGTTGTCGTGGTAGGTTACGGTGTCCAGAAGAAGAAACTGGTCACTGGTGCTACCGTTGAGGTAAAGGGTGAGGACATCACCAAGTTGAACACCACTCAGGTGCTTGGTGCCCTGCAGAGCCAGAGCCCTGGTGTGACGATTCAGGCCGTGTCTGGTCAGCCTGGTGATGGCTTTAAGGTGGCCATCCGCGGTGCCGGTACAAATGGTAACACTACGCCTCTTTACGTTATCGACGGTGTGGCTGGTGGTGACATCAACAACCTGAACCCTGCCGACATTGAGCGTATCGACGTACTGAAGGACGCTGCATCCTGCGCCATCTACGGTTCTGCTGCTGCCAACGGTGTAATCCTCGTGACCACCAAGCAGGGTAAGGCTGGAAAGATTCAGGTGTCCTACGATGGTAACATCGGTTGGTCAAATATCTATCGTCTGCCTCAGATGCTGAATGCCAAGCAGTATATGGATGTAATGGATCTCGTACGCATCAACTCTGGCGACGAACCACGCGACTGGAGTAAATATATTGACGCAGACCTGTTGGCCCAATATCAGAATGGCAACAACCCCGGTACTGACTGGGTTGATCAGATCCGCAACAAGAATGCCGTGACAACCAGTCATGCCCTGAACGTTGCTGGAGGTTCTGATTTTTCTAAATTCTCTACGGGTGTAGGTTATCAGTATCAGGACGGTGTGTTCGGAAATCCTGTCAAGTCAGACTTCCGTCGTTTCACCTTCCGTCTGAATTCTGAGCATGTCATCTATCGCAACGACAAGGGTATGGATGTCGTGAAGATTGGTGAGAATGTCTATTATCAGCATAAGCAGACTCAGGGTATCCAGATCGGCAACCAGTATTCGAATACCCTCTCGAATATGCTGCGTGCCAATCCTCTGATTCCTGTGAAGGATGCCAATGGAGAATACACCATGTACGACTATCTGAAGAATTCTGGTACCAACGGTTGGTTCGACTACAACCAGTTCTCAAGCAACCCAATCGCTGTGATGATCAATTCTCAGGATGGTAACAACAAGAGCCGCAGTTTCAATATCAATGCTGTGGGTTACATTGAAATCCAGCCCATCAAGGGCCTGACCTATCGTGGACAGATCAACTACAACCAGAGCAGTTGGAGTTGGCGTTGCTATCTCCCTATCTTCCACGTTCATGACCAGAATGGTGGCTTCCGTAATATCGACTCTGCTACTAACCAGGTTGGTCTGGGCTGGGGCTGGAGCACGACAAACACCCTGAACTATAAGTTCAACCTTGCACAGAAGCATAACTTCGACGTGCTCATTGGTACTGAGTACGGCATGTCCAAACCCGACTACGGTTTCTCTTTGAAAGCCGAGGCAACAAACTCTATCTTCGGTGATCTGAACCATGCTTATATGGACTTCATGAAGGATGTCAATGCCAAAGCCACAGTCGAAGGCTCGCCCTACGGCGACTCTCGCGGTATGTCATACTTCGGACGTCTGAACTATGACTTCAATGAGACCTACATGTTCTCGGCCATTATCCGCGCAGACGGTAGTTCTGTGTTTGCTCCCGGCCACCGCTGGGGTTACTTCCCCTCATTCTCAGCAGGTTGGGTGGTCAGCAACGAAAAGTTCATGCAGAGCACATCTTCCTGGCTCGACTTCCTGAAGATCCGTGCCGGCTGGGGACAGAACGGTAACAAGAACGTCGCTGATTCCTTCGCTTACCAGGCAACCTTCCAGTATGGCCCCTATGGTAACTATTCGTTCGGCTATGACAAGAATACCTACACTAGTGGTGCTTATCCCGCACGCCTTGCCAACGACGAACTGACCTGGGAGACATCCGAGCAGTTAGACCTCGGTCTCGATGCCCGCTTCCTCGGTGGCCGACTCGGTCTTACCTTCGACTGGTACCAAAAGACCACGAAGGACCTGTTAGTGTCTGTGCCCGTCGCTCCGACGACAGGTTTCTCTGAGCAATTGAAGAATGCAGGAACCGTGCGTAACAGCGGTATTGAGGTAGCCTTGAACTGGCGCGACCAGATTGGCAAGGACTTCACATACGGTATTAACTACAACATCGCCTATAATAAGAATAAGGTGACAAAGGTGAACAGTGACCGTAAGTATAACGAAGGCGGTAGCGACAACCTCTCTCAGGGTACAGGCTACATCGCCCGTTTCGAGGAAGGCTTCCCTATCGGTTACTTCTATGGCTATCGTACACTGGGTGTCATCCAGAACGAGGCTGACCTGCAGAATTATATCAATGCCAACTGTGGTGGTAACGCCGCTAATTCACTCCAGGGCGAAGGCCTGAAGGTAGGCGACCTGATGTTTGCTGATAACAATGGCGACGGTGTCATCAACGCCGACGACAAGACCAACCTCGGTGATCCTCATCCTGACGTGACCATGGGTCTCTCTCTGAACGCTGCCTATAAGGGCTTCGATATCAGCGTGACAGGCTTTGCCGCTCTCGGCCAGCAGGTGGCTCGCAGTTATCGTAAGTTCGCCGACGGTGAAATGGAGAACTACACCACTGAGGTGTTCGACTACTGGACTGGTCCTGGCACCAGCGACAAGTATCCCCGTCTGGCTAAGATGAGTGAGGGTGTGAACTGGATGGCTATCTCTGATATCTATATCGAGGATGCCGGCTACTTCCGTCTGCAGAACCTGACCGTTGGTTTCGACTTCAAGAGCATCTGGAAGAGCAGTCCTTTCCAGCAACTTCGTCTCTATTTCGCTGCCCAGAATCTCTTCACCATTACCAAATACAAGGGTATGGATCCTGAAAATGGTAAGTCAATCTCCGATGAAAAGTGGGTTACGGGTGTTGACGTAGGTAACTATCCGCAGCCACGTACTTACATGGTAGGTGTAAATGTTAAATTCTAAAATCAGACTACGCTATATGAAAAAGATATTTTTATTAACAGCAGCCATTGCTACACTTGGCCTTGCTTCGTGTGACATTGACAATGTGGAAAACATCAGCGGTCTGTCAACCGAGAACTTCCCTGTCATGGAGGAAGACGGTGTTGCCGTACTCGCCGGTGTCTATGAGAACCTGAATGCAACCCACGCTAATCCTCAATGCTCATATCTGTATATGGCATGTCTGGCCAGTGATGACCAGTTTGGTGGTGGCGGTACTAACGATAAACTGATGCAGGCACTCGACCTGATGTGTAACTATGGTAACGACATGACCAACGTGTTCTGGGGACAGCGCTACGAGGGTATCAACCGTGCCAACACGCTGATTCAGGCACTCCCCAGCACTGCCATGTCAGACGAACTGAAGAATCAGTTCATGGGAGAGGCCCTGTTCCTCCGCGCCTATTATTACTATGAACTGGCCTCTATGTATGGTAACGTACCTCTGCTGACAGTCCCGAGTGGTGAACTGGTCACTCAGGGCGATGTGAAGGTGCTTTGGGGACAGATATTGCAGGATCTCCGTGATGCTGTCAAGATGATGCCCGACGTACGCAAGAGCGACGGTCACGTGGACAAATATACGGCAGAGGCTCTGCTGGGTCGCGTATGGCTGTTCTATACTGGTTTCTATGGAAATGGTACTTCCACTGCAGAACTATCTAACACAACTTACAATCCTCTCACTTCTGTTGAACTTCCTGACGGATCGACAATGACCAAGCAGGATGTCATCACCGCTATTGATGACTGTGTGAACAACTCTGGCTACTCATTGGTTCCCGACTTCCGTAACCTCTGGGCCTATACCAACCGTTGCACCGTGGAGGATAATCCCTACACCGCAGGTAAGGGCTTGCAGTGGGTTGAGGATGACAATGGCGTGAACCCCGAGTCCATGTTTGCCATCAAGTTCAACAAACTAGCCTCATGGAGTACCACTATTGGATACAGTAACGGTATCGCCCTGCACTTCGGCGTTCGTGACGCTACTTATGAGAACCACTTCCCGTTTGGCCAGGGTTGGGGCGCAGGTCCTGTAAGTCCGAATCTCGTCAACGACTGGAAGGCTGCTGAGCCTAATGACATGCGCCGCGATGCAACCATTCAGGACTGGACAGATAAATCTTCCTATTCTGGCACTTACAAGTATGGCGGTGGTGATGACTTCGTTCAGGAAACAGACTTCTACGGCAAGAAATGGTCGCCAATCCTTACCAAGCAGAATGGCAACATGTGGCTATTTGAGAACGCGATGTATGGTGAGACTGGTGGTCTGTCGGGTGGCTATGGAAACAACTTCCAACTTGACAACATTCACGACCTCGTGCTCATCCGCTTTGCAGAAGTGCTGTTGATGCAGAGTGAGTTGAAGGAAGATGTGGAGGGTATCAATAAGGTTCGCGCAAGAGCAGGTCTTGATCCTATCTCTTCTTACTCTCTGACAGCCCTGCAGAACGAGCGCCGCTGGGAACTGGCTTGTGAAGGTATTCGCTGGAATGATATCCGCCGCTGGCACATCGCCTCTGTCGCTTTGGCAAAGCAGGAGAATCAACCCGTTTACTATTGCGGACGTGCTGAGACGAACACCGCGCATAACGGAGGTTATGCTGCACGCTACACGGCTACGGCTGGATTCCAGAAGATGCCTGAAAGCCAGGTGTCACTTGGCAGTGTTAAGCAGAATGACGGCTGGGGTGATGCATCTGGCGAATACACTGGCTGGTAATTAGAATGTTGAATTAATAATAACAGAAAAGAGTATATGAAAAAGATATTATTAGGCATCTGCGCAATTGGACTGCTTGCATCCTGCGATCCCTCAAAGGATTCTGTCAGCACTCCAGACGCTATTGCAGAATCACAACTGGCTGCTGGGTTCAAATACACACAGTTGGCTATGAATGAGGACGGCTCATACGTGGAGTCTGCTACTGGAAACTACTTCACGTTTACAAGTCCTCGAGTTGTTACCATCTATCGTCTGAACGCATCGGGTGGTGAGGTAATCCTTTCCAAAGGATCATCTTCAGGTATGTTTACACTGAAGCCCACTCGCGGTTCCGATCCTAACCAGACATTCTATGTCCGTTCACGTGAGTTCAACGGTCAAGATGTGACTATCTCAAACAATGTTACCGTGGAAGTTCCTGGCGAACTGTCCTTGGAAATGAAAATCGCTTGTAGCGACGGTGGTTCCAAAGTCTGGAAATGGGACGGCACCGTGTTTGAAGATGGTGCAGTATGGGGTAACATCGGTTATACACCTGGCGAAGACTGGACGAGCGGTAAATGGTGGGGATGTCCTCCCGAAGACCTGACTGGCCAACTCCAGCACTCCAATACGGGGGTGGCCACTGGTGAGGAAAGTTCCAATGCCTATATGGTCTTCTCTGAGGAAGGAACCATCACGACATTCGATGGTGCTGGCAATCAGATTCGCAAGGGTGCCTTCGAAATCAAGGATTATGACAATGGCAACAAGATTTCTGTCAATGATGTACCTTGGAAACTCGGTACCTTGCACACTGATGCTGCAACCATCCTCTTCCCCTTCAAGATTAATGGCGGTGGTACTACTCCTACAGACTTTGATATTGTGAAGTTGACTGCTGACAAACTGCAGTTGGTCTATGCTGATGCAGGTACAGGTAGTTGGAGTGAGGCTACTTATTGGTGCTTCGCCAGCAATTCTGACGCTGCAGGTCTGATGGCAGGATATGACGAGGCTGGTAAGTCATGGACTTGGGATACATCTGTCACAGGTGCTGTCTGGGGTAACATGGGTTATATGCCTGGTGATGGTGCCTCTGTTGGTAAGGAAGGTAATGGTCAGTGGTGGGGTGTCACTACTTCTGATGAGTTCAATGGTCAGTTGCAGCATACCGACACTGGTACGAACATCGGTGATGGAGACCTGGACGCTTACATGACTCTGGCAGAAGGACAAGTTACTTCCTATGCTGCTGATGGTACAAAGATCCGCGGCGGTGCCTTCTCCGTTGACACTTCTGTGGCAAGCGACTGGAAGGTTGCTGACCTGAAGACTGATCCAGGTTCTATCCTGTGGCCGTTCGAGATCAACTCTGGCGGTAACAAGCCGTCAACCTTTGAGGTTGTCTATCTGACAGGTGACAAGATGACACTTGTTTATCCTGACGGAGGTTCTCAGGGCGCATGGGGTGAAGCATCCTTCTGGCACTTCAAGGCTAAGTAAGATTTACAATAATCTAAAACTCTCCGCCCCGCAGCGACCAAACGCTGCGGGGCGGTTTGCATTTTAAAATAAACATAAAAAAGTTTGGAGGTTTGAAGTTTTGTTTGTATCTTTGCAGCGGTTTAATCAAGAATTATTTACTATGGAAACAAAAAGAAAAGATTCAAAGAAAGGAGAAGTGATGATTAACGAGAAGTACATAAGATTTGACTGGGCCGTGAAACGAATGCTTCGCGACAAGGCGAATTTCGATGTTCTGGAAGGCCTGATCACTGTCCTTTTAGGTGAGAAAATCACAATTGACGAGATCCTTGAGAGTGAAGGTAATCAGATCAACGAGGAAGACAAGTTCAACCGTGTCGATATCAAGGCCAAGGACTCCAAGGGAGACATTATCATCGTCGAGGTGCAACTGACGACACAATTATTCTATCTCGAACGCATACTCTACGGTGTGGCTAAAGCCATCACAGAGCATATCTCGCTTGGCCAGCGCTATAGCCAAGTGAAGAAAGTATATTCTATCAACATCCTCTATTTCGATTTAGGCAAAGGGGCTGACTATCTTTACCACGGAATCAACACTTTTAAGGGTGTGCATACTGGAGATACCCTCCAGATTAACGTCAAAGAGAATAATGTCATCAAGATGAAGGCCCCGGAAGAAGTATTTCCTGAATACTTCCTCATACGTGTAAATGAGTTTAATGATATTGCAAAGTCGCCAATAGAAGAATGGCTTGATTATTTAAAGAACGGGCGTATTAAAGAAGACACTACGACTCCAGGTCTGGCGGAGGCCCGCAAAAAACTGCAATATATGCAGATGAGTAGGGCTGACCAGATTGCATACGAGCGACACCTTGATGCATTAATGGTACAGAATGATGCCTTTGAAACTGCTAAATTAGAAGGTAGAGCGGCTGGCATCGAAGAAGGGAGGATTGTCGGACTGCAAGAAGGACGGGCTGCTGGCATCGAAGAAGGACGGGCCGCTGGCATTGAAGAAGGACGGGCTGCTGGCATTGAAGAAGGACGAGCCGCTGGTATTGAAGAAGGACGAGCCGCTGGTATTGAAGAAGGACGAGCCGCTGGCATCGAAGAAGGACGGGCCGCTGGCATTGAAGAAGGACGGGCGTCAGAAAGAATGTCTAACGCACAGAAGTTAAAAGCAAAAGGTGTTCCTATAGAAATCATTTCTGATAGTTTAGGGCTAACAATAGAAGAAATTGGGAAACTATAAGATTCGCCCCGCAGCGACCAAGCGCTGCGGGGCGAATTTGTACTCTGATGGCAAAGTACAACACTATCTTGCCAAAAACTTTCTGATTTCAATAATTATTCGTACATTTGCATCAGAGAACTAAAGACTACCACTTATGACGAAATTACTATTAGCAGCCAGCATGATCCTGAGCACGGCCGTTCAGGGTACAGACGACCAGACAAGAGGTATCGGCCAGTATCCAGGTAATCCCAGTGAGTATTTTGCTCCAACAGTCAGTTGGACGAGTAGCGACGCCCTGACCAACGTGGCCCTGCATAGGGCGGCCTGGGCCTCGTCGGCCTGCGACTACAACCACACGGCTCATCTGGCGACGGACGGCATTTCAGGCACCTCGGAGCCTGCGACGCTCACCGTGACGACACCTGCCGGACGGCTGCCCCGCCGAGAGGCCGAGTGGGCCATCGACGACGGACCGTTCTCAAGGAATATCTTGATGGGAGCCCATACGTGGCTACAATATGACTGGGGACAGGCCCTGACGGTCAAGGCTAAGAAGGTCAGGATACAAGGCATGGTGGCCTACGACGACAAGGTGGCGACGAACGGCTATCGTCTGCGCTGCGAAGTCTCTGCCGACGGTCAGCAGTGGCAGGCAATCGGAGAACTGAAGGGCGGCAGACTGCCTGGTACCGCTCTGCACTATAAACTGCACTCCGACCCCAACAAGCAGGAGGCCCAGGAGTTTCTTCCGGCAAGGGTGCTGAACGAGGTGGTCACCCTGGACGGTCTTACGGCCATGAACCACTTCCGCCTGGTACTGGAGATGGATGGAGCCGCACATTGGGACATCACCGAACTTAGTCTCCTCGATGAGCAGGGCAACTATGTGGAGGCCATGCCCTCGCGGGCGTTCAGCAGTATGTGGATCAGCAATGGCGGCGGTGAGCAGTGGCTATATACCGACCTTGGCAGGAGCCTGCCCATTGAACAGGTGCTGCTCGACTGGTATCAGGCCCCTAAGAAACTGGCTATCCAGGCATCGGATGATGCGAAAGACTGGAAGACCATCGCCGACGGTGAGCATGTAACGGCCCGCTATGTCAGGCTGCTGATGCAGGAGCCTGGCGAGGCTGGCTACTATGCCCTGCGGGAGATGCAGGTGTTGTCGAGGCAGAAGCAGATCGTCACTCCTCACGCCGTGGCCGGTGAACACGACGGACGCTATGACCTGAGCGGTGGCCAGTGGCATCTGCAGCGGTCTTCGGAGGTGGATGCTGCTGGCGAGCAGATCGCCTCGGCAGGCTTCGACACCAGCGACTGGATCGTGGCTACAGTACCTGGCACGGTGCTGGCCTCATATATTAATATAGGTGCGGTGCCCAACCCGAACTATGCAGACGACATTGACCAGATATCCGAATCGTTCTTCCGCAGCAACTGGTGGTACCGCGACGAGTTTGACGTACAGACAGTCGAGGGCGGACAGCAGTGGCTCCACTTCGACGGCATCAACTGGAAGGCGAATGTATTCCTGAACGGACAGCGACTGGGCCGCATAGAGGGAGCCTTCATGCGGGGCAGGTTCAATGTGACAGGACTGCTGCGGCAAGGTACTAACTACTTGGCTGTGGAAATCATCTGCAACGAGCACTTCGCCGCCATCAAGGAGAAGGACGAGAACTCCACGCAGTACAATGGCGGCATCCTCGGGGCGGACAACCCCACGTTCCACGCCACCGTGGGCTGGGACTGGATCACGACGACTCGTGGCCGTGAGGCAGGCATCTGGAACGAAGTCTATCTGACCACTACTGGCATGGTAACAGTGAGCGACCCATACGTGCAGACGACACTGGCGGGAGACAAGAAGACCGTCACGCCGTCAGTCTTTGTGCATAATCATGATGCAAAGTCTGTGACAGGCGTGCTGAGCGGCTACATCGGTGACGTCAGGTTCGAGAAGGTCATCACTATTCCCGCCCAGGCGGAGCAGGAGATCACCTTCTGCCCCGAACAGTTCCCGCAACTCACCAGCAGCGACTTCCGCCTCTGGTGGCCCAACGGCTACGGTGAGCCCTATCTCTATGATGCTGGCTTCACCTTCACTCCTGATGCACCAGTCAACTCTCATCCCTCTACTCTCCACTCTCAACTAAAATACAAGGCCGGACTGCGCCAGATGACCTACGAGGATGCCAAGGACTCGCTCCGCATCTATGTGAACGGTCGCCGCTTTATCCCCTTAGGTGGCAACTGGGGTTTCGACGAACACAACCTGCTCTACCGTCAGCGGGAGTACGACATCGCCGTGGGGTACCACCGCGATATGAACTTCACGATGATCCGCAACTGGGTGGGACAGGTTGGCGACGAGGCTTTCTACGAGGCTTGCGACCGCCATGGCATCATGATCTGGCAGGACTTCTGGCTGGCCAATCCCGCCGACGGTCCCGACCCCTACGACAACCTGCTCTTCCTCAGCAATGCCGAGGACTATACCCGTCGCATGCGCAGCCATGCCAGCATCGGACTCTACTGCGGCCGTAACGAGGGCTTCCCGCCCGAGGCCCTCGACCGCAAACTGCGAGCCTACGTACATCAGTTGGCCCCCGGCATGGAGTATATCTCCCATTCCTCTTCAGAAGGCGTCAGTGGTGGAGGTCCTTACCGTGCCTTGTCGATGAAAGAGTATTACGAGAAGCAGAGCGGCAAGATACACTCTGAGCGCGGCATGCCCAACGTGATGAACATCGAGAGCCTGCAGCGTACCTTCTCATCCGAAGCCCTCTGGCCCCAGTCACGCCAATGGGGACAGCACGACTTCACACTACAGGGCGCACAGCGCGCGGCCACCTTCAACAAGATGGTGGAGGACGGCTTCGGTCAGGCCAGGGATGCCGAAACGTTCAGCCGCTGGGCACAGATAATCAACTACAACGGCTACCGCGCCATGTTCGAATCGACCAGCAAGAGCCGGGCAGGACTCCTGTTATGGATGAGTCATCCCTGCTGGCCGTCGATGGTATGGCAGACCTACGACTACTACTTCGACCCGACAGCCGCCTACTTCGGCTGTAAGAAAGCCTGCGAACCACTGCATATTCAGTATAATCACCTTACTGACAGCATCGAGGTGGTGAACCACTCGGCAGGCGACTGCCAAGGCATCACTGCCACCGTCACCGTCTATAACCTGGATGGCAAGACGACCCGTCGGCAGAGCGTCAGGCTCAGTAGTCAGGAAGATACCACGCAGTCCTTGCTGAGACTCGCGACGCTGATGCCCAAGGCACCGTCCGATATCTACTTCCTGCGCCTGACCTTGGCAGACAAAAAGGGCATCGTTTCAGAGAATACCTATATCATGGGCAGGCAAGAGGGCTGCTATCAGGCACTTGCGACTCTGCCCAAGGCTGAGGTGGCTCAGCAGATGACGGTCACCAGTGAGGGCACCGCCCTTACCGCCCGTGTCACGCTGAGTAACAAGAGCAAGGTGCCCGCCCCCTTCCTCCGCCTGAACCTGAAGGGTGAGGACGGTGAACAGATCCTCCCCGCCATCTATAGCGACAACTATATCACCCTGATGCCAGGTGAACAGAAGACCGTCACCGTCGAGTGGCGGAAAGAGGATGCCCGAGGGCAGCAGCCACGCATAGAGATAACAGGAATCAACAAAAGACCGTTAAGGAGATGAAGAGAATCGACGGTCAGCCCGAGGTATTCTCCATCCACGCCGACGACTTCACGGCAGAGTGGCGCTGGAACGTGCTGCGTGGGTATGCCTCCCGTAGTATCCCTGTAAAAGAAAAGGGGCGTCAGCGGTTACGCGTCTATCTGCTTGACCCAGGTATTGTACTACAGGAAGTGCTGATTCACAAGGGACCCGTTGCGTAATTCTGTTTGTTCAAATAATGCCCGAAAGACTTGGCTGTTTGAAAAAGAATGCGTACTTTTGCAGCGGAAATGACTAAAGCGGCAAATAGATACTGGAACTGGGGATTGTCGGTGCTCGTGGGCATCGGCATCTTCTTGTTCTGGTATGTGGGCTATCCCCATGCCATGTCGTATCATGAACAGTATCAACTCTTCCTCTGGACATGGGACTACTTCGTGGAACGGATCAGTCTGCCAGGAGGCTTGGCAGACTGGTTGGGCGAGTTCATCGTGCAGTTCTATTATGTGGAGTGGTTGGGCGCCCTGTTGCTGGCCTTGCTCTTCGTTGCCTTACAACGGCTGACGTTGAGGCTGTTGACACAGGGGACCGTCTCTATATGTCTGAGTCTGGTTCCCGTGGCTCTGTTCTGGTGGCTGATGGGCGATATCAACGTGATGCTCTCGTTGCCAGTGGCAGTGGTCCTGGCCTTGACACTAGCATGTGTGCGGTACGGGAAATCACTGTCATGGCTGGATATTGTCATCGTGCCTGTTGCCTATTGGCTGATAGGACCGGTGGTCTGGCTGTACGTCATCATCCGCGTGTTGCAATGGGGGTGGAAGCACCTCTGGTCGGCAGGATGGCTCGTGGCGGTGCAAGTAATGGTCTATGCATGGCTGTTGCCGCAGTGGCCGTTGCAGATGGCGATGACGGGGCTGACCTACTACCGCATCCCGTTGCACTATCCGCAATGGAGCGGCTACGACAAGGATATGTATGAACTGATCCGGCTGGACTACCTCGTCAGGAACGAACGGTGGGATGAGGTCGTGAAGCGGGCTGGGAAGTACCAGGTGAATACCCCGTTCTGGTCGAACTGCGTGAACCTTGCGCTGTCGCAGAAACGACTCTTGGCCGATCGTATGTTCGATTTCTATCAGAGTGGGGAAGATGCGCTGATAATGCCCCGAGTGCGCGACCTGACGTCGATGCTTCCAACAGCGGAGACTTTCTGGCGCTTAGGCATGGTGAACTCAGCGCAGCGCTATATGTTCGATACACAGGAGTCGATCCTTAACGCCAAGAAGAGTGGGCGCTGCACCAAGCGGATTGCTGAGTGTATGATTGTGAACGGCCATTACCAGACGGCTGCCAAGCAACTCGACCTGCTGAAGAAGTCGCTTTTCTATCGCGCTTGGGCTGAGGAGGCCGAGGCGCTGATGAAAGATGAGGCGAAGATCAATGTGCATCCCGTCTATGGGAAGATGCGCCAACTGAGATATAAGGAGAGTTTCCTGTATAGTTACGAGGAAATCGACAAGATGTTCGGTCTGCTTTTTATGGACAACCAGACTAACAAGATGGCGCTCGACTACTTCATGGGGCAGATGCTCCTGAAGGGGAACGTGCAGGGCTTTCAACAGTATATGGGCATGGTGCAGCAGTATGGCGGCTATCGTGAGATGCCGCTGGGCTATCAGGATGCGATGCGCTGCATCCAGTTGCGTGGCAATGCCCCAGGATCGGCATACGCTAAATATGTACAGCGGATGATGGAAAGGAGGGGACAATGAAGAGGATACTAGATTTTCTAGGTGTTCTAGGTGTTCTGGGTGTTCTAGGATGTACCAGTAAAGTGGAGAATCCTTCGAAGGTAGATGCACTGCCAGAGATATATCCCGACTATATCGGGGTGACGATCCCTGTGGACATCGCCCCGTTGAACTTCAACTTTGCTGACGAGACAATCGACGCCATGGATGTGGTGGTCCGTGGCAGTAAGGGCGGTGAACTGCATGTTCAGGGTAATGAAGCCGACTTCGATGTTGATGACTGGCACCAGTTGACCAAGCAGAACCAGGGTGGGACGATTACCTTCACAGTCAGTGTGGAGAGGGACGGCCAGTGGAAGCAATATAAGGACTTCACCGTGAGCGTCAGTGACTATCCCCTTGAAGAATGGGGACTGACCTACCGCCGTATCAAGCCAGGCTATGAGGTGGGAGGTGACATCGGCATCTACCAGCGTGACCTCCAGACTTTCGACGAGTATGCCATCCTGACGGAGACTGTGGTGCCAGGACGCTGCTTCAACTGTCATACGGCTAATCGCACGAATCCCAACCGCATCACCTTGCAGATGCGCGGAGAAGGCGGTGGAACGATGATTCAGAAGGACGGTCGGCAGACATGGGTGGAGACAAAGACCGACTCCACGAAGGCGGCAGGCTCCTACAGTTACTGGCATCCCGAAGGTGACTATGTGGCACTGGCCGTGAACTCCGTGCACCAGAGTTTCTTTACGGGTACTGGACAGCGTATTGAGGTCTATCATAAGTTCAGCAACGTGGAGGTGCTCGACACCCGAACCAACGAACTGATCCTGTCGCCACTGATGCAGACCGACGACTTAGAGATATTCCCCGCCTTCTCGCATGACGGGAAATGGATATACTACAGTACGTCGAAGCCCTGTCGCGTGCCAGCAGAATACGAGAAGGTGAAGTGCTCACTCTGCCGTATCGGCTTCGATGCCACGACGGGCAGGTTTGGTGAGACCGTCGATACCCTGCTGAACGGGCCTGCCACAGACAAGAGTTATGTGCTGGCACGTCCCAGTTACGACGGACGGTGGCTGATGTACTGTATGAGCAGCCGGGGGAATTTCCCCGTGAGTCAGGACGATGCCGACCTCTGGCTGATGGATCTGCAGACGGGCGAGAGCCGCGAACTGAAGGAGGTGAATAGCGGCCAGAGCGAGAGTTTCCACAACTGGAATGGGAACAGCCGCTGGTTCGTGTTCAGTTCAAAGCGGGAAGACGGTGTCTATACAAAACTCTATCTGGCCTCGATCGACGGGCAGGGACGCGTGTCAAAGCCGTTCCTCCTGCCACAGCGCCATCCGAGGAAGTTCTATCGGGAGATGATGGATGCCTACAACTGTCCTGACTTCACGAAGACGAAGGTGGCGTTAGATGCCCACGAGACCTATCGGCAGGTGTTCGGCAACGAGAGAAAAAAGGTAAAAATAAGATAATTAGACATGAAGAAGATTCTATTATGCATGTTGAGTGCGGTGGCTGGGACGATGCTCTTCAGTTGCCAGCAGACAGTCAACGACGGCAAGTGCCACATCGAGGGCGTGGTGAACGGTGAACAGTATGAGGGAAAGCGTATCTTCGTAGTGCCCCTCTTCGGGCCGAAGACGGCTGAGTATGTTGATTCGATGGAGATTACCGATGGTAAGTTCCACTTCACCAAAGACTTTACCAAGGATACGGTGCAGATGTATAAGATCCTGCTCGACTACCACTATCGCCTGGGCGTGCAGCCCCTGCTGATTGTCGGAGAACCGGGTACCGTCAATATTGTCATCGACAGTGTCAGTCATGCTACGGGTACACCACAGAATGACTCGCTGGAGCAGTGGAAGGTGCGCACGGAGATCCATAATGTTCAACTTGGGAAGATGCGTAAGAATATCGTCTCTCTCCAGAAACAGGGCGACTCCGTGCAGGCAAAGTACATCCAGCAGCGGGCCGACAGTTTCCACCTGGTGTATAAGAACTATACCCGCCAGATGGCCAAGAGCCTCAGCGGTACCGTGCTGGGCGACTTCCTGAAATCCCTCTACCCGCTGACCTATAAGCGTAAGTATCCCGACGGGCGTGTCGTAACGATGAATGCCGATACGAATGAAGAAATTCCTGAGTAACTACTGGAAGATCGGGCTAACCATCTTGTTGGGCCTGGCGGTATTCCTCTTCTGGCGGTACCGTTACCCGTTCGCGCTGACCTATCAGGAGCAGTTACAACTGTTTCTCTTTGACGGTGACTATTTCTGCGAACGGATGACTGAGCCTGGCGGCTTCGCCAGATATGTCGCAGAGTTCCTGACACAGTTCTATAACAGTGTGACCATCGGAGCAGTCGTCTTGGCCGTCGTGTTTATGCTGGTACAGCGTCTCACGTGGCGCGTGATGCCTCGCAGCGCACAGTTCTATGCGTTGAGTTTTATCCCCGTCGTGATGCTGTGGTATGCCATGGGTGACGAGAGCGTGCTACTGACCTATTCCGTGGCGCTCGTCATCGCGCTAGGAATCCTTGGAATCCTGGGAAACATAGGGCACCAAGGATATTTAAGATTCCTAGTAGTAATAATAGCCATTCCACTGCTCTACTGGCTCATCGGTCCGATGGTGCTGTTGGTGGCGGTGATGCTGTCACCGTGGCCGTTGGCGACCGCTGCCGTCCTCCTGTCGCTGGCCTGTATCTTCGCCAGCGCATGGATATTGCCATATCCATTGATGCGCCTGATGCTCGGAGTGGGGTATTACCGCTTCCCAGAGATGCTGCCATACGTGCTGATGGTGATTCCCATGGTGATATGGGGTCTCCAGCGACTCTTGTGCATGCGAATAGTCCGGGAGATGAAAGTCAATCGACCCATCTTCGTGGGAACATTCGCCGTGGTGGCGGTGGCTGGCCTATTGCTCGTGCCAAGCGGTTTTGACGTGAAGAAGTATGAGTTGATAGAATATGACTACCTCGTCAGAGTGAAAGACTGGGATGGCGTTATCGCCAAGGCAGAGAGACAGACGCCTGACCTGCCGATGAGCGTGAGTGCAACGAACCTCGCCTTGGCCATGACGAACCAGTTGGGTGAGCGTGCCTTCGACTTCTATCAGCGGGGCTCGGAAGGCCTGTTGCCGAAGTTCGAGCGCAATTTCGCTACCACGCAACTGACGGGAGAGATATACTTCCATCTCGGACTGGTGAACACTGCCCAGCGCTTCGCCTTTGAGGCGATGGAGGCCATACCTAATTATAATAAGAGTGCCCGCGTGGTGAAGCGCCTGGTAGAGACGAACCTGATCAACGGCCAGTATAAGGTAGCGGAGAAATATCTGAAGATGCTGGAGAAGACTATCTTCTACCGACCCTTTGCCCAGCGTGTGATGGCGATGCTCGGTGATGAGAAAGCCATCAATGCCCATCCACTCTATGGTACCCTGCGCCAGTATCAGTTGAAGGAGGATTTCCTGTTCAGCGACCGTGAACTGGACAAGATATGCGGTCAACTGTTCATGCACAACCACCAGAACCAGATGGCTGCGCAGTATCTCTTGATGGCACCGCTGCTCGACAGGGACATTCCGCGCTTCATGCAGTATGTCCAGTATGTGCAGAGTCAGATACAGTATAACCCACGCAGTTGTCAGGAGGCCATCGCCTTCGCCTTCATGCAGCAGCGACAGCAACCGCCCCAAGGACTCCTCAGTCCGATGATGCTCCAGAGGATGAACGAGTTTACGCGCATCTATTCCTCTGGTGGCAGGGATGCTTCATCGCTGGCGCAGTTTAGAAACACGGTATGGTATTATTTAACGGTAGGGAAATGATGATGAGAAGATATATACTAGGTGTACTTGGTGTCTTGGGTATCCTAGGGTGTACTAGTCAGGTGGAGAATCCGACAAAGATAGATGCGCTGCCAGGGATATATCCAGACTATGTCGGTGTGACTATTCCCGTAGAGATTGCTCCACTCAACTTCAATAGCATCGACGAGACGATTGACCTCATGGATGTCGTCGTTAAAGGCTCGAAGGGCGGAGAACTCCATGTGCAGGGCGACTATGCCGACTTCGCAATCGACGAGTGGCACTCCCTGACACAGCAGAACAAGGGTGGACAACTGACCTTCACCGTCTGCATGAAGAAAGACGGCCAGTGGCAGCAATATCAGGATTTCACCGTCACTGTCAGCCCATATTCGATGGAAGAGTGGGGACTGACCTACCGTCGTATTGCCCCAGGCTACGAGGTGTTCAGTAAGATGGGTCTCTACCAGCGCGACTTATCATCATTCGACGAATATGCTATCATCGAGAACACACAGGTGCCTGGTATGTGTGTGAACTGCCATACGGCTCATCAGACCGATCCCGCTAAGTTCGTGTTCCATGTTCGCGGCGACCATGGCGCCACCATGTTCCAGATTGGCGGCAAGAGGGAATGGCTCAAGGCCAGTAATGACCAGTTGGGCGGTTCGATGGTCTATCCCTACTGGCATCCCAGTGGGAAATATTGTGCTTTCTCCACCAATCAGACCCGCCAGGGCTTCCATATCACGGAGTACCCATCGCCCCACAGGCCAGGAGCCCAGGAAGGGGCACGCATCGAGGTGTTCGACCTGTCGAGCGACGTCTTTGTCTATAATCCCACTACCCACGAGGTGCTGACAGACACCCTACTTTCCACCAAGGAGTGGAGTGAAAACTCACCAGTCTTCTCTCCCGATGGTAAGACCTTGTATTATATGACCTGTAAGCAGCAGGAATACCCGTCGCACTATCAGGACGAGAAGTATAACCTCTGCAAGATCAGTTTCGACCCGGCGACGGGGACGTTTGGTGAACGGGTGGATACCATCTTCAATGCCGTGGCGATGGGGAAGAGCCTGACATGGCCTCGCCCCAGTTATGACGGGCAGTACCTGCTCTTCACCCTTATGGACTATGGCTACTTCTCCATCTGGCACGAGGAGAGTCAGCAGTGGCTCCTCGACCTGCAGACGGGGGAAGCCCGCGAACTCAGTGAAATCAACAGTCCGAAGGCCGACAGTTACCATAACTGGACGACCAACTCCCGCTGGATTGTTTTCACCAGTCGTCGCGACGATGGCTATTACAGTAGGCTCTATCTGGCCGCCATCGACGATAAGGGCCATTTCTCTAAACCGTTCATGCTGCCGCAACGTAATCCTAAGGAATATTACGAGGAGAGTATCTTCTCTTTCAACACCCCTGACTTCACGAAGGCAAAGGTTGATTTCGATGCTTACCATGCCGGCCTTGAAATCTCCTCGGATGAGCGTATCGCTACAAAAGTGAAGTAAACCTCCAGCGGGCCGTCATCTCATCGTTGACGATCTATAGCAGAGTTCAGGCCTATGTGACAAAAGAAGTGCCTGCCGTAATGGCAGGCACTTCTTGCATTAGGGTCGATAGACCTCACAAAACGTCAGAGATCCTCTGTTACTTACTTGATCAAGACTTTTTTACCATTGATGATGTTCAGGCCCTTGCGAGGTGCGCTGAGGCGCTGGCCATTGAGGTTGAAGATGCCCTCCAAAGCACCTTTCACGGTGCCTTCTCGATTGTCATCCATCTTGATGTCATCGATGTAGGTGGTCACCTGATCGTCTTCCTCGCCAAAGTCAAGCACGATTGAACGGGTCAAAGCGATACCGCTTTTCCTGTTATATGTGAAGTAAGCATGACTAGCATACACCCAAAGTTGATTGTTGGGCTTATAAAGTTTATTATTAGCACCGAGCAAGAATGCTTTATCGCCAGATTGCACCTGAACTGGTGCGATCTGTGCCTGGAAGCGAAGACCTCCGGACTCAGTTTCGAATTTGTTGGCAGATTCGCTCCATTCCTCTTCGTCTAGATATTCCTGATCTTCCATCTCGATTGTGACATTCGTGAAACTGGGGTTCTCAATGGTGCCACCAGGAGCATTACTTGGATCTCCCCAGCGGATGATACAAGGTACACCGGCTTTAATCTCGCCATCGTTTTCTTTTGAGAAACTAATTGTCAGGCACTCATTTGCTGCGTCCCACGATGCTTCCTTGAACGTGCGGATGTCAGCGCCTGCCAGACAGGTCGTGGCCAGTTTCTCTTTCGAGAGACTGAATGGCAGGGTCAGCGTGTTCCAGTAGCCGTCTCTGTAGAGCGTGCGGTTCTTCAAGTCAACAAGAGTATATTTAGGAGCCACTGCTTTACTCCATGCTAAGTCCCAACTGCTTGACGTATTGTTTTGGCAGTCAATCTCGCAGCCTACATAGACAGCGCAGAACTCAATGGCACCATAGATGTTGCTGATGTCAACAACGTCGCCTGGCGCATATACATCACCATTGGGGCCACCACAGTGTCCCGTAGTCTCTCCTGCTACGTTGCCATAGATACTCAGTATCCACTTGTACCTGTTTTGAGCAGCACTGCCGCCAGAAAGCATGGGCAGGGTAATCTTTGTGCTGTTACCTACTTCATAGGTGTCACTGGTCTTCGAGGTTGTAGCAGCAATAGCGTAATAACTAACAGTGTAAGTGAGAGGGGTAGCAGCACCTGCTGATTCGGCAACACTGGCCGAGCCTTTAGCACCGCCTTTGCCACCTGGCTTGTGGTTGTCCATGTCATCAAAAATGCCGTCATCACCCTGGAACCAGCAACTATTACCCTTTTCTCCATCGTTAGCATCGGTACCTTTACCACCTTCACCGCCACCGGCACCTACCGAACCCCAGTCGGAGGATAGCCAAGCGTTTTTGGCACAGGCGCTGCCACAGGCACCAGAAGCGCCACCGCCGCCACCGGCACCACCAGTACCGATAGCCTGAGCGCTGCCGCCGCCGGCACCGCCTCCGCCGCCTCCGCCACCTGCGATACTTTGCAGGTCTTTGACTTCAATTTCTGGGATAGGTATTCCATTCACCATGTGAATGTCTGTGACTTCAATCTCTCCGCCACCACACAATACTTTACCGCATTGACCATGCGTGCCACCATTGCCTTTGGCACCTCCTTGGGCTTTGATTGTAATGGTGGACTGTACAAAGAGTTTACCCATGGCTGCAGCCGTAGCACCAGCCTCGCCGTCGTCACCTTTTCGTCCAGGGACATCTCCACCGGTCCATTCTGCCATGGATTGCGGACGATTCTCTTCTCTCGTCATTGGAGCACCGTTACCGCCTTTGCCGCCAGCAGTGCCGATGCCTGCACCGGCACCTCCGCCACCGTGACCACCGGCACCACCGAGACCGCATAGAATCTTCTTTCCTAAGAACCATGTCTTGGGACTTTCGGTATCCTCCATACCGTCAGTTCCTTTGCCGCCGTTTTTGCCGTTGGCTGCATTACCGCCAGTGGCTATCACCGTGCCGCTGCCGAGGATGTTGAGTGTAGAACCCGATGGTAGCAGAATGCCGGCGCCTGCAGCAGAGGTGGTGTCAGCGTCAGCGCCTATTGCGGTGATTGTCACTCCGGCAGGAATGTAAAGATTCACCGTTCTGCCTGCCTGCACATAGAGACCGCTACCCTGTCCGTCACCGCCGTTTTCATTGGTGAAGGTGAGGTCTTTTGTTACGTAGTAGTACTCATTTCTCAGTTCGAAACCCTTGGTGCTTCCAGCCGTGATGTGGGTCCACTCACTCGTTGCCGTCTTAATCTGACCCCAGTTCTCATCTTTTGTGTCCTCCTGCGCCCAAGCGGCACCCTGATGTGTCAGGGTGCCCGCAAATAAGGCGAGGAAAGATAATATAGATAATCTTTTCATCTCATATTATGATTATATTAACGGATATTGTCCGCATTGAAATTATCTGAAGTTGCTCCTCCTAATTTCAAGCCTACATTCGACTTGATTTTTTGTTTGAGTTCCTCCTTGATGGCTTCCTCCTTTTCGGCATTAGCCTTGGCAAGCGTATGGGTTCCGTCGTTGTTGGTCATCGTCACAGTTTTGTCGGAAAGTTTTATCTTCGTTTCGGCTACATTGGTTATATTCTTGCCGTAATTGCCGTCGCCACGGGTCAAACTGTGGGGAAGATCATAGGTCTCACCAGTATCAGGGTCACCAAGTTGTACCCTACCGTCTTCTAATAACTTCCACGAGAAGTAGGCTTCCTCAGGACCGCCATAGACCTCCACCGGTTCGTCGCCGATCTCGTCGAAGACACCTGCGATGATGTAGCCAGTATGGTCTTCATCGACCTTTACTGCCAGTAGCACTCTGCTGAAAGGTATGCCTTCCTCGGTTTCGTCGGCATATTCAAAATCTTCATACCACAGGCCGATAAATTCCTTTTCCGTAGCAGTGTTATCAGCGGATGATGGATTATCCTCTACCGTGCAACCAGTCATGCCCAATATGAGCGCTGCGGCTGCAAATATTGTAAAAATCTTCTTTTTCATTGTTTTTATATATTTTAAATTGTTATTTAACCACGTATTTTTTACCGTTTATTATATTAATGCCCTTCTGCGGAGCACTGAGGCGCTGACCGTTGAGGTTATAGATGGGACCGTCATTCTGGTCCTCGCCCTTGACCTTGAACGTCTGAATGCTTGTGGTCTCTCCGTCATCGAAACTCATCATAATACCTCGCGTGCCTGCATAATCTGGGGGAACGATAAAGTAGCCACGGCAGCCGCCAACGTTGATGTTGCTTGAGGGATAGTAGAGAGTGCTGTTTTTACCTAGAACTAACTTCGTTTTGTCATTAGCGCTCAGTGTCTCTGATGATGAGAACGTTCCTTGGAAAATGATTTCACCTCCAAACCCGCCATCGCCAGACCAACTGCCAGGAGTTGTTGCCTTGACCGTCACGCCCTGGAAGTCCAGTTGATGTATATCGTTTTCACTATCATCCACAAGGGCATTTCCTGATGTCCACTTCACTAGATAAGGCTTGCCTCGCTGTATAGCATCAGCATTCTTAAATGCGAACAAGAGAACAGGGTCTTTTGTTCCTTTAGCACCATCTGGATAGAATCCACTCAGATCCTCATCCATTTTCACAATCTTTGCTCCGGCCAACGGAGAATCGTTAATCTGCTCTGCGGTCATATCGAAGGGCAGACAGAGGGTGTTCCAATTGCCGTCTTTATAGAGCGTACGATTCTGGAGTCTGACCGTTACAGGGTACTCGTTATTCAGGAAGGTGTTGATTATCTCCTCATTGTTGCCACTATTTTTGAGGACACATGCGCCTTTCACCTCCTTGAAAGTAATGTCGCCATATACATCGGCGAGAAGTATGGTGCGATATACTTCTTTATCATAAGCACCTCCATGGAATACATTTTCTGCTATGGTGTATTTACTTGGTTTAGTGCCAGCGGCGCTGCAGTCCTTACCATAGACGTACAATACCCACTGGTAGCCCTCTATCTCATTCTTCGGCAGTGTGATGAAGGTGGCACTTGAGGGAGAATATGTAACCGCTACAGGGTTGGTATTCGTTCCGTTGACTTTTGTCTTCTCAGGGATATAAGTGATGTTGTACGTCAGTTTGGCCTCCTCGCCTGAGTTCACCGCACCTTCGGCTGAGGCATTGCCATAACCGCCACCAGAGCCACCACTTGCACGATTGTCTCCATCACTATCACTCCACCCGCGGTCACTATAAGGGCCAGCATAACCTTCCTTGATTTCTGCGTTTTCAGGATTATCCATCAGACTTTCTGTACCATTGGCAGCCGAACTTCCATCGGCATTTTTACCGCCGGCGCCTCCATGAGCACCTGCATAGAGAAAATTACTAGCGGCCCATTTGATGCTACCGCTGGCACCGCCGCCACCGCCGCCACCGCCGGGGCCACCGGTACCGATGTTATTGGCTGCACCGCCGAAACCGCCAGCGCCGCCGCCGGCACCACCAGCCAGTGAGTAGTTATTTCCTGGATCGAGAAAAGCGTTTCTGCCTCTGTTGCCGCCGTTGCCACCACTGGTACCAGCGCTGCCTCCAGTGGCTGCCACACGGATACCGAAAGTCTGTTCCACATAGAGTTTACCCATATTTCCAGCAGTACTACCGGCACTACCGTCCTCACCATAATTACCGGCCATGTTAGTGGTATTCCCAACTTCTGTTGCTACGCCGCCTACGCCGCCAGCGCCGCCATTGGCACCACGTGTACCAATGCCTGCACCAGCACCGCCGCCGCCATAACCACCGGCACCACCGTTTCCGCCCCGATACCTTTTACTACCATTCCAAGAGTCAGTACCATTGCCGCCATTGCCGCCATTGGCAGCCTTACCGCCTTTAGCGGTAATCACGTATTCAGGGACAAAGTTTTTACCATCTGGTGTTAAGGATCCGCAACCGATAATGTAGAGCGTGTTGCCCTCTGCCAGTTCGATGCCGGCACCTGCGCCAGTGGCTCCGTCAGCATCGGCTCCTACACAGTTGATCTTGACAAATGCAGGAAAGTAGAGATACACCGTGCCCTTGATGGTCAGTCCGCTGCCGCCAGGGGTGGTATTGGTGAAATTTTGGCTTTCCTTGACGTAGTAATACGAAGTAACACCTGAAGCACCAAGCACCTTTCCCGTAGTGGAACCTCCTGTCAGGGCCTCCCAAGAGGCTGAGGTGGTTTGTGTCTGATTAAAGATTGATTCCATACCATTCTGCCCCATTGCCCCGCTGCCGCCTGTGAGGCATCCCAAAAACAGGGCAAGAGATGTGAAGAGTAGTTTTCTTTTCTTCATGTTGATCTTAATTTTAAAATTGTTAAACATTAATAGGTTGTTTTTATGCAAAGATAGCGTTTTTCCTCTATACCGGCAAATCAAATCAGCCTGTCATGGTAAATTTTGCAGATTTTGCAACAGTTTTTGCATATTTTGAAGGTCTGGTCTCAGAAATTCCCCTTGTTCCACGCATATTGGTGGGCTGTTGACCGTGCACTTTACTCAGAGAAAACTTTCTTGCCCTCGAAGTAGGTGGCAGCAGGTTTGGCCTCATGTATCTCTGTTACTGGGCAGGTCAGCACGTCCTTCGTGACTAGCAGGAAGTCGGCATACTTGCCAGTCTTGATGCTGCCGCGTTCGTCCTCAAGAAACATCTGCCTGGCCACGTTGATGGTTAGGGCGGTGAGAGCCTGCTCACGGGTAATGCATTCTTCTGTCCACCAAGGTTTCCCCACCTCGGCATAATAATCACCCGTCTGCGTAATCTCCATGATACTGAACGGGTCGTCGGGGGCTCCGCTCAAGGCGGGGTAGTCTGTGTGTGAAGATATGTTGATGCCATAGTCAAAGAATGACTTCATCGGATAGCCTTTGTCCTTCAAGCCTTCAGGGAGTTCGCGCAGCAGTTGCTCCTGCAGCGGGTCGTCGGCATGATGCCAAAGCATGCCTGAGGTGACATAGATGTTGTGGAGGGCTATACGCTGATAGTCTGGCTCACTGACGCTGTACACATGTACAAGCGTGTTGCGCAACTCGTCCTTTCCGCCATTGATATAGGCATTGACAAGGCGTGTGACACCCTTGTTACCCATCACGTGTACGTGCATGGTGATGCCCTTTTCGTTGGCCTTGCGCGTGATCTCGGTCAGTTCCTCTTCCGTCCAGTTGGGGATACCCTGGTGCCCGTCAGGATAGAGCGGGTCTACAAATCCTGTGCCGCTTTCCACCGTGCCGTCCATGAAGAGTTTGAGCCAGTTTGTCTTTACGCGTGTGGAAGAATATTTCTTGGCGTCTGCGGCTTTGGCCAAGACAGCGTCCACATCCATCCAACTATCCATTTCGTAGGCCGTTCCCAACACGAATTTCATGTTGCCGGCCTGATCCAACTCATGGGCGGCCTTATAGAAACTCTCATTGAAGAAGTAGGTGGAGTAGCCGTCGAGATACATCGTATAGCCCTCCTCGAGCAGTTGCTCCTGGATGCTGGCCATATTCTGTTTTGCTATGTCAACAGAAAAGAGTTTCTCGTTGTCCAAGAAAGAACGTACATAGGTGCCCGCCTGTTCTTTCACATAGCCATTAGGCTTGCCGTCGGCACCCAGCACAATCTCGCCGCCACGTATGTCCGTCTTCACATAGGTGCCGTCTTCTTTCATGATGCCTGCCTTGACCAGCATGATGGTATTTACCAACCCCTTGTGTCCCTCATTGTCGGCAAAGTAGATGGGGATGTCGCTGCAGATAGCATCCAACTTCTTGCGGTAGTCCAGGTCCACCGGATACTTCATCACATCCCAGCCTTGCCCGAAGATAGCCGAAGCCCCTGTCTCCCTGGCTTTCCTAACAGCAGCGGGGACGATTTCATTGAAGAACTTGTCCTCATTGTCCGTCATTTCCATGATGGTCCCGACGGCCCCGATGGCGTAACCCATCGAATAATGGGCATGACCGTTGCCGCAGGCGGGCATCACAAGACCTTTCCCGGTGTAGTCCACCACCTCAGTCTTGCCATCTTCCACAAAGGCTTTGGCACCAGCCTTGTCGCCTACATAGACATACTTGCCGTCCTTCACGGCAAAGGCTTCTACAATCTGATTGCCTTCAGAAGTGAACACCTTGCCATAGACCACGAGGTCTGCCTTTTCGGCAGTGGTGCCTCCACTGCTTGGGTTGTCTGAACTTGAGCAGTTGACAAGCATACTCATACCAAACACTATGCTCACCAACGTGATGAGCGACAGCATCTTCTTTGTCATTTGCATACGAATTTTCAGTTTTATTTGTTGGATTTTTCTCTGTTCTTAATTTACATCGAGAATACTTTCTTCCCCTCAAAGTAGGTGGCTGCAGTCTTAGCCTCATGTATCTCATTTTCGGGACATGTGAGCACGTCTTTTGTAACGAGTAGGAAGTCGGCATACTTGCCAGTGCTTATACTGCCACGCTCTTTCTCGATGAACATCTGTTTGGCCACGTTGATGGTCAGAGCAGTGAGCGCCTGCTCACGGGTCAGCAACTCTTCCGGCCACCAGGGCTTTGCCTGCTCAGGGTAATACACGCCTGTCACTGCCACCTCCATGATGCCGAACGGGTCGTCAGGACTGCCGCTCAGTGCGGGGAAGTCGGAGTGCGACGACATGACGATGCCGTGGTCGAAGTATGATTTCATCGGATAACTCTTGTCCTCCATGCCTTTGGGTACATAGCCAGCCTTCAGCAATTCCTGCTTGTCGTTGGAGAAATGGTGCCAGAGCATGCCTTCGGTGACATAGATGTTATGGTCGGCCATACGCTTGTAATCCTCCGGATAGACGCTATGCACGTGTACCAGCGTATTACGCATCTCGTCATTACCGCCGTTGATGTAGGCATTGACAATGCGGTTGACACCCTTGTTACCCATGACGTGTGTGTGGACGGTCACCCCTTTCTCGTTAGCCTTGCGCGTGATATCGGTAAGTTCCTCTTCCGTCCAGAGGACAACGCCCTGATGTCCGTCGGGATAGAGCGGCTCCACGAAACCGGTACCAGGCTCCACTGTGCCGTCAACAAAGATCTTGAGCCAGTTGGGTTTTACGCGTGTGGAAGCGTATTTCTTTGCATCAGCAGCCTTGTCGAGTACTTTTTCCATATCCATCCAACTATCCAGTTCGGTGGTCAGACCAAGTACAATGTGCAGGTCGCCTGCCTGGTCTATCTGCTGGGCAGCCTTAAATATGTTTTCGTTAAAGAAATAGGTGGAGTAGCCATCTACATACATCGTGTAGCCCTCTGACAGCAAATGCTTCTGGACGCTTTCCATGGTGGCCTTTGCTATGTCTATGGAAAAAAGGTTCTCGTTGTCCAGGAAGGAACGGGTGTAAGTGCCGGCCTGCTCTGACAGGAAGCCGTTAGGCGTACCGTCAGCCGCGAAACCTATCTCGCCACCGCGTATCTCTTTTTTCAGCACCGTTCCATCGGCCTTCATGATGCCAGCATTGACCAGTGCGAGGGTGTTGGCCAGACCCTTATGGCCTTCCTCGTCGGCAAAGTAGATGGGAATGTCACTGCAGATGGCATCCAACTGCTGACGGGTAGGCATGTTGTGTTCAAAGGTCATCAGATTCCAGCCCTGACCGAAGATGGCCTTAGCGTCATTGTCCTTTGCCTTTTTGACGGCTGCGGGAACGATTTCTTTCAGGAATCTCTCTGGACTGTCCTCATAACCAATGACGGTTCCTACAGACTGGATGGCATAGCCCAGCGTATAGTGGGCGTGTCCGTTGCCGCAGCCGGGCATTACTAGCCCCTTGCCACTATAATCTACCACCTCGGTCTTACCCTCTTCCACAAAGGCTTCGGCTCCAGCCTTGTCACCTACATAAACATACTTGCCGTCCTTCACGGCAAAGGCCTCAACAACTTGGTTGCCTTCAGAAGTGAACACCTTGCCGTAGACCACAAGGTCGGCCTTTTCGGGAGTGATACCTCCACTGCTTGGATTATCCACACTTGAGCAGCCGACAAGCATACCCATTCCAATCATGACGCTCATCACTGCGATGAACGATAGACTTTTCTTTTTCATACGCATACTGATATTGGAGTTCATAGACAAAATTTAGACGAACTCGTCAAATGCAATAATACTTGGTCAGGAAATATGTTTTCTCCCAATCCACCATCTTTCTCTGTGATTCCTTCTCAGAATGAATATTAAACTCATCAAAGATCATGATATTCTTGTCTGTCAGGTCGTAAAGCGGCCATTCGTATGCCTTGCCGTCTGGCGACTGGTCGGCGCTGAGAGACGGAATGCCTGTCTTGGCGAATTGCACCCACATCCGGCGCATGGTCTTCGAGAATGTCGGGTCGAATAGCCTTCCCGTGAAGTCGGTCACCTCCGGGTTGTTTAATACAGTCGAGACCTCTACTGCATGCCCGCTCTTCATCAATGGTATTGATGATTCGGGCGTGAAGAGATAGGTGAACGACTTGCCGCCGCCCATTGTCTGACACTCAGACAGTCTGATGAGGGGTGCTATAAACCAGCCTTGGTCGTAGAGACGGCAAATTTTCTCATAACTCTCTCCGGGTATGTCGTTGTAGAAACTTTCAACCAATGCTTTTTCTTCGTCCGTCATCTGTGAGATCACTTTTGCCTTGCGGTCGAGGCCCCACGCAGTGAAAGGCTCTGGTCCGCCACCAGAAACCATGAAATAATTCATCTCGTCTTTATTGCAACCCTGCATGATGTCGATATCTTTTGCTGCGCCATTCTCGTATGCCGCATACGGGTCAAGAGGCAAATATTTCCCGTCCCTTTCTGGCATTACCCTCAAAGTGATCATGGCCGATGTTTCTAAGAATTTCTCGACATCGACTTTCTGGAGGTCTGCCACGGTCTTGCAGCCCAATGCTTCCATCAACTCGTTCGTACAGTCGATAGCCTGTTCCGAAGACCTAGTGAAGACTGGGCTACCGCTCTGGGCGATAACCTTCTTGAAGTACTTATGGGAGCCTTCTACCAAAGGGAGCACGGCTACACTTCCTCCACCGGCGGATTCACCGAAGATGGTCACGTTGTCGGGATCGCCGCCGAAACCTGCGATGTTCTCATGTATCCACTTCAAGGCCATCATCTCATCCATGATTCCCAAGTTCTGCGCGTCGGGATAGTCCTTGCCGTCTGGCAGGTGAGACAAATGTAAGAAGCCGAAGATACCAAGCCTGTAAGTGATGCTGACAAAAATGACATCGGGGTTTTCTTTGACGAGATTATGACCATTGTACAACGGGTCGACCGTTCCGCCATATTCAAAAGCACCGCCGTGAATCCATACCATGACCGGTTTTTTAGCATCTGTCATTTCGTCCGCTTTCCATACGTTCAGATAAAGGCAGTCTTCGCTCTGATAGTAATAGCCGGCTTTTTCGCTGGACGTCTCTCTTTGACGGGCACTTTTTGCGTAGTAATACGCCTCATAGACACGGTCATCTGGAACAACTTCTACTGGGGCTTTCCAGCGCAGGTCGCCAACAGGTTGTTGGCCAACAAAAGGAATACCTTTGAAAGCAATGATATTATCCGTCTTCTTACCGACGAAGGTACCATTGATGCACTTGACGGCCAACGATTGGTCAAAATCACCGTCCGTAATCTCTTTGTTCTCGCCGTATAGGGATTTCATCTTTTCCTCAACAGTTTGAGGCTTCTGTACTGGGTTGTCCTCTCTGTCAGTGCATGAAGTGAGCACCGTAGCCATGCCACCCATCAGGATGGCAGCAAGCATCCTTTGTTTTTTCACCCATCGTGATAATGTTGCCATAGATAATCGTTTGTTTCATGAATGTAGGAATAGTTTGTTGTTGATGCAAAAGTAAGCAAAATCTATTAAAAGACCTTGCCCAAAGAGCCCGAATAGTAAGTTTTTGCTGATTTTATATCGACTTTTGCAGATTTTATAAGCAAGGATGACGGTCAGTTGTCATTGTCCTGCATCCAAGCCGTCACATTCTTACCCATGCGCTGCTTGAAAGCACTGCTGAAAGTAGCATAGTTGCGGTAACCGCTGTCTTCGGCCATCTGCTTGACGGTGAAAGATTGTTTGTCGGCGGCAGCCGTTCTATAGAGGTTGATGAAATAGTCGATGCGCAGCCCGTTGATATAGGCATTGTATGTGGTGCCTTGCTGAGAGAAATAGCGGCTGAGATAGTAGCGGTTGGTTCCAACCGTTCTGGCTAATTGCATCAAGGTCAGGTCATGCTGCAGGTATAGTCGCTTGTCTATACAGTGTTGCTGCAGCAATGAAGTGAGGTTGTGAGGTTGTGAGGTTGTGAGGTTGTCAGGTGATGTCACCTCATCACCTGAAAGCGGAGCGATCTCATCACCTGAATCCTTCTGGATGGTCAAGTCACTGAGCGTCTCCACTCGCCACAGGAGAAATAAGGTCAGTATAATGACGTTCATCTGGGCTGCACACTTGAAGAACAGCCCCTGAAGTTCAAACGCATACAAACTGAATCCCATCAGAATGCCGGCCAGCACCACGAAACTCTGCCACACCTCCTTATGCTCCAGATCGGCAAAGTTGTCGTGCAGCCAGCGCCCGTACTGCCTCGTCGCCCGAACCATATATATGATTAATCCGATGATCGACAGCAGATAATAGACATACAGCACCTGCAGGATGTCGTCGCTACGGGTAGCGATGCACACCGTTATTCCTGCAGCAAGCGGTGCCACTATGACGCCAATGAGCCACAGTGGTCGCCTGCGGTCTTGCAGCATAATGAACAACACGGCTATTGCCAAGGGGAATACCGTCAGGAGGTCGAGCAGCGTTCCTACGAAATAGACCATTTTGATATCCTCGGTGGAGGTCAGGTAAAGTAGAGGCGTATACCACAGGTGACTTAACGTAACGGCCCCCAGGAAGGCCGCCGTCCATCGCCGCAAGCGTACTGACGACGTGATGTCCGGGGCGATAGCGTTGGCCCGACGGAACAACAGGTAGCAGCAGGCAATCAGGCTCAACACGGTCACACCTGCGTAAATCATCAGATAGAATACATCTTCTCTTATGTGCTGATCGTACATATTGTTACATTATCTGAAGGACACAGCATCCTGCTTCATCGCCTTGGCGACATCATCGACATCGAAGGGTACCTTCCCCTTTCCCAGTTCTGGGGCATTGAAAGATTTCAAGTTATTATCGTAGAAGGTAGGATGCTTCTGTGGCAGGCAGAAGGGCTTGTGTGCCTTTCCGTGCTGATCGACATAGCAGAAGTAAGGCTTGCCGTAAAGTCCGTCGTCGCGCTTTGAGGCGAAGACGAACCAGCGGCTGTTCGACGACCAGGAATGGTAGGTGTCGCTCTTGGCGCTGTTCACGGCGGCGAGCGTGTCGATACGACCTGTCTGCAGGTCCATCATCTGCAGATCGGCCTCGGGGTGCCAGATGGGAAACGTGCCGTAGTCGGCCACGGTATAGAGCAGATAGTGCCCGTCAGGACTGATACGGGGGTGGCAGACGCTCCGCTCACGGTAGAGTGTATCGACCTGAGAGCCGATGGTACCCGTGGCTTCGTCAAAGGGGATGCGTACAAGGGCGTATTGCAGTTGCTTGATCTCCGTCGGCAGACTGACGCTGTCAGCAGTACAGTAATAGATAAACTTCCCGTCGGGTGAGAAGGTGGGGAAGGTCTCGAAATTCAGGCTGTCGCTCAGCAAGGGAGAGGATATGATGTGATGCTCCTTCATGTCGGCCACATAGACATTGGAGTGGGCGTCGAATACCTCCAGGCGCTTGCTGGCGAGACTGTGGAAGGCCGGGATGATGTCCTGCGTGGAGTAGGTGATGTATCTGCCGCTCGGACTGAAACCGAAATAGACACTGCCAGGGATGCTGAGTTTGCTCAGACGGCCCCCTTCGTTGAGTATCGCACCACCGCCTGGTCCTCTGACGTACATCATCGAGAGACTGGGATCTTGGTTGGCAAAGGTATGGCAGTTCATGCAACGGTTCTCCAGTTGTTCGTAGTGACCGAGGGCGTTGACGTCGAAATTCTCCACGCAGCGCTGCTGGATCTGGATATGGTTCCATATCTCGTAGTCAGGTTCGATGAGGCGGTAGGTCAGGTAGGGATCAACCAGATCTTTCACCACTGTCCATGTGAATGGCCTGTACTGGATCCACCTGCCGTTGATGAGGGCGGTGACGGTCACGGTGATCTCCTTGCCTGCCGACTGTGCCATCAGGGCTCGCCAGTCGTCGATGTCGAAGACGGCCTCGTCACCACGTGCTTGAATGGTGAGTTCGTCGGCTTTCACCTCAATGGCCTCACAGTCACCGTCACGCAACAGGAAGTTCAGCGGGGCAATGTTCTGGGGGATGGTCACATCGCAGTAGTCAGGGTAGATGGGGGGCAGTTCGCTGCTCTGCTGCACGTTCTCCGGGGTGGGGGTATATATGATGCCTAAGGCTCCTAAGATGACAAGGAACCCTAGAATACCTACGATCACTCGTGTTCTGACTTTTCTCATGCTTCTGGGGTTTTTGCTTTGTCGAAATAGTACCAGTAAGTATCCCTGAATCGGGAGTTCCCGCGCTGGTTGTTATACTGCATGAACCGCTGTATCACGTCCTGGCGCTGTATATATCGCTGCCATTCCTCCTGGCTGGCCTTGGTGCCGGCAAGCCAGATGCAGAGGGCCTCCTGGTATAGCGCCTTCAGCCGGGGCTTGTCCAGGTCCATGCAGTAGCGGTCGTAGTCGCGCTTGAAGTTGGTGATGTCCTTCAGTAGCAGGTCGCTGCAGAGGATATAGTCAAGGGCAACGGTATTGTCAGGGTTAGCGTCGAGCAGTTGCATCATGAGGAAGTGGGCATTGTCGCTGGTGGTGATGGTGTCGTGGTGGTTCACCATGGCGATCTTCTCCTTGTAGATATCCTTGCCGTGCCGTCTGAGGTTGTCGGCCCACTGCCGATAAACGAGGGTCTTGTCGAGGATTCGCAGGTATTTCTCTGCGGCCAGGGAGTCGCCGCTAACGATGTTGCACTCCGCCAGTCGCCGCATCATGCGCACATTACGGTTGTCGTGGGAGAAGACGTTCGTCATCATCGCCGCCCGTTCGGTGAAGGTCATGTCGCCCAGTGCCCAGTAGAGTTCGTTCATGTTACGGATGGTCAGCATGGGTGTCTCTGGTCCGATCTTATAGAAAGTGCCAAGGTCGGTGGGGATGAACTTCAGCAGGTTGTCGGGCAACTGTCCCCGTTGTGCTTGTACAAGGTTATAGAAGAACAGCATCTGACTGGTCCAGCGGTCGTAGCCTTCCACCATACGGATCACCCTGTCGTGGTTGCCGAAGTAATACTCGCAATCCACGGCGAAGTCTTTCTCCAGTACGAAGTCGGGCTTCTGGATGGTCTTGACCTGTGGTCGCCCGAAGAGCAGATAGGTGGGCAGGAGGGCACAGGCGGCGACGACGGCGCGCATCTTCCATTCTCTCATCAGTGAGATCAGCCATAGCATCAGTACCCAACCCATGATGGCTATGGTTGACGACAGCCGGTAACTTGTGCTGAAATAGCAGACGGCAATGAAGGTCATGACGAGAAGTGACAATATCAGGCCAACGGGACGGCTCACCTTGAAGTGGTGCAGTGCGCTGTAGAGCAGCAGCCCAATCACCAGCATGCAGAGCGAGAGGATGGTTGCCCCCATGTAGAGGTAATAGTAGAACTGTGTCAGGAAATCGCCAAGAAGACCGGCCACCCCACCGCTCTTGTCAAAATAGGTAGAGAGATAGTCCTGCGACCATAGGAATATCTGGTTTTGCTCCTGGAAAAAGAAGTGATAGGGATACCAGAACTGGAAGAAACACCAGATGGCAAGAGTCCAGAGGACCATCACCAGCAGGGGATAGTATCTCTTCAGGACCTTCTTCATCCGAGTATCCTTTCTAATTCGTCTATCTCCTCTTCCGTCGTGGCCCAACTGGTCACGAAACGGCAGATGGTGTGGTGACGGTCCGTCTGTCCGAAGTGGCTGAACACGACCTTCCGCGCAAGTGTCTCCACCTGCTCGTTGTCGATGATTACGAACTGCTGGTTCGTGGGCGAATCGACGTAGAACTCAAAACCCTTGCATTTGAAGATGTCCTTCATGCGCATTGCCATCCTGATGGCATGCTCCGAGAGCCGGAAATACAAATCATCCGTGAACAGCGCCTCGAACTGCAATCCGATCAGCGCCCCCTTGGCAATCACGGCACCGTGCTGCTTCTGTATCGAGAAGAAGTGCTTGTGGGCCTTGCGGTTGGTAAAGACGACGGCCTCGCCGCAGAGGGCGCCAATCTTCGTGCCGCCAATATAGAATACGTCGCAGTGGCGTGCCAGATAGGGCAGGGTGATGTCGTTGCCCGGTGCCGTCAGACCGTAACCGAGACGGGCCCCGTCGATATAGAGCGGGATCTCATAGCGCTGGCATACCTGATAGATATCGTCGAGTTCTCTGGCGGTGTAGAGTGTGCCGAACTCCGTGGGAAAGGTGATATATACCAGTCCCGGGTGCACGGCGTGGTCCTTGTTGCCGTCGTGCATATAGTCGTCGAGATACTTGTCGAGCACCGCGGCCTCCATCTTACCGTCCTTTTCGGGAAGGGATATGATCTTATGCTCAGTGAACTCCACGGCACCTGCCTCATGGACGTTGATATGACCAGAGCCGACGCAGATGACCCCCTCATACTGGTAGAGCATGGAATCGATGGTGGTGGCATTGGTCTGTGTGCCGCCCGTTAGGAAGAATATCTGGGCATCAGGTAGTCCGCAGGCCTTCCGTATCAGGTCCTTGGCACGCTCACTGAACACGTCGAAGCCGTAGGGGGTGGGCTTCGCTCCGTTGTGCCTTACCAGGTTGTCGAGAACTTCCTGACAGGCTCCATTATTATAGTCACATTCAAATGAAATCATCTCGGATGAGTCTTGTCGCTATTTGCCTGCAAAAATACATAAAGTTTTGCGAATTCCTTGCAGATTACAGATAAAAATTGTACTTTTGCAGCCAAAATTGCGTCAACCAACTTTATGACCAGACTGAAGAGTGCGTTTATAGTACTTGTGAGTATATTCCTGGTGCTGTTTCTTTCCTCATGGGAAAGAGATGATTATGATGTGATGGGACCTATTCCATCTGCACCAGATTATACGGATTCCACGCAGTGGTACATCGTTGACAGGCATGGCGAGGCCGACCTTTTCTATGTCATCTCTACTGAGACGGTCGATCACATGGTGGGTGATGACTCGTGCCATTTTGCTGACACTTACTTGGCGTATCAGCGCAAGCCGATGCTCAAGGAGATGCTGGCGGTGGATTCTTTCTATTCTGGCAGACTCAACTACTACTCTCCGTTCTATCGGCAGGTGTCTATGAATTCATGGCTCACACCCGAGAAAGCGTTCACTCGTCTTTCGCTGTCGCTTAGTGACGCAGTGAACAGTTGGCAATACTATCTGGAGCATTTCAATCAGGGGCGCCCTTTTATCCTGGCAGGTTACAGTCAGGGAGCAGAAGCCATATTGGAAATCTTGAAGAGTATGCCCGATAGTGTCTGTCAGCGGATGGTAGCAGCCTATTTCATAGGTTTCAAACTGTTACAAGAAGATGTGGATAGTATTGACAACATCAGACTGGCAGAGGGGGCTACGGATACCGGGGTGACCGTCTCATTCAACTCCGTGCGCTCACCTGACTGTATGCTCTATATCAGTGAGGGCACGGCGGCTTGCATCAATCCCGTCAACTGGCGGACGGATACGGTGTCTGCTCCTTTCGTCAACTATGGCCGCAGGCAGAATGACACGCTGACCGTCAGATGTGATCCTGAGAGTAAGCATCTCATCGTCAGTGATTGGAAGAAGGAGACGATCATGCCCTTCCTGGGTATTCCAGGCAACTACCACCACATGGAACTGCGTTTCTACTATCCTTATATCCGCCAGAATATAGCCGATCGCGTGGCGGCCTACTTCGCTAAAAAAGAAGAGGAGTGCCATTGCACTCCCTCCTGTTGCCATTAGTATTCCAGTACGAGACTCTGTCTGGGCTTGAGTTCCACATTCTTCGACAGGTCGTAGTAGTGGTTCGTCAGGATGTCCTTTGCCTTCGTCGCAGTGCCTATCACCTCATCGTAGCGCTCCACCTCGAGCGTGGCGGGCCGGGAGGTACCGTTGAGCACGGTGAGCGCTGTCTTGCCCTTATACTGGCGGGCGATGACATAGACTCCCTTGTAGGGGATGAACTGGGTCTGTGAGCCCTTGGTGATCACTTCGTTGCCTTGGCGCCAGTGCAGCAGTCGGCTGGTCCATAGGAACATCTGCTGCTCGGCCTTCGTGCGCCCCTCCTTGGTGAAGCAGTTGTGCGTGTCGCCAGGGAATCCGCCGGGGAAGTCGCAGCGCACGTTACCGTCGGTCACTTCCTTCGTGCCGTTCATCAGCACCTCCGTACCGTAATAGAGTTGTGGGATGCGGTTCACCGTCAGCAACAGTGCGAGAGCCTGTTTCAAGGCGAGCGTGTCCTTGCCTTTGCCTAAGAAGCGGTCAGTGTCGTGGTTCTCGATAAAGGCCATCACGCTCGATGGGTTAGGGTAGAGGTAGTCATAGACGAACGACCCGTAGAGTCGGTTCAGTCCGTTCCACCAGGGATCTGTCTCCTCGTTCTTGGCTTGGTTGATCTTGTCGAAGAACGAGAAGTCCATAACGGTTTTCAAGTAGGAGTTCTGCTCTGCGATTCTCGAGTCCTTCTGCCAGGCGGCGGTATAGGCAGGCTCTGTCACCCAGGTCTCGCCCACGGTGTTGAAGTTCGGATACTCCTCGTTGATCTCCTTCATCCACTGTGCCATCGCGTCGGCGTATGCGTACGGATAAGTGTCCATGCGTATGCCGTTGATGCCGACGGTCTCTATCCACCATATACTGTTCTGGATGAGGTAGCGCATCAGGTGCGGGTTGTGCTGGTTGAGGTCCGGCATGGAGGGCACGAACCAACCCTTCACCGTCTCCTTCATATCAATCTTCGAGGCGTAGGGATCTACCACGGGCGTCAGTTTATAACTGGTCTGCAGGTAAGCACTTTTCTGGGGCTCTGAACCGTCGGCATTAGCCGTAAAGCCTGTCATCGGGTCGCGTCCGCTCTGTTTCTCCGAGAGCCACTCGGGGGTGTTCAGCCAGTCCTTTGAGGGCATGTCCTGAGTCCAGGGGTGCTCAAAACCGCTATGGTTGAAGATCATGTCCATCACGACCTTCAGTCCCTTGGCATGGGCTTCGTCGCAGAGAGCCTTATAGTCGTCGTTGGAGCCGAAGCGCGGATCCACGCGATAGTAGTTCGTGGTGGCATAGCCGTGATAGGTGGAGAAGCCGTTCTCGGAGTCGGGCGAGTCGTTCTCCAGGACGGGTGTAAACCAGAGGGCGGTCACACCGAGTTCCTTGAAGTAGTCCAGGTGCTCGCGGATGCCGTTCAGGTCACCACCGTGGCGCAGACTGGGCTTTGTACGGTCCTCCACGTACGTGCGCATACCTTTTATTTGCTTGGGATGGTTGGCACCTTGGGCGAAACGGTCGGGCATCAGCATGTAGAGCACGTCGGCATTGGTGAAGCCCATGCGCTCCTCACCTTTCTTCTCGCGCACCTTGAGTTGATACGGTACCTTCGTCTTCTTGCCGAAACAGAGGGTCATTGTTCCTGGCTGTGCATCCTTCAGGTTCATGTAAATCAGCAGGTAATTGGGTGAGTCGAGGCGCACCAGACTGTCGATCTTGGCACCAGGATAGTCTGTCGTGACGCTTTCCACGTCGCGGATGCCCTGGCCATAGACCATCAGTTGCACCTGAGGATTCTTCATCCCCGCAAACCAGTCGGTCGGCTCAATCCTGTTAACCACTGGCCGACTGGTATTCACCGTCGTCTTCTTTGCTGCACTCATTGTCAATACGTTTGCCATCACGATGGCGGTTACCAATAAAATCCGTCGCATAGTCGTTCTTAGTTTATTCTTCTGTGTGCAAAGATACGCTTTTTATTGTAAAGTTGTACATATCGTCGGCAGATTTCTGCTGCTTTCGTGGAAAAACGTTTGCACAAGAATAAAAAAATCACAGCATCTTATTGGAAATAGAAAGATTTTGCGTATTTCTGCAGGCAGAAACCAATAACAGGCAAAAGAATGATGAAACTTAAAGCAATGATTCTGGCAACGGCAGGTTGCCTGTTGATGAATGTCGCTCAGGCACAGAGCGTACGGGAGACTGTAAGACCTTCAGCATCCCCGCCTTCAACGGTCTGGCTCAGATCCTGATACAAAGCAGCGACGAGGCAGGCACCTTGCAACTGAACTGTGAGAGCGACGGTCTGAAGACATCAACCATCCAGATCGTCAGCCTTTGAACTCGGTGGGCGTTACACCAAACTGCTTCTTGAAGACGACAGAGAAATGGCTCTGGGTGCTGAACCCGCACTTGTCGGCAATCTCGGACACTGAATATCTACCGCCCTTGAGCAGTTCGGCAGCACGATTGAGTTTATAGGTGCGGAAGAAGTTGGAGGGTGTCTCGCCCGTGAGACCCTTAATCTTATAATACAACTTGGTACGCGAGATGTAAAGCATCTTCGTGATGCGCGTCACGTCGAGTTCGGAATTCGAGAGTTCTTCCTCCATCAGTTTATAGAGTTCCTCCATGAAGTGCTTGTCTTGTTCGGAGAGGGCGTTGTCGACACCTTCGCCCTCGGTGGTAGTGGCATTGGTGAGGAGTTTGCGCACACGCTCACGATTCTTCAACTGCGACTGGATGAGGGCAGAGAGCACCGCCGGATCGAAAGGTTTCGTGACATAGGCATCAGCCCCGACATTGAGACCCTCAACCTGATTCTCGGCAGTCACCTTCGCCGTGACGAGGATGACGGGGATATGACTAAGTTGGATATCCTGTTTGATCTCCTGACAAAGTTGATAGCCATCCTTTCCCGGCATGGCCACATCGCTGAGCACAATATTCGGTTCTTCGGCACGCATCTCCTCAAGAGCCGTCTCTGCATCGAGACAAGTGATGAGCCGGTAGTCTTGAGAGAACAGCAGGCGCATGTAGTTGATGATCTCCGTATCGTCGTCGACTACGAGGATTGTAGGACGGTCATCCTCAGACTGCTGTGACTCGCGGACATATTGCTGCACAGCGGGGGTATCGATGACGCGGAAATCAGCAAGGCCATCGCTAGCCAGCGGGCGACGCTCTGCCTCAGCATAGGCCGTCTCAGCCATCGGATAGACGAGTGTGAAGACAGCCCCTGTACCCTCGGTGCGATTATCTACGGTAAGAGAACCATGATGCAGTTCAGCCAGGCGACGCGCGAAATAGAGACCGATGCCTGTGCCATAGTTGAGGATGGCCTTCGTCTGGTTATCAAGTTGGTAATAGCGCTTGAAGATATTTTCACGCTGGTCCTCAGGAATACCCTTGCCCGTATCAGCCACGCAGACCTTCACCTGGCCTTCAGCCACATCAAGAGAAACATCGATGCGTCCGCCACGGGGCGTGAACTTCAGGGCGTTGGAGAGCAGATTAGAGACAATCTTTTCGAGTTTGTCGTTATCAGTCCAAGCCTGGAGTGCATCCGCCATCCCAATGCGGACAATCGTGATGCCTTTCTCGCGGGCATTGAACTCGAAGGTGTCGCAGATATCATTCATGGCCTTTGCCACATCGGTCTGCTCCACATGGAGGCACAGAGTGTCGTTCTCGAGTTTATTGAAGTCCATGAGTTGATTGACGAGTTTGAACATGCGCTGGATGCTGCGCTGGGCCACGCTGAGCAGCGAGCGATCCTCACCACTGAGGTTACCGCTGCGCACAAGTTGCCCCACGGGGCCTGCCACCATCGTGAGCGGTGTGCGGAACTCATGGGCAATGTTGGCAAAGAAACTCATGTTCATCTGGTTCGTGCGCAACTCCTGCTCTTTTTCCATCTGCGCCTGACGGGCGGCACGCCTGGCAATCACCACGCGGCGGGCATTGCGATAAAGATACCAGGCAAGAGCCGAGGCGAGAGATATATAGATGAGCCATGCCCACCACGCATTAGCAGGCGAGGGAGCAACGGCAATACTCAGCGTACGTTCATCGCAGAAGCGCTCGTCACTGGCATTATCAGTAGCCTTCACGCGGAAGGTGTAATGACCGGGCGGCAGATTGGCATAACTGGCAGAATGGTTGTTGCCCGCATCAATCCAATCGCGGTCGAAACCATCGAGTTTATAATAATAATGTACGCGTTCATACTCCCCGAAGTCGAGCGCAGTATAAGAGATGCTGAAGTTATTCTCGTCGTGGCGCAGACGTACCTCCTGACAACTGTCGAGCACGGCCTCAATGGACCCGTCGGCAGAAGGCCGTACCAAATGGTTGTGGATCTTCAGATGGCTGAATTTCAGGGGAATCTGTCGGAGCGTGTCAATATCGGCGGGGTTGAACATGGTGATACCATCGGTACTTCCGAAGACCAGACAGCCATTAGGCAACTGACACGAGGCACGATCGACAAACTCATCGCCAGCAATACCGTCGGCCTTATAGAGCGACGTGATGCGCCCCGTCTTACGATCCCAACGATTCAGGCCTTTCATCGTAGCCACCCAGATATTACCCTGAACGTCTTCCTCGATGCTGCCCACATCAGAGCAGGAGATGCCCGCGACGCGCGTCATCTCGTTTGTCTTCAGATTGTAACGCAGAAGTCCGTTGCTCACGGTACCGATCCAAACGTCGCCCTTGGAATCCTGGATCATATCAGTAGGGATGTACACACTGCGACGGATGCACTGTGCCATCGAAGGAATATCGAGTTCGGAGAACTTCCCCGTCTGAGGGTTCATCTTGAGAATCTTCTGGAAGAACGCTGAGATGAGCAGTTGCCCATCACTGAGCCTCAGCAGCGAGGGAATGAAGCAGAAGTCGGCATTAAAGGCTTGTTTCATGACGGGTGCGCCACTGCTTGGGAATCCCACGATGTCGTTACTGCTTGTGGATGCCCAAACCATGCCATCGTCTGTCTGCTCGAAATCCATCACCCCAAGTGCGGGTGTCTGACTGAGTATGGTCAGCCGTGAGCCGTCGTAGCGACACTTCAGCACCATACTACCCGTGGAGAGCCACAGGTAGCCGTCGCGATCGCAGAAAATATGGGTTATCGCATTCTTCTGTTCACCTGATGGCAGTCCTTCAAGTGGGATGGCCTCAGCCTTCTGAGCATAGCAGTGGTAGACGAAGATTCCCTTGAGGAGGGTGGATATCCAGAGGTTCTGCTGGCGATCCATCGCCAACGCGAGTACCGAAGAGTGGCCGATGGCACGGTTCAGATAGTTGTCGCTACCGCCGAACTTCTCCTTATAGTAATAATCGGCAAACAGTCCCTTGTCGTAGGTGCCCATCCACACGTTCTGGCGCGAATCCTGGAAGATCTGTGTGACGAGACCAGAGGCTACGGGGAGGGCTTTGAGTTCCTTTGCCAGAAGGTCCAGTTCGAAAACGCCGTTCTTTGAGGTACTGAGCAGAATGGTGTTATTAACCAGCAGTCGTGCAGTCTGAATGATGCTATTGTGAGCCGTTAGCCTTGCTTCTATCGCAGGATCGAGGGGCACCATCCGCCGCGACTTGGTATCGAAGAGGATGATCTGTCCGTAGCCCGAAAGGATCATCAGTCCGTTGGAGAGCATCTCGGAGTAGAAGATGTTAGGGTTGCCATCTAAGGGGAACACCTGTTTCTGCTTAAATGTCGTGCCGTCGTAGAGCAACAGTTGCCGGCTCTCAGTGATGAGGATATCGTCGGCAGCATCGATGATGCAGTTTCCCCACGCCCACTGTTTGCCTGCCAACTGACGTGAAATGATAGGGTGGAAGGCTTTGAGCCCATCGTCGTAGAGCATTACATCGGTACCGTTGTAGGCATACACACGACCGCGTTTGTCCTCCAGGAGTTTCTGGATGTTCAGGTTCGTTGTCTTTGCACCGATGCGCTCGAAGCAATCCATGCGGGTATAGCGGCAAATGCCATTTACTGTGGCTACCCAGAGACGGCCCTTGCGATCGCAGAGGACATCCTTGATCTGGTTATCTGGTAGCCCCATGGTGTCATCGGCACAGAAATATTGGTGGTATTCGTGGCCGTCGTAGCGGTTCAGACCGCGGAAGGTACCTATCCACAACTGTCCGGAAGCATCCTCGGCAATACACTGCACACGACTGTTAGACAGTTCCTGTGCCAATACAAGACTGTGTTCCTCATCCTTGTCGATCTTGTTGTCAGGTTTCCCCTCCTGCTGGCAGGAGAGTATCATCAGCGTCAGCATGAGACTGGCCATTAGCATTACGACAGATTTCCCTTTCGTCATCATCATTATTGTATTTTGCTGCAAAAATACTAAAAAGAAGTGAAAACGAAAAGTGAAACGTAAAAAATGCACAAGAGAAGTTACCGCCGAGAGGCAGTTTTAAACGAATTGAACAACTTTTGAACAAATCGAAACACCCGAAAACACTTTTGAACACTATCGAAAATCGTTTGGACGCATCAGAAAGCCACCTTATACTATTCTCTATACCTTTGCAGCCGAAATCATCAATCTAAATTCTAACAATATTAACTCTTAACAATTAAAATGAAAAAGATCAGATTGCTCATGATGTTGGCAGCACTGCTGATGTGCGCCATATCTTTCGCCCAAGGGATCAAGGGCACAGTGATCGACGAGAATGGTGAGCCTGTAATCGGTGCCACCATCGTTGACAAGGCGAACCAACAGAACGCCACGATTACCGACTTCGACGGTAATTTCATTATTAATGTAAAGGCTGGTGGCGTGATTATCGTTTCCTACATTGGCTACCAGACTCAAGAACTGGCAGCCAAGAACGGTATGACCATCAAGATTCAGCCCGACAACAAGGTGCTTGAAGAAGTGGTGGTCGTAGGCTATGGTGTCCAGAAGAAAAGCAGTGTGACAGGTGCCATCTCGCAAGTAAAACCCGAGGACATTGAAAACCGTACAATCGCCAACGCCCAGCAGGCTCTGCAGGGAAAGACCTCCGGTGTGCAGATCATCTCTACCTCTGCCGCTCCCGGTTCCTCGCCTACCGTACGTGTGCGCGGTTATTCCTCTAATCAGAGTTCCGAGCCTCTGTACGTCGTCGATGGTGTACGCCTGAGCGACATCAGCGGTATCGACCCCAGCACCATCGCCTCAATGGAAATCCTGAAGGATGCCGCTTCTGCCGCCATCTATGGTGCCGAAGCCGGCAACGGTGTCGTGCTCATCACCACCAAAAAAGGTAAGGCCGGTGAGGGCAAGATCTCTTACGACTTCATGTGGACGGACGAGACGCTTGCACGCATCCCCAAGATGCTCAGTGCCCAGGAGTATCAGCAGTACATGCTGGAGGGTAATCTTTTCACACAGGAATTCATTAATACCAATTGGGACGGCAAGACTGATACGAAGTGGACGGACGTAGCCTTCAATCACGGACACATGCAGAAGCACAACCTCTCTTTTACCGGGGGTAATGACCGTGGTAACTACTATCTGGCTCTGGCATACCTGAAGAACGATGGTATCGTGAAGGGTGATGCAGACGTGTACAAGCGTCTGACAGCAACAATCAACGGCGAGTACAAGATCAAAGACTGGTTGAAGGTTGGTACCACGAACCAGGTGGAGAAGTACGACGTGCGCCAGGTATCTACGAATAACGAGTACGGTTCACTGCTGACATCTGTGCTGATGATGGATCCGCTGACACCCAATACCTTCGGCACAACCCTGCCCCAAAACCTGCAGGCTGCCCAAGCGATGGGTAAGACATTCCTGAAAGACGAGGACGGGAACTACTACGGAGTGTCTCAGTTCTACAACGGTGAACAGTATCACCCGATGATCATGCGCGACAATGGGCTGAGCAAGAACAGCGGTTTCAATATCACCGGTTCTATCTACGGTGACTTTACCCTCATCCCCCATGTAACGGTGACCTCTCGCTTCGGCTATCGCCTGAACGGTGCCCGCTCGTCATCCACTAGTCTGCCTTTCTACGGTAACGCTGTGCAGAGCCGCGACTATGTGGGACAGAGCAACACCTCTTCAACCACCATCTACTACCAGTGGGAGAACTTCGCCAACTATATGCAGACCTTCGGCAACCACACCGTAAGTGCTATGGTCGGTATCTCTTTCCAGGATTCATCTTATGACTTCGTGACTGGCAGTCTCGACCCTAATGGCGAGAATGCCCTGAAGAAAAACGATCCGCTGTTCTACTACCTGAACTATGCCAATGCCTCGGCTACAAAAGCAGTATCCGGTGAGACCACCAGCAACACCAAATACTCCTACTTCGGCCGTCTGGGCTATGACTTCCTCGGCCGTTACCTGCTCCAGGCTTCACTCCGTGCTGATGCTGCCGACCTCTCTAAACTCTCTCCGAAGAAACGTTGGGGTTACTTCCCTGCCGTGTCTGTAGGTTGGACCATCAGCGAAGAGAAATTCTTCACACCTCTTAAGAAGGCTTTCGACAGTCTGAAGTTCCGTGCCTCTTGGGGACAGAACGGTAGTCTCTCTGCACTTAGCGGCTACAGTTACAGTACCGACATTGCACTTGGCGGACTCTATGCCTTCACACCTGGTATCCAGTACACCCAGGCTGCCGCTCCCTCAACGATGGGTAACGAAGACCTGAAGTGGGAGACATCCGAGCAGTTGAACTTCGGTCTCGACGGTATCATGATGGGCGGACGCCTTACTTTCGGCATCGACTATTTCATCAAGAAGACCAAAGATCTGCTGGTATGGAACACCACCCCATCACTCATCATCGGCGGTGCCACTTCACCTATCAATGCCGGAAACGTAGAGAACAAGGGCTTCGAACTTGAGTTGGGCTGGCGCGACCACATCGGCGACTTCAACTATGGCATTCGCGGTAATCTCTCGACACTGACGAACAAGGTAACTTATATCGATCCTTCCATCACCCGTCTGGCTGGTAGCAACTTCCACACTTACACCATCACTTACTTCGAGCAGGGTTATCCCGTGTACTATTACCGCGGCTTCGAGTTCGACAAGATCAATCCTGAGACTGGTGACCCCATGTTCAAGGATGTCAATGGCGATGGCCAGGTGAACAACGATGACCTCACAGATATCGGCAATGCCATTCCCGACTTTACCTATGGCATCACGCTCAGCGCCGGCTACAAGGGCTTCGACCTGACCGTCTTCGGAACGGGTTCTCACGGCAACAAGATCTTCAACTGTATCAACCGTCCGGACTACGCTACATCCAACAAGATGAAGGAAGTGATGTATGACAACCGCTGGACTCCCACAAACACGAACGGTACCGTACCCCGTGCAGGTGCCAACGATCTCGACAAATACGTAGACTCCAGCGCCATGATCTATGACGGCTCTTACTTTAAGATCAAGCAGATACAACTCGGCTATACCCTGCCGAAGAACCTACTCAAGAAGGTCGGTATCAGCCATACACGCCTCTATGCTTCGCTCGACGATTTCTTCACCTTCACAAGTTATCCAGGCTTTGATCCCGAGGCTGCAGCCAACGCTACCACTGGCATGGGCGTGGACAAGGGCGCTTATCCTACATCAAAGAAGGTCGTTCTCGGCTTCAATATCGAGTTCTAAGAAAAGGGGAAAAGGTATAAAAGTAAAACAATACAAGAAGATATGAAAAAGAATATAATATATATCGCACTGCTGGGGATGATGTCGCTGATGACTATCAGTTGCGAGAGCGAACTCGACATCGAAAAGCACGGCAACATGGGTAGTATGGAAGACTACTACACCACTGACGAGAATATCAATACCGCTACCGCATCACTCTATCTGGAGATGCGCGGCTTCTACTACAACTGGTTCTTCGTGAAGAACCTGCTCTCCGACGATGTATGGTGCGGCGGTGGACAGCGTGGTGACAACGGAGAGATGGAGAAACTCAATGAATATCGCTTCGACTCTAACCACGGCATGATTGAGAGTCTTTATTCCGGACTCTATGCCATCATCTACAAGGCAAACCTCATCATCGATAAGACAGAGGGAGGAACTGCCGTGATGAAACATGCCATCAACGAGGCCAAGGTATTCCGCGCCTTCGGGCATTTCGAACTCGTTACCCTCTTTGGTACTGCTCCTGTGGTGGATCATCTGCTGGAGCCAGGCGAGTATCGGAAAGGCAACAGTACACCCGCAGAACTCTGGGCCTGTGTCGAGAAAGATCTCACTGAGGCAATCAACAGTGGTATGCTTCCCTCGAAGAACAGTGCCAACGACGCTGAGACAGGCATTCGTGTCACCAAGGAATTTGCCCAGGCACTGCTTGGTAAGGCTTACCTCTTCCAGGGCAAGAACAGCGAGGCAGCATCGATGCTCGACAACGTGATCACCTCTAACAAATACGCTCTGTTTGACGGAGAGTACGACGCACAGTTCCATGCTGCTGCCAACAACAACTGCGAATCGCTGTTTGAACTACAGAAGCGTTTCGATCCTGAGCAGATGTGGAACCAGTTTGATATGCTCTTCCTGATGCAGGGCTGGCGTACCAGCGTACTGTCCTATAGTGGTACGGCTTTGGAAGTGCTTGCACTAGGTACTTACGGTTTCAACAATCCCCGCAAGTCACTCTACGACGCATTTGTAGAATGGGAGGGCGCCGACGGCTATCGTCTCAGCAAGACCATCATGAACTACGACCAGATGAAAGCCTTCGGCGTAGATATCCAGCCAGGTAACAACGTATATGGCAACGAGGGTTATTTCTTCTGGAAGAATCAGTCACTGAAAGAAGACTGTGTGGTAGACCAGTCGTTCTTTCAAGGTGTTCAGTTCATCGACCTAAAAGTGATGCGCTATGCCGAGGTTCTACTGATGGCTGCCGAGGCTCAGTTGGCGATTGGTAATTCCGCCAAGGCACTGGAATATATTAATATGGTACGAGTACGCGCTAAGGAGAAGCCACTATCAGCCATAACACTTAGTGACATCAAGACCGAGAAGCGTCTGGAACTTTGCAACGAGTGCGTACGTTATCAGGATCTCGTGCGCTGGGGTGATGCCAAGACCGCTATGGCTAATCAGGGCAAGGACGTACCCGCTTTCGCTGCCGATGGCGTACAGTGGAACTGGCATAACGACAAATATGGTTTCCAGGACAAGAACGTGCTGCTGCCTATTCCTCTGAAGGAACTTGAACTGAATCCTAACATGCAACAAAATGCAGGTTGGTAATTATTAACAAAAAAATGGTGCAAGGATATGAATATATTTTGTATCTTTGCGCCATTGAATAACTAAACTGATCATAAAGATGAAAAAACTATTCTTCTTCGCAGCCCTCTGCCTGATAGGTATGACAGCAAAAGCCCAGCAGAACCTTAACTGGGGACAAGACCCGCAGGTGGTTTCTCCAGATGTTCATGCTGACAATTCCGTGACTTTCAACCTCATTGCCCCCGAGGCACAAAAGGTACAAATTACAGGTGACTTCCTGCCAACACAAAAAATCAAGATAGAAAATTACGGAGAATACGATGCCCCTGGTGTAGTGGATCTCGTGAAGGATGACAAGGGCGTCTGGAGTTTTACAACTGCGGCTTTGAAGCCCGAACTCTACACCTATAATATGATTGTGGACGGCGTAAAGATCATTGACCCACTGAATGTTTACAACATCCGCGATATTAACAATCTGTTCAGTGTGCTGCTTATCGGTGGCGATGCAAGAACGGATTTGTATAAGGTGAACAAGGTGGCTCACGGCACCGTCAGCAAGGTGTGGTACGAGAGTCCCACTGCAGGTCTTTCCCGCCGTCTGACGGTTTACACTCCTGCAGGCTACGAGACCAGCGGCAAGGAGTATCCTGTGCTCTACTTGCTGCATGGTATCGGTGGCGATGAGAATGCATGGAGCGAACTTGGACGTGCTGCACAAATCCTCGACAACCTCATTGCGCAAGGCAAGGCTGAACCGATGCTCGTGGTGATGACTAACGGCAACATCTCTCAGGAGGCTTGTCCTGGCGAGACCTCTGAAGGCTTCAAGGTACCCACGATGATGCTTCCCAAGACCATGGAGGGATCCTTCGAGACAGCCTTCCCCGATGTGGTGAACTTCATAGAGAAGACCTACCGCGTGAAGAAGGATAAGGCTCACCGTGCTATCGCTGGTCTGTCGATGGGTGGTTTCCACAGCCTTTTCATCAGCATCAACAACCCAGATACTTTCGGCTATGTGGGATTGTTCTCGGCAGCAGTCGATCAACAGCAGAACACCACCGATGGTGGTTTCCCAAATATATATGCAGACCGCAACCAGAAGATTGACAATCTGTTCAACAAGAATCCCAAACTCTTCTGGATCGGCATCGGCAAGACCGACTTCCTTATCAAGAACAACAACGACCTGCGCGCCTATCTGGATAGCAAAAACCACAAATATACATATCTTGAGACCGACGGCGGCCATATCTGGCGCAACTGGCGTATTTATCTTTCAGAATTTACTCCCTTATTGTTTAAATAATCAAAAATGAAGAAAAGTTTTCTTTCCATTATTGGAGTAGCCGCTCTCGCAGCAGGCTGCACATCCGTCGATAAGACAACCGTTAAGAACACCATCAACAAAGAAGATGTCATGGCAAAGATGTCACTCGAAGACAAGGCTCACTTTGTAATTGGTACTGGTATGCAGGGCTTTTCCGGCGATGAGGCCGTGATTGGTGCCACTAAGAATCTTGTGCCCGGTGCCGCCGGTACTACCTATCCCTTCGATTCACTGGGTATTCCCGCTATCGTATTGGCTGACGGTCCTGCCGGACTCCGTATCGATGCTACCCGTGAGGGTGACTCTGCTACCTATTACTGCACTCACTTCCCTATTGGAACGTTGCTCGCCTCAACCTGGAACACCCAGTTAGTCGAAGAGGTGGGTATCGCCATGGGGCAGGAAGTGAAGGAGTATGGGGCCGATGTACTGCTGGCACCAGCCCTGAATATCATGCGTAACCCGCTCTGCGGACGTAACTTCGAGTATTACTCTGAGGATCCCGTCGTGGCAGGTAAGACGGCTGCAGCCTATATCAAGGGTATCCAGAAGAACGATGTAGGAACCAGCATCAAGCACTTTGCTGCCAACAACCAAGAGACCAACCGCATGGGCAACGATGCCAATATATCGCAGCGTGCTCTCCGCGAGATCTACCTGAAAGGCTTCGAGATTGCCATCAAGGAGAGCAAGCCTTGGACAGTGATGACCTCTTATAACTATATCAATGGTGTCTATACCTCTGAAAGCAAGGATCTGGTACAGACCATCCTGCGCGATGAGTGGGGCTATGAGGGAACCGTGATGACCGACTGGTTCGGTGGTAAGGACGGTGCTGTGCAGATGTGGGCCGGCAATGATATGCTCCAGCCTGGTAAGAAGGCCCAGTTTGACTCCATCGTGGCTGGCGTGAAGAGTGGCAAACTCGCCGAGGCTGACCTCGACCGCAACGTGAGCCGTATCCTAAACCTCATCGAGAAGACGCCGCGCTATCAGGGTTATCAGTATTCCAACAAACCAGACCTGAAGGCACATGCAGAGGTGACTCGCCAGTCGGCTGCCGAGGGTATGGTGCTGATGAAGAATGTCAATGCCCTTCCTTTCTCAGAGAAGATCAAGAACGTGGCGCTCTATGGCAATACATCTTACGAGTTCATCGCCGGAGGTACGGGCTCGGGTAATGTGAACCACGCCTATGTGGTGTCGTTGCTCGACGGTATGAAGAACGGCGGCTACACCGTCTCTGACGATCTGAAGCAGAGTTACGAGCAGTTCTGGAGTGACTATCATAAGGCACGTGAAGCCGAGATTGCTGAAATCGAGAAGACAGACAAACAGAAGGCAATGATGATGAAGTTCCTGCCCAGTGGACTGCCTGCAGAGAAACAGTTTACCGCTGCTGAACTCGAGGCTCAGGCTTCCAAGGCAGACATCGCCGTACTGACGCTGGGTCGCATCTCTGGTGAGTTCTTCGATCGCAAATCTGCCGACTTCAACCTCAGCGATTCAGAGCGCCAGTTGCTCAAGCAGGTCTGTGAGGTATATCACAAGGCTGGTAAGCAGGTGGTCGTATTGCTGAATATCGGTGGTGTCATCGAGACCGCATCTTGGAAAGATCTGCCCGATGCTATCCTCTGTGCCTGGCAGGCAGGACAGGAAGGCGGTAACAGTGTCGTTGACGTGCTCAGTGGCAAACAGTCACCTTCAGGTAAATTCACCATGACATGGCCCGTCAAGTTCACCGATGCTTATTCTTCACGTAATTTCCCCGTGGATCAGACGGCTAAGATTGACTTCATGAATACCGTGGAGCGCGGCAATGTGAAGAATGTGGACTATACCAACTATGAGGAGGATATCTATGTAGGCTATCGGTATTTCGACTCGTTCGAGGTACCCGTGAGTTATCCCTTCGGATTCGGTCTTAGTTATACCACGTTCGAATATAGCGATGCCAAGATTAATCAGAAGAACGATATCTACGACGTGACGGTTACTGTTAAGAACACAGGTAACCATGAGGGTAAGGAAGTTGTGGAACTCTACATCTCTGCTCCTGACAACAAGGCCGCTAATAAACCAACCAAGGAGTTGAAGGCCTTTGCCAAGACCAAATCGTTGAAGCCTGGTGAGAGTGAGACACTTACCCTGAGTATTACAGCGTCAGAACTCGCATCGTTCGATGAAGCAGCCTCTGCATGGGTGGTTGCCGAGGGCGAATATCAGTTCCTGGTAGGTGCTTCTTCTCAGGATATCAAGGCTACGCTCACTGCCAATGCCAAGTCTTTCCAAATCAAGGCTAACAACGTGATGAAACCTCAGGTTCAGATGAACCGCCTGAAGCGATAACCGCAACATATTTAATAATCGTATGAAGAAAACATTTATAACTTTGGCACTGGCTGTGGCATGCAGCCTGAGTGCCTCGGCACAGGAGAAACTCTTCAACAGTGCCAGTGTTCAATCGCCCGTCATCAACAAGGACGGCACAGTGACATTCAACCTCTTTGCCCCGAAGGCTGTAAAAGTGGAAGTGACAGGCGACTTCCTGCCCACACAGAAGATGAAGGTGGAGGGCTTTGGCGAGGTGGAAGTCCCGGGTGTGGCCCCGCTCGTAGAGGGCAAGAACGGTGTGTGGAGTTACACCACCGGCAAACTCGCCCCTGAGATGTACAGTTACACGTTCAACATCGACGGTATGACAGGTGTGAAGGATCCTGCCAACATCTACGTGAACCGCGACATCGTATCGTTCACCAACATCTTCATCGTCAGCGATGAGAAGGGTGACAAGGGTGATCTGTATAAGGTAAACGAGGTGCCCCACGGCAATCTCTCTAAAGTATGGTACAACAGCCCCACGCTGAAGATGCAGCGCCGCATGACCATCTATACCCCTGCCGGCTACGACAAGGGCGGCAAGTATCCGGTACTCTATCTGTTGCACGGCGCTGGTGGCGACGAGAATGCCTGGAGCGAACTCGGCCGTGCCGCACAGATCCTCGACAACCTGATTGCCACGGGCAAGGCCAAGCCTATGATTGTAGTGATGCCCAATGGCAACCCCAACTGTCAGGCAGCCCCTGGTGAGTGGTCATGGGGCATGTACACCCCAGGCTTCCGCGACAGCGGTACAGGCCCCACAGCCCCCGCTGCTGCCTCTATTCCCGAGAGTTTCATGGACATCGTGAACTATGTGGATGCCAACTACCGCACACTGAAGGATCGCGCGCATCGTGCAGTCTGCGGTCTATCGATGGGTGGCGGTCATACCTTCCACATCAGTCTGCTCTACCCCAACAAGTTCGACTACTACGGCCTCTTCTCAGCAGGCTTGCACCTGGGCAAGGGCGGCTTCAACAGTTCGTTTGCAGAGCAGATCAAGAACGATCCCGACTTCGCCCAGCAGAGTGCCCGTCTCTTCGGCAGCAAGCCCAAACTTTACTGGATGGGTATGGGCAAGACCGACTTCCTCTATCAGAGCACCGTCGATCTGCGTAACTACTGGGATTCGAAGGGTTACAAGTATGAGTATGTCGAGACCGAGGGCGGTCATATCTGGCGCAACTGGCGTATCTATCTGACGATGTTCGCCCAGAAGATCTTCAAGTAAGGCAGGTTTGCGACAGGTTCCGGGGCGATGAGCCCTGCCTGTCGCAAATCCCTTCATGCGTCGCTACAACTTGCAGCGCAGCATCAATAACCTATCCATTTCTCTTTTTACGTTTACGCCGCAAAGTTACAGATTTAACTTTAAAGAAACAAATATTTATGCTATTTTTCACTTTTGAAAGTAAAAAATGGTAGTTAAGTACTGAAAACCGTTCTTAAGATGCTCCCTACTACTGAGTTCTACGGTCTGAAAATAAATTGTCCAACACTACAGACTGATTGACAATGCTGGCATGTTCCCCTCGGGCAACGCCCATCGTCGTAACCATCACCAACTGGATGCTGTGCGTCTTGTTGTGCATCTTGCTTGCGGCAAAAGCCTCTATCTTATTCAGGAAATCTTCTTCATCGTTTTTTGTTATGGCGTATTTTCCACCCGTGAACTTCATCTCGCAAAGATAGTCCGTCCTGTCAGCCTTACTTTCCAGCAGCAAGTCAATCTGAGCCCCCCTTCCGTCGGGACTTTTCCCGTTCCAACAATAATTCCGGTTGATGGAGGCTATACGCAGGGTGTCTTGGATTTGGGGCAAGTGTTCCACACAAAGCAGTTCAAAAGTATCTCCTGCCCATGTGTAGAAAATGGGAGTGCCGTGAATGGAATTCCATATTCCCTTCTTTGCCTGTTTGCCTTGAATGAAACGTAAATAGAACAGAGAAAAGAAGTCAATCAACTGATAGACCGTCTCCACACGTTCCTTACCATAGCGTGGGTACGCCCTAATGATGCCAGACTCCATGAGGTTTTCTAGCAGTTTAGTCAGCGTTCCGCCAGTCTTGACATCTATGGCTGTGCTGATTTCTTTCTGGGTCATGCCATAAAACTGACTTCCAAGAACTTTGACTATATCCACATATCTCTCCTTGCTGGCATAAAGACCGGCATATACATCAAGGAATTCCTGATGTATCTTTTCGTCAGCAAAGAAAATACGGTCTATATTCTCTGTGATGGTCTGATTGTTGCGTAGTTTATCAAGATAAAACGGGACACCTCCCAATGCCATGTAGTTGATGCACATCTCATATCGGGACAGACGGAACCCGTTTCGTCGGTAATACTTCTGACATTCTGCCAATGTGAAGGGTGCAAGCTTGATGGTCTCCGTGAGTCGGCCATGCAGACCTCCGTAGTCACGTATCACATTGTCAAGCATCCAACTCGTGGCAGAGCCGCACACCACCAGAATGATGTTTCTCTGGCTGTCAGCCCATGAGTTCCAGAAATAGCCAAGTTCCGAAATCATTTCGGACGACTGAGGGCCAGCCAACCAGGGCAACTCGTCAATAAGGATGACCTTCCGACGGGAGTGAATACCTTCAAGCAGCCTTCGCAGAAGCAGGAAGGCTTCACGCCAGCATGTAGGTCTTTCGGTCATAGCGGCATCCAGACCTGACAACACCAATGAATCGTAGAAATGATCCAATTGCAGTTTACGGTATGTCTCGTAGTTCTTATCCCCGTCCTTTACGTATGTTCCGACGGCAGAAAAGACAATCTTACTGCCATACACTTCACTGACCAGATATGACTTGCCGATGCGCCTGCGCCCATAGATGGCGACAAACTCAGATTTCTTAGACTTGTACAAACGTTCGAGCGTGGATATTTCCACTTCTCTGCCAATGATATTGGGATACTTCATGCTGAATTGTTTCTATTGCTCTGCAAAAGTACAATTTTTATTTTAGACCCATGCATCTTTTGCTTAAAAATCAGCGAAAACGAGAAAATATTTTTGAATTTCGCTGATTTTTAGACATACAAACTACTCAAAATAGAAGTGAAGTATCATCATTTGCGACTCATTCATCGTGCTCAATTGCATATATTTAGTATCTTTGAATATTTCGAGTGCAAATATAAGTATTATTTCCGAAAGTTCCAAATAAAAGACGGAAAAGTAGATGAGCAAGTGACCTCACAAAGTGTCTGACACTTTGTGAGCAATGGGTCAAATGATTAGGCGATTTAGTTCAAAACCAGCCACAAAGAAGAAACGGAAGCCGCGGCTGACTTCCGTTTCCTATTCTCATTTTTGGGGAACAGATCAATTACTCCTGATCTCACCCCAGGTGCCCGTCCCAAAGACTAATCCCAAAGACTAATCCTAAAGGTGACTTTATTCTGTTTGGACCGTCCAGCCTGAGGGGTAACCATTGGAGCCATCGGTATCTGCTTCGGACCAGTTAGTTCCAGATGCCTTGACGAACGTTCCCGTCGCAGAGACGCCTTTGAGCCATTTATAGAGACAAAATTGTGCGCTAACATTCGTGGCATTCGTGGCGAGACATTTCACATAGTTCAGGCTGGTGCAGCCCTCAAACATACTCCAATAGCAACCATCAGCCAGCGTGGGAGCGGCTAGGTCGGGAGCCACCGTCAGACCTGTGCAGCCATAGAACATATGTTTATAGCATTGACTTTTCAGTTCGGTGGCAGGCAGGTCGGGAGCCACCGTCAGACCTGTGCAGCCATAGAACATTTGGTCGTAACAATTATTTGCCAGCGTGGTGGCGGGCAGCAGGATGCGTTTAGTTGGATGGTTTATCAAGTTCGGGCAAGTTCCTGAAGACTCATGAAATAGATTCTTCAAAGCATTATCTGCGCTGATGGTCTTATCATTAGCAAAGCCGGTGCCACTATCGTCAATCAGGCTCATCACATTGCCATAGACATAGCAAGGGATTTTTGGACTGATAGAGGTCGTATATAAAGTCGAACCTTCTTTTTTAGCCAGCGCAGAGTTCGTGCTGTAGAAACTTACCTTCTGGCCTGCAGTTACATTAATAATAGTTGTAGTTGTGGAGATTTCTACAAGAGCACCACCATCCACCGAATATTTCATAGCCAATACTGGGTAGTATACCTCAATACTACCGTCTGCGGTGGCCTCCAGCGTCAGGGGGGTATGTAGAAGCGATGTCACAAGCGATGTCACGGTCACGGTGTAGGTCGTAGTATATACGCCGTCGGCATCGGGCGACGTGCCGCCAGTGCGTTCAACAGTATAGCCATCGGCAGCGAGGTTGCTGACAACGAAGTTGTTCTCAGACACAGGGTCACTATGGTAGTTTGTGCCTCCAAGCATACCCTGTGCAGTCTTAGTCTTCACGGTAAGAGTGGCACTGGTGCCAGTACAACTGAGTTTAAGGGTGGAGCATTTAATCGCATAGTCATTGCCGTTGCAACTGATGGTGTTGTCTCCCGTTAAAACGAGGGTGGCGTCACCACCATTATCAACGTTGATGAATGGACTATCCTGATAGTTCCATATCGCATTGACGGCATTGAGTCTGATGGTGGCATTGTTTGTGATATTGAAGGCATAGCCGTTGCAATAGTCCTTGCCACTGGCGTTGGCAATAGTGATGTCAGCATCGCCAGGATAAGCGGTTTGGAAGGTGTATTTATAGGTATATTCGCTGGGGGTAACGGCTTCAGAGGGGTTGGTCCACGTGATGACGGGTGCTGCCTTAGCCGGCTGCTTCGTCAGGGCGATAGGCGCAGAGTTATAGTAATACTTGCCGTTTTCGAAGCCTCCAGTGGGCGCTGACTTACTTCCCCGGTACTCGTTACCCTCATCGTCGGTAACCCAGAAGTAAAGCACATCGTCAGGAGCCGAAAGTTCCCTGATGCACAGCCCCACGTAGAGGTAGTCGGCAGTAGCGGTGGCGGGAGTGATATTGATGCCACCAGATATAGGATGGTATGGATCAGTAGTAATCAGCGGATAATACTTATTAGCCAATGCCGTATTCTTCGACTGGATGTTCAGGGTCTTCACCTTGATGGGCGTTGTGGGGGCGGTGGCATCGGCAAACTGGAAGCGGAACATCGACTGCAAATTGGCGAACTCCGCCTTAGCCTGAGTCTTCGTTGCGTCGCTCACCGCATAGAAAGTCATCTTGTAATTGTTGCTGGCGTCGATCTCCTTCACCTTCATCGTAGCCATGGCACCATCCACACACGATGCTGCCGTTCCGATCTGATCATCGTAGTTGTAGTAGATATAATACACATCACTGGGATCTGAGGGGGAATTGATTACGTTCAGGTTATAGTACAATACTACCTCATCGTCGGGGTTGATTGTACCCGTCAACTGCCCCTGGAGTTCGCACGACTTCATGTCGGCGCTGACGTTCTTCACCACGAGGTAGCCCCCGAGCAGAGCCGAAGTGGTATTATTATAGACATAGACCTTCTCATATTCCACAAACTTCGTGGTGATAGCGGGCGTAGAGCCGCTGTTGTCGAACTCTACGGCGCGGGTGCCGGCGTTGTCGCTGAAGGTGGCGGGGATGCTGACGGTATAGGTGCGCACCTCGCCCTGAGCGGGCTGCTGAGTATTATTAGCAACGATATCCTCGCTGGAGCAGGCTGTCAGACTCATAGTCATGGTGCCCATCAAGAGAGCCAAAGCCAGACTGATGATATAATTCTTTCTTTTCATTGTCGTTACATTTTAAAAGGTTAATACTTCCTACCACTCTTCAGGGATGTAGTCGGGTCTCTCTGCGCTGCCCGCCAATAATTGCGGCTGCTGTTTTAACTCGAAGACCCTCATCGAGGGCTTCTCGTACTTTCGTTTCTCGCTAATTCTTGTCATTGTCTGGTCTATTTATTTGAATGATTCTGTACGATTTTAATGGGTTCGTTGGATTAATTGAGTGCCTTCACGTTGCAAAGGTACAAAGAATTCTGTTAAATTGTGTAGCCCCCCCCTTAAATAGTGTTAATCCACCGTAAAAATATCATAGGGGGGCATAAACGGTACGCCTTACGCGCGGGCGCGGTAGTAGGGAAAAGCCGAAAATACGTGTCCCACCTGTCCTACGTGTCCACGGCGCAGGGACAGATGGGACAGGTGGGACATGTATTTTCTGGATAAGACAACTATACTATAAAAGGCACTCTATTTTCGGGAAAGGAGGCACTTTAGCAACGTGAGGAGCCTCTTTACGAAAATGAGAAGGCTCTTTACGAACGTGAGGAGCCTCCTCAGTTCCGTAAAGTGCCTCCTCATTTTGTTCCCAAGCCTTGGGAATTCAGGAAACAGCCTTCCTATTTAGGAAAAGCGAGAGGAGAGTCATGCAGCATGACTCTCCTCCTTCGTATTTAGCAGAATGGATTCTCTGTTGGGTAATAGTCGCCCTTCGGGAAGTTGTAGTCGATCTCATCCACAGGGATGCCCATGTACTTCAGCACCTCCCAGAGATACTTACCCTGGTGGCCGAACATCACGGCGCAGTGGTGAGGATAGTGCTTCTCGATAAGCACGTGGCGGTAGAAGCGGCTCATGTTCTTGATGCCGAAGATACCGATAGAACCGAACGAGCGTGTAGCCACGGGGATCACCTCACCCTGAGCGATGTAGGCGCGCAGTTTGGTGTCGGCAGTGCTCTGCAGACGATAGATGGTAGCCAGACCCGGCTGGATGTCACCCTCCAGGGTACCGTTGGTCACCTCAACAGGCAGGGCGCGGGCCATGATGCGCTGGAAGCACATCTGACAGTTGCAAATCTTGCTGGAGGCAGTGTTACCGCAGTGGAAGCCCATGAAGATCTCCTTGTCGGTATAGGTGTCGCATGCGAACTTCTTGCCCTTGATGCTCTCCTCGTACATATCGTTGGGCACGGTGTTGTTGATGTCGAGCAGCGTCACGGCGTCCTCGCTGATGCAGGTGCCGATATATTCAGACAGTGTACCATAGATATCCACCTCGCAACTGACGGGGATGCCGCGGCTGGTAAGACGGCTGTTCACGTAGCAGGGCACGAAGCCGAACATGGTCTGGAAGGCAGGCCAGCACTTCGTGGTGAGTGACACGAACTGGCGGCAGCCCTTGTGACCTTCGATCCAGTCGCAGAGTGTCAGTTCATACTGAGCCAGTTTCGGCAGGACAGAAGGAATCTTGTTGCCGGTACCGAGTTCTGCCACCATATCCTTCACCACGTCGTCGATACGTGGGTCACCCTGGTGCTTCTGGAACGACTCCAGCAGGTCGAGTTCTGAGTTCTCCTCAATCTCCACGTCGAGGTCATACAGGGCACGGATAGGAGCGTTACAAGCCAGGAAGTTGTTAGGACGCGGTCCGAAGGAGATGATCTTCAGGTTCTGCAGGCCTACGATGGCGCGGGCGATGGGCAGGAACTCGTGGATCAACTCTGCGCAGTGGTCAGCGTCGCCAACGGGCTCCTCGGGGATATAGGCGCGGGTCTTGCGCAGCGAGAGGGCGTGGCTGGCGTTCAGCATACCGCAGTAGGCATCGCCACGACCGTCGATCAGGTCTTTCTGGGTCTCCTCAGCAGCAGCGCAGAACATGGCGGGACCATTGAAATACTTGGCGAGCATGGTCTCTGAGATCTCAGGACCGAAGTTGCCGAGATAGACGCACAGGGCGTTACATCCAGCCTTATTGATATCCTCGAGGGCCTGCTGCATGTGGATTTCGCTCTCTACAATACAGATAGGACACTCGTAGATACCGTCCTTACCGAACTTCTTTTCATACGCAGCGATAACGGCCTTACGGCGGTTTACAGCCAGTGACTCAGGGAAACAGTCGCGGCTCACAGCCACGATACCGATTTTGATTACAGGTACATTGTTCATATTCGTTTTCAGTTTTTAATAAAAGTAATGTTTAGTCAAATATTGGCTGCAAAGTTACGAATTTATCTTGTAATAAATATGCGAATTTGTATCAAATTATTGTTTAAAAGTATTATATATTGTTATTCCGTCTCAGTTGTGGAGGATGAGCGCGGATTGTGGAGATACCGCGACCTTGTTTCCTTTGACCTTGCTTAGTCCGGCTTCGTTGATAACCCCGTCGCGGCAGACCACCGTATAGTCGCCCTCAGGGATGGCAAGGTCCTGCTGCTCGCGCGAGGCATTCAGGATGACGATGATGTCGCGCCAGTCGTCACGGCCGGCATAGTTCTTCAGTCGGTACATGACCACCTGTTCCGGCTGGTCTATGCGACGTGCCGTAGGCCGCTTGGCGGGCAGGAACTCCAGATGCTTGCGCACCAGGTCGGCATTGCCGAGCCGGAAGGCGGGGTGGTGCTGGCGCAGGGCGATGAGGCTCTTGTAGTACTCAAAGACCTGCGGATATTTCGCCTTGTTGGCCCAGTCGAGGTGGTTGATGGAGTCAGGGGACTCAAAACTGTTGTGCACGCCCTTCTTGTCGCGCAGCAGTTCCTCGCCACTGAGCATGAAGGGCACACCTTGGGAGGTGAAGACGGCCGTCTGTGCCAGCAGGTCGAGGCGGATGAGTTCATCTTCCGTGATGCCGGGGATGGAAGCGCGCAGACGGTCGGCAAGGCACATGTCGTCGTGGCACGAGACGTAGGATATCATCTGCGTGGGCTCCAGCGCCCAGGGCTCTTTAGAGTAGTTCACCTTCGTCATATCCACCTGTGGATGGGCGATGGCACCTGCGATACCAAACTTCAGGCTCTCCTCATTGTCTGCCACGCCGGCGAGGAAGGCACCCTGGGTATCATCGTCGAAAGGACCGCGGAGGGCATCCCTGATCTCATCGCTGAAGGCGGCGATACCAGGCATCTTTGAGATATTCGCCTTCATGCCGAGTTGCTCGGTGGGCAGGGCACACTGTCCGGCACTCCACCCCTCGCCATAGATGAAGATGGTGGGGTCCATCGCATCGACAGTCTGGCGGATCTCGTTCATCGTCTCGATGTCGTGACAGCCCATCAGGTCGAAACGGAAGCCGTCGATATGATACTCATTGATCCAGTATTTCACCGACTCTATCATGAAGCGGCGCATCATCGGCTGCTCCGAGGCCGTCTCGTTGCCGCAGCCGGAACCGTTGCTATACTGCCCGTTGGCAGTCTTGCGGTAATAGTAGTCGGGATACGTTTTCTGGAAGTTGGAATGCTCGATGTCGTAGGTGTGGTTATACACGACGTCGAGGATGACGCGGATGCCGGCATCGTGGAGGGCCTTTACCATCTCCTTGAACTCACGGATGCGCACCTCTGGCGTGTAGGGGTCTGTAGAGTAACCACCTTCAGGAACGTTATAGTTCACGGGATCGTAGCCCCAGTTGTATTTGTTGTCACCGAGTCTGGTCTCATCCACGGAGCCATAGTCGTAGGAGGGTAGGATATGAATGGCATTCACTCCCAGGGACCTGAGGTGGTCGATGGCCCAGGGCTCCGTGAGGGCAAGGAACTTACCAGGATGTCGGGCGTCTTTGCGGGCGATGGAGAAGTCGCGGTGGTGCATCTCGTAGATGACGAGGTCGGCTGGCGACTTCGTGACGGGGCGCAGGTCTTTTTCCCAACCTGCCGGGTTGGTCTTCGACATGTCGATGATGGCTCCGCGCCTGCCGTTGACGCCGACGGCCTTGGCAAACACTCCGGGGCACTCGCCCTTGCCTATGTCGAAGGTGTAGAACTTGCCCATCAGGTCGCCCTTTACGGTAGCCGACCACAGGTCGTCGCCTGTCCTTGACATCTTGACGGTCTTCACTGCCCTGCCTTCTAACCCCTTATGATAGATGCGGAGGGTGACCCGCTTCGCATCGTTGGGCGCAAAGAGTTTGAAGGTCGTGGCTTCAGGCGAGTATGATACTTCGTCGAACTGGAACACTTGTGCCTTCACTGCTGTAGTGGTGATAGTCATCAGCATGGCTAAAAGGATATTTCTGATCATGATGATTGGTATTTCGTTACTTTTTAGGATGGCGCCTGAGCAGGAAAAGGATTGCTGACACTGCAATGAGTAACAGCACGGTCACTGCAATAGCGTAAATCGTCAGCCGTTGTTTCTGGGTCAGGCTCTCCTGATAGTTCCCTTCGATGACATTAAGCGTGGAGTTGAACTGGTACTGACGCAGCGTGGGGCAATAGGTGAGATTGAATTTCCTTCCTGCGCAGACGTATCTGTAGGCTCTGTCATAGTCGCCATCTTTGCTGAGGTGTTCTGCCAGCATGATCAGGGATGCCTGGTCCATGACGGCGCACTTGATGTCGTCAAGGGCAGACTTACCCAACCAGTAGCGGAGCATCTTCTGGTTGTTCAGACGGTCATAGACCACTGAGCGGTAGAAGGCGGCAAAGGCATTCTCGTGGGTGCCGTCGGAGACCGTATTGAGCCAGTTGTCACTGACCCTCAGGGCTTCCTGGAACTGTTGACGGGCGCAGAGTATGTCCATCTTGAGGTGGAGATATTCCTCACTGCCCTTCTCTGCCACCATCAGCACGGAGTCGCGGTAGAGGTCCTGCATGTCATAGTAGCGTTGACGCACATGACTGCGCTGGGATAGACTGCCAATCTGGCCACAGACGTGCATCCATGCCTCATAGTAGGCGGTCAGCCCCTTGTTGTCGAGGGCGGTCTTGTTGATCATTCTCAATTGTTCGAGCGCCTCTACATATAAGTCGGTGTTGGAGCACAGGCGGGCCAGACGTGCGCGGTACAGGCCTATGAGGTCCTGACGGTGCAGCGTGTCAGCCAGGTTGATGCATACCTCGGCATAGTGGAGCGCAGAGTCGTTCTTGTAGGGCTTGAAGAGGCTGAAGAGTTGTCCCGCCTGTTCCAGTCTCTTCTCCGGATCGCTCTCTGTCAGGAAACTCCTGCGCACCTGGCCGATCTGCTGTTCCCGTGCTGCGACATACTTCGCAGAATGGCTGATGGCCTCGTCGATCTGCTGGTAGAGAGCGTCCAGGTCCATGGACTCGATATGCTCCTGAGCAACTATGGGCGTATGGCCGCCAATAGTTGCCAGGAGAATGGTAAGGATATAGTGTCGGATCCTTTGCATGTAGTTATAGGTTTGTTGACGGGGAACGGCTTACCTGGCCATGAGACTGATGGCGAAGCCGCCGCCGGGAGCCTCGGAGAGTTTGAGGACGTCACCGGCCTTGACGACCTTCCTGGTGATGGTGTAGGCCTTCGGGTTGGTTTCGTAGTGGGCATCCTTGCCGTCGGCGTAGATGGTACAGTCGTACTTGCGCCCTTTGTCGAGGAAGTCGAGTCTGAGGTTGACCTGATGGCCGTTCTCATCACACTTGCCGCCGACGAACCAGTTGTCGGTACCCTTTGCCTTACGGGCCACGGTGATATAGTCGCCTGGCTCGGCCTCGAGGTATTTCGAGTCGTCCCAGTCACAGGCCACGTCGCGGATAAACTGGAAGGCGTCATCATACTTCTCATAGTTCTCGGGCAGGTCGGCAGCCATCTGGAGCGGTGAGTACATCGTCAGGTAAAGGGCCAGCGATCCTGCGATGGTGATACGGGCCCAGGAGGTGTTGTCGCTCCACGTGCTCAACTTCGTCTCGAAGATGCCAGGGGTATAGTCCATCGGACCGCCCTGCAGACGGGTGAACGGCAGGATGCAGGTGTGGTCGGGGTTCGATCCGCCGAAGGCCTCGTACTCGGTACCGCGTGCAGACTCGCCGCCCACGAGGTTGGGCCAGGTTCGGCAAAGTCCTGTAGGACGGGTGGCCTCATGGGAGTTCACCATGATGTGGTGCTTGGCGGCCTCCTTGATGACATAGAGATAGTGGTTGTTCATCGACTGTGAGTAGTGGTGGTCGCCACGGGGGATGATGTCTCCCACGTAACCCGTCTTGACCGCATCGTAGCCGTATTTGTTCATCAGTTCGTAGGCCTCCTTGATATGGCGCTCATAGTTCTGCGTGCTCGACGAGGTTTCGTGGTGCATCAGGATCTTCACACCCTTGGAGTGGGCATACTCGTTGAGCATCTTGATATCGAAGTCGGGGTAGGGGGTGACGAAGTCGAAGACATCGCGCTTCCACATGTTCGCCCAGTCTTCCCAACCGACGTTCCAGCCTTCCACCAGCACTTCGTCGAGCCCGTTCTTGGCTGCGAAGTCGATGTAGCGCTTCACCTTCTCGTTGTTGGCGGCATGACGGCCGTTGGGCTTCACCTTCGACCAGTCAATCTGGTCGAGTTTGATGCTGGGGTAGTCGTTGGTATAGTGCCAGTTGGACTTGCCGACGATCATCTCCCACCACACGCCGCAGTACTTCGTGGGATGAATCCACGAGGTGTCTTCGATCTTGCACGGCTCGTTGAGGTTCAGGATCAGGTTGTTGGAGAGCATGTCACGGGCATCGTCGCTCACCATCACCGTGCGCCAGGGTGTCTCACAGGGTGTCTGCATCGCTCCCTTCAGACCGGTGGCGTCGGGTGTCAGATGACTGACGAACGTGAAGGGTGCGGGGAGGGGATATGGCGATGGCTTGGGGTCGGGAGTATAGGTGTTGCTGTTGCCCATGAGCCTGGTGGTGAGCGCCTTGGTCTCCGCATCCACCAGTTCGAGGTGCATCGTGGCATAGTCGAGGCAGGCAGCCTCGTGGATATTGATATAGAGACCGTCGTCGCTCTTCATCTGGAGGGAGGTCTGCACGCCTGTCGGCGAGAAGGTGGCCACGGAGGAGTTGCTCCAGTTGACGGCCTCGTTGAAGCGGCCGCGAATCTCTGAGAGTTTGGTCTCCTGGGTCATCTGCTCCTGCGTGTCGTAGTCGCCAGGCAGCCACCATGCAGTATGGTCGCCAGCCATAGCAAACTCGGTATGTTCATCTTTGATGATGAAGTAGTTGAGGAACCTTTGCTGCGGGAACTCATAGCGGAATCCGATACCATCGTCATAGACGCGGAAACGGATAATCATCGTGCGAGTGGCGAGGGCTGGGCGCTCGTGGAAGTCCGGGCCTGTGGGTCCCTGGTGCTTCAGGATGATTTCCTGGTTGAGAGTGACGGCCAGTTCGTTGTAGTGATTACGGATGGTGGCTGTCTCGCCCCATACGGGTTTCCACGTCTCATCGAAGGTGGAGGTCTCTTCATTCATCACCATGAAACCGTCCATCAGGTCTTTCTCATTCATTCCCATGGTGGCGTGTTTGTCTTTCGCCAGTTCCAGTCCGAGGTAGGATGGCCTGACCACCTCGCGCCCCTTGTAGGTCATCTCATAGACGGGGCGCCCGGTGTTATCCACAGAAAACTTCACCTCGATATTCCCATTAGGTGATTTCACGCTGCCTGCCATTGCCATCATCGGCAACATCATCAGGCTTAAAATCCATTTCTTCATTTTCTTCCGCTTTGTATAATTAATGTGCTGATTTCTTCGTTGAGGTCTTCGGCCGCCATCAGTTGCTCAATACAGAGATGCATCCTGTAGCGCCAGTAATGGCGGGGATTGGCGGGGATATTGATGCGCTCGGCATTCTCGTCTGGCAGGCGCAGTTTCTCGTCGATGCTCATCCAGTCCTGGAAGGAGAGCAGACAGAGCATGGAGGGCGATGTCAGGTGACGGCTCACGATGTCCTTGGCCAGCCAGCCCGGCAGGGGTCTTGGTGCGGCTCCACCACGGCGCAGGGTCGTGTTGAAGTAGGCCTGCGAGCGCTCCTCGTCTTCATCCCACCACTGACGGAGGGTTGCCATGTCGTGGGTAGAGATGGTATCCACTGAGCGGTAGGGGTTGTGCGAGAGTTTGCCGAAGCGTGTCGTCGGATCCTTGGGCATCGACTGGATCTCGAGGGAGAGGATGCGCAGTTCGTTCATCACCCAGGGCACGCAGTCGGGCACCATGCCGAGGTCCTCGGCACAGACGAGCATTCGTGTGGCCTGTGTCAGTTTCGGCAGTTTCTTCATCGCCTCCTGATACCAGAACTGGTTGTTGCGGCGGTAGAAGTAGTCGTTATAGAGATTGTTGAACACGAACTTGTCGTAGTCATAGAGTGCCTGATAGATGAAATCGTTCTGCACGCCGATACGGGGATGGAACTTATCCTTGTTCTTGCGGTCGCGTACGAAGAGCACGTCGCTGATCAGGGCATAGAGCCCGTCGCGCAGGTTGGCCAACTCGGCAGAGTCTCCCGGCTTGGCCGTCGCCTTGTACCAGGCTTCCACCTTGCGCTGGGTATCGTACTCCGGCTTCATCTCCCAGATGTCGTCGTGGGTGTGGTTGAGGAAGGTGTCCTTGACGTACTGCGCCTTCTCGCCAAACACTTTCTCCAGTGTCCAGTCGGCGATAAAGGGCTTGGTGAAGAGTTCCTCCTGGAAGTGCAGGCCGTAGGCCTCGATCTCTTCGCGCGTCATGCCCAGAGAGGGCGAGAACTGCCCTAACAGTCCGTGGACGGCATCGATGGGAATCTCCCAGATGCGGAAGAAGCCAAGCACGTGGTCGATGCGATAGGCGTCGAAGTACTCTGCCATCTTGCGGAAACGGCGCACCCACCAACTGCACCCGTCTTCGAGCATGGCATCCCAGTTATAGGTGGGGAAGCCCCAGTTCTGTCCGTTGGCCGAGAAGGCATCAGGCGGTGCTCCGGCCTGTCCGTTGAGGTTGAAGTATTTCGGTTCCACCCATGCCTCTACGCCGTCACGGCTGATGCCGATGGGGATGTCGCCCTTCAGGATCACCTTGTTCTTACGGGCGTGCTCATGGGCGGCGCGCATCTGCTGGTCGAGGTTGAACTGGATGAAATACCAGAAGGCCACCTCTTTGTATATCTTGGTGGTCGATTTCGACATGGCCTCGCGCTCCTTGGCCGTGAAGGTCTGGTGGTCGGGCCACTCAGAGAAGGAGGCCGTTCCATAGAGGTCGCGATAGTGGCAGAAGGCAGCGTATGGCACCAGCCACTCCTTGTTCTGCTCGAAGAACTGCTTGAAGGCATCGCTCTTCATGGTCTTGCTGCCCTCCTGCGCATACAACTCCCTCAGATAGTCCATCTTGGCGTTGTTCACGCGCTCATAGTCGATCTGTGGCAGGGCGTTCAGTTCTTTGCGCAGGTCTTCGTAGTAGGTCTTGCGTGCCTCATTCTTCAGGGCAGGCAACTGGCGTAAGTCGGTATATTGGGGATGCAGGGCATAGATGCTGATGGAGTTGTAGGGATAGGAGTCCTGCCAGGTGTGTGTGATGTTGGTATCGTTGATGGGGAGCACCTGTAGTACGCGCTGCTTCGTCATGGCACACCAGTCAACCATCATCTTCAGGTCGCCGAAGTCGCCTACGCCGTAACTGCCTTCCGTGCGCAGGGAGAAGATGGGGATCACCAGTCCTGCACCCTTCCAGGGATAGACGGGGAAGTAAGCCTGCGCCAGTTCATAGACCACCACCTCGCCCATCTCCATGTCTGGCAGCGAGACGGTGCGGTTCATGCCGTTTTCCCACAGTGGCGTCACGTCGATCTCGTCGTCAAGTGCCACGAACTTGAACTCAAAGGTCTGGGGCAGTTGGTCTGCATCCAGGCTGATAACCCACTCGTTGTCCTCATGCTCATACATGTCGATGGCACGCTTGGCCTCCCAGTTGCCCAGCGCCTCTCCGCCGCCGATGATGGCCAGTCTCTCGTTGAAGCGCAACTGTGGGGCGCGCACCTTCAGGCGGACCGTCTTGCTGTAATTGACCTCTGGACTCATCTGGCGTTCGCGGGCCGACACGCAGTCGGTGAAGGCTGAGGAGTACATGAACGCGTCCTCGGGAATGTCGATCCAGTGGTCATACACCGTATAGCGCATCCCCTTCGTGGCGGCAAACTCCAGGCGGTGAGGCTCTACCAGCCATTCCGTCCGCGCCTGTTGGCCGCCACGGACCACACTATAGTAATAGTCGATGTGACTACCGGCCTTGGCGGCCTTACTCAACTCGCATGTCCAATGGAGCCCGTCGAGCGTACCCATTTTGTGCGTCTCTGTCTTTTCTCCTGAGAGAATGTTTACTACCAGTTCTTCACCGAAGGTGGTCTGGTACTCGAGATGAAAGCATATCTTCATATCAGATGGTTTTAGTTATTTCTTTTGCAAAGATACGAAAATATCGCTTTGGGTGTCCTAAAGAGACAATGATATTGACGGATTGGTAATGCAAACGATTGCACCCTCGGCCTGCTCTCTTTTTCCTGCGTTTTAGTCCCTTTTGGGGTGTCATTTTGCACTTTTTCGTCAACTTTTTGCTCGATGTCATAATTTTGTTGTACCTTTGTAGCCAGACTAACCAATATAATTAAAATGAAATCAAGACTATTAACGGCTATCTTGGCAGGACTGCTGATCCTGTCGGCCATCCCAATGACTGCGACAAAGGTTGTCAGTCTTCGCGTGATTGACAAAGACTACCTCATGGTCCAGTTCCGTGATGGAGAAGTGCATTACCGTGACGACGGCACCGGTCCCAGCGCCTATCTCGGCCATTCCTTTGCCGAGGGTGATGATACGCTGCTCGTCTTCGGTGAGCGCCTGAAGGTGGCCGAGGCCCAGAAAGCCGCTCTCTGGCAGGTCTCTTCAACTGATGACAAGGCCTTCGGCACCCTGCAGCCTGTGAACGTGTGGCGCAAGTCGAAGCCCATGAATACAGACCATACCCTTACCAGCGAGAACGACCACTGGCTCTTCCTGCAGTTGCCGAAGTCGATGAAGCAGGGATGCACCTATACGGTGAGCATCCCCAAGGGCATCGGTGCCGACGTGGAGTCGCTCAGTATCCTGTTCGACGTGTGGAACTGCCAGTCGGAGGCCCTGCATGTGAATATCATTGGCTACTCTCCTGCTGAGCAGACACATGCCGCTGACCTCTATCAGTGGCTGGGCGATGGTGGCCAGCGTGACTACAAGGCGTGGGAAGGCCGTAAGGTATATATATATAATGTGAAGACGAAGAAGAAGCAGAGCGCCGGTACTGTGAAGTTCTGGAAGCATGCTGCCGATAGTGAGCAGGAGGCAGGCAAGAAGCCCCTTGTGGGAACGGATGTGTGGAACATCGACTTCAAGGCTGCTGCCCCTGGGCGGTACCGTCTGGTGGTCGAGGATGTCGGCTGTAGCATGGACTTCGACATCGCCTCCGACATCTACTACCAGCCTTTCCGCTATTCTGTCCGCGGCTACTACTATATGCGTCTTGGCGAACCGAAGGATTCCGAGCATGTCTGGCCCGTTCCGCGCCAGCCGCAGTTCATCCCCGAGACAGACCCGAAAGGACTGACCGTCTATAAGACCGACCTCACCCCCTGGGACCAGGAATGGCGCGACCTGCATACCGATGTGTGGGATGAGCCCCATTTCAAGCCCGTTATGGCCTCCATCTTCTGGAAGCACCGTCTGCCTGGCAACCCGGTGAATACGGAGGTCAGGGGCGGCCATTCCGATGCGATGGACTGGGACCGTCACCTCGCTCATGTCAGCAATATCTATGACATGCTCCTGCCCTATATCCTCTCCGGAGGACGGCTCTCCGATGATAACCTCGGTATCCGTGAGAGTGGCAACGGTATTCCCGACATTATCGACGAGGCCCGTAATGAGGTCGATTTCTTCCTGTCCATCCGCGACGGGGAGGCCTATTCGCAGGGCGTCACCAACCCCTCGGCCGACTGGAGCGTGATGTATCAGGCGGGCTGTACCACGATGGCTGCCTGGGCCAATGCCGCCAACTGTGCCATGACGGCCGAGGCCTTCCGTCTCAACTCTCAATTCGACTCCCTCCGCCAGTATTACACCGCTGAGGCCATCAAGGCCTTCCGCTTCGCAGAGAAACAGGAAAACCAGATGCTCGACGAACTGCAGGACATCGGCTCGATGCAGATGCGCGGACGTGACTTCCGTCAGTTGGCCGCTGCCTACCTCTATAACCTCACTGGCGATGAGCAGTGGGAGAAGGTCTTTGCCGAGGAGAGCATGATCAACGATGCCCATTCGCCTATTTTCAGCAAAGGGCGCCATGGCTTCTTCGGGGTAGGGGTGATGCATGAGGAGAGCAAGGATATTGTCCCCTTCTGCCAGATATGGGCTGCCGCTGCCTACCTCACCTGTCCGCAGCCCCGCCACTATGCAGCACTTTATCAGAACCTGAAGGCCAGCGTCAATGCGCAGGCTGAGGCTTATAATATCTCCAACATGGCATTGCGCCCCTCGCGCCGCAGTGCCAATGACAGCCGTTGGCAGGTGTCGCAGAACCTGCAACTCGTCATGCTGGCTCACTATATCGCTGACAAGACGCGTAAGAAGGAGTTGGAGCATGTGATGTTCACTGAGGCCGGATGGGCGTTGGGACGTAATCCTGGCAATGTCGTGGAGATGACAGGCCTGGGAGAGCGCCATATCACTGATTGCTATACCACAGGCCGTAACGACGGTGCTCCCGAGAGCCATCCGGGGCAGACACCCTTCAACGGCACGGAGACCTGGTCGCCCGGCCATAATGGCGGCGATGCGCGCGTGATCCTGAAATACTGCTATCCTGCCTGGACGGTAGAGAACGGCAGTGTCACCACCACGTGGCCGCGACAGGAGTCGTTCTTCAACCAGCGTTACTTCTGGGTCAATGGTGAGTTTACGCCCCGTGAGACGATGCGCGGCAAGATGGCCCTCCTGGGCTATCTCTATGCTATCCGATAATGGAAATTATTCTACGGCCCTTTCCGTCGATCACTATATTCAGGCCACGGGTCAGGGTGGTCCTGCGCCGTCCGTCAAGCGAGTAGATGACAGGAGCCTGTTCTGACTCTACGGAGCGGATGCCCGAAGCCGGCTCATGCCCGATGCAGACCAGAGCATAAGAATAGAGATGATCCATGATTTTTTCATTTCCCTATTAAAATTAAATGCTGCAAGTTATTGGCTTGCAGCACTTTGATTGCTTTGAGAACCTTTGTGCGGTACTTCTCAGAGTACCCAGAGCCGGGGTCGAACCGGCACGGGTTGCCCCACTGGTGTTTGAGACCAGCGCGTCTACCGATTCCGCCATCTGGGCATGATCCTAAAACGCGGGTTCTTTCAGAAAAGCGGTGCAAAGGTAATATAAAAAAATGAAATGACAAAGGAATTTGATAAAAAACTTAAAAATACTTGTGCATATCACTTAAATTGCTTATCTTCGCACACAGATATTGTTACTGATCGTATATCCATGGAAATAACGGAGAAAAACAACTTCTGCGTGATACTTGCAGGAGGACGGGGCAGGAGGCTCTGGCCTACCAGCCGACATACATATCCCAAGCAGTTCATAGATTTCTTTGGCATGGGGAAGACCATGCTGCAGACGACCTTCGACCGTTTCGTAAAGATTCTGCCCATCGAGAATATTTATGTATGTACGTGTAAGGAGTATCTGCCACTGGTGAAGGAGCAGTTGCCTGGACTGCCCGAGGAAAATATCATGCTGGAGCCTATTCACAGGAATACAGCCCCGAGCGTGGCATGGGCCAACATGCGGATCCTGCGGCGCGACCCGGATGCGAACATCATCATCACCCCTTCTGATCAACTGGTGCTCGACGAGCAGTCGTTCTATCATAGCATCGACGTGGGTATCGGCTATGTGACGGAGAACAACGTGCTGCTGGCGATGGGTGTGAAACCCACGAGGCCAGAGCCTGGCTACGGCTACATACAGTTGGGTGACCTGAGTTGCAAGCCTGAGGTGTATAAGGTGAAGTCGTTTACGGAAAAGCCCGAGCGTGAGTTCGCCAAGATGTTCATGGAGAGTGGGGAGTTCTATTGGAACACGGGTATCTTTATCTCCAACGCCAGTCATCTGATCCACTGTTTCGAGGGGCTCTTCCCCACGGTGCTCCGTAACCTGAAGGTGGAAAAGCCCGACTATACGCTTGAGGAGGAGTTGGCCTACGTGGAAGAGAACTATCCGCGCTATCCAAACCTCTCGCTCGACTATGCCGTACTGGAGCAGAGCCGTAACGTGTATGTGATGAAGTGCGACTTCGGATGGGCCGACCTGGGGACTTGGCACTCTATGTACGAGGCGTTCAGCAAGGTCGAGAATGACAATGTGGTGCTCGACTCACAAGTGGAACTGGAAGACTGCCGTAATAACATCATCAAACTGCCGAAGGACAGGCTGGGCGTGTTTAACGGTCTGGAAGGGTTTATCGTGGTGGAGCATGATAATGTGCTGATGATCTGTAAGAAGGGAGATTCCTCAGCACTGGTGAAGAAATATGCCAACGAGGTCCAGATCAAATACGGTGATGAGTTTGTCTAAGCGACAAACTCATCATGTATCTTAGCGGCGATCTCCTTGAACTCCTCTTCAGAGAGTTTCAGTTTCTCGCGACGGAAATCGACGTCACCCTCGCTCTGCATGGGGATGAGGTGGATATGGGCATGGGGCACCTCCAGGCCGAGCACGACCTGTGCCACCTTCTTGCAGGGGAAAGCAGCCTTGACGGCCTTGGCCACCTTCTTGGCAAACACCTGGAACTCGGCGATCTCGTCGTCGTCCATATCGAAGATGTAATCCACCTCCCTGCGGGGAATCACGAGGGTATGCCCCTTTACCAAGGGGTTGATGTCGAGGAAAGCATAGAACTTATCGCTCTCTGCGCACTTGTAACTGGGAATCTCACCAGCAGCAATCTTACTGAATATGTCCATATTTATCCAACGGTTATCTTGTCAATACGCAGTTTGATGGTGCCACGGGGAATCTGTACCTCCACCTCGTCGCCTACCTTGTGGTTCAGCAGCCCCTGGGCAATGGGGGTCTTGATGGAGATCTTGCCTTCGCGCAGGTTGGCCTCGCTCTCGCTGACGATGGTGTAGGTCATCTTGGCCTTGTTGGTCAGGTTCGTCATCTCCACTTTCGACAGGATCTGCACGGCATCCGTGCTCAGCCGGCTGGTGTCAACGACCTTTGCCTCTGAGATGGTCATCTTCAGGCGGTTGATCTTGTCCTCCAGGTGGGCCTGGGCCTCCTTGGCGGCATCATACTCGGAATTCTCGCTGAGGTCGCCCTTCTCGCGGGCCTCGGCAATGGCGGCAGAGGCTTTCGGGCGCTCCACACTCTCCAAATGCTTGAGTTCGGCTACCAGTTTGTCGTAGCCTTCTTGTGACATATAAGCCATAGTTATTCTTTTTTATTGTTATTATTATGCTCGAAAAGGGATAGAACATAAAACAAAGAATCCCGACAATGCTGTCGTGTCGGAATCCTTGATTCTAATATGTCTTATCCTTACTAATCTGTGTGCAAAGGTAGGGAAAATTTCCGAACCGAGCAAATTTTTCGCGGAAAAAATGCTAATAGGAGCGTTTCGTCATGTTCCATAGCCACTGGAGCAGGAGGTAGATGATGACGGCGCTCACCCATCCTCCAAACACGTCGATCACGTAGTGGGCGCGGATATAGACGGTGGCCAGGCACATCAGGACGTAGAAGGGTACCATGCTCCAGAACAGCGGACGGCTCTTGGCTCGCCAGGCCAGGAAGAGCAGGATGGTAGTGATGCCCACATGACTGCTGGGGAAGGCGGCGGTGGGCCGCTCACCGTATGTATGGGTATCCAGGTAGGACAGGTAGATCATGCCATCGCTGTAGCCTGCCATCGGGAGTGACTCCTCATGGGTGGCAAAATAGTCATGGACATTCGGGAAGATGCCGTTGGCAATATTGTCCATGCCGGCTGCCAGGTAGTAGTACTGTGGCCCCGTGACAGGCAGGAAAATGAAGATGACGTAGTAGATGAAGAATGAGGCGAGGATGACGAACACGGTACGGTTGAACTCCTGATAACGCTTGAAGAAGTAATAGACGGCAATGGCGGCTATCAGCGGGTAGTACGACACATAGCCCAGGTACATCAGTTCGCTGAATACAGGACTGGTGACCGCCTGTGAGAACAGCAGAGCCGGCTGGCAGCCGAACAACTGCTGCTCGTAACTGGCAAAGAGATGGTCGAGGTTGGGAAATATCCTGTTGAGGCTATACGTGTCAGGATACCACCACGACAGTAGCAGCATCTGGAGGGCGACGCGGCACAGGAGGGTGAAGCGGCAGGGGTACATCCGATAGACGCCCCATACGGCGGCAGTCAGTGCTACCACCCTTACGCGTCCCCAGATCAGTGACTCGGGGTTCTGGATCTTCGTATAGGTAAAGAACACCAGCAGGAGGGTCAGTACCAGATACCCCAGGATCACCCACTCCACGGTGAGCAGACCCTTCAGGGGCTTCTTCTCAATTGCAAATATATCTTTAATATTCAATGTTCAATATTCAATGTTTACAGCCATCCGTGCTCCTTATACCACTTGATGGTGGTCTTTACGCCTTCGGCCAGTCTGACTTTCGGCTCGAAGCCGAGTTCGCGGCGGGCGGGCTCGATGTCGCACCGCCAGTTGCGCTGGCGAAGGATGTTATACTTGTCATTGTTCAGGGCAGTCACCTTGCCAGTCATACGGCCTACATACTCGCCAATGAAGGTGATGATGCGCAGCACCCATACGGGAGCCGTGATGCGGATCCACCACGGACGGCCCAGTTCCTCGTGGATCAGGTCGCTGAAGGTCGTGCTCTGATAGACCTCCCCATCGCTGAGGAAATATCTGCGTCCACTGGCAACCTGGGCATCGAGGGCGAGGAAGACGGCCTGTACCACGTCGGTGACATAGACGAATGTGATGTCCTGGCGCTGGTAGCCGACGGCGAAGTCGGAGTGCTGCTTGATGCTCTTCGCCATGATGTAGTAGTCCTTCTCCTTCGGACCATAGACACCTGTCGGCCTTAATATAATAATAGGTAGGCGCGTGGTGAGGGTGTCGAGGTATTGCTCTGCCGCCAGTTTGCTGCGTCCGTACTCCGTATTGGGCTGTGGTATGTCACTCTCACGGATCTCGTCGTAGGGCATCTTCTCCTTGATGGCGCCAAAGACGCTGAGACTGCTTACGAAGACAAAGCGCTTCAGGGGCATCTGCACTTCCAGCAGGGCATCCACCAGGTTCCTGGTCCCTTCCGTGTTGATGCGACGGAAGTCGGCCTTGTTCAGACACTTCGTCACTCCTGCGGCATGGACCACGTAATCGAATCCCCTGCCGCGCAACTGTTCCACGAGTTGCTCCTTCGACGAGAGGTTCAGTTCGATGAAGTGGATGCGCTCGTCCTGCAGATATTCCCTTGAACTGCTCTTCCGCACGGCAGCCCATGTCTCATAGCCCCGCCTGAGAGCCTCTTCCACGATAAATGAGCCGATAAATCCGCTGGCACCTGTGACTAAAATCTTCATATTGTAGAATTTTGGTGCAAAGGTACTAAATAATTCATAATTCATAATTCATAATTCATAATTTTTTGCTATCTTTGCCACAGGAAACCAAAACAAGACAGTCTATGGGAAAGAAAAAAGGTGGAAAACGGCTGGGTAAGAAGCAGGTCAGTGAACTGCTGCAGAACCTCTTCCAGCATCATCCAAACGAGACATTCTCGTTGAAGCAGATATTCAAGGCACTCAAGTTCGATACCCATCCGCTGAAGATGCTCGCCATCGACACGATGGAGGAGATGGCATGGGACGACTTCCTGTCGAAAGTCAGTGACAACAGTTACCGTCTGAACCTGAAGACACAGGTTCAGGAGGGCGTATTCCGCAGGAAGTCCTCCGGGCGCAACTCATTCCTGCCCGATGATGGCGGTACCCCTGTGTTTGTGGCAGAGCGCAACTCGATGTCGGCCATGGATGGCGACCGGGTGAAGGTGTCGTATATGGCTCGTCGCGACAAGCATATCAAGGAGGCCATGGTCATTGAGATTGTGAAGCGTGCCCATGACACGATCGTCGGCAAACTCCGTGTGGAGAAAGACTGGGCCTTCCTCATTCCCTCCGACAGCACGTTCGTCCATGATATCATCATCCCGAAGCGCAAGTTGAAGGGCGGCAAGACGGATGATAAGGCCGTGGTGAAGGTCGTGCAGTGGCCTGACGCAGAGCATAAGAACATCATTGGCTCCGTGGTGGATATCCTCGGAAAGACAGGTGAGAACAACGCCGAGATGCATGCCATCCTCGCCCAGTACAACCTGCCATATAAGTATCCGAAGGCAGTGGAAGAGGCCGCTGAGAAGATCGACGCCACCATCACCCCCGAGGAGATTGCCCGTCGAGAGGATTTCCGTGATGTGTTCACATGTACCATCGACCCCAAGGATGCCAAGGACTTCGATGATGCCCTCTCTATCAGGAAGTTGGATAATGGCCTATGGGAAGTGGGTGTGCATATCGCTGATGTCTCCCATTACGTGAAGGAGGGCTCCATCATCGACAAGGAGGCCTACGCCCGTGCTACGAGTATCTATCTCGTGGATCGCACCATCCCCATGCTGCCCGAACGACTCTGCAACTACATCTGTTCGCTGCGCCCCGACGAGGATAAACTCTGTTACAGTGTGATCTTTGAGATGGACGACGAGGCGAACATCAAGAAGTGGCACCTGGCACATACCGTCATCCGCAGCAACCGTCGCTATGCCTACGAAGAGGTGCAGCAGATCTTGGAGGACAACGGGGTGGCAGTGGACAGGTCCACTATCAACTCTAAAAAACTCAAGGGCGAGAATGCCATGGAACTTGTCACTCTCGATGCCCTGGCTAAGAAATTGCGTGCTGCACGCTTCAAGAATGGCTCCGTGAAGTTCGACCGTGAGGAACTGCATTTCGACATCGATGAGACGGGCAAGCCCATCCGAGCCTATTTCAAGACTTCCAAGGATGCCAACAAACTCATCGAGGAATTCATGTTGCTGGCCAATAAGACGGTGGCAGAGTCGATTGGACGGGTGAAAAAAGGCGCAAAGGCCAAGACGTTGCCCTATCGTGTCCATGACCAGCCCGATCCGACTAAACTCGAGAACCTCCGGCAGTTCGTGGCGAAGTTTGGCTACAAGGTGAAGACCAGTGGTACGAAAGGGGCTATATCCCGTTCGCTCAATGCCCTGATGGCTGATGCCGAGGGGACGCGTGAGCAGAACGCCATCGAGACGGTTGCCCTGCGCGCCATGATGAAGGCTAAGTACAGCGTGCATAACATCGGCCACTACGGACTGGCCTTCGACTACTATACGCACTTCACCTCGCCCATCCGCCGCTTCCCCGACATGATGGTACACCGTCTGCTGACTAAGTATCAGAATGGCGGGCGGTCTGCCAATAAGGATAAATATGAGGAGTACTGCGAGCATTGCTCCGACATGGAACAGATTTCCCAGAATGCGGAGCGCGACTCTATCAAGTACAAGATGGTGGAGTTTATGGCCGACAAGATCGGCAACACCTACGATGCCCACATCAGTGGCCTCACCTCCTACGGCATCTATGCCCAGATCGACGAGACCCACTGCGAGGGAATGATCCCCATCCGTGACCTGGGCGATGACTACTACGACTTCGACGAGAAGAACTTCGTCATCGTGGGCCGCCGTCATCACACCAAGTATCAGTTGGGCGATCCCATCCGCATCCAGGTGGCCCGTGCCAACCTGGAGCGCAAGCAACTCGACTTCACCTTGGCAGACGACTAAATGTTAAAATTGATATTCATGCAAAAAAAATCCTGATTTCTCTTGGAGGAAATCAGGATTTTTGCTTATCTTTGCACCCAAAATTGTTTATTATAAATCTATCACAAAATTAATAATGCAACAAAAGAACTACATTCATCAAGTAAGTCGCCTTGCGGTGCAACTGAAGATATAGCCTCGGCTATATGTAAGTGTGGTGTGTTCTTTGACTTATTGCAACATGAGAATTTTGTGATAGGGACTTAACCAAAGTTTCTATAGATTTTACTGGGTAGGGCTTCGGCTTTGCCCAAAAGACTCTTGCGCCCTTTTTTACAAGGCAATCCCCATTTTTTCCAACGAAAAGCATAGAATTGAAAACCGCTTATTTTAGAGGTACTATGATTAGTGATTTAAGAAAGCAGACGTGCATGTCTGTTGTGGACTTTCTAAGGCGGCAGGGTCAGGCCGCTCAGGTTTATGCTAAGCACTTCAAGGGGATTCCCCCCTTATTGGTGGACAATGATGTGTATGTGTTTGCCGAAGACAACGAGGAGATAGTACTCGTGGTTTTTGACAGTAACTCTGGATTTACTGATGAATTGGCCGACGAGGATCTGTTCAATTGGGAGCATCCTCTCTACTTTACTGACAGGGATCACAGGCCGAGTCCTGTGTGGGACCTGGCAGTTACGAAAGGGTTGATCCGTCGTCGCCTGTCGAGACTGAGCAAGCATATCCCCCCTATATATGGGGTGTTGCTTACTAACAGGAACATCATCAATTATGACGAAATGCTCCCCACCTGGAAGCAGATGGGCATCACCGTTTTTCATCATCTGGGCTATGTGGAGAATCCGTCGATAGAGATCAATGATGATGGTATGAATGATCTGGACTTCCCTCTGGCGTTCATCAAGGAGGCGAAGTATGACGACTGGGAGATCAAGTACGTGGAGAAGCAACTCAACGACTTGCTCCATCCCGGACTTTCTGGATTTACGCAGGAGGCCTTGGCCAAGAAACTGGGCAGGTCACAGGAGAAGATCGCCAAGGACCTGAATGACGGGCCGAGGAAGATCGAGGTGGATCCAGAGAAGGTACGGGCTTCTAAGAAGTTCTTCTACAACCCTGCTGAAGAAGACTTTGAGTTTGATTTTGACTTCGGTGACGACGAAGACGATGATGACTTCAACGATGATGTGGCCGATGAGGACGAATCGGCACCCTCTGATGAGCAGAACCCTGAGACGGTTCTGGATACGAATAGATTTTGTGATGTTAGTGAGAAATGCAATATGTTGGATAAGATTGCTTCTGTAGAGTTGACGTTGTCAACAATGACGGATGACGGTACGCCACTCTATGCTGACGGCCAGGTGATTGTCAAGATAATGCCCAAGCCTGGCGAATTATTCTTGATGGACCAGTATAAGTGTTTCATCTATACGAAGGACTACTATCCTATATGTAACAGTGAACAGGGCGATGTCGAAATGAATCGTTCGCTTGATACCAGCCTGACTGTCAGCATGTCGTGCGACAGTGTCTGGCTGCCTGGGGAATACATTCTCCTGATCAATGCCGCTCCTGAGGACACGGCGTCTGAACTGGCTCGCTATGACTTTGTGCTCGACAATAGTCTGGCAGTTAAGATGGGGCACCAGCAGCGGTGTTCTCCCTGTGGCTTTGACGACACACTGGTCTGCTGTATTGAGAATCGCAGCGAGGACTGGACACAGGTGGCAAGGACTGCGGGAATGGCGCAACTGAGGCAGTTCGCTGTCAAGATGCGGCAGTTGCTGGTCTATAACGACTTCCGTAGTCTGATGAATGGAGGTCCTATCGGTTACAGCCAGAACCTGCTGATCTATACCCATACGCCTGACATCGATGGGTCGCTGTTCATGAGACTCTCGTCCATACTCGGTTTCTCTGGCTCCTTCTTATATGCCGACTGCGCCAGGTACTATGACTCAAGCCGCCCCAATCCATACGAGAATCTGTCGGAACTTGATGGTTGTAAGTCTCGCATTGTCTGTCTGCATCATATCGGTGGCTTATTGGCCCCTGGAGGAAAGGTGGTCGTCAGGAAGGTGCAGGATCTGATGGGGGAGTCGTTGGACAACTCCCTGTGGATCTGCGGCACCCGCTCAGAGGTCGATACCCTCCTGGACATCTATCCCTCGCTCGGCGCCTATATCCTGAAGGGCAACCGACTGGAGCAGGAACCCTGTACGGCCTTCGAACTGGTACAGGCTTTCGCTGCCCAACTGGATGCGGAGAAACTGGTGTGCTCGCCTGAGGCCAAGGATGCGCTGGCAAGGGCCGTCCTGCGGGGCTATGAACAGGGGGGCTTAGCAACCTGGACGCAGGATCAGATCCAGAGGTATGTCTGCGAGGAGGTGAGACCCCGCTACCTGGAGCATGGACTGACGGATATCATGTCGGAATCACTGCCGTTGCTGTCGGAGGATGACCTCTGCCTGGAACAACTGAGCACTGGTGTCTCGACCTTCGAGGAGAGTATGCGCGAACTGAATGCCATGATCGGGCTCGACGAGGTGAAACAGGGCATTAGGACGATGGCCAACAATGCCCGTCTCTTTCTGGAGCGTCGCCGCCGTGGCCTGAAGACCAGTGACGACATGGTGTTCCACTGTATCTTCACAGGTAACCCAGGGACTGGCAAGACCACCGTGGCTCGTATGCTTGGCAAGATATACCACGCGCTCGGCTTGCTCTCGAAGGGAGAGGTGATCGTGGCAGACCGCACTCGTCTGGTGGGTCAGTACATCGGCCAGACGGAGGACAATATGAAGGTGATTCTCCAGGAGGCGCGTGGTAATGTGCTCTTTATCGATGAGGCCTATACGCTGTACGACGGGGCTGTCAATGACAGGAAGGATTTTGGCATGAGGGTGATCGAGTCATTGCTCACCGTGCTCTCGCAGCCTAATCCTGATATGCTGGTGGTCTTTGCTGGCTACGCCAAGGAGATGGACGCGATGCTCAGTACCAATCCTGGTCTGTCAGGACGTTTCCCTTATCGCTATCTGTTCAGGGACTATAGTGAGGATGAGTTGATGCTCATTGCCACTCGCATCTTCGAGCATGATGAGTACATCCTCACTGATGAGGCTGTCGGCGAACTGCGGAAGGCTATTGTCCAGACCCTCGCCCAGAAGTTGCCCAACTTCGGTAATGCCCGTTGGATAGAGCAGTTTGTCAAGAACGGCATCATCCCCGCCATGGCCGACCGTATTTTCTCCACGGGATGTAACGACTTCCAGCGTATCGAGGCCTCCGATGTCGTGAAGGCCTTTGAGAAATTCTGTCCCAAGGCAATTGAGTTGAAGCCCGCCCACCGCAAGGTGGTAGGCTTCAACGCCTAAATATCTCATTGTTTATTATATCCTTCACCCATTCACATTATCTTATAAGTATCAGATTATGAATAGTTTGCTATATAATTTATGTGGCTTAAACATTCACTATCCTTCACAATCATTCACGCATTTGAAAATGGTTGAGGAAGGGAGGATAGACTTGGGTGGTAACTTCGATTGTTTGAAATGATGCCTTTGGTTACCGATAAGTGGCTCTTCTTGGAAATTAGTAGGTACTTTTCGCGCGTAAAGTGGCACTTTATATCACTAAATTGGCACTTTATTTCAGAAAAGTACCTGCTTTTTTGCAGAAAAAGGCTATATTTGTGAAGGTTGGTGAAGGTATGTTGTCCTGTAAATAGTTGACGCATAGGTGGTTGGCATAAATGTGAAGGATGAAGGTTGCTTTAATTCAAAAGTACATGACAAATTTCAACTGGAAAGGCAATGTCAAAGCCGAGTCCGGATAAGAAATGACAAGCCACCAGCCTTTTTTTTATATGTCACATCTTTCTCCAGTTTGAATGGCTTTGGCAGATCAAACTGGATTTTTGGTGAGACAATGCGGAAGAACTGATATAGGTTGTTCTCCCAAAGTCCATCGTATGTCAGTCGGTCGTGATAACGCTCATCACCCACAAGATGACTCATGTCTATCTTCATATTTCGCTTGCAAAGTTAATCAATTTTGGGGGATTCTACACTTCATATTTATGAATCAAGTACCTGTCTTGGTTCATTGAATAATCGATTTAACCATCTTTCGCAGTTCTTCCTTATTAGGAAGGAATAGTTCATATTTTGACACAAACAGGTTTGAGTCCATGCCATACGTGGCATACTCCACCATCAGTTCGTCTTTGTAGTGGCTCATGATGATTCCAATTGGAGGATTATCACCTTCCACATTTTCCTCCTTGGCAAAATAGCCAAGATACATATTCATCTGTCCTATGTCCTTGTGTTTTACTGCTCCGCGCTTCATGTCAATCAGCACGAAACAACGCAGGATTCTGTGGTAAAACACCAGATCGATATGGTAGTGAATGTTATTGATGGTCAACCCATACTGGCGCTTGACAAACGTAAAGCCTTTGCCCAACTCTAGTAGGAACATCTGCATGTTGTCTATCAGTTTATCTTCCATTTCTTTCTCTTTGTAACGTTTCTTGTCCTCAATACCAAGGAATTCCAATGTATATGTGTCCTTCACGACATCCTCTGGTACCTGCACCTGCTGACCCTTATGTGCCAGAGTTAATACACCTTGCTTGTCCTTACTGACCGCCAGTCGCATGAAGAGACCGCTCTCCTTCTGACGATGCAATTCATTCACCGTCCATCCTTCAGAGATACATTCCCTTTCGTAAAACTCGCGTTCCAACTGATCGTCAATCGTTACCAATTCACAGATGTGCGACCATGTTAATTTTTCAGACATCTGAAAAATTGGAGCAGATTTGTCAGATATCTGAAAATTCGGGTACATTAAGTAGAACTTGCGCATATTGTTCAAGTTGGGGTGACTATATCCTCTTCCAACCTTTGTTCTTAGCAATTTGGCGAGATTCGACAACATGGCAGTTCCATATTTTGCCCTTGTATTACCTTGTTGTTCAAACTCCACAATATGCCTGCCTATTTTCCAATAGGTAGCCTTTATCGTTTCATTGATACTGATAGCCAAGGCATGCTTGCCCTCATCAATAACCTGCACAATTCTGTCAGCTAAAGCTACCAATTCTGCATCAGGCAGTTCAACATTTCTTTTCTCAATTTCGTTTGCCATATCTTCAATATCGTTTTCGTTTGCAAAGTTAATCAATTATTTGGGAATTCTACACTTTATGCTGATGAATCACGTATCTATCCCATAATAAAAAGTAAAGGAGTGGTTTAATTCCACTCCTTTATTCTTTGAAATTCAGATGTTCCAACGCTTGCTCGTCAGATGTGACAAACTTCTTCATAATCACCGACTTGTCGTAAGTCTTATTATCTCCGTAACTATCAACAAATATCCATCCTCTTTTACTAAGATATGTTAATACTTCAGTGATGTACTTAAACTTTATTGCCTTGCCATTTTCATCGGCAAGTATTTTCTTTTTCTGGTCAGAAAGAATTACGATAGCTTGGTTCATGTCAATATAAACATAACAGAAATAGTCATACGCTTCTCCAGGTTTGTCAACTCTCTGTGCGTTTGCGCTGATGCAGCAGCAAAGTACGATAAAAAACAGAATCTTTCTCATTATTTTTAAGTTTGTAGTTGTGCAAAGATAGTTATTATTATCTATAAAGTTGCATTTCGATGTAATAATTAAGAGACTTTATGAAAAAACGGCGGCTATGCTCCCGCACGACCGCCGACTTTCCAATAACTAAAAACCTAAAACTATATTTACTAACCTAAAACAATAAAAATCTTCTATTTCAAATAGTCATATTCTTCTTTTACCTTGATGTTTTTGTCTGCAATGATGATTACATCAGGTGAGTGCTTGATGATAACTATTGTCGCCTTATCCGTTTGTTCTGCCTCAATGTATGCCTTTTCATAAAGGTGAATCATTACAAAACTTTTGTTGCGTGCAATTTTTACTACCGAAGAGTTATCAAGTATTCCACATGGAGAAAGCCATTGTTAAAGGTGGGGAAATGGAAAACAAGAAAGATGTGGAATACACAATCATTATCTACCATGCTAGTAGCGCACAGCCATGTTGCTGGCTGTGCGCCTGTCAATCCAAAAATCTATCAATTATGATTGCTGTGATATGGCAATATACGGGATAAAGGCGGTTATCTGTATTTGGAGATAATCGTCTTTGCGTCACCAAAACCTGCTGTACAAATGACCGTATTTTTCTCTTAAAGAATCAAATCCATCGTTGTATTGTGACTGTTGCTGTTGTAACACTCGTAGGACTTTCGGACGGCGGTCAGCATGAATGTTGCCGATTTCGTTGCACCGTTTTATTATCTCCTGAGTGCAGACGTAAGCACATTGCACACGGGTTATTTCTGCGCCAGAGGAGTAGAGCATATCGCCGCATCCTGTAAGTTCCTCAGCACCAGCACTGTCTATAATAATGCGGGACTCGAATCCCGTAGTTGTACGGAAAGCAATGCGGGTAGGGAAATTTGCCTTTATGTTTCCAGTAATGATAGTTGATGATGGTCGTTGGGTGGAGATAATGAGGTGCATGCCTACGGCACGAGCTTTCTGTGCAAGTCGACAGATATAATTTTCGATATTCCGCCCGTACTGGCGATCCATAACAAGGTCGCCGTACTCGTCGATGACAATGACGTAATACTCCATCGGCTTTCCGTTTCTCTCGTTGTACTCCTTGATGTTCCTTGCGTCCAGCTCGTTGAGCATGGTGTAACGCTTCTCCATGAGCCTGCAAAGAGCATCGAACATGGTTTGAGCATGAGCCGCCTCAGTTATGACTGGCGGCATACCCATCATTTGCGTGATGTATGGTCGTGCTATCGAGGTGTATGCTGACAGTTCGACCTTCTTGGGGTCAACGAGCACTAACTTCAGTTCGTCGGGTGTCTTCTTGTGAAGAAGGGACATGAGCATTACGTTAAGTCCGACAGACTTTCCCTGTCCTGTAGCACCGGCAACGAGAAGATGCGGCATTTCGGCAAGGTCGGCCATGAAGATTTCATTTGTCACGGTACGTCCAATGGCTAATGGCAGAGCCATGTCAGATGTAAGATATTCCTGTGATTCCAGGATATCGGATAGTGGCACGATTTCACGCTGTTTGTTCGGAATCTCGATGCCTACGCAACCATCGTACATCGGTGCAATGATGCGGACGGACGGGACGCGGAGAGCGGCAGCGAGTTCATCCTTGATGCCACGTATTTTAGAAATGCGGACACCTATTTGTGGACGGAACTTGTAGAGCGTGACGTTTGTTCCACTTAGTTCCTCGAAGTCGCAGGTCTGAATCTTGTAGGACAGGAGTACGGCTTTGAGGAAGTCGGATTGTGATTGTTGTTCATTCATATTACACTCTTTTTAAAATAAGCGACAAGAAGGTTGCTTCGTACAAGGATATAACAAAACTATATACATTTTTCTTTTCATGATATATGCCAAATAACTCATGACATAGATTCAAAAGTCTATTAATTGTACATTTGTTATTACCTGTATAATTGTTGGGGACTACCGAAAACTCATTGCCAATGAATAAAGAAAGCATCTCAGACAATTCATATACATTATATTTCTTTTCTTTTGTGTGATTCATCCATTCTTTTGAATTTCTGATGATGTGATCCCTTTGTGCCGTTATAAATATGTCATTATTTTTTATTAGCAATTCTTCAATATTAGCACATTTCCTCCACTCTTCGTTAATGATTTTACCATTTTTAAAATCATGGAAAAAGTACGAAACATTTTTCAGATTCCACTCTAAATTAGGCGTGATTACCTGTAGTGACAAATGATACAAATTGCTTAACTTAATTCCTTTTTGGGGGGACTCTTCTGATATACAAAAACCTAATTCAGAATATTTTTGCTTTTCAAACACGACATTACATGCATTAACACATAATGTATGATAGTCATCAATAAGTTTCCAAAGTTGTTTTGCCTGTAAATGAAAATACTCATCATCAAGACTCGTTTGAATTAAATGTACTTTCTCATTTCCTTCGTCCAAATTTTGCTTTCTCGTTCTCTTGGTAATCTCTATATCTATATTGTCCTTTCGGGGCTTCTTATCAGATTCTTCTTTTGATGTCTTTCCTTCAAAGTGCAACATCCAATGTCTATGCGACGAAGGAAAACCAAACTTGTTGTAAAGTCCCACATTGTCAAGGAACAGAGTTTTTTCTTTGTTTTCAGAAATTCTAAGACCACGTCCCACTTGTTGAAGATAGAGTGTCAACGATTTTGTTGGGCGTGCTAATTGAACGAATTCTATGTTAGGGCAATCGAATCCTTCAGTAAACAGATTCACATTACAGATAATCTGAATCTTTCCATTCTTGAAATCCTCTATATTCTTCTCCCGTATATCTTTAGGCGTACTGCTATCCATCGCAACAGCTTCAATACCTTTTCCACAAAACTCGTCACAAAGGTTTCTATTGTGAGTTTTGTTAATGGTGTAGACGATTCCCTTTTTCCCATTTGCATATTTCAGATAGGTCTCAACGACTTGCGCCCTGATACGGTCATTGTTACAGATTCTTTCCATTTCTTGCTCTGCATAGTCACCGTTGCTAAACTTTTTGATGCTATCAATTTCCTTTTGGATGAATGAAGATTTCGCTACAGAATAGTAGTCATATTGACAAAGGTAGCCATCGTCAATAAATTGCTTCACTGATGGTGACAAAATCAATTTTTCAAAGGTACCCGTAAATCCTTCACCACTCAGCCTACACGGTGTAGCCGTTACTCCTAACAACTTTGCATGAGGGAAAGCCTTGATGATTTTTTGATAACTTTCGGCAGTAGTGTGATGGGCTTCGTCAATAATGATAAAGTCAAATTCTTTATCCGTCCAATTATCCAAGCGCTTGATTAAAGTTTGAACAGAAGCAATCTGAATAGGGTATTTCTTTCGTTCTCTATCACCTGATTGTATGATACCATGAGCCAGCCCATATCGATAGCCAAGTTCCTCGTCTATTTGGTCAACTAACTCTTTGCGATGAACTAAGACTAATACTTTAAAAGCACGTTTGGCTTCTTCACTATAATAGCGTATATCCTTTATGATGGATGCAAACACCCTTGTCTTTCCAGTACCTGTAGGCATCTGGAGCATTACAGATTGGCAGTTTTCCCAAGCCTCGTACACCTTCAGCTTGTTATCTCGCTGATAGTCTCTAAGGCTTTTATCTGTATCGACGTATTTCTTTAGTTTATCAAACAGTATGTTGTCCATCCCTTACAAATTTTCTTTAATTATTTATAGGAACTATGCTGTGGATTTATTTTGAAGCAACTAATATTTTTAGGCATTTTGTGTGCAAATATAATAAATATGTTGCAAGAAGGCAAATGTTTTCATATAAATCAACGTAAAATTTCAAAATTGCTCGTTTGTTACAGCCTTTTTTGTACCGTTGAAAAACCCTGAGGGCACCACATTATTTTTGCATCAAAAAAGGAAAAAATGGATTTATGAAGCAAATGTCGCGTAAAAACTTGCTTTTTTTGAAGAATAATGCTTATCTTTGCAGAAAATATATCCAGAAGCCATCATCAGATATACGAAGAAAGAGGAGATATGGAATGCCGCCTCGCATGGCGGAGGCATCCTGCTGGGGGTGGTGTTCGGCATCATCTTCCTCGTCTGGTGCTTCCAGGCGGATAACAACTGGGCGAGGGTGGGGGTGATCCTTTACCTCTTTGGCATGCTCGGCTCGTATATCGCTTCCACACTCTACCACTCAATGAAGCACCACTCGAAGTGGAAGGAACGGCTACGCCGATGGGACCATGCCGCTATCTACTGGCATATAGCCGGTTCGTATTCGCCACTGACACTGGTAGCCCTGCGCGATCAGGGCTATTGGGGGTGGAGCCTCTTCTCGTTTGTATGGCTCTGTGCCATTGCGGGCACCATCACCAGTTTTGTCCACTTAAAGGAGCATTCTAACCTCGAGACGATCTGTTTTGTTGGCATGGGTCTGAGTGTGCTGGTGGCTTTTAAGCCGTTGATGGACAGTGTGTCGGAGGCCGCCATCATCTGGATTATTGCCGAGGGCGTCTGCTATATCACGGGAGCAGTGTTCTATTCCCTCAACAAGAAGAAGTATATGCACTCCGTGTTCCACTTCTTCGTACTGGCAGGTAGTATCTGCCACATCATCGCCGTCTGGGACGTGCTGATGGAATACCTTTAGAGATTGCCGACGTTTTTGGGGTCAATATAGCCGGCACCGAGGGCCTTGACGATGAGGTCGGCCATGTTGTGGGCCTGAAGTTTGCGGAATAGACTCTTTCTGTGGTTTTCCACCGTATTTTCAGAGATGAAGAGCAGGGTACTGATCTCTTTGGTGGAGAAGCCTTTGGCGATGTAGTGGAGCACGTCCAGTTCGCGATCCGACAGACTATCGTTCTGTGCCTTTAGTCTCTCCTGAGTCTTCCTGAACTTCCTGCAATAGTAGGTTTGTCCGTTGATGACGGCCATGATGGCATCCAGAAGCATGGTCAGTTCACCTGACTTATAAAGCACGCCATTGACTTTCTTCTCTGTCAGTTTCTTGACGATCCATGTCTCTTCGTGCATCGTATTGATGAGGATCTTTGCATCAGGCTGGCCGGCCCTGATCTGGTCTATCAGGTCGGATGCACCCATGTCGGGCAGTTCGACATCGACGAGGTAGATATCAAAGGGGTGTTGCCTGGCCCTGTCGAGTAATGCACGTGACTTGCTGAATGCCTCAACCTCCTTGATGCCGTTCTTCACCAGGAAACTCCTGAACCCTTCGAGCACCGCTTCGTGGTCGTCGATGATGGCCACGGCAATGTCCTTCAGTCTGTATGTGTCAATCTCTGTCATTCTTCTATATATATGCCAAAAAAGGCGTGATATCTACCCTGCTTATCCAGTTGATAGGCTCTCGACTGCCCGAAATCAGATAAGAGAACGACTCACGCCCCATGTGTGGTATATCCTTGAAAGGTATATCCATCAACAGGGGAGAGTGCATTTCCTTATTCCTGATTTCTTGTCTGATGAGTTGTCGAGATTCATCAACTACGGAATAATCATTGCGCACTTCCGTCAACATGTCTGTCACTTTATTGGATGACGGTGCAAATTTACGGATTTTTGCATTAAATTCACTCATTCGTGAGTCTTTTTTGATGTTTTTTGTGGATTTTGCTGCAAAAATAGTAGAAAAAATGGAACTTGCAATGACGGGAATCCGTCATTTTGCAGTTTGCCGGTTGGTAATTAAACATTATTTTGCATATTCGGTCAGTATGACCGTCAGTTTGACGGTGCTGCCGAACCTGTGCTGATAAAAATCTGCCTTCCCTCCAATCGCTGCAGCCCGCTGGTTGATGGTACGGGTGCCAATGCCTGTGGATGCTACTCTGTCGCTGCTGGGCGTGCCGTTGTCGTTGATAGTGACTGAAAGGCATCCCTGGTCGTTGAGGTGCATTCCGATGGAGATGGTAGATGCGCCAGAATGCTTGAAGGCGTTGGTGGTCGCCTCCTGCACGATGCGGTAAATCTCCAGGGCCGTTGTCGGGTTGATGAGCGACCAGTCTGTATCTGCTGGGGAAGAGACGTAGTGGACCTCACATTGCTGGAGGCCATCGACCTCTTTGGCATATCCTTGAATGACCTCATCGAGCGTGGCATCCTCAAACTCTGGTGGTATCAGTTCGTGGGAGACGCGTCGCACTTGTTCACGACTCTCACTGAGCAGTTGTATGGTCTGAGGCGTCAGTCCGTCTTCATGGAGTTTCATCTCAATGGCCAGCAGTTGGTTACTCACACCGTCGTGGAGTTCCTTGGCCAGTCGGCTGCGTTCCTCCTCCTGTCCCTTTAGGTAGCGCTCGTCCATCTGCCGCTCTGTGATTTTGGCCTTTTTCCTGTGCTGATGGCCTTGCCAGAGGATATAGAGAATGAAGACGACGACTACCACGGCCAGGATACCTCCGATGATGCCGATTCGTTCATTACGCACGCGAACATATTTTATTCTTGTCTGAAGAGAGTCTGTCTGTGCGATGCTAACCTTCTCTGCGGGGAGGCTGTCCAGCGCCTTGGATGAGTCTGCCGGTGTCTTCTCGCTGACTGCGTCGGCAGACTGCTCCAGTCTGGTGGCGGCGAGGAAGGCAGTCTTGGCCGTCTCTGTCTTGGCGATGTCAAGAAGTGGCTCTCCAGCCTTGACCCAGGGAATGTCTTTTAGACTACGGTGAAACAGGTTGCGCTCTATGATGATGAGGTAGGCCATTATCTGCAGGGCGAAGTCGGGCATATTCAGCCGGAGGGCATCGGCAGTGACTTGCTTCATCGGCTCATAGACGAGGTTGTAGTCCTCATGCTTCATCAACACTTCGGCAAGACTGCTCATCGCGCTTACCCTTAGGTCCGCCTTGTCGCAGTAGGGCATCCAGCGTATGCCGTTCCGGGCGTATGCCGCTCCTTTGGCAATCTGTCCATGGTCCTTATAATAAGTGGAGAGAAGTGAGTAGGCGGGTAGCATAGCAGTCTGGTAGTAATTATGGCTGGCCTTATCGGCTTTCAGCAGGAATTGTTTGTTCTCCCCGATCTCCACGCATCTGGCGAAGTATCCGATGGCTCCCTGTTCGTCGCCCTGCTCCCTGAGACAGAAACCGATAAGGTTGCATAGCAGTGCTTGTGCCAGGGCATCGTTCAGCGTCTCAGCCTTGGTCAACAGTTGGCTTGCACGTATCAAGGTGGAGTCCCGCTGTCCCTGCTGATAGAAGGCGTTGGCTTCCTTGATGCCGCCCCATAGGGTACTATCGCCCATTGCTGTCGTCTCTATGGCAATCTGCAAGAGCAGCAAAAGATAAAAGCCTCTGATGGTTAGCAGTCTAATCATGATGGGGTATCAGTACTTTGCAAAGATAGTGCAAATAACTGACACTTCCAAACTTTTCATGGAAAAACTTTACATATAAAACCGTTTACGAGGTGTAGCCATAGCAGGGGCATGACGGTAATCCGTCATTTTTGCCATTCTGGAGGCATTTTTCTTCGGTAAGGCTTGGCAGACTGAAAGTTAGTAATTATCTTTGTCTTCGAAATACAAACAATCTGTTAATAAATAAGTATTATGCAAAAGTTACATTTAAAGAAAAACCTGCAGTCTGCAGGTATGATTTTGGGTCTGTCTGCAATGTTGTTTTCTTGTTCAGAGGTTATTAGCGGAAATGATGATAATCCAGTTGCGCCTCAAAAGACTGAAAATGAAAAAGTAGAATTCACTTCCACGGGAGCAAAGATTACGGCAGAATCTGCCTCTGAAGCCACAACTCTCTTTCTGACTCTTGTTGAGGATATCAAGACAAAAGGAGTCGGGGAAGGGAAAGAGTATGTTATTGACATCGTAGGAAGTAATGTCCAGTCTGGTTCCGACATTTCCCTTACTGTTCCTATGGTTGTAGGGGCAAACCTTAATCTTAGATTCGAGAAGGCATTTAATGAAGGTACTACACTGACGATTAATGCCAGTGAGACAAGTAGTGATTCGAAAGAATCTGTTAATAAGTTGGCCATCACGATCCCTTCTGCTGATAAACTTAGCCTTAACGTGAATATGCCTGAAACCACAGTAACATTGAAGTCGCCTGAAGGTGTTACTACGTATAGAGATGTTGTTTCACGTACTGCTACCAACACGTTGATAGTTGATGAAGGTGTTACTGTCAATAATGTCGATGTGCTTGGTGGTACTGTGCAGATTAATGAAGGAGGAATTCTTGATTCATGGACTTTTGCCGCAGAGAACAACGGTGACCAAGTGCTTGTCAAGGAAGACGGTGGTATCGAACCTATAAAAACCGCTAATGATCAGTGGTTGATCGCTAATGAGAACGGGCAGCCTTATTATGCTACAAGTCTGAAGATTGCAAAGGGCGATGCCGATTATTCTGTCGTTTGGTTTGGGAACGCATCCAATACTGCAATACCATTGAAGACTGTTGTGGTTTGTGACGATGCTGTGTTGCAAACCAACTATATTGCGATGGAGAATATCGAGGGTGAGGATAAGGGTACAGGTGTTATAAAATACCGTTTCACTTCTATGCCAGGTTTTACTGATGACTCTGAATATGGAGGTATAAAGTTCTATGAATGGAATAGCGATATTTCTGGTGTGAAAAACGTGAAGAAGATAACATTCTCACAGCCGGAGATAGCCCCAGATGCAGAGGTTAAGTCCATGGTGCAGGAAAAAGAGGCAGAGGGGTATTTGATGAATGAGCCTCGCTTGAATATGGATGTGGATGGGAATGTTGAAGACTGTACTTTCAATTATAACCATGTGTTCTTTTGTAATACGCACTCCTATGAATGTCCTATAGTCAAGAACTGCAAATTTGTGCATGTGAATCATGAGGCAGACTTAAATGATTATCACGTTAAACCTGTCGATAGTGATATTATCGAATTCCAATTGCCGATAGTTTATGATGGGAGTTTTGATAGCAACAGCATTACATTTGAGAACTGCGAGTTCAGCGAGGGAACAAAGTTCTGGGGCTATTTCTTTGCAGGAATTGGCAACAACGCTCCTGATGAATGGTTTGATGGCGATGTGCACTTTACAGGTTATATCAATTTCAAGAACTGCAAACTTGGAGGCAAGGACATGTTAGGTGACAACACAGACTTTATAAAAGAACTATGGGCTAACTCAGGAACAAGATTTATTATATCTTTTGATGACGTTCCCAAATATGAGGTCGTGTGGGATTCTGAAAAAGGAGGCTATGTCGCTAATGTAATTGAATGAGTGTAAAACATAGAATAAATCCCGAAGCGTTTGGACGTTTCGGGATTTATTCGTATATTTGCAGCGATGAACCTGTGCGAATTTAAAAATGACGGTTTTCCGCTATTGTATCGTTCAGGAAAATCTATTATCTTTGCAAATTGAAACTTGAAACTTTTAAATACTTACCAATATGAGAAAAATTATTGTAATAGCGGCTGCAGTATTGTTGTGCTCAGTAATGTTGGCTCAGGGGAATATGAAGCGTGGAATGGCTACGGAAAGTAATGCACTTGGGTTGTATTTGCCTGTTTGGGAAAAATTTGTCAATGGAAAAGATGTGACAATATTTAAGTCTGCTGATGAAAATAGTCCCAAATTGAAGAACATTACCTATGATGACGGCATGGAATGGAAGAGTTTATATTGTTGGGACAATGACAACTTCCTCAAATCCGGAAAGCAGTATGAAGAGAATCTCACACCGATAGTTAGTGAATATGATGTGTTCCCTATCATAGAAGAGGACGGAAATTGGTTGAAAATCCTGATTACCAAGGCAAATGAAGGTAATTTTGAAGCGTATGTTAGAAAGTCAGATTGCAAGATTGTTAGTCCTGCTCCGATTACGCAAGAGGTTCTTGATTATATTAGCCATCGTTCGTATCGCAAAGATTATATCATTCCTGATGGCAAATTGAAATCCCTGTGTTTCTCCACCCGTCTTGCCCAGCATGATGATACATACTTGAAGATGGGCGTGATAGACCATGGACGTATTATATACAATTGGAATGCTGTGCTATTGAATGGGTCGAAAAAGAATACTGCAGTCAAAATACTGTTTGACAGGAATGAAGATGAGTACACCCTTTATTATACGGCCAAAAATACTGCCCGTACAGATGACTATAGGGAGCCAGGCTCTACGGGAATTGATTTGAGCATGATTATGTTTGATGCCAAGACACTGACAGGCCTCCAGTTGACCAATCTCTACAATACTTTTTGCAAAGAAAAAATCGTGGCTGAGTATGTGGCGTATTATTTTCCAGAATTAAGTAAGGAGTTCTTGTATGAAATGCAATTGAAGAATGCGGCTCTACTGACGGGAAATTCCAGCGATGACGCAAATTAACGGTTTGTTTTGAGATGTTGCATTGACGGAAAACCGTCATTTTTTCAAATCATTCCCCTAAAGACTTGACAATGCAACAAATATTTCATATCATTGCACCAACAACTAATAATTTATAAATACTTACCAATATGAAAAGATTATTTACTTTCGTCGTTTTAGCAGTGCTCAGTATGGCAATTGAGCGGGTGAATGCTCAAAGTGTATTAGACAATCTGACGTTTGAGGGTTTCAAAAAGTATATTCTTCCAAAAGGAGAGTGGGCAAACCTTAGAACATCACCAAGTACCAAGGCTGCAAAATTAACAGAGGGCACTGGAGCATACAAATCGCAGGTTACTCTGTTGTCTTGGAATTTGAGACCAGTGCTGCAAGAAACCCAGAATTGGTATAAAGTGAGCACAGAAAACGGTAAAGTTGGATGGATAAGTAAGAGTGATGCCAAGGTTTCAATAGCGAAACCGATTACCAATGAGATGATGAATACAAATCAGGCAGGTAATGTGATAGATGAAGATCTTGGTACGACATACAGAGTTTATTCTCCCGTTGGCTCTCATCAATTTGCAGTAGCCCAAACATACGAGAATGGGATGGGATATCTGCGACTGGGCAAATTGATTGACAATGTTTTTGTTTTTAAATATATGGTAGAAGTCATTATTTATATTGATGAAAATAATCCGAAAGAGTTCGATGTACAAAAAGAGGAGTATCCAGGTGAGAGAATAGTGATGAAAATGAATGTCGGCACGAACTTCTGTACTCATCTAAAGCCAGGATTTGGCGGTACCCAACCATGGGCTTTGGATCTGAGTAAGTTGAATGATAAGGTACTAATCTATATATTCGGCGATGCGATAAAGAAGAATGATGTCTTGAACTATTATATAAATGCTGATCTGCTTTCAGGAGAATATGCTAACTTCTTTATGTAAAAATGAAGCAAATAACATTTTACTTGTTTAATATTGTACTGCTAACTGTTAGCGTGTCAGGCTTTGCTCAGAATCGCAATACTAGCATTAGAACGGCTATTCCAGAGTTGAAAGCCACTAATTATGTAGGTAATGAATATGGTCAGAAACCTTCTGAGTCTGTGTTGCGACATTCTGAAGATAGTCATGGCCATAATGGGACCTATATTCGTGTAACTTTTCCCAAACATCCTTCAGAAAAAGCCAATTTGTTGGTATATTTTTCTTTCATGATTGAGAAGGATCCCTTTAACCCGAAGTATCCTACTCAGGGAAGTGTGAAGAATATTAATTGGGAAGACTTAAAACCATTAAGTTTTCAGGTTACTGAGGATGGGCGCGTGTTTTATGGTTACAAAGAAGATGGCAGATCGCTTAAAACAACGACAGACCTTGTAAGGAAACGCACTAATTGGGATTCTTTTGATGTGTATGTACCATGGGAATTGTTCTCTTTAGGCTATTTGTTTGATACTCCTGAGAAACAGTCAAAGGGTTGTTTCCCAATCAATATATTTCTAAAAGCAGATGTCTATCAGAATATGAAACACATCGGAACTAACCAAAACATCCCTGTTACTCGATATGTATATGATGTCCCAAGTTCAGGCATGGAAATCAAAGATTTAGGTTCTGAAGACATTAGTAGTCTATTTGATGAAGAACCTCAAAAGCCAAGACTTGAGCCTCGAGATAGTGTCCCACGACATCCAAATAATTTTGATGAAGAGTCTGCTCATAGTCATTATTTCACGTCTTCCATTAGTTTTGGAACACCCATAGAGGTTAAGGGCAATAGGAGTGTTAAATATGCTTTCCCTCAATCGGTGACGATGAACATTGATAAGAATAATGTTATCTTTAAGAAGGCAGAGTCAGACATAGGTGACAATATCTATATAGGTCAGTTCCCTATGGAGGCAAGGACAATGGCTGATGCGGAACAATATATTGCTCACCTTAATGATTCCTTGAAGAATGAAGGTGAACAAGTCTCTTTGCGTCTGCCTACTATGAAAGAAATTAGTAAGGTTACAAAAGAAGTTGTCTATGATGGAGAAGAGAATTATGAATACTACTTTAATCCAGATAAAACCATCTTCCTGGCGTTGGAGTATAATAAGGGTAGAACTGGAACTGCCGTTGTAACGGATTATGTGAAAGTTATCGAAACCCATACTCAAAAGTGCAGTTGTGGTGAAAAACGTGTATTCTCTTACACCAGACAATTTAAGTCTATGCTACTATGCAGGCTATATATGAACAAAAAGAGAAAGTGATTTTATAATATTGGTTTATGAAAAAAGATTTTTCGACAATGATGGCTGCAACCCTGCTGGTGGCAGGATTGACAGCATGTAGTGGAGGTGATAATGCCTTCAAGTTTTCAACTTACGAAGCAAGAAATGGCGAGGCTGTTATTACGATTGACATCCCTCAGGGAGAAGGTGAGAAACAACAGAATGTTTCCAAAGGCATTCTTGACATCATGGCGCACTCTGCTATTGCCAAAGAGGCTGGCGAACCAAAAACTGGCAATTTGAAAGAGGTGGCTGATGATTATAGTAAACGAATGGCTGAACTGCTGAACTCGGGTGATTATGGCCCTGCTACTGCTGACTTGACCATTGAAGCCAGTTATTTGAATGAGGCATCTGTAACTTTCCATGTTTATGATGGCGTGTACGTAAATGGCGAGCCTGATGTATATGACCAGGTGGTCAGACTGTCAGACGGTCATGTGATGGAACAGAGTGAAATGGTGGACATCTCTGCTGAAGACCTTCAGCCGCTTATTGAGAAGAATCTGAAAGAGGAGATGCCAGTCTATCTGGAAGACGGTTATTGGATATTGCCGGCGGGAACCGACAGTTGCCGTGTGTTTTGGCTTATCAGCCGTGCGGATGGAGGCGAGGTGAAGATTCCAATCTCAGAGATGGAGTCATTCTTGACACCAGAAGGTAAGTCGATGTTTACTGCAAAGCCGACAGAATTCACAAAGTCCTCAGGTGACGAATCAGAAAGTGGTGAAGAATCAGCAGAAGAAACTGAGAGTGTCGAAGAAGGAGAAACGACGGGAGCCGGTGCTTTAAGTGCCACCTCTATAGATGATCCTGTAGAATTGACAAAAATCATTCTAGACCGTTTTGTTGCTGGGAATTTTGACATTTCAGATTGTGTGACAGATAATCTTCGTGATTATATTCCATTAATGAAGCAGTATACTACCGAGCGTGGAGGCTTGAAGGGATACTCAATCATTAGTTCTAGAATCACTAGTGGAGATAACGTCAAGGTTGAGGTCAGTATGGACTATAAACGTGCCGAAGAAAGGGAAACATTTAAGTATAAAAAAACGGCAGATGGTTGGAAAATGGAAAATAATATTAAGCATTAATATGAAAAGAAATGTATTTACAACGATGGCAGCAGCCCTGCTGGTAGTAGGACTGGGTGCTTGTGGAGGTAATGGTAATAAACCCTTCAAGGAGTATGTGGATTGCTCTTATGAATCTGCATTAGAGATAAGGGAGAACCCTGAAATTCTCAATGATTCAAATAAAGTCAAATCAATGAATGAAAAGTGGGAAAGACTGTTAAAGGAACTCAATGAAAAGACAATAGAGGTGGAAATTGAAGACAGTCTTGGCTTTGAACTTTTGTCAGACAGAGGAAAGATTTATGATGTGTATAACCGTGGGGGCCAATTCACATTTACAATCGATGTTGATGCCAAGAAGACAGGACCAGTCCCGGGCACTTATATGGGTGTGCTCTTTGATGACAAAGGGAACGAATTATATGCTCAGACTATCGATGATAAGAATAAAAACGGCAATGTCAAGTTTGATTACTATGTATCCGTTAATAAACTAGGTCTGTTCTTTTTTGGTGAGGCAACAAAATTAGTCATTATGAAAATGAATGCAGAGAGGAGAAACCACATTATGAAGATCAATAATGAAAGAGTCAGGAAGATTATTGCCAGGTTAAATGGAGAGGTCGTTGTGGATGAGGATGAAGCCGATGAGTCTAACGACGCTTCCGTCATCTTTAGTTATGGAAAACTTGGGCCTGTTGAGGTAGGAAAAGCCATGCCCAGTCTTCCTGCGAGCGTAGAAGGGCTATATGACAACTTTGGTCACAAGAAGGAGGAACATGAGGATGATATGGATGGCGCCTGGACTGAGGAGTATTACCTGTTTACGAAAGATGGAAAGGAAGTTTTCCGTGCCAATATCTATGAAGGCAAGGTGAACTCCATCCGCCTCCTGAGTGGCTCGTCATTCATTAAGACTCCTGACGGAATATCCGTCGGATCTTCTGCTCGCGTATTATTCAACAAGGTTCCTATGGAATGGGGCACTTACTATGAAGGAGAGACTTTTGGTACGAATGGACATTTTACCTATTATGTGAGTTCTGACGACCTGATACAGACAGACATCCCTCACAAGGCGGACCATTTCAAACCTGATGCAAAAGTGGTTGGTATTGTATATCAATAACCCTCTGAAACAAGAGAATGAGCCGATAAAGATATTGTTAATTAATGTAGAGCGAGAGAAAGTTTTCTTCTTTCGCTCTTTTTTCTCACAGATATTTTGTACTTTTGCACGCAAATTTGCAAATTTAATCTTTTTATGGCTTATACACGTTTGACGGCTGCAGAGGCTGCAGCCCTGATAAAGAATGGCGACCAGATCGCCATGAGTGGCTTTACACCCGCTGGTGTGGCCAAGGCAACAACGAAGGAACTGGCAAAGATCGCCGTGGCTGAGCATGAGGCTGGACGCGAGTTCAAGGTGGCAATCTTTACAGGTGCATCGACAGGGCAGAGCACTGATGGTGACCTGGCTAACGCACAGGCTATCAAGTACCGTGCTCCCTACACGACAAACCCCGATTTCCGCAAGCATGTGAACCTGGGAGAGATTCCCTACAATGACCTGCACCTGAGCCACATGGCACAGGAACTGCGCTATGGCTTCTATGGCGACCTGGATTGGGCTATCCTCGAGGTGTGTGATATCGAAGAAGTGGGAAATGACTATCATGTCTATCTGACGGCTGCTGGTGGTATCTCCCCGACGGCTGCCCGCCTGGCCAAGCATGTGATCCTGGAACTCAACTCGTTCCACAACCCTAATGCGAAGTTCATCCACGACGTGTATGAGCCCCTTGATCCTCCTTACCGCAAGGCTATCCCCATCGAGCACGTAGGCGACCGCATCGGCAAGCCATACGTGTCGATTCCGAAGGATAAGGTGGTGGGTGTTGTGGAGTGCAACATCCCCGATGAGGCTCGTGCCTTCAAGGACAGTGATCCTGTGACGGAGAAGATTGGCTATCTGACGGCAGAGTTCCTCGTGGAAGAGATGCACAAGGGGCGTATCCCCAAGGAGTTCCTGCCGTTGCAGAGCGGTGTGGGCTCAACGGCCAATGCTATCCTTGGTGCCCTGGGTGCCGATAAGCACGTGCCTGACTTCAACATCTATACTGAAGTCATCCAGAACTCTGTGATCGAGATGATGCTCAATGGTCGTGTGAAGGACGCTTCGGCTTGTTCACTGACTGTCTCCAACGACTGTCTGATGCAGGTCTATGACCACATGGACTATTTCAAGGACCACCTGACACTGCGCCAGAGTGAGATATCAAATTCTCCAGAGATCATCCGTCGCTTAGGAGTCATTGCGATCAATACGGCAATCGAGGCAGATATCTACGGCAATGTGAACTCTACCCATATCAGCGGTACGAAGATGATGAATGGTATCGGCGGCTCTGGCGACTTCATCCGCAACGCCTACCTCTCTATTTTCACCTGCCCCTCTGTGGCAAAGGGTGGCGTGATCTCGTCAATCGTGCCTTTCGTCAGCCATCAGGACTCTTCCGAGCACGACGTGAACATCATCGTGACAGAACAGGGTATCGCCGACCTGCGTGGTAAGTCGCCCGCACAGCGCGCTGAGTGCATCATTGAGAACTGCGCTCATCCCGACTATAAGCAGTTGCTCTGGGACTACCTGAAGATCTCGAAGATGGGACAGACCCGTCACTGTCTGACGGCCGCCTTCGCCATGCACGATACACTGGCCAGGAAGGGTGACATGAAACTCACTGACTTCGCTGAGTACGTGAAATAAAATAAAAAGTAAATCCCGCCAATGAGCGGGATTTACTTTTATGAGGGATTCAAATCGTGGTCTGTCATCGCACAGACGCAGGAGTCAGACCATACATTCTCAGCCGTCTCGATCATATCAATAATCGTGTATATAGGAAGGATAATGCCGAGTACAGCCACTGGTGCCCCAATGCCTGACATCAGTGAGAGCGTGAGGAAATAGCATCCCATCGGCACACCGGCATTGCCTACGGCAGAGATTACTGAGACGACGATCCATAGCAGGATGGTGGTCAGTGTGAGTGAGGTGCCCCCATTCTGCATCACAAAGAGCGACGTCACCAAGATAAAGGCTGCGCAGCCGTTCATGTTGATGGTGGTACAGATAGGCAGCACGAAACGGGCGATATTCTTCTTGACACCCAGACGATTCTCGGCGGTATCCATCGTCACGGGCAGCGTGGCAGCACTGCTCTTGGTGAAGAGGGCCATCAGCACGGCGGGCATCATACGGCCCAACACATGGATGGGGTTCAGCCCTCGCGACAGCAGGAACAATGGTAACACGACGAAGAACTGTATCACATTACCACCCAAGACCACCAGCACATACTTACCGATGGAATCGGCCACCACACCTGCAGACACCTGTGCCGACAGTTGGGCTGAGAAAGCCACGATGCCGAGGGGCAGCGTCCAGATGAGTCCGCGAATCAGCAGGAAGAGCAGTTCCTGAAGTCCCAGCAATCCTTTTACGACGACAGCCTTATTCTCGGACTCAGGCAACTTCGACAGTCCGATGCCGATGGCAAAGGCCAACAACAGCAGCGAGAGCACATTCCCTTCAAGGAAAGGCTTCACGACGTTATTGGGTATCAGACTGATCAGATGACTATAATAAGAGAGGTGGGGCGCATCGGCGACAGCCTCCCCACCCTGTCCGATAGCCTCAGCAGGCAGATTGCCTGGAGCCACCAACACATAGAGCACTGCTCCCACAGCCGCCGCCGCAAAGGTCGTCAGAAAGGTGTAAGTCAGCGTACGCCCGAAAATCTTGCCTGAGCCCTGGGCTCCGAAAGTGGCAAATGTCGTGATGACCGCCAGCACAATCGTCGGCACAGCCAGCAACTGGAACAGTCGCGTATAGACCATCGCTATAAAATCCATCAGTGAGTTAAGCCAGGCAAGACCCAACACTCCCAACAATGCACCCACCGCAAGTGCTATTATCCACAATATCGTCTTCTTCATATTCTTCTGTTCTTTATTTTCGGCTGCAAAGTTACGAAGAAATAACAGAATGGGAAATACCAATATAAGGGTATTTTGCTAAAAAAAGTGCTTGACAGGCGGTATATTCTAAAATAAGTAGTAACTTTGCAGCCTGTGATAACTACCAAGAAGAAATTTTATGGCATCAGGACAAGCAATCTTCCGCAGGACGGAACTGCTGTTGGGCGATGAGGCGATGAGCAGCATCAGCGAGAAGCGTGTTATCATCTTCGGTGTGGGCGGCGTAGGTTCATGGTGCGCTGAGAGTCTGGTACGTTCAGGTATCAAGCACCTTACTATCATCGATTCAGACCGTGTCTGCATCACCAATATCAACCGTCAGTTGATGGCCACCTCGAAGACCATCGGCCAAGTGAAGGTGGAGGCACTGAAGGAGCGTCTGCTCAGCATCAACCCTCAGGCTGAGATTACCGCCCTGCAACAGATATTCACCGCCGAGACAGCCGAGAGTTTCAATATCGGGAGCTACGACTACATCATTGATGCCATCGACTCGCTGAAGGACAAGGCACTGCTGATCTTGATGGCGACACAGACACAGGCGAAGTTCTTCTCTTCAATGGGTGCTGCGCTGAAACTTGACCCCACAAGGATAAAGACAGCCGAGTTCTGGAAGGTCCAGGGCGACCCGCTGGCACGTGCTCTCCGCAAGCGTTTCAAGCGCGACGGGCAATATCCCAAGCGCAAGTTTCAGTGTGTATATTCCGATGAACTGTTAGAGAACAAAGGTCACAATGCCACCTGTGGCACTGAGCAGTGTATGTGTCCAAAGGCAAAGATAGGGCCTGGCGACCCTACCTTGCTGAATCATGAATGGTGCTCTTCGAAAACTCAGATCAACGGCACCCTGGCTCACATCACTGCCATCTTCGGATTTATGCTGGCAGGATTAGTCATTCAGGATGCCGTCAATACGCATTAATAATTAGCCCTACATATTAATTCTTATGCGTCTGGCGCCAAGAGTGCACATAGTCCACCAAGGCACGAACGCGCTCGGGATCAGAGTCGTTGGGGATAGAGTCATCGGCTCCGAGGATGAAGTTGTCCGGGGCATTCTTCAGAATCTCATCCACCTCTGCCTTTGCCTCCTCCAAGGTTCCTGTATAGAGTTTGCCCTGACGAGCCAGACCTCCGAGGACAGGACGATCGAACAGTTTGGCAACCTGCTGAGTGGTCAGCGACTTCCCTTGGAACTCATGGTAGGGCACATTGACCACACTGCCAGGATAATCCAGATAGTCATTGAACGACTCGGCCGAGAAGTGTCCGCCACCCTCGCAAACGTGCAGGATGTTGAAAGGTGCCACCTCGTTGGCAGCATCAGCCAACTGCTTGTCGTAAGGCTTGATAAGGTCGCGGAAGAGTTTGCCGCCGAAAGAGTCGATATCACCACCCTGGCTGGAGATGTAGAAGCCGTCGGCACCGGCCTTGCGGGCTTCGCGGATGTAGTAGATCAGGCTCTTGGTAAGTGCCTCAAGTGCTGGCTTTACGGCTTCAGGGTCCTTCTTGATCAGTTCGAACAACTGCTGCTTAGCGGCCTTTGGGTCACTGGCATTCCATGTGCCTGCAGCCTGATTCAGCAGGGCAAGCGGTGAATAGACGGTAGGGATGATGAATGCCTCGTCCTTCAACTCACGAGCCAGTTCGCGGACAACACCAATCTGCTCCACCCACTCCTGAGGTGTGACTTCCTTAATCTTCTTGAAATCGGCAGCACTCTTGATCTCCACCTGCTGCGGTACAAATTCATACTTCACATTGACGAAATCGACATGTGTAGCACGGAACCAGTCGATGTGCGACTTGACGGCCTTGTAACCGAACTTGTCGGGGAAGTGGACGTTGAAGAACACGGGCACATAGTCGTTGGGGCGACTCTGATCCAATACCTGCAACAGCAGTTCACGCTTGTTGTAGTTGTCATAACTCTGTGCTGAAACTTGTGCACTGAAAGCGGTTGCAGCCACTGCACTCAGCAGAATACTGCGGAAAATCTGATTCTTTTTCATTGTCTAATAATTTTAATGATTGATTTGAAAACGTTTATAATTATATTTCACTTTCTCACTTACTCAAAACTGCTATCGTAGGGACCATCGCCAGTCTCACCGCTGTATCCCCAGTTCTGCTCCAGGTTAGGATTCAATATCAACTGATCTTGTGGCAGGGGCAGGTAGTAGTTGCGTTTCGACACGTTCTGTATCTTCAGAGGCTCCGTAGCGGGTGAGTGCTCTTTAACATACTTCACGAGGATATGCCAGCGCTTCAGGTCGAACCAGCGGTGTCCTTCCAGGATGAACTCACTCCAGCGTTCCTTCCGCACTGCCTGACGAAACTCTTCCTGCGACAGTCCGCTCAGTTCGAGTGTAGTATCATCGGTAGGCTGGTTCTGAATCTCCAGATAGGGACTCCAATAGGCACGACGACGAATCTGGTTAATGGCATCGTAGGCGGCAGCCGTGGGACCGTTCAGTTCGTTTTCTGCCTCAGCCTTGATCAGCAGTACCTCACCGTAGCGGATCACAACGCTGTTGGTTGACTGTCCCGCAGCATTACCCGTAGAGGCGGGATTGGCAAAGTTGAGCGAGTCGATATACTTACGGAAACGGGGGACGGTGAAGATGAAGTCCACCCCTGGCGTATTCGGATTGGGCAGATGCTTTGCCCATGAGCCGTCGCGACGCTGGTCGTTAGGATCCATCTTCTCGTAGTACTGGTCGCTGGTGGTCAGCAGCACGGGTTCTGCATTGTCCCAGTTGGTGGCGAATACACAGTGGCCTGTTGTATTGCCGTTGATGGTGCGGTCGTGCTCCACTGAGAAAATATGCTCCGGACCGTTTTTCTTATCCACCGACCAGTTGTCGATAAACTTGTCGAGCAGGCGGTACTTGCCAGAGTCGATGACCTTTTGGGCATACTGCACCGCCTTCTGATAGTAATCTCTCTGATTGGCCTTGCCCTTCTCAGTGGAGGTTTGCGCCCACTCCAGATAAACTTTCGAGAGGAAAGCCGAGGCTGCCAGGCTCGAGGCCTTGCTGTCACGGTTGGAGTAGTCGGCGGGCAGGCTCTCTGCTGCCGTAAAGTCTTCCACAATCTGCTCAAACACCTCGTCAGTGGTATTGCGCGGAGCCCCTTCACCCTCTCCGTCGTGGAGCACGATGGGCACACCGCCGAAATAACGTACCAAGTTGAAGTAGAGGTAGGCGCGCAGGAAACGGGCTTCGTTGATGTAGTTCTGCTTCGACTGTTCGTCGAGCCAGTCTGCGCCTGTCACCTTATCGATCACCACATTAGAACGGTTGATACCGATATAGTGCGACTCCCACGCATTTACCACGAAGAGGTTCGACGGCTGCACGGCGAAGTTAGCCACCTCACGGATATGGGCAGAGTTGGTCTGGGCACCAGCCTTCACATAGTCCGTCTGCAAGTCGTTCAGATAGATCATCTGGTTATTCCAGATACCATACATGCCGCCTACGGTGAACTCTTGATAGATACCGTTGATAGAGGTTTCAATGTCTTCCTTACTCTGATAGAAGTTGTCCTTGTCGATGGAACTGAGCGATGTCTGTTCCAAGTCGGCGCAACTGCTCAGTACGAGCCCTGCTGCCAGAATATATGCTGATAAATTCTGTTTCATATTGCTTAAAGTGTTATGTTAAATCCTAATAATACGGTCTTGGCTGTGGGGTATGCGCCATAATCGACACCCTGATACAAGGCACTGGTCTCGTCGATGCCATTGCGGTTCGACTCGGGGTCGTAGCCACTATAGCCCGTGAAGGTAAAGAAGTTTTGCAGCGACACATACAGTCGGAGTTGTGCATCCTTGGTAATCTGAGGCACCTTCAGCGTATAGCCCAACTGAATGTTACGTATTTTTAGATAACTGGCATCCTCCACGAAACGTGAGTCGGTATAGATAGAGGTTGCACTGCTCGCTTTCTGGATGCTGTTGCTGGGATTAGAGGGCATCCAACGGTCGGCCACCTCTGCCAGCGGGTTGTAATAGTAGCCGTTACCACGGTCCAATCGACAGGCCAGCGCATTGAAGAGTTTGTTGCCATAACTGCCGCTCAGGCTGACAAAGAGATCCAGGTTCTTATAAGCCACCTTGGTATTGAAGCCGTATGTGAACTTGGGTTGGATATTGCCCAGCACCACGCGGTCCTGCTCGTTCACCACACCGTCACCATTCACGTCCTCGAACTTCGGATTGCCCGGTTCTACGGTAGAGTGTGTCTGTGCAGGCAGACTGGCGATGTCCTCGTTGGCCTGAATGATGCCCTTGAACTTGTAGCCGAAGAAGGTGCCGAGGGGCTCGCCCACCTTCACAATCAGTGGATTCAGGTACGACAGCGTTGCACTGTTGAAATTGGGGATAAACGACTCCGAATCGCCCAGACTCGTCACCTCGTTCTTGTTATGGGCAATATTGGCATTGACGTTCCACTTCAGATCCTTTTTATCGACAAGAACACCGCCAATCTCCAGTTCCACACCCTGATTGGTGACAGAGCCAATGTTCTTCAGCACGGTAGAGAACCCCGTCACCTGCTCCACAGGCACGTCAAGCAGCAGGTCGCTCGTTTTCTTATAATAGGCATCAAGGGTCACCGTCAGACGGTTATTGAAGAAGCCTGTGCTCAGACCGACATTGTATGAGGTCGTTGTCTCCCATTTCAAATCAGGATTCGACTTGTTAGCGATGATATAACTGGTAGCCAACTGGTTATTGATGATTACGGTTCGGGGTACAACATTGGCGACAAACTGATAATCACCAATTTCCTGATTACCTACTGTTCCGATGGAAGCACGCAACTGGATGAAATCGACTTTCTTTCCCAGGTGTATCCATTTTTCGCGGTCAATGTTCCACGAGGCGCCCAGCGAGGGGAAGTAGCCCCAACGGTGGTCTTTGGCGAAGCGGCTCGAACCGTCGGCACGCAACGTGGCAGAGATGTTATAGCGGGAGTCATAACTATAATTCACTCGGCCAATCCACGACTGGAGCGTAGAAACATAGTGGCTGCTCGTCGAAGGGAGTGTGGTACCTGCAGCACTCAGGTTGTCGTAACCAGTAGCGTCATTGCTGAAACTGTGGGCTGTAGTGGCGAAACTACTGCGGTCTGTTCGTTGGGCTGTGTAACCAAGAAGTGCTGTCACGGAGTGTACGTTCTTGAACACATTGCTATAGGTAGCCGTATATTCCGTCTGCCAAGTGCTTGTTTTCGTCTCTCCTACAGAGGCATAGCCATTATTGGCAATACCACCAGTAGTATAAGATGGTGCGTAGTAACTCTGGCGCGTGTTCGAGAGATCGGCACCCACACTGGCCTTCAGTTTCAACTGTGGGATGACCGTCCACTCAGCGAAGCCTGTGCCGATGATTCGTGTGTTCTCCGTTTCTGTCTCCGTATTCTCCAGGTCACTGATTGGATTGCCTACTTTTCCGTTATAGATATCCACGCTGGTGGGGTTGGGCTCATAGTTGTAAGACCCGTCGGCATTGTAGATAGGTGCGTATGGCGTGTGGGAGATGGCTGCGAACCAGTTGTTGGGAGCAAACATGCTGTTCACATTCTCCTGACCTGTCACCTTGTTGTAGGCGGCATTGGCATTCACACCAATAAGCAGGTTTTTGAAGAGATTGCGCTCATAGTTGATACGCCCGGCATAGCGTTTCAGTCCAGTATTGAGAATGATGCCGTCCTGGCTCTTATAACTGAGGCTGGCATTGTAGCGAGATATCTCATCACCTCCCACGGCAGAGAGTTGATGCTCCTGCTGGAAACCCGTCTGAAGGGCGGCATCCTGCCAGTCGTAGGTGGCCGTCGGCTGATCTACGCCATAGCCGAGTTCACCTTTCTCATAGAGTTCATTCCAGACATCGGCCCACTGCCAGGCATCGAGGAAGTTCAGTTTCTTGGCAATCACGCTCCATCCGAAGGTGGCATTGTAACTGATGTTGTTCTTGCCATGAGACCCCTTCTTGGTGGTGATGATAATCACACCGTTGGCACCACGCGTACCATAGATGGCTGTCGCCGACACGTCCTTCAGCACTTCGATACTCTCGATGTCTGATGGGTTGAGAAAAGCCAGCGGGTCGAGTGTTGCATCACTGCCGGAGGCTCCCGTACGTGTCGATGCAGGATCGTTATAGACAATGAATCCGTCAATCACATACAGTGGTTCATTGCCCCCCGTGATGGAGTTGCCGCCACGGATGCGGATGATGCTGGCTGCGCCAGGCTGTCCGCTGGTAGTTGTCACGTTCAGACCTGCCACTGCTCCCTGGAGGGCGCTCTCGACGGAGGTGTTCTGCTGCTTGAGCAAATCCCCGCCTACAGAGGAGATGCTACTGGTGAGTTCCAGACGCTTCTGGGCACCATAGCCCACAACGACCACCTCGTCGAGTTTGCTGGCATTGTCAATCAGACTGATCTCCACGGGCTCCTCGAAATCATAGACATCCACGTCGAGGGGCCGATAGCCCACATATTCCACTCGGAGCGTCAGCGGTGGCTCTATGCCTGTCTGGAGGGAGAAATTGCCGTCGATGTCAGTCACGACGCCTTTGCCCTTTTCACTCTTCACGATGACGGAGGCGCCAATCAGCGGTTCGCCATTGCGTGCGTCTTTTATATGTCCTGTTATCAACCCTTGCGCCAAGGCATAGAGGGGGCTGATCGCAACGAGCGTTGCAATAAACAATCTTTTTACCATAAGTCTATTTTACTTTTTTACCTTTTTACCTTTATTTCTGTGCGGTAAGGGTCGTCTTAACCCTATTGATCTGTTCTTGTGTCAGTTTGTTATCCAGATTCAGCAATCCATATTCGTGATTATACTTCGTGCCATTCTCGAGCACCCATTGCAGGAATCGGTTGACGGCATCGTCGCTCTGATGATAACTGATGCCGATCTTTTCAATGGCGACCTCTGCCACCTTGCCGTTCTCCAAGACCGTGATAAGTTCGTCGAGATTAGCCCTGTCAGAGAAGTTGTCTTCGATATTCTTCTTCACGTCAATGCCAATGATGGTGAGATTGTCCCTGACATGACGGCTCTGCAGGTCGAAGATGTTGGGCAGGGCGTTAAACGACACGCCCAGCGGATCCTTTGCCAAGGCGGTGTTTAGGAAAAGATCGTCGCCTGATATTCGCTTGCCTCTGAAGTTGCTGCTTTCCTCACTAAAATTGTGGGCGAACGAAGCGGCTACGGAGGAAGCATTGCTGCCACTATAGATCACCAGGTTTTCAAACTGCTTGATCTTCTTTGTGTCCTCATCGAAGTCATCGTTCAGGAAGTAGAGTTGCTTCAACTTCTTCGAGTTCAGGTGCTTGCCCTCCAGCACTTTGGCTGCCTCACTGCCGCTGGCTGTGATGGGCAGCACGGCGAACTCTCCGAAATAAACAATGTTATGGCTAAAGTCTTCGTTCTTCACTTCTTGATTGTCGAATACGACATTCAAATCAAAATGACCCTGATTCTGATTACCCTTGGCAATCTGGAACTCCACACCAGGTTGTGTTTTTGCATATTCCGTGATCCACCTCTCTATCAGTGGACGGGCAAAGCGAGGTGCCTTTACATATCGCACGCTGCTTGCATTGGCAGATGTCCCCTCAGCCCAGATGGCGCTGGTGTTGATACTCAGTAATACGGCTATTGTTAATGCTAATCTTTTCATACTGTTTCTTTTTTATTGCTTGTTCTATACCTATTATATATACTCCTCCCTTCATCGTCATTGCCATCATTCCGCGGCAACTGCTCGACACAATGTGTCGCTTGCCTAAGCAAGAACAATACTCGCACATTCGCATTCGATTCATTGTCTTCATAACCTTATAAATTTAATGATTTAATATTCAATGCTTCTATATTTCAATTCTTCAATTATCTTCGGTGCAAAGGTACGGCGATTTCTGCATTCCCACAATCCCGCCTTTGGGGCATTCTGCATACTAAATGTTTGGTATATTGCACAAAAAGGGACCTTTTTGACTTTACATACTGGTTTTATAAGCCTGACAGCAGGAACTGGAACAGGCCCATGAAGCGAATGCCCTTATCGTCTGTATATTCAACAGTTTTATACAAATAATTCTCCTATCGCTGCTGATAGGGAGACCTTGCACCTGTCGCAAATATCTGTTATTGTTGCCCCATTGGCAGACAAGCCGTAGAAGTTGTCCTCGCTTATCAGGACGTACTCCCATTCGCGGTTCATCCGCTCCTCGGGCTTCAATTCGTTGATCTTCCTTGTCCATTCCACGGCAGCCGTCTGTTTCTGACGCACATTCTTGTCGAACACTTTGTCATTGCCCTTGGTCTCTATTAAATAGACTTTCTCCTGTGTCGCCACAATGAAGTCTGGATGATAGGTGGCCATCAGTCCGTCGCGCCTCATATAATAGATGATGGCAAAAGGATGCATATTTTCGCTGATTTTCAGGAAGCGCTCCGTCTCCCCGTCTTTATCAAGGAAATCAATAAACGCTTTTTCCAAGCCTCCGCCATGCGACGGATAGCCTTGCCGCTCATAGATGGTCTTATGGGTTTCTACGGAATAGGTCTCGCGCATCTTGATTTCTGTTACGGATGAGAAGCGTGTATGAACCACCTGAGCATCAGTCGTCATGATGTTGTTCTGAAGGTTGAAGATGGCACGCGCCATCTCTTCAATGATATGCTTTGTGACGATGGCATCCTTTGAAAGCAGTATCTTCCAGTCGCTGCCATTGAAGGGATTGAATGGCTGACCAAACAGCCGGGTGCGGATGTATCTGTCCACTACGGCTATCATCTGTGCCTCGTTGATTTGCAACGTTGGTACAGGCATCTCCCTATGCGATGTCACTCGGTCGAATCTCAGTGTGATCGTTCGCAGCAGTTTCTGCAGATACTCATTATAACTTGCTGCCGTAAACAGATTGGCAGTCACTTTATACCGCCCAAACTGCGTTTTTGAGATGGCTTCCTGCGAGATGAAGGTCTCGCCGTCCTGTGCCAGAAACTGGCGAAGCCTGTCCAAAGGGAATGCCGTAAACTGTTGAAGTGTGTTGATGTCTATCTCCGCATCTTCCAACTCCTCCTCAGCCTCTCTCACGATGATGGGCCACTCAAAGTCGAACTGCTCATAATCCTCCCGCAAGCCCACCTTGATCAGGTCGCCCGTGGAACCGCCCTCACCTGTCTCACCAGTCTCTTCGACGGCCAGGCCTTGTGCAAACAGATCTTCATAGAACTGGATGAAGGCCGGATGCTCTATGATGCTCAGCATGTCTATATAGGTCCTGGGCTGACTGTGCAGTTGCAACACGCGCTTGCGGTCATCCTCCTTGATGCTCTGATATTCCGGCTCTCGCCACATCAGCCGGAGTCCGCGTCCTATGATTTGCTCCAGCAGGATGGGTGCCTCTGATGAGCGCAGCGGCACAATCACACAGATGTTGTTTACGTCGAATCCCTCACGCAGCATCAAGACCGACACGATGACCTTGGGCTTCTGATATTTGTCGATGTCGAAGAGTTTCTTCTTGGTCTCCTTCCACTCTTCTTCCGTCACTTCGCCCTTGGCGTTGCTGTCAATCGTCACCACTTCATCCTGTGCCAGCCCTTCGTCCAGCATCAGTTGGCTCACGTATGGCGCTACCGACGTGTCTTCACAGATGACGAGCATCTTTGGATTCTTCTTTTCATCGACTGCCGTAAACTCCGCTTCCAGTTTCTTCAGTTTGGCCAGTCCTGCACGGAGCATGAGCCGCTGGCCGTCGCTCAGGTCGCACACCTTGTTGCGCTCATCACGCACAGCCTTGTAGTCCAAGTCTTTCAGTTCTGTCAGTTCTTGGCGGCGGTCGAGCAGGAGCGTCTTAACCAGACCCTTGCGCATGGCCGTTGCCAAGTCGAAGTCAACAATGATATGGGGGAAGAAACATTTCTGTACTTTCTTGCCAGAGCCTCGCTGGTCGTAGGGCGTGGCCGAGAAGTCTATTTGGAAGAATCGTTCGCCTTTCTTCTCGGCAATGACATTAAGGCCCTTCTGCCATTCCACCTCCTCTATCTCGCCGTTGCGTTTCAGTTCATGGATATGGTGCGCCTCGTCGTTAATCACCATAATGTCGTCCAACTCAGCCAGATACTCCAGTTCCGAGCCTCGCAGATAGCGACGGTCGAGCATCCCCAAGTCGTTGCCTGCCGCCTTGCCCGGACGGATGGGCAACAGTTCGTTGATGATGCCTGGCACATCCATCTGCTGTGGTTCTGCTGATTCCTCGTTCATCTGGTTTTCAAACAAGTGCCAGTTCGTCAGGGCTATCAGTCCGTCGCCCGTCGTCTTGCGCCCGATGCCCTCTTCCTTCGTCACCACATTGTTCTGGATAAACGAGAAGACCTCCTGCCGATAGTGTACAGGAATGAAGACTTCCTGATTCAGATAGAAGTCGTTGGTCTCAATATCCCGTTCTTCCTTCTCTCTTTGCATCCGCCCGCAGAAGGCATCCAGCAGACGGTCATAGACTATCAGGCCGGGAGCCACTATCAGGAAGTTCTTAGTGAAGCGTCCCGTCCTTACCTCCTCATGTCTTGCGTTAAGCATCTGCCACAGCAGCAGGGCATGCATCACCCACGTCTTACCCGTACCCGTGGCCATCTTCACCGCATACTTGGGCATCTGGTATTTTTTCTGCCCCAGGGTGCCTATATCCACGATGGGCATCAGGTCGGGCGTCAGCCGTTCGTAGTATTCCATCACATTCCTCACGCCCATCACCTCATGCAGATACACGATGTTGAGGATAGCCTGCCGCTGACCTGCGTGGAAGTTGCGATGGCGCAACGAACAATATTCCTCCGAGAACCAAAACTTCAGCAATTCCTGTGTAGTTGGTGTCACCAGTTCCATCAGTTCGCCACTCTCCCAAGCCGCATTCACCGTCTCGCTCAGCCGCTTGGCCAGTTCCAGCGAGGCATTCGTATTGTTAGTTTTCATAATTATGCTTTTTTATTTTGTCATTTCAGGAAATATGCTTATTTTTGCAAACGAATCAAAAAGTTAGTGTTATGACATCAGTACAGTTAAACGCAATGAACACAGAACTCTGGCAAAGCATCGGTGCTATAGCAGACTGCGAGCCACTAATGAAGCGCCTGACCCGGTATGCCAAGAAACTGGTGAAAGAAAAGGAAGATCCCACTCTGATGACTAAGGAGGAATTCTTTGCTAAGTTAGATAGGGCTGAGAAGCAGCCTGGTAGGAGTTTTTCCAGTGTTGAAGAACTTGACAAGTATATTCGTGGCTTATGAGTCATTATACAGTTGTCATTAAAGAAGAGGCGCAGGAAGATTTGAAACGTCTGCTGAACAGTGAGCCAAAGGTGTATGATAAGGCCATAAGGTTCATTGGCGAACTCTACGAACATCCCAGGACAGGCTTGGGGCATCCTGAGCCTCTGAAGGGGAAACCCGAAAACCGATGGAGCCGGGAGATTACAAGGAAACACAGACTTATCTATCAAATCTTTGAGACTGAAGTCCATGTTGATGTCCTTGCTGCCTACGGCCATTACAACGACAAATAGCCTCATACGCACTCCACTACTTGACTTTCAAACCCAAATACATCTACTGCCTTGATGCACACCTTCCGCTGAACCTTGTGAGGCACTCTCAGCCGAGTTTTATAGACACAATGCAGCGGATCGTTATCATTATCCACATTCTCACGATAGTCCTGCCACGTAGAACGGAACGTAACGCCGTCGTAGTCGGGGTCGATGCTCCAGTATTCTATCAGACTGAGCGGGTCACGCTCCAACACCTGTTGAAGTTTCTCCTTGTCCTTATCGTCCAATGGGATGTTGTCAGGCGACAGCAGCACATAGTTCTCCAACTCCACGTCTATCTCGTCTTGCTCGCCATTCTGCTTCACTACTAATGGTTTTGCCACTAAGTATTGCAGCGACGAGAAGCGTACCGACTTGTCGTCAATCAGTTTCTTATAGCCTTTCTTGGCCAGTTTATCCAGCAGGTCGGGTGGAATCACCAGCACCTCCACCTTCGAGTCTTGATACTTCTGAATGGCTGACGAGATATCGAAAGCGAAGTTCCAGCCCAGCACTACTACCTTTTCCCAATCGCCGCCAAGCAGACTGGCCTTAGCCTCCACGGCGCGACGAATCGTTGCTGCCGTTGTCAGGCGGTTGGGAGAATCTACCATCACTAATGTTCTCGTACCTTTGATATATCCGAAGTTACGGTCGTTGGTCTGCTCTGGGGTGAAGGGCAGAGCACCATACAGTCCCAGCACCACTTGGCTCAAGTCACCCACATGCTTATAGCGTTTGTTGTTGCGGAAAGCCTCCTTCTGATAGTCACCGATGCTCTGATAGAGGAAAGGCTTCACTTCTTGGTCAATAAACCGCTTGCGCATCACTAGCGAGGCAGGCTTGCCGATGTCGCAGGTGATCCAGCGGCGACCTAATCGCTCGGCGACGGCTGCCGTTGTACCGCTGCCGCCAAAGAAGTCGCAGACAAGGTCGCCTTCGTTAGACGAGGCTTTGATAATACGTTCGAGAAGGGCTTCGGGTTTTTGAGTGGCATAGTGAGTTCTTTCTGGATGGTTTCCCCGTAAGAATTGTATATCATCCCAAACATCATTTAGTGCTCCACCCTTATCAACATATTCATCTAGATATCTCTTATAGGGTTCTATACCATTAGCTTGTCCTCGGGTTTCCCAAAACCACTCTTTGCCATTATCGTCTTTGTAGATTTTTCTTCTTAGCATCTTAATCCTTTCATCCTTATCCCATGCTTTAGTTATCGGGTTGATTTTAGTATTCGTGTTGACAGCGAAAAAAAGGATAACATCATGCTTAGATTGGAACTTTGAATCTGACAATTTCTCTCGACCAGGATAATACCATATAATTTCATTCCTAAAATTGTCTTTTCCAAAGATGTCGTCTAAAAGTATTTTCAAATAATGTCCTACATGCCAATCAATATGAACATAAAGTGCACCATTGTCTTTTAGCATTTCTTTCATCAAAAGTAACCTTGGGTACATCATCTTTAAATAAGATATTGTACCATCTTCCCAAGTATCTGCGTATGCAAACTGTTCAATTACTGTAGGCTTCTGAGATATTTCTCCATATGGTAATGAGATAGGAGTGCGATAATCTGCCTTCGAATCAAATGGCGGGTCAATATAAATTAGGTCGACTTTTCCGCGAAGCGAGGGCAAACCCGTTTGGGCATCTCCAGCCAGCAGAGCCTGCATCGCCAGGAGATTGTCACCATAGATGAGGCGGTTCATCCACTCACCATTGCCTCCCGCCATATTGAATGCATTGGGTATCTGAGGCGAACTGCCCTTGAACAGTCCGCTCACGTCCTTACTCGGCAGCACCAGTTCATTGGTCTGCAGACCAATCTGCGTACCACTACTCAGCCGCTCCAGTATCTGAGCAGCCTCACGCCGACCCTCGCTCACGATGCGGGGCAGTTCTTCAATCAATGATTTAGCCATGTAGCATTATAGTTTTATAATGCGTCGCGCCACCAAACAAAACGATTTCCTGCAAGCACCCGTATGGACACAAAACGTGGACGAATCCCCGTTCAGTGTTCCAGGTACTTGCAGGAAACCTTCACTACGAAACAGGAAAACGCCCACTATACAGTGAGCGCGTCCATTATTATCGTAATGAGTTCTTTCTACCTGCAAGTTTCGGAACACTTTGAATAATAGCCAACGCTAAAGTTATTTACCCACGAAAGTCGCACCGTCGCCTCCACTGAGACCGTTTGACGATACTTGATTGCAAAATTACGAATTTTCTGCGAAATAAGAAAATAAGTTTGGAATTATTTGCAAATATCGGGAATCATCTCTATCTTTGCAACTTGAAAGGAAACCTGAATCAAAAGTCTTTTGGTCTATTATAGCATAAGGTTTGTAAAGACCTGTATTGACAAATCGCATGGGAGTGCCTTTCAATGTATCTTCGCGCAAAAAAATATTATTTTTTTTGCATACACTGCATACACTAACCACGGAAACCCCTGTGTACATCGGCATTTGAGCCTGGTGTATGCAAACGGTATTTAGTGTATGCAGTGTATGCAAGCAGGCTTTAGTGTATGCAACTTCTGCCACTTTGACCGTGGTTTCCTGATTTTGTCCCAAGCCTTGGGACGTTTTGTGGAAACGTACTCTAATGTTGTAATATGGTCAGAAACTTTTGCGAAAACGTACTCTATTTTTGTCCCAAGGCTTGGGACAAGTATATAATTGCTTGAAGAGACCAACGGAAGGTTGTTTTTAGTGCCTTTTGGTGGAGAAAAAACGAAAAATGCCGTTTGCATACACTGCTTACACCAGATTTTCGTTGCATACACCAGGCTCAAACGCCGATGTACACAGGGGTTTCCAGGGTTAGTGTATGCAGTGTATGCAAAAAACTAAACTTTTTTTCTTTTTATTAGTCCTCCTTTACGATGGGATAGAGTTCGATGAACTCACCCTGATGGCTCTGGCCGTCGTTGATGAGATCGGCAAACTTCCTGCCTACGGTGTCGATGTCGTGGAAACCTGGCAGTGCCATGTTGCCGTTGAGGTCTGTCGTCGTAGGACCAGGGTGAACGGAGAATATCTCCACAGGGGTGCCCGACTGCTGGAACTCGATAGCCATCACGCCCATCATCGCATTCTGCGCTGCCTTACTGGTGACGTAGGCAAGTGGGTGCCAGTAAGGGCTGATCTCTGAGGGCACGGTGATGTTGGCAATGCGCCCGCCGTTGTTGGCTATCAGTGGAATCAGGGCCTTGGTGAGCGCGAAGGTGCCGATGAAGTTCACGTCGAGCGTCTCGCGGATGGTGCTGATCTCCGTATGTCCGCTATCCACGCTCATGTCGCCAGGGATGCCAGCGTTATTGACGAGCAGCGACAACTCCGGATATTTCTCCGAAACCTCCTTGGCGGCTTTGTCGATGTTTGCATGGTCCTTTAGTTCGATATCCACCCATCCTGCCACTTCGATACCCTGAGACTTCAATTCCTCAATGGCTTTTGAAGCACGCTGTCCATCGCGTGCACCGATAATCACCTGCCAACCACTGAGTCCCAAATGCTTGGCTATCCCAAATCCGATGCCCTTATTGGCACCAGTTACAAAAACAATCTTTTTTCCCATTTCTTTCTAGTTTAATGTTTTGTGGGTGCAAAGGTACACTATTCTTTGGAATTACATGAATAATATCCAAGAAATTTATAGATGCACCTCTTTGTCCACAATTTCGCCATTCTGAATCTTGAAGGAGTTCAAGTGGATGCCCTCGTGGAGCGAGAGGATGGCATAGCGGATGGTGGGATCGACGGCCAGGCGGAGGTCCTCCTGCGAGGGGCGCGAGGGCGAGGCTGGATGGCTGTGCCAGTTGGCGAGAATCTTTAAGCCCCTGCTGCGTGCATATCGGAGGGCGGCAAACTGGTCCTTCGGGGCAAAGGAGAAGTGCTCCGGCGAGTGGTCGATGTTCTCCATCCAGTAGTTCTCCGTCACGACATCCCCGTCAGGGCCGCTGGTTCCCAGCAGGTAGCCGCACGTCTCGTCGGGTGCGTCCTGCCGGGCCTGGCTGATCAATTCATCTATAATATCCTGTGGTATAATCATAGCGGTAGCAAATTATTCACTTTTCACTTATGAAGGTCGCACGCGGCCTGTTCTTGCGTCCCTTTGGTAGCAAGCGCGCAAGGCGCGAGCGCGTAGTCTATCAGGTGGTCGATGGTGGGATGCGTGCCGCAGATGGCGCACGAGTCGCGATGACGGACGGGCACCGTGCGGAACTGCATGGTCTTGGCGTCGAAGGTGAGCAGGCGGTTGGTCAGCAGTTCTCCTATTCCAGTGAAATACTTCAGTGTCTCAGCGGCCTGGATGGTGCCCAGCATGCCAGCGATGGCCCCCAGCACGCCAGCCTGCGAACAGGTGGGTACGGCTCCCACGGGAGGCGGTTCCTTGAACATGCAGCGGTAGCAGGCCGTACCAGGCAGATGGGTAAACGTCTGGCCGTTGAAGCGCAGGATACCGCCATGCGAGAAGGGCTTGCCCGCCATCACACAGGCATCGTTGATGAGGAACTTCACGGGGAAGTTGTCCGTACCATCGACGATGAAGTCGTACTCCTTGATGATATCGAGCGCGTTCGACGAGTCGAGGAACTTATAGTAGGTCTCTACCTTCACGTCAGGGTTGATGGCCTTGATCTTCTCCTCGGCACTCTTCACCTTCGGCACGCCTACGTCCTTCGTGAAGTGGATGACCTGACGCTGGAGATTGCTCAAATCGACCACATCAGCATCCACGATGCCGATGGTGCCAATGCCAGCGGCAGCGAGGTAGAGCGAGACGGGAGCCCCCAGTCCGCCAGCCCCCACCACGAGCACGCGTGCGTTCATAATCTTCTCCTGTCCCTCCACGCCTACATCTTTCAATAATATGTGGCGCGAGTAACGTTGTATCTGTTCTTCAGTAAAGTCTATCATAACTATGAACTATAAACTATGAACTATGAACTATAAACTATGAACTATAAACTACCGCGCGCCTCCTCCCATGAAATACAGGAAATCGACCTTGTCGCCTTCCTTGATCTGGATACTGTCCCAGTTGTCGCGCTCAGCGAACTCCTCGTTCACCTGTACGCTGACCATCTCGGGATTCTCTACCAGCAACTGCTTGATCAGTTCACTTACGTTGAGTGGCAGGCTTACTTCCTGCGCGTCACCATTTACATAAATCTTTGCCATAACACTTTGAGTTTGAATCATGCTGCAAAGGTACGGCGTTTTTGACACTCCCACAATCGCCCAAACGTGGCATTTCGCATACCAATTGTTTGGTAGGGTGACAGGCTATCGCAGCCGTCTGAGCAGTTCCAGCAGCACCTGCCAGATGTCGCCGATGGTCTTCAGTTCCACCCGTTCACTGGCAGAGTGGGGCTCTACGATGCGGGGGCCGATGCTGGCTATCTGGATGCCAGGATAATGCTCCACGAAGAAGCCCGCCTCGAGCACGAAGTGCATGGCCACCATGCGTGGCCGCCAGCCCAGCACGTCGAGGAAGGTGTCGCTGGTCAGTTGGAGGAAAGGCGACTGCTGGTCTTCCTGCCAGGCAGGTGCTGACATGACGGTCTCAGAGGTGGCTCCTGCAGCAGCGAAGGCAGCGGCAATCTGCTGACTGAGCCTTGCCATGTCGGCATCGATGAAACTACGCGTGTGCGTACTGATAAAGAGGTGGTCGCCTTCGGTACTGATGCGCCCGATATTGTTTGATGTTTCCACCGTGTCGTCCATGACGGTGCTCATCCTGACCACCCCCTGAGGCACCTGTTGCAGACAGGTCATCAGCGACTGGAGCACCTCAGGTCTGATCACCTGGGCTTGTGGCTCGCAGGGCTCGATGATGCATGTCATGCCCATGTCCAGAGGGTATTCCCTGTGCAGCCACTCATTAATTTCCTGCTGATAGTTGATAACAGGCAGATGACGGTCTTGGGAATGCACAGCCATCACGATCTCGCCCTTTGAGGCTATCGAGGCGTTGGCCTCACCAATATTTATGGATGCCACGCTGATTTCATGCCGTCTGGCAAGATCATCCAGAGTAGCCTTTGCTGCAACAACGGCCGAGCAGCGCCCCTTGTTGATATCGACGCCAGAATGACCGCCTAGTCCACCTTCAAACCTGATGCGGTACCACTGGCATTTATCCTCCGCAACAGCCGTATGCTGAAGGGGAATACGGTGGAACTGCAGGGTGGCGCCAGCGGCTCCCGTCGTGATGGTGTCGTAGTCTTCAGAATCGAGGTTGATGACCTTACGCCCTCGGATGAAGTCCTTCGACAGTTGGGCGGCTCCCGTCATACCGTCCTCCTCATTGGTGGTCGTGATCACTTCCAGGGCGGGGTGTTCGATGGTGTCGCTTTCCAGCACGGCGAGGGCCATCGAGAGGCCGATGCCGTTGTCGGCACCCAGCGAAGTGCCCCTTGCCTTCATCCAACCATCCTCCACGTATGCCTCAATGGGGTCGTTGAGCGGGTCGGCCATCCCTACGCACACCATGTCCATGTGGTTCAGGAGTACGATGGTCTCTGCGCCCTCGTACCCTGGTGTGGCAGGTTTGCGGATGACGACGCAGTTCTCTGCGTCGCGCTCATAGTCTAACTGTAGGCGCTGGGCAAACTGGCAGAGATAGTCGGCCACGCGCTCTTCATGATGCGACGGGCGTGGGATTCGGTTGAGTTCACTGAAGATACTCAAAACGCGTTCGGGAGTGGGCTGTTTCATAATTCTATGCTGTTTTTTTTTGCTGCAAAGATAGTAAAAAATCCGCTTATACCAAACAATTGGTAGGCAAAATGCCACAAACAAGTGATTGTAGATATGCTGATTTCACCGTACCTTTGCACCCAGACTCAAACGTATAGAAATTATGGCAGACAACAAGAAACTAAGCATCATCGCCTTCAGTGGTGATTTCGACAAACTGACGGCAGTATTTACATTAGGTACGGGCGCGGCGGCCGTAGGCTATGAGGTGAATATCTTCTTTACCTTCTGGGGCCTCGATGCCATCAAGCAGAAGCAGGGACGCGCCTTCATCGGCTCCAACTGGTTGACGAAGATCTTCGGCTTCATGATGGGCGGTCTCGCTGCGACACCCACAAGCCGCTTCAACTTCCTCGGGGCTGGCCCCAAGATCTTCCGCTACCTGATGCGTAAGAACAATGTGGCAACCCTCGAGGAACTGGTAGAGGCAGCCAAGGCACTCGGCATCAACCTCTATGCCTGCGAGATGGCCATGCACGTGCTCGGTCTGAAGAAGGAGGACTTTATCCCCGAGGTGAAGGATGTGCTCGGCGTGGCATCGTTTCTGCAACTCAGCGAGGGCGGACAGACGCTGTTTATATAGTTCATAGTTTACAGTTCATAGTTTATAGTTATGGCAACAAAGACATTAGACATTACGAAGGAGCACTGCCCGATGACCTTCGTCAAGACGAAGATTGAACTCTCGAAACTACAGGCGGGCGACATCCTGGAAGTGCTGCTCAGTGAGGGCGAGCCCCTCGACAACGTGCCCCGCAACGCCAAGGAGCAGGGTTACAACGTGCTCTCCGTAGAGCATGTGGAGGGTACGACGCATAAGGTCGTGATAAAAAAGTAAAAAGGTAAAAAAGTAAGAAGGTAAAATAAGTATAACATCAAAAAAACTCAAACAATTATGGCAGATTCAAATTTACAGCGCAGTGTGACGACTGCTACCGCCAGAAGACTGGCAACGACCACGAAGACCGCCCCACAGATGGGCTCCATCACCCCACGTCTATTGCTGAAACTCCTGCCCTGGGTGCAGGTGAGCGGCGGCACCTTCCGTGTGAACCGTACGAAGGTAGAGTTACGCAAGAACGACCGTCTGCCCATTCAGTACGTGAATGGTGTACCTTCTTTCACAGCGAAGGACCTCAAAGCCATTCCGCTCTTCTCAGAGTTCGACGACGAGATACTGAACCGTCTGGTGAACTCGTTCGAGGCCAAGGAGGTGGATGTCGATAAACTCTTCGTGGAGGAGGGCAAGGACAAGCAGCGCTTCTTCATCGTGGCAAGCGGCCAGGCTGAGGTCATCAGCAAGGGTCCTCATGGCGAAGACCTGCGGATAGCCCTCCTGGGTGACGGTGAGTACTTCGGTGAGGCTGACTTGCTCGACGAACAGGAATCGACGGTCTCCGTCAGGGCCATCACACCAACGGTCTTCCTCGGTCTGAAACTGAAGGAACTCATCAAGTTTATCAAGGAGGTGCCCGACTTCCGCGACACGTTCAACAAGGCCGTTGACAAACAACTGCGCCTGAAGGCATCAGTCAACGACAATGGCGAGAAGCATATTGACCTGGTGAGCGGTCATGAGGAGGATAATATCATCCCTGAGACCTATATCGACTACGAGGAGAATCCCACGGAGTACTCGCTGAACACGCTGCAGACCGTCGTCCGCGTGCATACCCGTGTCAGCGACCTCTATAACAATCCCTACAACCAGTTGGAAGAGCAGTTGCGCCTCTCCATCGAGAGCATCAAGGAGCGCCAGGAGTGGGAACTCATCAACAACAAGAAGTTCGGCCTGCTGGCTGCCGCCAACCCCGCCTACCGCATCACTACCCGCTACGGTGCCCCGACGCCTGACGATCTCGACGAACTGCTGTCGCTCGTATGGAAGGAACCGGCCTTCTTCATCGCCCATCCAAGAGCCATCGCCGCCTTCGAGCGCGAATGCACCTGGCGCGGTGTGCCCCCTGTGACCACCGACCTCTTCGGCACGAAGGTCATCCTGTGGCGCGGTGTACCTCTGATCCCATCAGACAAGGTGGAGGTAGAGGGCCAGTATCTGACAGGTCGCGGCGTGGGTACGACGAAAATCATCCTCGTGCGCGTAGGCGAGAAGAGCCAGGGCGTCGTCGGCCTGCACCAGAGCGGCATCCCCGGGGAGATAGCACCCTCACTCTCAGCCCGTCTGATGGGACTCGACAAGTTTGGTGTGGCTTCGTATCTGCTCACCAAGTATTTCTCGCTGGCTGCCCTCACCGATGATGCCATCGCCGTGCTCGAAAACGTCGAGGTGGGCTATTATCATGACTATCAGCATCGGAATAAAGTGGAGAAATGAAGAGGTAAGAGTTACGACTACGAATTATACGAATTAAGAATTGTGCATTGTGCATTATGAATTATGAATTAATAAACGGCTACGGACTGGAAGACCCTGGGTTTGCCCTGCTCCGGGAGGTGGCGCAGAAGTACTGCCCAGAGAAGTGGCAAAAAGAGCGGCGGGCCGTCATCCCCGACGAGACGCTGAACTTGGAGGCCCTCGCCGCCCTCTTCCAGTACGACGCGGCAGCGCCGCGTCCCCAGGAGCAGTCCTCCATCCGCCCCTTCGGCGAGACGGAACTCAGCCATCTCCACTACGAGGAGGCAGACACGCTGAACTCCGAGCAGATCAAGAAGGACTTCCCCGTACTGAATCAGAAGGTGAACGGTCATGACCTCGTGTGGCTCGACAATGGGGCAACGACGCAGAAGCCGAATCAGGTCATCGACAAGATATCGGACTATTACCGCACGTACAACTCCAACATCCACCGAGGTGCCCACACCCTGGCAGCCCGTGCGACGGATGCCTACGAGGAGGCTCGTGAGAAAGTGCAGCGGTTTATCAATGCCGCCTCGAGCGAGGAGATCATCTTCGTGCGTGGTACCACCGAGGGCATCAACCTCGTGGCACAGACCTACGGACGGCAGTTCCTGACGCCTGGTGACGAGGTGATCGTCTCCGAACTCGACCACCATGCCAATATCGTGCCCTGGCAGCGCGTCTGCCAGGAGCGTGGTGCCACCCTCCGCGCCATCCCCACCGACCAGAACGGTGACCTTATCCTCTCTGAACTGGAACGGCTCATCACGCCTCGCACAAGGTTCGTCTCCGTGGGGCATGTGAACAACACCTTCGGCACCATCAACGACGTGCGGCGCATCATCGACATCGCCCACTCCCACCAGATACCTGTGCTGATAGACGGCGCACAGTCGATAGCCCACACACCCGTGGATGTGCAGCAGTTGGGAGCCGACTTCTTCGTGTTCAGCGGACATAAGATCTATGGGCCTAATGGCATCGGTGTGGTCTATGGACGTAAGGAACTTCTGGATAAGATGCAGCCCTGGCAGGGTGGCGGCAATATGATCAAGGACGTGACCATCGAGCGCACGGAGTATAATGTGCCGCCTGCCCGCTTTGAGGCCGGAACGCCCAACGTGGCCGATGCTATCGGACTGGGTGCCGCCCTCGACTATGTGAGCCACCTGGGTATCCGCAACATCGAGCACCACGAGCACCAGTTGACGGAGTATGCCCGTGAACAACTCGGCCAGATACCTGGGCTGACGCTCATCGGCAATCCGAAAAACCGTGTGTCTGTCGTGAGTTTCGTACTCGACGGCATCCCCGTGCCGGAGACGGGTACATTGCTCGACAAGGAGGGCATCGCCGTAAGAGCCGGTCACCACTGTGCCCAGCCAGCCCTGCGTGCCTTAGGGTATGAGATGAGTGTCCGTCCCACATTCGCCCTCTACAACACCCGCGAAGACGTGGATAAACTCGTAATAGCAGTGAAGAAAATAATAGGACGATAAATAAACGACTACGAATTTTGCGAATTACACGAATTAATATTTTGCTGAAAATCGGGAATAAATAAATTCGTCAAATTCGTGTAATTCGTAGTATAGAAAACAATATGAAGTACGAAACGAAAATACTGACGACGAAGTATCAGAAGCCAGATGCTTACGGGGCACTGTCGATGCCCGTCTATTATACGGCGGCGTTTGAGTTTGAGTCTGCCAAGGCCATGGGCGACGCTTTCTGCGGTCGTTCCATGGCGCCGTCGTATGCCCGTATCGCCAACCCGACGACCACCTATCTGGAGGAACGGGTGCGGCAACTGACGGGTGCCGTGAGCGTGACCGCTCTCAACACGGGAATGACCGCCATCCACTATGCCCTGACGGCTGTCAGTGCCGCAGGCCTGAATATCGTGGCCTCGAAACATCTGTTTGGCAACTCTGTCTCGCTGATCCGCGACACGCTGGGCGCGTTCGGCGTGGAACCGCGCTTTGCCGACTTCACGAAGCCAGAGGAAGTGGAGGCCCTGATTGACGACAAGACCTGCGCCCTGTTCTTCGAGATCATCACCAATCCGCAACTCTTCGTGGCTGACATCCGACAGTTGGCCGACATCGCCCATAGGGCCGGGGTGCCACTGATTGCAGATACGACCATTGTGCCGTTTTCTACCTTCCGTGCCGTTGACTTCGGCGTGGATATCGAGGTAGTGTCGAGCACGAAGTATATCTCCGGTGGCGGCACAGGCCTTGGTGGTCTGCTCATCGACTACGGACAGTTCGACTGGAGCCAGTCGCCATCGCCAGTCCTCCAGGCACGTACTAAGAAGGTTGGGAAGAAACTGGCCTTTACAGCCCGTGTGAAGACTGAATTGATTACGAATCTTGGCGGTCTGATGACACCACAGGCGGCCTATATGGAAACCTTTGGCCTTGACACGCTCGACATCCGTTTCCGTCGTCAGGCAGAGACCACGCTGTGGCTGGCCAGGCAGTGCCAGCAACTGCCAGAGATCAAGCGCGTAAACTATACCGGACTTGAGAATAATCCTTTCTACGAACTCTCGAAAAAGCAGTTCGGCCCACTGCCAGGTGCGGTCTTCACCATCGATCTCGAATCGAAGGAGGCTGCATGGGCATTCATCGACAAGTTGAAGGTGATCCGGCGTGCGACGAACCTCTTCGACCGCAAGTCGCTGGCCATCCATCCTGCCTCAACCATCTTCGGACTCTTCACCGCCGAACAGTGCGCGGAAATGTCCGTGCTTGACACGACGGTACGGCTCAGCATCGGCCTCGAAGCCGGCGAGGACTTATTGGAGGATATCAAGAACAGTATATTATAATATAAAGACTACGAATTACACGAATTTATCGAATTATTTTAAACAGGCTGATAATTCGTGTAATTCGTAGAATTCGTAGTCTGATCAAATATAGAACTCTGACGAATCGACCAGTCCGGCACGCAAGGCGTACTTGATGACCTCATGGGCGGTGTTGACACCCAGTTTGCGGAAGATGTTCTTGCGATGGGTGGTGATGGTGTGGACGCTTGAGAAGCGCTCATTGGCAATCTCCTTAGTGGTCTTGCCCTGGGCGATGGCCCTTACGATTTCTATCTCAGTCTCTGTCAGGATACTGGGGTGCTCCTCTTCTTCCTGTTGATGATGGATTATCACCTCCAATGCCTGTTGACTGATGTGTCGTCCGTGGCGGTTCACGGCATCCAGGGCATCGCGGAGATCCTTCAGCGGACCGTCTTTGAAGACGATGCTGAATTGGTGGGAAGCATATACCACGCGTCGCAGAAACTGAGGAGCCAGTTCGTCGCTGATCAGAATCCACTGTGACAGGGCAAAGCGTTCAGCGATAATCAGGAGTTGATCCTCGTCGGTAAAGTCGAACAGCGTATAGTCGAGTAGTACCACGGCATTCTCATGCTCCTTCAGCGCCTGAACGAGTCCGGCCTTGTCGCTGACCCTGAAGATGTCTGATTCGGATGATGACCGAATCAGACTCTCCAGTGCGAAGCGAGTCAGTTCTTGATTGTCTGCTAAGATATACTTTCCCATCGCATCTGCTTAAATCTTGTCAAGTGCCTGCCTTAGATCGTCGAGGATATCGTCAATATGCTCGGTGCCGATGCTCAGACGAACGGTAGAGGGTGTGATATGCTGTTCTGCCAGTTCCTCTGGGGAGAGTTGCGAATGGGTTGTCGTATAGGGGTGGATGACCAGACTCTTCACATCGGCCACGTTGGCCAGCAGTGAGAATATCTGCAGGGCGTCGATAAACTTCCATGCCTCTTCCTGTCCGCCCTTGATCTCGAAGGTGAAGATAGAACCGCCGCCTTTCGGGAAGTATTTCTGATAGAGGGCATGGTCAGGGTGACTCGCGAGGGCAGGATGGTTCACCTTGGCTACCTTCGGATGGTTGGCGAGGAAATCCACGACCTTTAAGGCATTTTCCACATGGCGCTCTACACGCAGGCTCAGTGTCTCGACACCTTGCAGCAGGATAAAGGCATTGAACGGAGAGATGGTGGCACCAGTGTCACGCAGGATGACGGCACGGATGCGGGTGACGAAGGCTGCAGCACCTACAGCGTCGGCGAAGACGATGCCGTGATACGAGGGATCGGGCTTGGCGAGTGTCGGGAACTTGTCGGCGTTGGCCTTCCAGTCGAACTTGCCGCCATCGACGATGACACCGCCTAAACTGGTACCATGACCGCCGAGGAACTTGGTGGCAGAGTGTACCACAATGTCTGCTCCGTGCTCCAGCGGACGAATCAGATATGGTGTGCCGAAGGTGTTGTCGATGATCAGGGGAATATTGTGCTTGTGAGCCACTTCAGCCACAGCCTCGATGTTCAGAACGTCGCTGTTGGGGTTGCCGAAAGTCTCTGCAAACACCACCTTCGTATTGGGCTTGATGGCTGCTTCGAGTGCAGCAAGATTATTCACATTGACGATGGTGTTGGTAATACCTTGAGTAGCCAGCGTATGCGTAATCAGGTTATATGAACCGCCATAGAGGTTGTCGGCAGCCACGATATGATCGCCTGCACCGAGTATGTTCTGCAGGGCGTATGTGATGGCAGCGGCACCAGAGGCGACGGCCAGACCGGCCACACCACCCTCAAGGGCTGCCACGCGGTCTTCGAAGACACCCTGTGTCGAATTGGTCAGACGACCGTAGATATTACCTGCATCGCGCAGCCCGAAACGGTCGGCGGCATGCTGGGAGTTGTGGAATACATAACTCGTGGTCTGATAGATAGGTACCGCGCGTGAATCAGTTGCAGGGTCGGCCTGTTCCTGGCCTACATGGAGTTGCAGTGTCTCAAAACGGTAATTCTTCTTACTCATAATCTTTTCCTTTCTTTTATTTTGTTACTAATTTGATTACTTTTGACGTTGCAAAGGTACGAAGTTTAGAAATATCTACCAAATTTTGGTTAGAATACAGAAGATATTTCTAATTATAGACACAAACCATGTGTATATATTCTTTTTCGGGGCGGTCTATGAACTTCTGATAGAAAAAAATTCTGACCGAGGAATGATGCTGTGCTTGGTTAGTTGCTTAAAATCGTCCATAATACTTGCTAAATTCAGAAAAAATCCCTAATTTTGCACCGAAGAAAGAATTATATTCCAAAAACGTATGGAAACATTAGATGAGACTGATATCCAGATACTCAAGGCACTCCAACGGAATGCCAAGTTGACCACCAAGGAACTGGCAGATGCCGTACACCTGACCCCCACACCGGTCTTTGAGCGCCAGAAGCGGCTGGAGCGGCAGGGGTACATCAAGAAGTATATCGCCGTGCTCGACCCGGAGAAACTTGGACAAGGGCTGCAGGTGTTCTGCAAGGTGAAGTTGAAGCAGATCAACCACGAGATTGCTGATGCCTTCACCCGCAGGATTATGAGAATCCCTGAAGTGACGGAATGCTACAATACCTCGGGCAACTACGACTATCTGTTGAAGGTGCGTGCTGCCGATATGAAGCAATACCAGGAGTTCGTGCTCAACAAACTGGGGGAGATCGAGATGCTGGCCTCTATCGAGAGCACGTTCGTGATGAGTGAGGTGAAGCAGACATACGGTATCAATATATAAAGGTAAAAGGGTAAAAAAGTAAAAAGTAAAAGAGATAAAATTACAAATATATTTGTATTCTCTTCGCTAACTCGAAATTTTGCACTACCTTTGCAGTCAAAATCAGAAAAAGTATGGAATCGAAATTAGTTATCTACAATACACTGACGCGGCAGAAGGAGCGCTTCGAGCCGCTCCATGCACCTAATGTGGGCATGTATGTCTGTGGTCCTACGGTCTATGGCGACCCCCATCTGGGGCACGCCCGTCCCGCCATCACCTTCGACCTGGTGTTCCGCTACCTGAAGCATCTGGGATATAAAGTAAGGTACGTGCGTAACATCACCGACGTGGGTCATCTGGAGCATGATGCCGACGAGGGTGAGGACAAGATCGCCAAGAAGGCCCGTCTGGAACAGTTGGAGCCGATGGAGATAGCCCAGTACTACACCAACCGCTACCATCAGGCGATGGATGCGCTGGGATGCCTTCGTCCCAGTATCGAGCCATACGCCACAGGGCATATCATCGAGCAACAGCAACTGGTGCAGCAGATCCTTGACAATGGCTTTGCCTATGAGTCGAATGGCTCTATCTATTTCGATATCGAGGCCTATAATAAGAAGTATCACTACGGCATCCTGTCTGGTCGTTCACTGGAGAACATCAAGGATGCGAGCCGCGAACTCGACGGGGTGGGAGAGAAACGCAACCAGGCCGACTTCGCCCTGTGGAAGAAGGCACAGCCTGAGCATATCATGCGCTGGCCGTCGCCCTGGAGTGACGGTTTCCCTGGCTGGCACTGTGAGTGTACGGCGATGGGCCGCAAGTACTTAGGTGAGGAGTTCGATATTCATGGTGGCGGTATGGACCTGGTGTTCCCGCACCATGAGTGTGAGATAGCGCAGGCCCAGGCCTCAATGGGGCATCAGGCGGTGAAGTACTGGATGCACAATAATATGATCACCATCAACGGACAGAAGATGGGAAAGTCGCTCGGTAACTTCATCACACTGGAACAGTTCTTTACTGGCAGCCACGAGAAACTGGAGAAGGCCTATTCGCCAATGACCATCCGCTTCTTTATCCTCTCTGCCCACTACCGTGGTACCGTCGATTTCTCCAATGAGGCCTTGCTGGCTGCGGAGAAGGGACTGGAGAAGTTGATGAATGCCATCAGTGACTTGGAGCGTGTTCAGGCAACGGATAAATGTGACGCGGAGACGGAGAAGGTGGTGAAGAGCCTGCGGCAGAAGTGCTACGACGCGATGAACGACGATTTCGCTACTCCCCAGGTGATCAGTCACCTCTTTGAAGCCTGTACGGTGATTAACAAACTTGTCGATCACAAGGCTACCATTTGTGCCGACTGCCTGAAGGAACTGAAGGAGACGATGCATCTCTTTGTCTTCGACATCCTCGGACTTTCAACCCTCAACTCTCAACTCTCAACCGGCAGCAATGAGGAGCGTGAGGCAGCCTTTGGCAAGGTCGTCGATATGGTGCTTGAACTGCGTGCGAAGGCCCGGGCTGAGAAAGACTGGGCGACGTGCGACAAGATCCGTGACGAACTGAAGGATGCCGGCTTCGAGGTGAAGGACACCAAGGATGGCGTCACCTGGAAACTGAACAAGTGATTTCGTAGTTAAAGATACGCTGCTTTTGTCATCTCTATGGCCAGTGTCTGGTCGCGGAAATCCTCGAAGGAAAGATAGTCGAGACCCTTGTAAGGACCGTCAGCACCCCAGGAGTTTTTCATGACGAAGTATTTCCGGCCTGCATCATCATGGGCGATGCCCACGATAGCCATCGCATGCTTCTTGCTCTCCCAGCAGATGCCATGGTGCTGGCGCACGGCCCGTTCGGTCTTTGCCAGTAGTGTGTCCATTGGGATATTATAGAAACGGTGGTGCAGCCAGTTGTCGGGCAGGTCAATATCTACCGACTGGAAGTAGGGCTCGTCGCTATTACTCGTCAGGGCGATATACTCGTCAGGCGCACAGACACTGCGGGCAAACTCCTGTGGCGTATAGGTGGCTCCCAGCATGAACACCCAGATGGGAGGAGTACGCTCTATGTTCCGCATGGCATCGTAGCCCACGATGCCGTATTTATGGATGAGACTAATCAGCGTAATGCCCATCCCCCTCTTGTTCTCTGGAGCATCAGCCTCCTGCTCCATCATCCTTTCTATATAATAAGGTGAGAGATTGACGGAGTCACCCCAGGCGAGGTGCTCCGTCTCAATGGCAGCCAGCATGGCATATATCCAGCAGGTCTGACTGTCGCCCTGATCCTTGATGGGGGTCATACGGTTCAAGACCTCGTGCGTGAAGTGCAGGGGCTCTTGTCGGGTGCAGGCGATGCAGAGCAGAAGGCTGACGATGTAGATGGCTCTTTTCATCCTCTTAACCGCGCGCCATCTTGTAGATAGTCTCCATATCCTCTGCTTTCAGGACTTTCAGACCACCACAGGTAGCGGTATAATCGCGGCTACACTTACGGGTCATCTCTTTGATTTCCTCGTCAGTGATGTCACGGCCAATGAGTTCCTTGATGTTGATGGGCATACCAATGGCGTGGTAGAAACGTTCCATGGCCTCAATGCCTTTGACCGCCGTACCCTCGGGGTCGGTAAAGTCGTTGGGCACGTCCATCACATTCACTGCAAAGCGCACGAATCGCCTTAGGTTCTCATGCATCACGTAGCGGGCCCAACTCGGCCAGATGGCGGCCAGGCCGGCGCCATGGGTGACGTCGAACATCCCGCTCAGTTCATGCTCCAACTGGTGGGTAGCCCAGTCTTCCTCGACGCCCATGCCGGTGAGGCCCCAGTGAGCCACACTGCCGCCCCACATGATCTGGGCACGCTGGCGGTAGTCCTCAGGATTCTTGAGTACGTCGAAGATGGCCGTCTTCATCCTGCGCAGCACCGCTTCTGCAAGATCGGTGGTCAGGTCCATGTCGTCATCCTTGGTGAAATAGCGCTCCATCGTATGCATCATCATGTCGGTGACACCGGCTGCCGTCTGGTAGGGAGGCAGCGTAAAGGTGCGACGGGGGTTCATGATGGCAAACTTCGGACGGGCCATGTCGTTTGAATAGCCCAGTTTGACATCGCCATCCTCGTTAGTGATCACACTGGCCTCACTCATCTCGCTGCCAGCAGCGGGAATCGTCAGCACGGAGGCTACGGGCAGCATCTTCGTCGGCGTGGCCTTGCCGAGATAGAAATCCCATACCTCACCTTCATAACAGACACCGTAGGCGATACATTTCGCGGAGTCGATCACGCTACCGCCTCCCACGGCAAGGATGAAATCGACCCCTTCCTTACGGCACAGGTCGATACCTTCGTGAGCCTTCGACAGACGGGGATTGGGCACGACGCCGCCTAACGTGACATACGAGATGCCGCCTTCATCCAACAAGCCGCATATCTTGTCGAGCAGACCAGAGCGCACGGCACTCTGTCCACCATAGTGCACCAGCACTTTCGTACCACCGTATTTCTTAACCATGAGGGCCACCTGCTCCTCCGACTGTTCTCCGAATACCACCTCTGTCGGGGCATAATAATTAAAATCTTTCATATTTTGTCTTAAGTTTATTAGGATATTAACAACTGACATCTCGGATCACCAGACTGGCCAGCATAAGCCCGAAGATGATGACCCTCTGGTCCGCGATATGCCTCATCGCCTCCTCTCCTAAGAGGAGTTCCGTCCGCTGGAATATTGCCTGTCCTATACTCATTTCTTGAAATTTGTGTGCAAAGATACGAAAAATAATTGTACCTTTGCAGCCGCAATGGACAAAAATATCAAGGATTACGAGATTATGGCGCCCGTAGGCTCGCGGGAGTCGCTGGCAGCAGCCATCCAGGCTGGTGCCGACAGTATCTATTTCGGTATCGAGAAACTGAACATGCGGGCGCATTCCGCCTCAGCCTTCACCATCGACGACCTGAAGGAGATAGCGCGGATCTGCCGAGAACAGGGCATCAAGAGTTATCTGACGGTGAACACCATTATCTATGGTGAGGACATTCCCCTGATGCACGATATTATTGATGCCGCGAAGGAGGCGGGCATCTCGGCCGTCATCGCCAGCGACGTGGCTGTGATGACCTACTGTAACAAGGTGGGACAGGAGGTGCACCTCTCCACGCAACTGAACATCTCGAATATCGAGGCCCTGCGTTTCTATGCACAGTTTGCCGACGTCGTGGTGCTGGCTCGCGAACTGAATATGGAGCAGGTGGCGGAGATCTACCGTCAGGTGTGCGAGGAGCATATCTGCGGTCCCTCGGGCGAGCAGATCCGGATAGAGATGTTCTGCCACGGTGCTCTCTGCATGGCCATCAGCGGCAAATGCTATATGTCGCTTCATGCTGCCAACCGATCCGCCAACCGTGGGGAGTGCATCCAGATATGCAGGCGCAGTTATACCGCTACGGATAATGAGACGGGGTATCAACTCGACATTGATAATAAGTATATCATGTCGCCCAAGGACTTGAAGACAGTGCGCTTTATCGATAAGATGATGGCCGCAGGTGTGCGCGTGTTTAAGATAGAGGGTCGCGCGCGAGGACCTGAATATGTCTATACCGTGGTGAAGTGCTATAAGGAGGCCATCCAGGCTGTGCTCGACAATGCGTTTACGGAAGATAAGAAGGACGGGTGGGATCAGCGCCTTGCCACCGTCTTCAACCGAGGCTTCTGGGACGGCTATTATCAGGGACAGTTGATGGGCGAGTGGAACAAGACGTACGGTTCGAATGCCACGGAGCGGAAAGTCTATATCGGTAAGGGTACGAAGTATTATTCCAAACTCGGTGTGGCGGAATTCACTGTTGAGGCTGATACGTTTAAGGTGGGTGACAAGATGCTCATCACAGGTCCGACGACGGGGGTGATGTACGTCACAGCCGATGAGATACACGATGATGATGGACCAGTGGAAGTTGCTCAGCAGGGCACGCGCGTCAGCATTGCCGTCCCAGGCAAAGTGCGCCCCTCTGACAAATTGTTTAGAATTGAAGAATTGAAAAATTGAAGAATTGAAGATATGACGATTAACGAGATTCAAGACGAGATTATAGAAGAGTTCAGTGGTCTGGACGACTGGATGGACAAGTACCAGTTGTTGATAGACCTTGGTAGTGAACAGGTACCGCTCGATGAGAAATACAAGACAGAGCAGAACCTGATCGATGGTTGCCAAAGCCGAGTGTGGCTGCAGGCAGACTATACCGACGGGGTGATCCACTTCACAGCGGAGAGCGATGCCCTCATCGTGAAAGGCATCGTGGCACTGCTGATCCGTGTGCTCTCCGACCATACACCACAGGAGATCCTGGATGCCGACCTCTACTTCATCGAGACCATCGGACTGAAGGAACATCTGTCGCCCACGCGTAGCAACGGACTTGTAGCAATGGTGAAGCAGATGCGTGCTTATGCGCTGGCTTTCAGCACGAAAGCGTAGATGGACGTAAATAGGAAATGGAAAACTTTGCAACCGCCACTATGGGCAAAGTTTTCCATTTTATTTTGTAACTGTCTGATTTATAGCCGTTTGACATTTATTAACGCAATAAAAGTTTTCCAAAACGGACAACTTATAATAAATTGTTGTATCTTTGCAAGCGGAATAAAGAAAGCATAAACTAAAAACTTTTAGAAGATATGATTCAGACAGTAGTAAAGCGTGACGGACGCATTGTGGGCTTTAACGAGCAGAAAATCATGGCTGCTATTCGTAAGGCGATGATCCATACCGATAAAGGTGAGGATGAGCGGCTCTTGTATCAGATTACCGACCATATCGCCCAGCGTGGCGAGAGCCAGATGACGGTAGAGCAGATTCAGGATGCCGTCGAGGTAGAGTTGATGAACTCCAGCCGTAAGGACGTCGCACAGAAATATATCGCCTATCGGCATCAGCGCTCCGTGGCCCGTAAGGCCAAGACGCGTGAGGTGTTCCTCGACATCGTGAACATTAAGAACAATGATGTGACGCGTGAGAATGCCAATATGAATGCCGACACTCCGGCTGGCATGATGATGAAGTTTGCCTCGGAGACCACCAAGCCCTTCGTGGATGACTACCTGCTGTCCGAGGAGAGCCGCGATGCTGTAGAGCACAACTATCTGCATATCCATGACAAGGATTACTATCCGACCAAGTCGCTCACCTGTGTGCAGCACCCCTTGGATAATATCCTGAATTGTGGCTTCATCGCCGGTCATGGTGCATCGCGTCCTGCCAAGCGTATCGAGACGGCCTCTGTACTGGCTTGTATCTCACTGGAGTGCGCACAGAACGAGATGCACGGTGGGCAGGCCATCCCGGCCTTCGACTTCTACCTCGCCCCCTTCGTGCGCCTGAGTTATATTGAGGAACTGAAAGCCCTGGAGGAGTTGAACGGTGAAGACTACAAGGACCTCTACGATGAGCCGCTGATGGACTACCTGAAGAAACCGCTCGACGGACTGACGGGCAAGGAACGTGCCCAGCAGCATGCCATCAACAAGACCGTGGGGCGCGTGCACCAGGCCATGGAGGCTTTCATCCACAATATGAACACCATCCACTCCCGTGGCGGCAACCAGGTGGTGTTCTCCTCCATCAACTATGGTACGGATACCAGTGCCGAGGGGCGTTGCATCATGCGTGAGATCCTGCTCTCCACATACGAGGGCGTAGGCAATGGAGAGACGGCCATCTTCCCCATCCAGATATGGAAGAAGAAGCGTGGTGTGAACTACCTGCCAGAAGATCGTAACTTCGACCTCTATCAGTTGGCCTGTAAGGTAACGGCCCGCAGGTTCTTCCCCAACTTCCTGAACCTCGATGCTTCGTATAATCAGGATGCCGACTGGAAGGCTGACGATCCCAAGCGCTATATCCATGAGGTGGCTACCATGGGCTGTCGTACCCGCGTGTTCGAGAACCGCTTCGGACCGAAGACCTCTATCGGGCGTGGAAACCTCTCGTTCTCCACCATCAACATCGTGAAACTCGCCATTGAGTGCATGGGTGAGCCGGACCAGCAGAAGCGCATTGACATGTTTATGGCGAAACTCGACCACATGCTCGAAGTCACTGCCAAACAACTCGACGACCGCTTCCAGTTCCAGAAGACAGCCTTCGCCAAGCAGTTCCCGCTGCTGATGAAGAGCCTCTGGATCGGAGCCGACAAACTGAGCCCGATGGACACCATTGAGAGCGTCATCAACCAGGGAACCCTCGGTATCGGCTTCATAGGACTGGCAGAGTGCCTTGTTGCCCTGACGGGTAAGCACCATGGCGAGAGCGCAGAGAGCCAGGCGCTGGGCCTGAAGATCGTGACCTACATGCGTGACCGCGTGAATGAGTTCTGTGAGCGCTATCATCATAATTACTCCGTGCTCGCCACACCTGCAGAGGGACTGTCGGGTAAGTTTACCAAGAAAGACCGCAAGCAGTTCGGCGTGATCCCTGGCGTGACGGACCGTGACTATTACACGAACTCCAACCACGTGCCAGTGTATTACAAGTGCTCAGCCCGTCATAAGGCCGAGGTGGAGGCACCTTACCACAATCTGACGCGTGGCGGACATATCTTCTACGTGGAGATTGACGGTGATGCTACGCACAACCCTCAGGTGATTATGAGTGTGGTGGATATGATGGACCAACTCGACATGGGATATGGTTCCGTGAACCACAACCGTAACCGTTGTATGGACTGCGGCTATGAGAATGCCGACGACCATCTGGAGAAGTGTCCGAAGTGCGGCAGTACCAATATCGACAAACTGCAGCGCATCACGGGCTACCTCGTGGGTACCACTGACCGCTGGAACTCTGGTAAACTCGCTGAACTCAACGACCGTGTGACCCATATCGACCATGGTCAGCAGGATCTCTTTGGCGAATGATTCGCGTTCTTGATATCATAGAAGATACAATGGTGGATGGTCCGGGGTTCCGGACCTCCATTTATTGTGCTGGCTGCCGTCACCAGTGCCCGGGCTGCCACAACCCCCAGTCGTGGGACTTCCGGGGCGGGCGCGAGATGACGACGAAAGAACTGATGAAGATCATCATGGCCGATCCATACGCCAATGTGACCTTCTCCGGAGGCGATCCCATGTATCAGTGTGATGGCTTTGCGGAACTGGCACGGGCGATTCACAATGAGTCGAATAAGGATATATGGTGCTATACGGGATTTACCTACGAAACACTGATCACACGTGCACAGCGTGAACTCCTGGAACTGCTTGATGTGCTCGTCGATGGTCCCTTCATCCAAAAACTCCGCGATCCCGACCTTCTTTTCCGTGGCTCCAGCAACCAGCGCCTCATCGATGTTCAGAAGTCTCTTTATAGTGGTGAAGTGATCCTCTGGCAGCCCGATGTCAGTATTTAATCCTTGTAGTTGTCAAGCATCTGGAGATAATGTTGGCGGAAGTCGCTCCAGTGGTAATAGGGCGCACAGTCGGTGTCAATAGGAAGTGTGGCTTCCTCCTCGTTGAGCAACACCTTGAAGAGCACGTCCTGATCCTTCGCGTTCTTACGGTAGAAGACGAACTGGATGTTCGCCCCCATGGGGAAGATACGGTAGTTGACCCATCCTTTCTCCTCCAACTGCTCCACGTCGTCAATCTGCAGGTCGTAGCCGTTGATGCCCAGCAGGCACGTGAGCGGCATCACCATCGTCTCGTGGCCGAAGCGGAGCGTGGCGCCGGGGCGGGGCAGGGCGATGCAACTGTCGGCTTCCTCAATCATCTTCCTTAGCAGGTTGCGCTGGGAGTATGGCTGTGTGCCGCCGTTCTGCGGAGAACAGCCGTAGGTGAGATACCAATAGACATTGTCCTTGCGCCAGTTCAGGTAGAGTTCCTCCGTGTTGTAGAGGTCGTAGAAGTCGATCTTGTCGCGCAACTCTGTGTTCTGCGCAATGGAGATATTCTTGAAGATGTAATAGTTCAGGCGCTCCAGATTGACGGCGTTGTTGGCGTAGGCCGTATCGTTGAACAATAGTTCTACGGGGCGCTTGGGGTCGATGTGCTTCTTGCAGAAGTTGTCATAGATATCCTGCGAGACTTTAGGCAGGCGCTTTGCCTTGAGTTTTGGGTCGCGGAAGTTCATGTAGTACATGTCGTGCTCACTGGCATCGTGGGAGATGCGCAACTTCGGGTTCATCACCAACAACTGCTGTAGGGCGTTCTCCATGGAGAGGATGCAGCGGATGACGGTGGTGCTCTTGGCATCTACATGGGCATCGCCCTTGAAGATCTCCGGGAAGCGCTCGTACATGCGGCGTGCGATGTCCTTGTGCTGCTGGGCACCCAGGGGCGTCAGTTCTCCGTGCCTGCTCATGGCATCTTCGCGCAACAGTCTCAGACGCTGCAGGATTTCCTTGCCATGGTCGTTCAGTTTCCCAAGGCTGTCAGCCAGCAGGAGCGTGAAGTAGGGGTAGTCATAGTCGCGGTCGTTGATGATGAAGCGCGACCCATGACGGCCATAGTGACTGATGTAGAAGGGCTTCTTCCCCTTGGGGGCAGGGCTCAGCGGTTTCGTAGGCTCAGGATAAGCCATATAGTTGCTTGCTGAGCGGCGAGGGTCCTGGGCGATTTCTTCCTTGGTACGCTGGGCTGTCGCATCTGTCAGAAAGCAACTCAGAATAAGGGCGATTATGAATTTTCTCATAAAGTTTTTTCGTTTTTGTGTGCAAATATACGAAAAAAGCAGTATTTTTGCAAAAAAAAAGCGGTGATTATGGCAAAAAACGTCAAATGGCAGGATGATGACTGGCTGTTGCTGTTGCAGATTTACCTGCAGAAGCCTGTCGGACTGAAGCCGAAGTACAGTCGTCAGATGGTAGATTTGAGCATGGAGTTGCACCTGCCTCCCACGGTGCTGTTCAACAAGATGTGCCAGATTGCCAACTTGGAGTCTCCGCGTCTCGAACGGTTCTGGGAGAAGTATGGTGAGAACCCCAGGAAACTGGCCAGGGCCGTGCGCCTCTATCGGGAGATGAAGGGCTTCAACAATGCCGAAGAGTTCTACGACGGAGTGGAGATGAACGAGAGTTTCGAAAAGGACTTCAAGCCCGTGGGCGAAGGGGAGAAGTTCACCCCAGCCATGCTCATCCTCGTGCTTGACCTCTATTTCCGCCTGACCCCTATCACCATGGTCGCTGAGACGCCAGAGATACAGGAGTTGGCGAAACTGATGAAGGTGAAGCCGCAGGAGATTGTCGAGGTGATGGAGGTGTTCCAACACTGTGACCCATACCTGCGCAGGAAAGAGGCGGTATCCCATCGCCTGTCTGTCCCATGCCAGGAGATATGGCGGCGTTTTGGCAATGCTAACCCTGAGGACCTGGCTTCGTTTGCTGGTCAGTTGAAGGAGTACTTCAGGGGGTGAAGGGTTGAAGGGTTGAAGAATTGAAAAATTGAAGAATTGAAAAATTGAAGAGTTGAAGGATTAATGGCACAAGGCCAGATACAAGAACAGAGACAGGAACAGAAACTCGGGCAGAGCATTTCCCACCAGCAGTTGCTACAGGCTACACTCGTGGAACTGCCGCTGGCGCAGTTGCTGGATCGTGTCAATACAGAGATGAACGATAACCCTGCCCTCGAGGTCAAGGCTGACTACGAGGAGCCGGAGTACACCGACGATGCCGATACAGGCGACTTCGGGGAAGGGACTGATGACTTTGAGGCCCGCAACGAGCGTGAGGAGCGCCAGTCGGCCCTCGACGATGCCCTTAGCAATTTAGGTCGCGACGACGAGGAACTGCCCGTCTATCAGGGTGGCAGTTCCGTCGCCGAGGAGCGTGAGGAGATCGTCTATGGCGAGACCGTCTCGTTCTACGACCATCTGAAGGAACAGATGGGGGAGATGGAACTGACGGGGCGCCAGCAGGATGTCATGGAGTATCTGATAGGATCGCTCGACGACGACGGTCTGCTGCGCAAGGGACTGGACGTCATCTCCGAGGAACTCGCCATCTACCATAATCTCGACATAGCGGAACATGAGGTCGAAGAGGTGCTGGCATGCTTGCAGACCTTCGATCCTGCAGGTATCGGCGCCCGTTCCCTCCAGGAGTGCCTGTTGTTACAGATCGACCGTCGTGATCCTTCGCGCCTCAAGGACCTGATGCGACGGGTGGTCAGTGATTATTTCGATGAGTTTACCAAGAAGCACTGGGATAAGATACAGACGGCTCTCGCGCTGAATGACATGCAGGCAGAGACCCTCTTCCGCGAACTGCGGAAACTGAATCCACGGCCAGGAGCCTCGTTGGGGGAGACCATGGGTAGGAACCTGCAACAGATTACGCCCGACTTCATCGTCGATACCCTGGACGACGGGACCGTCACCTTCACGCTAAACAATGGCGAGGTGCCGGAACTGAAAGTATCACAGTCCTTCGCTGACTCAATAAAGGAATACCAGGGCAATAAGGAGAATATGAGCCGCCAGACGAAGGAGGCGCTGCTCTATATCAAGAAAAAGGTGGATGCCGCGCAGAACTTCATCGAGGCTATCAAGGTGCGGCGACATACGCTCACCGTGACGATGCGTGCCATCGTCCAACTGCAGCACCAGTTCTTCGTGGATGGTGACGAGGCCTCGCTTCGTCCCATGATCTTGCGCGACGTGGCGGAGAAGACGGGACTTGACCCTTCGACAATCTCCCGCGTGAGCAACTCGAAATACGCACAGACGCGCTGGGGCACCTTCCCATTACGCCATTTCTTCAGCGACGGCTATGTCACGGAGAGTGGCGAGGAACTATCGACACGACGGATCAAGGCGGTGCTGCGCGACTTGATCGACGCAGAGGACAAGAAGCATCCCCTGAGCGATGATGCACTCAAGGAGGAACTGGCCAGGCGTGGGTTCCCCATCGCCCGCAGGACGGTGGCCAAGTATCGTGAACAACTGGGCATCCCCATAGCAAGGTTGAGAAAGTGAGGAGGTAGGATCATGAAGGAAGCGACGAGCAGAGAAAAGAATATTATCCTGGCAGCAAGGGTGGTGAGTATGTTGTTCACACCTTTCTATCTCCCGATGGTGGGCCTGATGGCACTCTTCATGTTCAGTTACCTGGGCCTGATGCCATGGGCCTATAAGTTGCAGGTGCTGACACTGGTGTATGTGTTCACCATCCTGTTGCCTACGCTCCTGATCCATTTCTACCGCCGTTATCAGGGCTGGAACCTGATAGAACTGGGGCACAAGGAGCGCCGCATCGTACCCTACGTCATCTCCATCCTCTGCTACTTCTTCTGTATCTACCTGATGGATATGATGCACATCCCCCATTTCATGGGAGCCATCCTGTCGGCGGCCTTGTTCATACAGGTGGTTTGCGCCCTGATCAATGTGTGGTGGAAGGTCTCCACGCATACGGCCGCCATCGGCGGTGTCGCAGGAGCCCTCTTCGTCTTTGGGGAGTTCTTTGGGTTCAACCCCGTATGGTGGCTCTGCCTGGTCATGATCCTGGCAGGTGTACTGGGTACCAGTAGGATGATCCTGCGCCAGCATACCTTGGCACAGGTGGTGACGGGCTTCTTCGTCGGTGTGGTGTGCTCTGTTTTAGGACTAATATATTTATAGGATATGAAACCGTTAGTAAGTATTATCATGGGCAGTACAAGTGACCTGCCTATCATGGAGAAAGCCTGCAAGTTGCTCGACGAGATGCAGGTGCCTTTTGAAGTTAATGCCCTCTCTGCCCATCGTACACCCGAGGCTGTGGAGGCGTTTGCCCGAACCGCTAAGGATCGTGGCATCAAGGTGATTATCGCTGGTGCCGGCATGGCGGCAGCCCTGCCAGGGGTGATAGCCGCCTCGACCACGCTCCCTGTCATTGGCGTGCCCATCAAGGGTATGCTCGACGGACTGGATGCCATGCTCTCCATTATCCAGATGCCTCCAGGCATCCCCGTGGCAACGGTGGGTGTGAACGGTGCGCAGAACGCCGCCATCCTCGCCGTGGAGATGATGGCTCTCAGCGATCAGGATCTGGCACAACGCCTGGCCGTCTATAAGGGTAACCTGAAAGTGAAGATCGAAAAGGCCAATGAGGATTTAGCAAAGATAGAGTATGAGTATAAGACGAATTAGTACGGAGGCGCGTGTCGGAAATATCGGCATCGGTGGCCATAACCCCATCCGTATCCAGTCGATGGGTACGGTGGATACCAACAATACCGAGGGTTGTGTGGCACAGGCCAAGCGTATCATCGACGCTGGCGGTGAACTCGTGCGTTTCACCACCCAGGGTATCCGCGAGGCGGAGAACATGAAGAATATCTCGGCACGCCTGAAGGCCGACGGCTATGATGCTCCATTGGTGGCCGACGTGCATTTCACGGCCCATACGGCTGATGTCGCTGCCCTCTACTGCGAGAAGGTGCGCATCAACCCGGGCAACTATGTCGATCCCGGGCGTACCTTCAAGCATCTGGAATATACAGATGAGGAGTATGCCGCAGAACTGAAGAAGATCGAGACGAAACTGGTGCCCTTCCTGAATATCTGCAAGGAGCACCATACGGCTGTGCGTATCGGCGTGAACCACGGTTCGCTCTCCGACCGTATCATGTCGCGCTATGGCGATACCCCTGCGGGCATCGTGGAGAGTTGCATGGAGTTCCTGCGTATCTTCAAGCGCGAGAACTTCAACGATGTTGTCATCTCCATCAAGGCCTCTAACACGGTGGTGATGGTGACCACCGTGCGCCTGCTCGTCGAGACGATGGACAAGGAGGATATGCACTATCCCCTTCACCTTGGCGTGACGGAGGCCGGTGAGGGTGAGGACGGCCGCATCAAGTCGGCCGTGGGCATTGGTGCCCTGCTGACAGAGGGTATCGGTGACACCATCCGCGTGTCACTCTCCGAAGAACCTGAATGCGAGATTCCCGTGGCCCGCAAACTCGTGGATATGATTGAGGAGTGTACAGCGCTCCGTGCCGAGGCTGAGGCCGGCATCAAGGACGACACCATCACCCTCACGCTCGATGCCCCTGACATGGAGACGCTCCAACTGAAGGCTGCGATGGCGGTAGGTGCCCTGCTCATTGACAAGAAGGCCCACCAACTCGTCATCCGGCTGGATAGCGGTAGCAAACTCTCAGTTTTCAACTCTCAACTCTCAACTCTCTCCGATGCCATCCTCCAGGCCGCCCGTATCAAGTTCACGAAGACAGAGTATATCTCCTGTCCAGGCTGTGGCCGTACGCTCTACAACCTCCAGGAGACCATCGCCAAGATCAAGGCTGCCACGAAGGACCTCGTGGGACTGAAGATCGGCATCATGGGCTGTATCGTGAATGGCCCTGGCGAAATGGCTGATGCCGACTACGGCTACGTGGGAGCAGGCCGCGGAAAGATATCTCTCTACAAGGCCAAGGAGTGCGTCGAGAAGAACATTCCGGAAGAAGAAGCCGTCGAAAAACTCCTCGAACTCATCCGTAAGGACCGCTCATAAATAATTAATCCCGCCAACTGGCGGGATTAATTATTTCATCAGGATTTCCGACAGTTCCTTCATACCCTCGGAGGCACCCTTCTGGATCTGCTTCACGCGTTCGCCAGCCTGGATGGGGTTGGGGTCGATGAGATAGATGGGCACACCAGGACGTGCATAGTGCAATAGTCCTGCAGCGGGATAGACCACCAGCGAGGTTCCGATGACGATGAGGATATCCGCCTCACCCACTTCCTCGGCAGCAGCCCCAATCATGGGCACGGCCTCACCGAAGAAAACGATAAACGGTCGCAGCAGCGATCCGTCGCCAGCCTTCGTGCCAGGTTCCACCTCGCAGTTCTCGGGTGTCAACTGTATCTGGTAGCGCGGATCATCCACGTCACGGCTGGAGCACACCTTCATCAGTTCACCATGCAGGTGGATCACCTTCGTCGAGCCCGCCATCTCGTGGAGGTTATCGACATTCTGCGTCACCACAGTCACGTTGTACTTTTCCTCGAGTTTCGCCACGAGCCTGTGCCCCTCGTTGGGCTGCACGCCCCAGCATTTCTTGCGGAGCATATTGTAAAAGTTTGTCACCAGCGTCGGATCAGCCTCCCAGCCCTCGTGGGTGGCTACTTTCTGAACGGGATAGTTCTCCCACAGGCCGTCAGCGTCGCGGAAGGTCTTCAGACCACTCTCCACCGACATGCCTGCACCTGTCAATACAACAATTTTCTTCATAGGCATCATATTGGTTTTGCTATGCAAATGTACGGAAAAGTTGAGAATTAAGAGTTAAGAATTAAGAAAAAATACATGGATGCAGCAAATTTTCTTAATTCTTAACTCTTAATTCTCAATTAATTTGTACCTTTGCGCCCGATTTTCAGAATACACATTATTTATATAGCAAGAATGGACAAGTTAAGTTATGCTTTAGGCCTGGGGATCGGGCAGCAGTTGGCACAGATGGGTGCTGAGGGTATCAGTGCCTCAGATTTCGCACAGGCCATCGACGATGTGCTGAAGGGCAACGAACTGAAGGTGTCTCACCGTGAGGCCCAGGTGATTGTGCAGGACTATTTTGCCAAGCAGCAGGAGAAACTGCAGGCAGAGCGCACCGCCAAGGGCAAGGCCCATAAGGAGGCTGGTGAGAAATACCTGTCGGAGAATGCCAAGAAAGAGGGTGTCATTACCCTGCCAAGTGGTCTGCAGTATCAGGTGTTGAAGGAAGGTAACGGCAAGAAGCCTTCTGCCAAGGATACGGTGATGTGCCATTATGAGGGTACGCTCATCGACGGAACGGTGTTCGACAGCAGTTACCAGCGTGGCGAGCCCGCCACTTTCCCGCTCCAGCAGGTCATCGCAGGATGGACGGAAGGTCTGCAACTGATGCAGGAGGGTGCCAAGTATCGTTTCTTCATCCCCTATCGCCTGGCCTACGGCGAGGGTGGTGCAGGTGCCTCTATTCCTCCCTTCGCAGCACTTATCTTCGACGTGGAATTAATACAAGTAGTTTAAATCATAGAAAGCAATGAAGAAATTAATGTTTTTAGCCGCCATGGCTATTACTGCCGCAGCATTCTATTCCTGTGGCAATTCTGCTCCCAGAGCAAGTCTGAAAACTGACGTTGATACGTTGAGTTATGCCATCGGTATGGCTCAGACGCAGGGTCTGAAAGAGTACCTCGTAGGAAGCATGGGTGTTGACTCCGCCTATATGTCCGACTTCATCAAGGGTCTGAACGAGGGCGTTAACGCTGGTGACAATAAGAAGAAGGCAGCCTACTATGCCGGTATTCAGATCGGTCAGCAGATTTCTACCCGTATGCTGAAGGGTATCAACCACGAACTCTATGGTGACGACTCCACAAAGACAATCTCCATGAAGAACTTCATGGCAGGTTTCGTTGGTGCCCTGACAGGGAAGAAGGGCCTGATGACGATGGAGGTAGCCCAGACCACCGCCCAGCGCAAGATGCAGGAGATCAAGGCACGCGAACTGGAGAAGACATACGGTGAGAATAAGAAGGCTGGTGAGAAGTTCCTTGCTGAGAATGCCAAGAAGGAAGGTGTGAAGACCCTCCCTGGCGGTGTACAGTACAAGGTTCTCAAGGAGGGCACAGGTGCCGTTCCTGCTGATACCTCTCTGGTGCGTGTTCACTACGAGGGACGTCTGCTGAACGACAGTGTCTTCGACAGTTCCTATAAGCGCGGCGAGCCCGCCCTGTTCCGTGCCAATCAGGTGATCAAGGGTTGGACAGAGGCTCTCTGCCACATGCCTGCCGGTTCTATTTGGGAAGTATATATCCCGCAGGAACTGGCTTACGGTGAGCGCGCCCAGGCAAAGATCGATCCGTTCTCTGCCCTGATTTTCAAGATCGAACTGATTGAGGCTAACGCAAAGCGCAAGTAATGAAAAAGGTCATATTCATGGCACTCGCCCTCGTGGCGGGTGCTTCTTTTTCTCCGGCTGATGCCATTAAGAAAAAGAACAAGGTGGTGCTGTTCCCCGCACCTGTGGAGCAGCCTGTACAACTCACCAGCAGTTCCGACTCCGTGAGTTATGCCGCAGGTATGCGCCTGACAGACGGACTGATCCCCTTCCTGCTCCAGCAGAAGGTCGATACCGCCCTGATGGACGATTTCCTCAAGGGTTTCCGCGAGGTGGCCCACTCAGGTGAAGACCCCAGGCAGAAAGCCTATCTCATGGGTATGGACATTGCCCGCCAGTTGCGTGAGCGCATGGTCCCAGGCATGACGCAGGAGTTCCATGACTCCCCCGACTCGATCATCGCCGACAAACTCTATAAGGGATTCGAGGCAGCCCTCAGGAATGATACCACCCACTTTACCACTGCTGCCGCTGCCAAGTATTTCTCAGAGAAACAGGTGGCCGACAAGGCTGCCAAGGAGGAGAAACTCTATGGTCCCAACCGCGAGGCAGGTAGGAAGTTCCTTGAGGAGAATGCCAAGAACGACAGTGTCATCACCCTGCCCAGCGGACTCCAGTACAAGGTGCTCGTGAAGGGCGATGGTGAGGTGCCCACGGCCAGCGACAAGGTGCTGGTAAACTACGAGGGTCGTCTCATCGACGGCACCGTCTTCGATGCCTCTGCCAAGCATGGCGACAAGCCGGCAGAGTTCACGCCGAGTCAGGTCATCAAAGGATGGACGGAAGCCCTGACCATGATGCCCGTCGGCTCCAAGTGGCAACTCTACATCCCCTACGAACTGGCATACGGTGAGCGAGGGGCTGGTGGCGATATCAAACCGTTCAGTGCCCTGATATTCGACATAGAACTCGTGGGAATCGACCGAAAATAGCCAAGTGTGTCACAAAAGTGACACACTTTTTTGTTTTTTTTCCATTAAAAGTTGCATTATTCAGCAGAAATACTTACTTTTGCTTTCAGAATGTAACAAAAGTAAATGATAATGGAAAAGATTGATCTTTTGGACAAGAAGATTCTGAGCATTCTGTCAAAGAATGCCCGTGTTCCTTTTAAGGATGTCGCCACGGAGTGCAACGTCTCCCGTGCAGCCATCCATCAGCGAGTGCAGCACCTCATTGATGCCAACGTCATTACGGGCAGTGGCTTCGACGTGAACCCCAAGAGCCTGGGCTACTCCACCTGTACGTATGTGGGCATCACCCTGGAGAAAGGTTCGATGTACAAGGAGGTCGTCGAACGCCTGAAGCATATCCCTGAGGTCGTCGAGTGCCATTTTACTACAGGACCCTATACCATGCTGGTGAAACTCTATGCCCGCGACAATGAACAACTGATGGACCTGCTCAACGGTAAGTTGCAGGGCATCCCCGGCGTCATGGCCACGGAGACCCTCATCTCCCTGGAACAGAGCCTGAAACGCGAAATCCCCATTACCCTCGACGAATGACTATGACCCATTTCAATCTCAACGCCCATCTGGCTACAGTCTATACCCGTTATCCCGAATCGCGGCGCCAGCCAGTCATCGGCATCACAGGCAACTATGGCGACCAGACGGCCAAACTTAGTGAGGGCTACTATCAGTCAGTGGTTGCCGCAGGAGGCGTGCCCCTGATAATCCCACCTGTTGCAGATACGGATACGATCATCAACACCCTTGAGCGCATCGACGGACTCATACTCAGTGGCGGTGCCGACTTCAACCCCCTCTGGGCTGGCGAGGAGCCCGTCCGGGGGCTCGGTGGCATCAACAGTAAGCGTGACCTGCCCGAACTGCTCATCACCCGTCTGGCCTACAACCGTCAGTTGCCCATCCTGGGCATCTGTCGCGGCATCCAGACACTGGCGATGGCCCTCGGTGGCAAGGTGGCGCAGGATATTGTGACATCAAGCATTAAGCATTCGCAGGATGCTGATCGTTCTGAATCTACCCATAGCATCACCATTGAGCCCGGATCTACACTCTGTCGCATCTATTCTGAGGCGCAGCCGGATTTAGCGTCCAGTGATTCCAGTCGCATATACGTCAACTCCTTCCACCATCAGGCGGTGAGTGAGCCAGGCGATAAGTTCCGCGTGGTGGCGCAGTCTGCCGACGGCATCATCGAGGCCATCGAGAGCAGTGAGTATAAGCCTATCCTCGGCGTGCAGTGGCACCCCGAGTGCCTGTCCGACGGACTGCCCCTGTTCCAGTGGCTCGTCGCAGAGGCTCAGGCCTACCGTGATGCAGTGTGCACCCATGACCGTGTGCTCACCCTCGACACCCATTGCGACACCCCGATGTTTTTCCCGCAGGGCATCCACTTCGACCATCGCGACCCTAAGATCCTTGTCGATCTCCATAAGATGACGGAGGGCCATCAGGACGCCACGATCATGGTGGCCTATCTGCCGCAGCCCACCGAGGCCCCCACGGTCTATGCTGACCAGATATTCGACCAGATAGAGGCGATCGTCAGCCGTAACCGGCAGTATATCCGTATTGCCCGGACGCCCGACGACCTCTGGCGCAATAAGCATCAGGGACTGAAGAGCATCATGCTCGGCATTGAGAACGGCATTGCCCTCGACGGGAAGTTGGACAACCTGCAGCACTTCGCAGACCGTGGCATCGTCTATATGACCCTTTGCCACAATGGCGACAATGACATCTGCGACTCTGCCTCCAGGAGCGAGAATACCCATGGTGGCGTGAGCGCCTTTGGTGAGCAGGTCATCCGCGAGATGAACCGCCTGGGCATCCTCGTCGATCTCAGTCATGGCGGTGAGAAGAGTTTCTACGATGCTCTCGACATCAGCCGCGTGCCCATCGTGTGCAGCCATAGTAGCAGCCGTGCCCTCTGTGACCATCCGCGTAACCTGACAGACGATCAGATGCGGGCCCTCGCTGCCAAGGGCGGAGTGGCGCAGACCACCATCTACCACGGTTTCCTGCGCACCGACGGCGAGGCAACCATCCGCGACGTCATGGCCCATCTCGACCATGCCATCGATGTCATGGGCATCGACCATGTGGGTCTGGGCACCGACTTCGATGGTGACGGAGGCGTACGAGGCCTGGCCGACTCCTCCGAACTTATCAACTTCACCCGCCAGTTGCTTGCCCGCCGCTACAGTGAGGACGACATCCAGAAGATATGGGGCGGCAATTTCCTGCGCGTCATGCGCGAGGCGCAGAGAGTTGATAAGTGATAGATGATAGTTGATAGTTTTGAAATGAATAGGATTACATTATTTAATTTTTTAATTTTTTCATTATTCATCGTGTCCTGTGGTAACCTTCGCAAGCAGACCGCGACAAGCGACTCGGTGGCAGCACAGCCTGTAGGGCCAGCCTTCAGTGCCGACAGTGCGTACCAGTTCTGTCAGCGCCAGTGCGACTTCGGTCCACGTACGATGAACAGTGAGGCCCACGACCTGTGCGGGCAGTGGATTGCCGCGCAGTTCGCCCGCTACGGGCTGACGGTCACTGAGCAGAAAGCCACACTGAGAGGCTACGACGGTACTCCGCTGAAGAGCACGAACATCATAGCCAGTTATAAGCCCGGGCAGAACGACCGTATCCTGGTCTGTGCCCACTGGGACAGTCGTCCCTGGGCCGACAATGATCCCGACGAGGCCAACCACCGTAAGCCTGTCATGGCCGCTAACGATGGTGCCAGTGGTGTTGCCGTCATGCTTGAACTCGCCCGCCTCCTGTCCATCGACAGTCTCCAGTTGGGTATCGACTTCGTCTGTTTCGACGCTGAGGACTGGGGCATCCCGCAGTGGAGCGACGCTCCTGACAGTGGTGACTCGTGGGCCCTTGGTGCCCAGCACTGGGCCGCCAGTATCGACAGGAAGACGGCCAAGACCTACCGTTTTGGCATCCTCCTCGACATGGTCGGTGGTCAGGGTGCCCAGTTCTATCAGGAAGGGATGTCCGTACAGTATGCCAGTTCAGTGGTCGATAAGGTGTGGAATGCCGCCCATGTCATCGGTTTCGGTAGCATGTTCCCCCGTCAGATAGGTGGTGGCATCACCGACGATCATATCCCGGTGAACAAGGTGGCGAAGATACCCTGCATCGATGTCATTCCCTATTATCCCGACTGTGAGCAGAGCAGTTTCGGCCCCACATGGCATACCATTCACGATGATATGGATCATATAGAGAAGACCACCCTCCAGGCCGTCGGCCAGACGATCGTGCAAGTGCTCTTTTCGGAGTAAGAATAATCAGATTTGTCCTGACTCGACCATGAGTACCACACGTTCCGTAAGGCGATCGACGCCTTGCGGATCGTATTCTTTTTTCAGTGATGCCCCGAATCCCCATGCGAACACCTGCCAGAATCCCGCGCGGATGGGTCCCATGAAGGCCTTGATCATCTCGTACGACGACGAGTGGCACTCGCGGTCGATGAGTTTGATGAGCAGTTTGCCCTGCGAGTAAGTCAGTTTCTTCATCTTCGGCTTATAAGTACGTAGTATATCCTCTTCCACGCGCTTGATATGCTCCTGTTTCGCCTTTTCGTCAGGCAGCATGTCGAGGAACTCCGTCGTCTCGATGAGCATCTGCCTGGCCTCCTTGGCGATGGGCAGCACCTTCTTCACGTTAGTCACAAGCCTCATATACGACTTTGCCTGCCTTTTGTTCTTGAAGGTCAGCGTGGGATACACATACACGTTGTTCATCTCCATATACTGTATGCTGTCTCCCTGATGGAGCACCTTTCCCACCTTCACCGTCGGCACGAAGGTAGGCGAGTCCATCTCCGCCAGCACCTGCTCGGCGGTCATCTTCTGTTCCTGCGCCCTTGCCGTCAGGCAGGCCATGGATATCGCTATGGTCAGTATCGTTCGCATCTCGCTTGCAAATTTACGCAGATTCCCTGAAAAGCGTGGCTATGGCACCACTTTTTTAGCATTAATTGGATAAAAACAACAGAAATCCAGAAAATATTTGGTGGTATGGAAAACTTATTATATCTTTGCAGCGACAAATCGTTGTTTAACCCATAAATTGAAAGACTATGGAAAATAGTTATTGGAGAGTTTTTATACTTTCGGGTGCGTGGATGCTGGGTATCGGCGTTCAGGCACAGAATGGAGATGTGCAGTATGTCAACGAGGTAATGACGCAGGAGGATGCGGCATCGGAAAACTGGGAAGAGACCTACGAGCGCCTCAGTGAATTGGAGCAACAGCCGCTGGACATCAACATGGCGACGCGTGAGCAACTGGAGGAGTTGCCTTTCCTTTCCGACCAGCAGATAGAGGAACTGCAGGAATGCCTGTATCGCTATGGGCCGATGAAGTCAGCCGGTGAACTCATGATGATCCGTTCACTCGGATACGAACAGCGACGACTGCTCTCTCATTTCATCTGTTTTGGTGAGGAGAAAGAGAAGGGATTCCCGAAGATCAGTGAGATGGCGAGATACGGAAAGCATGAGTTGATCGGTATGGTGCGCGTCCCTTTTTATACGCGGAAAGGCGATGGCGAGAAATACTTAGGGCCTCCTTACCGCCACTGGTTGCGCTATCAGTTTACTCACGGTGAGTCCCTGAAAATAGGGCTGGTGGGGGCACAGGATGCAGGGGAACCGTTCTTTGCCCATCAAAACCAATGGGGCTATGACTACTATTCCTTTTATCTGCAACTGCGGCACCTCGGCAGACTGGAGTCGCTGTGTCTCGGCAACTACCGCGTGTCGATGGGCATGGGACTGGTAATGAACAGCGAGTTCAGTATGGGAAAGGTGGCAGTGCTACAGAATATGGGTAGGACCACTCAGACGCTTCGTGCCCATTCCTCGCGCTCCAATAATAGTCTGTTGGGCGGGGCGGCAACGATAAGTCTGAATCGCGGCACGAAACTGTCGGTGTTTGCTTCCTACCGTCCGATGGATGCTACGCTCAACAAGGACTCCACCATTGCCACCATTCTCTCTACCAGTTACCATCGCACAGAGACGGAGATGGCGAAGAAAAACAATATGTACGCCTTGAAGACTGGTGGCATGCTGGGCTTCAGACGGCATGGCTTCCATGCGGGTGTGAACATGCTCTATGTTCGTCTTGACAAGGAACTGCGTCCAAACGCCTCTATCCTCTACCGCCAGCATTATCCACAAGGCAGGGCATTTATGAACACAAGTCTGGATTATGGCTATGTGAATCATCGTTGGGCGTTGAATGGTGAGACGGCATTGGACAAGGATGGTCATCTGGCCACGCTCAATAGCGTGAGCCTGCGGGTGAGCGATGTACTGAGCATCACGGCTCTCCAGCGGTTTTATTCCTATCGCTATGCTTCACTCGACGCACAGAGTTACAGCGACGGTGGCAAGGTTCAGAATGAGAGTGGCATCTATCTTGGCTTGTCGTGGCAGCCGTCTACAAGATGGAGGGTGTCTGCCTATATCGACTATGCCTATTTCCCTTGGGCGAAGTATCAGGTGTCGCAGTCATCCTCATCGTGGGACCATCTGTTGCAGGCTACCTACCAGCATCGTGCCTGGACCTTTGCAGCCAGATACCGCTTGCGTATCAAAGAGTCTGACGGTGCTGACGGCACCAGCCTCCAGCGTCAGCCAGTTCATCGGTTGAGGCTCAGTGCAGATTATTCTGGTGATAGCGGCTTTGGGTGTCGCACCCAGTTGGATGGTGGCTATGGTGCCTATGGCGACAAGGAGTGGGGGGCGATGGTCTGTGAGAGTCTGGCCTACACGCATCGATGGCTTCGTCTGAATGCAGGACTGGGCTATTTCCATACCGACGGCTATGACAGCCGTGTCTATCTCTATGAACACGGACCGCTCTATGCCTACTCCATGACCGCCTTCTATGGGGAGGGCATCCGTTACTGGCTGATGGTAAGGGCAGGCATTGGCCAGCATCTGTCGTTGACGGCAAAGGTGGGGGTGACGGACTATTTCGACCGCACGTCCATTGGCAGCGGCTACCAGCAGGTCGATGCCTCGTCGCTCACGGATCTCGACCTCCAAATACGATGGAAGTTCTAAAGGAGGCTGCGGTAGAGGTCGGCCATCTGGCTGGCGACGTCGGCGCCCTGGAAGCGGCGGATATAGTCGCGGCTGCGGCGGATGCGCTCCTCGCGGCCCTCGGCACCGCGGAGCACCTGACGGATGGCGGCGGCCATGCCCTGCTCGTCGTCGGGATCGACATACAGACTGTCGGGACCGCCCGCCTCTTCCAGACAGGAACCTGTGCAGGCGACGACGGGCAGACCACTGCTGATGGCCTCGATGATGGGAATGCCAAAGCCCTCGTAGCGGGAGGGATAGACGAAGGCCTCGGCTCCTGCATAGAGGACGGGCAGTTCGTCGTCGCTGATGCCGTGCATGACCCTGACGCGGGGGGCGAGGCCATGGGCAGCGGCGTATGCGGTGACCTCGTCGGTATAGGCAGTGTGCTTGCCGACAATGATGAGACTGAGGTCGGCTGGCAGGTAGGACAGGGCTTTCACGGCCAGGAGGATGTTCTTACGGGCCTCGATACTGCCGACACTGAGAAGATATCTGGCATTGGCACGATCACCTGGCACCTGCCCGCTGAAACGGGGGGCGCAACTCTGGTAGATGACGGTGATCTTGTCTTCTGCGACGTGGCCGTACTCGATGATGTCACGCTTGGTGCACTCGCTGATGGCGATGATATGGTCGGCCTCGCGGATGGTCTGGCGGAACTTCCAGGCGTAGATCTTCGTGTCGAGCCAGTGGTAGTACTCCGGGTGGCGCAGGAAGATGAGGTCGTGGATGGTGACCACGCTCCTGATGCCGCTCTTGCGGATGCCGATGGGGAGTTCGCCGGAGAGCCCGTGAAAGAGTTGGACACCGTCGCGCAGCAGGTCGTCCACGATGCCGTGGGTGCGCCAGTAGGAGGTGAAGTGGGATGTGCGCGGGTAGCGGAAAAGGACGTTGTCGCGGACGGCAACCTGCTGGCGGAGGTCGTCGCGCCCAGCATCGGGAGCGTAGAGGCGCAACTCCAGGGGGAGGCGGGCGAGGTCGTTGACAAGGGTGCGGCCGTAACTACCCAGGCCTGTGCCGTTCCTGACGATGCGCTTGGCATCGAAGCCGATGACGGGGTTCCCTTCCTGCTGCATATCTCCTTTTTGGCGGCAAAGTTACGAAAATGCGGCGTAATTAACGAATATCATGGGCATTTATTTTGCTTTCTCTCGGATTTGTTGTACTTTTGCAGGCAAAAACAGAAGGATATGATATTACTGAGTTTTGATACCGAGGAGTTTGACGTGCCGCGCGAGCATGGCGTGGATTTCTCGCTGGAGGAGGGTATGAAGGTGTCTGTCGAGGGCACGAACCGTATCCTGGACGTCCTGAAGGATAACGGCGTGAAAGCCACGTTCTTCTGTACCGGTAACTTTGCGGAGCATGCGCCGGAGGTGATGCAGCGCATCATGGACGAGGGGCATGAGGTGGCCTGCCACGGCGTGGATCACTGGCAGCCGAAGGAGACCGACTTCGCCCGCTCGAAGGAGATCGTGGAGCGCGTGACGGGCCGCACCGTCTATGGCTACCGGCAGCCCAGGATGTTCCCCGTGGTGGAGTCGGAGATCAAGCGCGTGGGCTACCGCTATAACTCGTCGCTCAACCCGGCCTTCATCCCCGGCAGGTACATGCACCTGACGGCTCCTCGCACGTGGTTCATGAAGGACGGGGTGATGCAGATCCCTGCCTCGGTGACACCGCTGGTACGCTTCCCGTTGTTCTGGCTCTCGCTGCATAACTTGCCTGAGGGACTCTACCACTGGATGGTGCGCCGGGTGCTGAAGAAGGACGGCTACTTCGTGACTTACTTCCATCCCTGGGAGTTCTACGAATTGAAGGAGCACCCTGAGTTCAAGATGCCGTTTATCATCAGGAACCACAGCGGACGGCAGATGTGCGGGCGTCTGGACCGCCTGGTGAAGATGCTGAAGAACTGTGGGGAGGAGTTCGTGACGTTTAATGAGTTCACAGTTCACAGTTCCTAGTTCATAGTTCATAGTTCATAGTTCATAATTATGGTAACACTCGCAACTGTATCACCTTGTTATAATGAGGAGGAGGTGCTGCGCCACAGCGTGGAGCGGCTGACGGCCCTTTTTGAGCGGATGATCGCTGAGGGACTGATATCCAGGGAGTCGATGATGGTGTTCGTCAACGATGGTAGCCGTGACCGTACGTGGGAGGTCATCCGTGAACTGCATGCGGAGAACAGGTTCGTGCGGGGCATCAACCTGGCGCACAACGTGGGGCACCAGAATGCCATCATGGCAGGTATGATGACTGCCAGGGAATGGGCGGATGCCGTGGTGACCATCGATGCCGACCTGCAGGACGATATTGAGTGCATACCCAAGATGGTGAAGGCCTTCGAGGAGGGCAATGACATCGTGTATGGCGTGAAGGTGTCGCGAGAGGCCGACCCGCTGATGAAGAAACTGACGGCCCAGACATTCTATAGGCTGCAGAGCACGATGGGCGTGGAGAGTGTCTATAACCATGCCGACTTCCGTCTGATGAGCAAGAGGGCGCTCGACATGCTCTCTGACTACAAGGAGCACAACCTGTACCTGCGTGGACTGATCCCGCAGATCGGACTGAAGCATACCACCGTCGATGACGTGATCAGCGAGCGTTTCGCGGGTAAGTCGAAATATACGCTGGGCAAGATGCTGCGCCTGGCACTCAACGGCATCACGGCCTTCTCCGTGCGTCCGCTGTTCATCATCTATAATATCGGGATACTCTTCCTGATCATCGCCTTCCTGATAGGCTGCTATGTGGCCTACTCCTTCCTGTTTGGCTACGTGGAGCCTGGCTGGGCTTCGCTGATCATCTCCATCTATCTCGTCGGGGGCTTCGTGCTGATGTCGATAGGCATCATCGGCACCTATATCGGTCAGATATATACGGAGGTGAAGGGCAGGCCGCTGTATCATGTCCAGGAGATACTCTCCTGAGGCGTGACGCGTTAGGAGCGGCGGAAGTGCTTGAACACGAAGCGCACCAGTATGAAGTTGGTGGGCACGGCGATGGCCAGCACGGCAAAGGGCGCAACCTCGTTGCTCAGTCCGAGCCACAGGAAGAAGTTGAGCAGTACGATGTGCAGCAGGTAGTTCACCAGATGGGCGCCACTGAAGCCGATGCCATTCTTGGCCGATGCCTTCTCGTGGAAGGTGAAGTGGGCCGTCAGGTAGTAGTTGACCAGGAAACTGAGCAGGTAGCCGATGGTATAGGCGATGTTCACGTTGATCCAGTGCTGTAGTACCCAGTAGATGGCATAGTGGATGGCTGCCGAGGTGGTGCCCACAATGCCGAAGCGGATCAGTTCTCCAAATGTCTCTTTCTTTTCCATAGATGGCGCTTTACGGCTGCAAAGTTACGAAATGTCGGCCGAAAAGCCAAATTTATTTAGCCTATTTGGATGTTTTCAGAGATTTATTCGTAACTTTGCAGCCAAAAAAGGGAGTATTATGGATTTGTCTGTTGTTTCACCCGTCTATCATGGTGAGAAGATGCTGGAGGAGTTGGTGTCGAGGATCCATGCGGCCGTTAGTCCACTGACCCAGGACTACGAGATCATCCTTGTGAACGATTGTTCGCCTGATGCGTCGTGGGAGAAGATTACGGAGATATGTGGCCGCGACAAGATGGTGAAGGGTATCAACCTGAGCCGGAACTTCGGGCAGCCATACGCCATCACGGCCGGATTGACATACGCAAAGGGAAAGTACGTGGCGGTGATCGACTGCGACCTGCAGAATAAACCTGAGGACCTGCCTGCGATGTACAGGAAGGCGCTGGAGGGCTACGACGTGGTGAGTGCCCGTCGCGTGGTGCGCGAGGATACCTTTCTGAAACGCATGTCGTCGGCCGTCTTCCACCGCGTGTATGACTTCCTGAGCGGCTTCAAGACCGACAAGGCCGTGGCGGAGTTTGGCATCTACAGCCAGAAGATCGTCAAGGTGTATTGTAGCATACCGGAATATTCCCGCTCGTTCGTGGAACTGATCCATACGCTGGGATTCAGGAAGAGCACCGTCGATGTGCTCCACGACCACCGGCTGGAGGGCAAGAGTTCGTACAACCTGAGGCGCCTGCTGAAACTGTCGTACAACTCGATCATCTCCAACAGCAACCGTCCGCTCCACCTGGCCGTGTCGCTGGGCTTCATCATGTCGGCCATCTCTTTCCTCATGGCTATCTATAACATCTTCGCCAAGTTCCTCGGGCTCAACGAGGTGGTGGGCTATACCTCGACCATCTTCAGTATCTGGTTCGTGGGCGGTCTGCTGCTCTTCATGATGGGCATCATGGGTCTCTACATCGGCAAGGTGTTCGATCAGGTGAAGGGGCGCCCTGTGTTTATTGTCAGCGACTTGGTAAACTTTGAGGAAGGATTGAAGGATTGAAGGATTGAAGGATTGAAGGATTGAAGAATTGAAGAATTGAAGAATTGAAGAATTGAAGTATGATACCGTTTAATAAGCCATACTGCTCAGGCAGGGAGATTAGTTATATTCAGGAGGTGTGCCGCTCAACGACGATGTCGGGCAACGGTGAGTTTACGAAACTGTGCCACGGCTTCTTCGAGAAGCGCTACGGCTTCCGTAAGTGCCTGCTCTGCACCTCGGGGACGGATGCCCTTGAGATGTGCGCCATGCTGTGTCGCCTGCAGCCAGGCGACGAGGTGATTGTGCCTTCCTATACCTTTGTGTCATCGGCCCTTGCTTTCTTGCGCGAGGGAGCATATATCCGCTTTGCCGACAGTGGGAGCGGCAATCCCAATATCACGGTCGAGAATATTGAACCGCTCATCAACGAGAAGACGAAGGTGATCGTGGTGGTCCACTATGCGGGCGTGGCCTGCGACATGGATGCCATCATGGCCCTGGCGGAGAAGCACGGTCTGCTGGTGGTAGAGGATGCTGCCCATAGCATCGACTCGTATTATAAGGATCGCCCGCTGGGCGGTATCGGCCACGTGGCCGCCTTCTCCTTCCATGAGACGAAGAACATCAACTGCGGCGAGGGCGGTATGCTGGTGGTGAACGATGAGCGGTTTGTGAGCCGTGCCGAGATTCTCTGGGAGAAGGGTACCAACCGCGCAGAGTTCTACCGCGGCATGGTAAACAAATATGGCTGGTGCGACATGGGATCGTCGTTCCTCCCCTCGGAGTTCAATGCCGCCTACCTGTGGGCCCAACTGGAGCAGATCGATGATATCCAGGGGCAGCGACGCCATATCTGGGAGATCTACGACAAGGCCCTACGGGGACACTTGCCCGAGGGTTATACGATTCCCGACCTGCCTGACTATGCCACGAACAACTATCACATGTACTACCTGCTGTGTCCGTCGCTCGAGGCGCGCACGAAACTGATGGACTATCTGAAGAACAAGGGAGTGCAGACCACGTTTCACTACCTGCCGCTGCACTCCAGCAAGTATTACGAGGACAAGCACGACGGCAGGGAACTGCCCAACTGCGACCGCTATGCCGACACACTGGTACGCCTGCCGCTGTTCTACGAGGAGACTGACGATGAGGCTGCCTTGGTGGCCAGGCTGGTGCTTAACCGTACGCATTGCCTATGAAGGAGAAAGTGAAGGCGTTTCTTGCAAAACCGTTCTTCCATGATTACCGCACGCTGTTCGGGGTGTGGATGCTGTTGCCTGTCATCATGTGGATCATGAAACTGAACAGGGCCAACAACTTCCTGATTTATCGTGGCTCGTTCTGGAATGCTGTCAGGGGGTGGAACCTCTATCTCCCTAATCCGGCCGAATATGGCGACCTGCACCACTACGGACCAACGTTCTCACTGCTCTTCGCCCCCTTTGCCATCGTGCCGAAGTGGTTGGGCCTGCTGATGTGGGGCTTCGCGCTGACCCTGTTCCTCTACTGGGCCATCCGTAAGTCGCAGTTCACGAAGCACCAGCAACTGTTCATCCTCTGGTTCTGCGCCCACGAGATGCTCACGGCCCTCTATATGCAGCAGTTCAACATCGCCATCGCAGCCACCATCCTGCTGGCCTATTACCTGATAGAGAAGGAACGCGACTTCTGGGCGGCGTTCTTCATCATGCTGGGCACGTTCGTCAAGGCCTATAGCATCGTGGGACTGGCGTTCTTCTTCTTCTCCAAGCACAAGGTTAAGTTCATTGGATCGCTCATCTTCTGGGCGGCAGTGATGTTTGTGGCCCCCATGCCCTTCTTCCATGGATGGGACTATATCGTGGGCCAGTATGGCGAGTGGTATATCTCGCTGGCGAACAAGAACATGGAGAACACGGTGAACATCATGAACAACATCTCGCTGCTGGGCATGGTGCACCGCATCTCAGGCGTATGGTTCAACGACCTGTGGCTGATCGTGCCAGGACTGGTGCTCTTCGGCCTGCCCTACCTGCGTCGAGACCAGTATCAGCACGTGGCCTTCCGCCAGACGCTGTTGGCCTCTGTCATGATGTTCGTACTGCTCTTCTCCACGGGCAGTGAGTCGAGTGGCTATATCATCGCCCTGATAGGTGTGGTCGTATGGTACACGGCAGCCCCCTGGGAGCGCTCTCACTGGGACATCGCCCTCATGGTGTTCGTGTTCATCCTCACAAGCATGTCGCCCAGCGACCTGTTCCCAGCCTATCTCCGCAAGACCTACGTACAGCCCTACGCACTGAAGGCATTGCCTGTGACCATCGTATGGCTGAAACTGTGCTATGAGATGATGACGAAGGACTATTCCCCACTGGAACATGAATAAGAAGTTTTACAAGGACCCGCGGTTCTGGTGGACACTGGGACTCGTGATCGTGCTGATAGCCACCACCCTGGAGGTGGTCCGCGGACGTAATACCAACTATTTCGACTACCAGGACTCCACCCGGATGTTCTGGGAGGGACTGAGTCCGTACAACATGGAGTACGCCCAGGCTCATGCCATCTATTTCCTGTATTCGCCTGTGTTCAGCGTGCTCTTCGCACCCATCTTCTTCCTGCCCTGGTGGCTGGGCCCCTTCGTGTGGAACGTGGGCAACTATACGCTGTTCAGCCTCGCCATCAAATGGCTGCCAGAGCCGTTGAGGCCCTATCGTCTCCCGATCTTCGTGTTCCTGCTCTCCGTAGTGCTGCAGACGGTGTTCTGTTATCAGCATAACATCATCGTGAGTTATATCTATATCTTTGCGTTCATCCTGTTGGAGCGTGGCAAGGCCTTCTGGGCGGTGCTGCTCATCATGATCTCTGCCACGACGAAGGTGTATGGGGCAGCGGAACTGGCCATCCTGCTCTGCTATCCGAAGTTCTGGCGTAATATAGGCTATGCCGTGCTCTGTGGGGGCGCGCTGCTGCTGTTGCCAGCCGTCAATCCCCATTTCGACAATGTGTTCGTGCTCTATCGGGATATGTTCGACATGATAGCCAGCCATCACAGTGACTCCGACTTCGTGGGCATCCTCTTTGCCGTTGGACTGAAACCTTTCCTGCTGCCCAACTACCGTCTGGTGCAGATCGTGGTGTTTGCCCTGCTGGGCATCGCCTTCTTTGCCAGGTACAAGCGGTGGGGCGACTTCCGCTTCAGGGTGCAGGCCCTGGGCGTGCTGACGGGATTTATGATCCTGTTCAGCGACTGTCCTGAGACGCATACGTATATCATCACCTTCCCCTTCTACGCGATGGCGTTCTGGCTCCAGCCCCGTCGCACATGGCTGGACTGGACCCTCTTCTGGTCGCTCGTGGTGAACTTCTGTATCCTGCCCACTGACGTACTCTGCCCGGCATGGTTGCACGAGTATATCCACAGGACGACCTACATAGATGTCTATACCTATTTCTTCTGCTGGCTACGGATGATCTGGTGGGCTGTAGGAAGTGTTGAGAGTGGAGAGCGGACCGTGGAGAGTGGAAAGTGGAGGAGTGTTTTGCTGGTGACGGTGATGCTCCTGCCCGCTGGTCTTCAGGCGCAGCAGGTGAGGAAGGTGCCCTACACACGTACGTTCACTGTGGACGGCGTGCAGTTCAAGATGCGCTATGTGGAGGGCGGTACCTTCACGATGGGGGCTCTGCCAGGGGATACGCTGGCGGATGCCGACGAGGTAAGGCACCAGGTGACACTCCAGGACTACTGGATCGGTGAGACGGAGGTGACGCAGGCCCTCTGGGAGAAGGTGATGGGTAAGAACCGCTCAAAGCAGAAGGGGGCGAATATGCCTGTGGAGTATGTCACCTACGACCAGTGCCAGGAGTTTGTAGCCCGACTCAGCAGGATGACGGGCAGGCCGTTCCGTCTGCCCACGGAGGCTGAGTGGGAGTATGCGGCACGCGGCGGGCGCAAGTCGAGGGGCTTCCTCTATGCGGGCAGCAATGATCCCTCTGAGGTGGCCTACACGCTGGAACACGACTTTGACGACCACCACAAGCCCGTGGGGCAGAAGAAACCCAACGAACTGGGACTCTTCGATATGTCGGGCAACGTGTGGGAATTCTGTGAAGACTGGTATCGGAAGACACCAGACAGCAGGCCATCCTCCTATTTCCATGTGATCCGTGGCGGAGCATACGACTGCTACTCACACTTCAGTCGCGTCACTAACCGCTTCATGTACGACCAGCGCCGCCGCAGGATGGAGGTGGGATTCAGGCTCGCCCTGTGACCTAAACCATGTGGCTGAACCAGTAGTCGAACTTCAGGAACTTGTCGGGCGTCATCTCGCTGGCATCGCGCACGTCCATACGGTAGAGTGGGAGGTCGTGGTACATGGCGGCCACCAGTGAGAACGTACTGGGAGGGCCTATCAGATAGTCGCACTCGGAGAGCATGAACAGGTCTTCGGGCGCATTCCCCTGAAGATGGTGGACACGAGCGAGAGGGCATTGCTGTTGGAATGCCTCTTCCGTGACATCGGGATCGTTGGTGGAGAGATAGACATGCACCTCGCGGTCAGGGAACAACTGCTGGAAACGGTTGATATGCTCAATGTAAGTCTTGTTGTCGTAGAAGAACTGGCCGTCGCGCCATTCGGCATAGTCGCCCCTTCGGATATGCACGCCCAGGCGGATAATCTGCGCCTTCTCGCTGCCTTTCTCCACTGCTTGCATCCTGTCAATGACTGGTTGGGTGATCTCGGGGTCGATGGTAAACAGGTCGCAGATTTCCTGACGGTATTTCAGAAAGAGGTCGTACCAGCGTGCGAACCATCCGCTGACCACGATGTGGCGGTGGCGGAGCATCTTCCGCTCCAAGGCCTCACGGTCGCAGTCGCGCCGCTTGAAACTGGCGGTGGGCAGCAGGTGGAGCGCTGCCATATACTTGGCAAGGAGATACCACCCGAAGCCTGTCAGGTCGGTGTGGCAGATACGGAAGAACTGATACTTGTAACTGAATCGCATGGAGATGACCTTACGGCCATGCTCCCTGCCCCACGCATAGACGTGGGCATACTGCAACAGGTTGTTGCATATCTGACTTTTGTCTCTGGCGAATATCATGGGTTGGTGATCTGGAAATACTTGTTGAGCACCATCAGCGAGAGGAGTTTCTCGCGCTTCTGGTCCTTGAACATGGCCACGTGCTCATGGGCATGGCGGATGATGGCTTCTGCCTCGTCGGGATGGGCGAGGTAATAGCGCAGCCGTTCCTCGAGGTCGGAGAAGTCGGGCTTCACCTCAATATAGTGGTAGTTGGGGATGAGCGTGCCCTCCATGAACCAGGTCTCGCAGGTGGGGCGGGGCATGACGGCGATGGAGTTCGACGACATTACCCACTTCAGGTTGGATGCCACGTCGTTGCCCTCCAGCGACATGATGAACTTATAGTCGAGGTGTTCACCGATGGTGAGTTTCGGCTTCAGCCATTCAGGGTGGCCGGGGAGGCTGTTCGTGGCTGCGGCATCGATCATGGGATGGCCGAACCAGCGGTGCATGAACACCTCGCGGTTGGGCTTCTGGTCGCCCAGGTCGCCACGGAAGATGGCGATGTCGCGCTTCTGGCGCCAAGGTTTCTTGTCGTTGACGAACAGGAAGTGGCGCACCTTGATGAGTTTCAGCAGCACGGAGTTGTCGTTGTCGCCCAGTGGACGGCTTTTGAGCAGACTGGGCAGAGGCTGTCGCTCAGTGATGTCGCCCCACTGATATACCCAGCGCAGAGACGGGTCGAAATAGCGGGCATACTCCATGATGTCGATGTAGTACATCTTCTTGCGCTTCATCTTGGGCTGTTGGCTGATGCTGATGGCTGTCTGTTCCCACAATGGACGGTCGATGGGACTCTCGGGGGTCAGTTTGCAGTAGTAGTCGAGCCGCTTCTGGAGTGCCTCTCTTTCCTCCTCGGGATAGGTGTCGAATTTCTTCAGTTCCCGTTGGAGGCGCATCCTGTAGAATACGGCTGGTATGGCCTGGCGGATGTAAGCCTTGAGATAATAGGTCACATGGCTGTTCTTGCCGCTATGGAACATATAGTAGATCTTTCGTCTCATGCTGCAAAAATACGTTTTTTTTGTCAATTCCGCGAAAAACAGCCAAATTATTTGCCCGTTTATGATAAAATACCTATCTTTGTGGGCAGAATAGTGTGCTGCTACGGATGAAACTAATATATTATCCCTTCCTGTTTATCTGTTCTGTGCTCTCCCCATTACCGCTGAGGGTTCACTATTTCATTGCCGATGGTCTGTATCTGTTGCTCTACTATGCCATCCGATACAGGCGGCATGTGGTGTGGAAGAATCTGACATCCTCGTTCCCTGAGAAAAATGAGGACGAACTGCGCAGGATAGAGCGTAAGTTCTACCATTTCCTCTGCGACTATTTCGTGGAGAGTTTCAAGATGGTGACGATCAGCCGGCAGGAGATGAAGCGCAGGGTGGTGTTCAAGGGCACGGAACTCGTGGACGAGATTGTCGCCTCGGGGCAGTCGTGTGCCGTCTATCTGGGTCACTACGGCAACTGGGAGTGGATATCCTCGTTGCCGCTGTGGGTGTCGCCCCAGGCGCAGTGCGGACAGATATACCATCCCATCGAGAACAAGGAGTTCGACAGGTTCTTCCTCAGGCTTCGCCAGCGCATGGGGGCTGTGTGCATACCTATGAATGAGACATTACGCCGGTTGGCAGAGTATCGCAGTCAGAAGCGCCCCGTGGTGATCGGCTATATCTCCGACCAGGTGCCCCTGTGGACGAATATCCACCACTGGGTGGATGTCTTGAATCACGATACCCCTGTGCTGACAGGTACGGAGCGTATCGCCAGGAAGTTGAACCATGCGGTGTTCTATCTGGATGTGCGCAGGCTGCGGCGCGGCTACTATGAGGCGACGTTCAAACTCATCACGCGCGACCCGCAGCAGTCGAAGGAGTTTGAACTGACGGATATCTACTGGCGCATGTTGGAACAGACCATCCGCGAGGCACCAGAGTACTGGCTGTGGAGCCATAACCGCTGGAAGCGCACGCGCGAGGAGTTCGACGCCCGTTTCGAGGTGGTCAACGGTAAGGTACTGCCTAAGGCTTGAGGCGGTTCTGCGTCATCCGCGCCATGTATTGCTGGATGATGGCTTTCAGTTCGCGTTCCATCTCGGAAAATTGAGAGTTATTCAGCAGATTGTGTTGCATCAGACGGTCGTCGAGACGATAGACGGCCGTGGTCTTCGTGCCGTCGAACTGTAGCACGTAGCCATTTTTCACATATTGATAGATGCCATTGAGGTAGTTGACGGCCCATGTGTCTTCCGCAGGTGTGTTCAGCACGTCGATGCCAAAGGCAAAATAGGGTTTGTCGTAGCCGAGGAGTCCCAGCACGGTAGGCAGGATGTCTATCTGTTGGGCTATCTTGTCCTCCATGGTTCCCACGGGGTGGCTGGGGTCATATATAATGATAGGTGAGCAGAAGCCTCCCAGGTCAGTCTGGTACTCCGCATGGTCGCTCATGTTCGTATGGTCGCTGGTGAGCACGAAGAGCGTGTTCTCGAACCAGGGCTGGCGCCTGGCAGTCTCGAAGAACCTGCCTATCGACAAGTCGGTATAGCGGATGCATTTCTGGATGGGCAGATGCTCCTCGGGGAACTGCCTTTTGTAAGTCTCGGGAATGGCGAAGGGATGATGGCTGGAGGCTGTGAAGACGGCTGTCATGAAGGGCTCCCTCATCCGACTCATCTCCTCGGCATAGTACTGCAGGAAGGGCTCATCCCAGATGGCCCACGTACCGTCGAAGTCGCTGGTGCCCTTGGCAGCCTCGTATTCCGTCCGTCCGTAGTAGTGCTGGAACCCTGTCTTCTGGGCAAAGGCCTGGAAACCCATGGAACCGTTCTCTGCGCCATGGAAGAAGGCTGTCTGGTAGCCCTCGTCGCTGAGGATGCCAGCCAGTCCGCTGAACTCGTTCATGGACGCTGGTGTGAGGATGAAGGGCTCCACGAACATAGGGATGCTGGAGAGGATGCTGGGCATGCCGTCGATGCTCTTCCGACCGTTGCAGAAAGAGTAGCGGAAGGTGGTGCTCTGCTGGATAAGGGAATCGACACAGGGGGTATAGCCTTTGTACTTGCCATCCTCGAGGTCGCTGTTCAGGGCGCCGATATATTCCCGTCCAAAACTCTCGACGATGAGGATGACTAGGTTTTTCCTAGGGGGGCTAGGAGTTCCAGGAGTTCTAGGAATTCTAGGGTGAACAGGGCTATAGATGGTTTCCAGTTCTGTCTCGCTCTCGAAATAATGGGGCACGGTGAAGACGTTCTTGCCGATGGTGCGTATCAGTGAGAAGGGTGTGTTGAGCACGAGGGCGGCATCCGTTGGGCGCGAGGCGTACTGATTGGCATTGGAGATCGTGATGGGGCGCACGGCTTTGGTGAGACCGCCTCGCATGCCTCCGATGCAGAAAGGCACGAAGAGGATGAGTGCCACAAGACAAATGACGTTGTACCTCCAGTGGGAGAACTGCCGTCGGTTCAGATTGGGGGTCGCATAGAGCAGCCATACGATGGTCATCATGATAACGAACAACAGAACGAGATACCAGTGGTTCAGGAACTCCGTGGCGATGATACTGCCGAGGTTGCCTTCGTGGGTGAACTCCCCAAAGACGGTCGTCGTCGTGCGCCGCATGGTATATTGGAAATAGACGGAGTCGGCGAGGTTGACAGCCAGGGCCAGACCGTTGACGATGAGGAAGAGCCACCTGCAGAACCGTTGCCATGCCATGGTCTCTTTCCCGTGGTAGGGAAAGAGCATCAGGAGCACGTAGAGGGCATTGGTATAGAGGATGGCAGAGGTGTCGAAGAGCCAACTGCCGCGCATCACCTCAGCCGTATAGTTCAGGTAGGCGCTGTTCTCAAGATAGTATTCCAGCCGTGCCACTTGGTACAACAGATAGACCAGTAGCAGGTTCCACACCACTGCCACCACTGGAGCATAAATCTTTTGGAGAATCCTTCTCATCGTTCGTTCAGGTCTTTGGATGCCGCCTGCAGGATGGCCTTGCCCCGTTCTACCAGTCTGGGATTCTTGCGACCCTGACTGGCCACGATACGCTCACCTATCAGGTCGTAGTTCACGAAACTGACGCTGTCGTACAGGCTGAAACTGTCGTCGTGTGTATATATGGCGAAGGGCTGTGTGTAGGTCTTGCTCATCACGTCGCGGCTGAATGTGTATTCACCGTGGCTGACGCCTAACTGTCCCAGGAGGGTGGCGGGCAGGTCAGTCTGGTTGCAGACTTGCTCGACGACTCTGGGCTGCCTTACGGCACCGCCAGTCCAGATCATGGGGATATGGTTCTTGAGTGGGTTGCTCTCGTCGAACTCCTGATAGGGTATGCCGTGGTCTGGCAAGAGGATGACGAGGGTGTTCTGCCAGGCCTTGGTCTTGCGGAACTGGTTGATGAACTTGCCGATGCACTGGTCCAGATAGTAGAAGGCGTTGAGAACTTCGTCGTCGAACTGATGGATGGGCACGTCCCAGGGCTGATGGCTGCTCAGTGTGGAGAAGCCGATGAGGAAAGGCTCTCGTGCCGTCGTAGCCATGCCGTAGAGCGTCTGGAAGGTGATGTCGTCGCGAACGCCCCACTTGGAACTGTTCTGCTCTTCTGATGAATAGTCGTCCTTGGAGATGAGGTGCTCAAAGCCCCCGGCGATCAGATAGCCCCGCATGTTGGTGAAGTTGATGTCGCCCCCATATAGATAATGGGTATTGTAGTGTCGCTGCTCCCTGAGCGACATGGCGATGTTGGGGAGAGCGCGCGTCTTGGAGGAAATCTTCATGACAGACATCGTGGGGAACGAGGGGTAGCCGCTCAGGGCGCAGACGGTACCACGGTCCGTGCGCCAGGAGTTGGCATAGCAGTTGGAGAAGAAGATGCCCTCCTTCATCAGTCTGTTCAGATGAGGCGTGACATCTGTCCTGCCGGCAATCTCTGTAAACTCTCCGCCACAGCCTTCCATCAGGATGATGATGATGTTGGGTGCCTGGGTGGTCAGCAGGGTGTCGCTCTCCACGCTCTGGGTGTCAAACAGTCCTTCCAGTACCTGGTTGCATTCGGCATCAGTCATATATTCGTAAACGATATTCACGCTGGCCGTCTTCTCCAGGGAGGCTACGAAACTGAACACGGGGTTGACGGCGGAATGGTTCAGGAACTGGTTCTGGGAGTAATAGACCTGGCCGATGTTGGTCGTCGATTCGTCAAGTCCACCACGGATGCCGATGACAAACAGGGGGATTAGCAGCAGGTTGGCGAAGGTAGCCGAACTCCTGTGGGTGGCTGCTTTGTTCCACTGGGGAATAGCCGCATACAGACGGTAGATGATGATGGCTCCGATGATGATAGCGAGGATGCGGATGGTGAGATAGAGTCCTGACACACTGGCTCTGGCCTCCACAGGCGTCTCTAAGTATTGCAGGCAAGTGGCATCGAGTTTGAATCCCCAGAATGGGTAAAGACTTGTATCTGCCACAAAGGCCAGCATCATCAGGGTGGCGATGATGGCGTAAAAGACACGGAGAATCCTGAATATCCACTTGCTGTCCTTCAGCCACAGGGAGACGATGGACAACAAGAAGGGGACTGCCAGGATATAGAGGCTGGTGGAGAAATCGAGCGACTGTCCGTGCCAGATGACATCCACGACGTCCTTCGCGGAAAACGTGTGCCCCTCGTGGTTGAGGAGCATAAAAGCCACTTTGGCAGTGAAGAACAGCAGCACTGTCAGCAGGAAGAACTTAATCAGATAGGCCAGTCTCTGTCTCATTAACTTTGCATTTCGTGTAGTTTCCTGTAGTAGCCGTCGATGGCGAGCAGTTCCTCATGTGAGCCTCGTTCCACGATCTGTCCTTCGTGGAGCACGCATATCTCGTCGGCATTCTTGATAGTGCTCAGACGGTGGGCGATGGCCACGGTGGTACGTGTCTTCATCAGTCGTTCCAAGGCATCCTGAACGAGTCGCTCGCTCTCTGTGTCGAGGGCGGAGGTAGCCTCGTCGAGAATTAGGATAGGAGGATTCTTCAGGATGGCACGGGCGATGGAGACACGCTGGCGCTGTCCTCCTGAGAGCCTGCCGCCACGGTCGCCAATATTCGTGTCAAAGCCCTGTTCGGAGGCCATGATGAAGTCGTAGGCATTGGCAATCTTCGCCGCCTCCTCGACTTGCTGTTGTGTGGCATTATCCACACCAAAGGAGATGTTTGCCAGGAAGGAGTCGTTGAAAAGGATGGCCTCCTGGTTCACGTTGCCTATCAACTGCCGCAGGTCGTAGATGCCGAGGTCCTTGACATTGATGCCGTCGATGAGCACCTCGCCCTCCTGAACGTCGTAGTAGCGTGGGATGAGGTCAACGAGCGTCGATTTGCCGCTTCCCGACTGTCCCACGATAGCGATGGTCTTGCCCTTGGGGATGACGAGGTTCACGTGGTGAAGCACCCATTGCTCGCCATAGCGGAACGATACGTCGCGGAACTCTATCTGGTGCTCGAAACCAGCGATGTGCCTAGGATTCTCTGGTTCCTTGATGGTGTTCTCTGCTGTCAGGATCTTATCCACGCGCTCCATCGAGGCCAGTCCCTTGGGGATATTGTAGCCCACCTTCGACACCTCCTTCAAGGGGTTGATGATCGAGTAGAGGATTACCATGTAATAGATGAAGGTAGGACCGGAGAGCGACTGGTTGTTCAGTACCAGGATGCCACCAAACCACAGCACGATGACGATCATGCATGTGCCGAGGAACTCACTCAGCGGATGGGCCGCATACTGGCGGATGTTGACGCGCATGATGTCATTGCGGTAAGTGGTGTTGATACGGTTGAACTTGTCGCGCATCTTATCCTCGGCGCAGAAGGCCTTGATGATGCGGAGGCCGCTCAGGGTCTCATCCACCACACTCATCGTGTCGCTCCATAGCGCCTGAGCCTTGATGGACTTGGCTTTCAGTTTACGTCCTATCCAGCCCATGAACCAGCCAATCAGGGGGATGATCACCACGGAGAAGAGCGTCAGTTGCCAGGAGATGACCACCAGCGTGGTGAAATAACTGATGATCAGGATGGGGTTCTTGAACAACAGGTCCAGACTCGACATGATACTGGTCTCCACCTCCTGTACGTCGCCTGTCATGCGGGCGATGATGTCGCCCTTGCGCTCCTCAGTGAAGAATCCCAGTGGCAGACTCACGATCTTGTTGTATAGTTGGTTGCGCATGTCGCGCACCACACCAGTCCGGATGGGCACTACACAGGCTGAGGCCAGGAAGTAGGCCGTGGTCTTCATCAGGGTCGTCACAATCAGGAAGATGCCGATTAAGAGCAGGGTGGTGGTGGACCCCATGTCGGTAATAAACTGGTTGATGTAATAGTAGAGGTTGTTGATGGCCACATCTTTCAGACTGCCTTCCCCCCATGCCATCAGGGTCGTCACATTTGCCGTGTCGCCAGTCTTGAACAAGATCTGCAGGATGGGGATGAGTGCTGCGAACGAGAATATGTTCAGCAGTGCCGACAGGAGATTGAACAAGACGGACAGTCCTACATAGCGCTTATATGGCCAGACGAACCGTTGGAGCACTTTCAAGAATTCTTTCATACCTCTTCTCCGAATAAAGTTGCACTGGTGGAGCCCGTGATCTTGACACGTACCGTCTCTCCTATGTGATGACAGCCTTTGTCGAAGACCACCATCTTGTTCTGTTCCGTACGCCCGCAGAGTTGCTCTCGGCTGCGCTTGGAGAATCCCTCCACGAGCACGTCGAATGCCTTGCCCTCGTCCTTCTTGTTCTGCTGGGCAGATATCTCTGTCTGCAGGGCGATGAGTTCGTTCAGGCGGCGGATCTTCTCTTCCTCTGTCACGTCGTCAGGCAGATGCTTGGAGGCGTAGGTGCCAGGGCGCTCAGAGTATTTGAACATGAAAGCGGAGTCGTAGCCCACCTCGCGCATTAGAGAGAGCGATAGTTGGTGGTCTTCCTCCGTCTCAGAACAGTAGCCCACGAAGATATCCGTGGAGAGTCCGCAGTCGGGGATGATACGGCGGATGGCATCCACACGGTCCATGTACCACTCACGGGTATATTTGCGGTTCATCAGTTTCAGGATCCTGTCGCTGCCGCTCTGCACGGGCAGATGGATATGCCTGCACACATTCGGCATCTCTGCGATGACATGCAGTGTCTCGTCGCTCATATCCTTCGGGTGGCTTGTCGTGAAGCGCACGCGCATCTCTGGCACCTCCTCCGCCACCTTCCTCAACAATTCGGGGAATTTAATGGTGAATGGTGAATTGTGAACTGTGAACTGATAGGAGTTCACGTTCTGCCCCAGCAGCGTCACCTCCTTGAATCCTTTGTCCCTGAGGTCGCGCACTTCTCTGAGGATACTCTCCACGTCGCGGCTCCTTTCCCTGCCGCGGGTGTAGGGCACGATGCAGTAGTGGCAGAAGTTGTTACAGCCACGCATGATACTCACGAATCCGCCAATCTTATGACCCAGTGCGATGCGCTGCGGCACCACGTCGCGATAGGTCTCCGATGTGGAGAGTTCGATGTTCATGGCTTTGTGGCCCGTCTCTGCCTGTGCGATGAGGTCGGGGAGGGAGAGGTAGGCATCAGGTCCTGCCACGAGGTCGCAGTGGTGGTTGTCGAGCAGGTCTTGCTGCGTGCGCTCAGCCATACAGCCCAGAACGCCGATGATCAGCGGGTTGGCATCCGGGTCCTGTGACTCCTTCTTCCTCTTGCGGCGCTCGGCATCCAGAGCCTCCAGGCGGTGGTAGATCTTCTGTTCGGCATTGTCCCTGACGGAGCAGGTGTTCAGGAAGACGGCATCTGCCTCTTCCATCTGCTCTGTCGTCTCATAGCCTGCCATCTGCATCACTGAGGCCACGACCTCAGAGTCTGCCACGTTCATCTGGCAGCCGTATGTTTCTATATATAGTTTCTTCATGACGGCTGCAAAGGTACACAATATTCCCGAGATTAAGGCGGGATTTGTGAAGATTAACGAAAACTTAAGACTTTGGCACTCAAGCCTTGCGCTCAGAAAAATAAAGTAAAGTTTTTGCATACACTGCATACACTAACCCCGGAAACCCCTTTGTACATCGGGGTTTGAGCCTGGTGTATGCAAATAGGTTAGTGTATGCAAAACTGAGGAAGGGGTTTTTTGATTAAAGATGCCCTTATGCCACTTTGAACGTGGCTCCTTGATTTTGTCCCAAGCCCTGGGACGTATTACGGAAACGTACCCTCATGTCGTCCCAAGGCTTGGGACAAGTTAAAAGCCCAACAAGGAAACCGACGGAAGGCTGTTTTCAGGGGGCCTTTGGCAGAGAAAAAGCAAAAAAAGGCCATTTGCCTACACTGAAATACGCTGTTTGCATACACTAACACCGTTTGCATACACCAGGCTCAAACCCCGATGTACAAAGGGGTTTCCGAGGTTAGTGTATGCAGTGTATGCAAAAAAACTTTTCAACCAGACTGTTTCAATTCCAATACCGCGCCTAAATGATATTCCACGATACCATCAGAGTATGTCGTATCCACGACTTGTACTAATGCGCTCTCACGGTCTTTATGGTAACCAACGAACAATCGCAGTGCATCGTATCGACGAAGATAACGCTTACCGTCTGCCTCATCTATGTAGGTGTACTTGTTGAGTGTACTCTGTTTAAGTTCCCGATACTCTATCTTCTTGCTCCCGGCAATGATTTCATCGAAATATATTTTTTTGATATTCAGTGTCAGGACTTTCAAATCCTTAGTGTCGAGTGTTGACTGTTTTTTCACTATCCGCTGTTCCAGACACTTCATATCAGAATTATAGGTGTAACCCACAATGGAGCCGTCCATAATCTTCTCTATGATGACATTCACCACATTCAAGGGTACAACAAACCACTCCTTGGGCTCATGACTTTTCCCTTCATCATCAATAACCGTTACATGAAACTGAACTGCCTGCAACACCTGATGCACCAGGTCTTCAAATTTCTGCGAGTGTAGGTTCACCACCTTATAGGTTGCTACGATCTCTACAGGAGCCATCAGATAGGTTGGTTCATGCTCGGCATTGGCGATGCGCTCTTCCACGGTGTTCGTGGAAAAGCCTATCTTATAGAGATTATTCTGACTGCTGATAGCCGGGTTCTCTGAGAGCGAACGGAGCACATAGATATAGCCCGTCACCTTGTCCTTCTCCGTCAAGTCCATATTGGTAAAGAACTTGCTGTCGTTCTCCGATTGTAGTTCTGTGACGGCATAGCCGCCGCCCACTACATTCTTGCGGAGCGTCTGGAGCAGGATGTCCGACTCTGTACCGTTCTCGTAGATGCAACGAGTTCGGCCATCGGGCAGAGAATTACTGCTTTGTCGTTTTTCGCCAATAGCCTCCAGCAATAGCATTTGTCCATCTACTATATAGTAGTGTCCTGCCTGCAGATTGATGGTCTTCGATATCTTTACCAGACTGCGCCTGCCCTGTTTCAGGTCTTGATGCACCTGCTTGAATAGCGGACGATATTGCTCGAAGTTCTCACAGAGTTTGCGCTGGGCTATATAGTCTGCCTTATTCCTGGCAGCCATCGCCTTTCGCATATCCGTTGGGATATCGAATAGTTCTGCCTCCTTCTCAGATAGGTTCAGCAGTGGATCGTCCAATATGTCTTCTAATTCCTTGTCTATGTCCATACTCTATTACATCAGGTTCTTGTTTTTGAGGGCGGTCATCGCTGCCCACATCATTTTCTCTTTCAGGTCACCGTTACGTCGGGGCTCCCGTCCATTGCGTTCTATCCAAGCCCTAACCTCTGCCAGTTTCTGACTCATCCTATCATCTGCTGTCGGAGCCGACACCTTTGGACGAACACCATCCAACAAAGGATCGTCAAACAGTTCCAATAATTCTCTCGGCCACTCCATTTCAACTCTTCAATTCTTCAACTCTTTAATTCTTCGACTCTTCAATTCTCCTCATAGTCCAGTCCTGCCAATTTCCTTGCTTTCAGATTCTTGATCATCTGCAAGGCGGCAGCCATCTCCCTTACTTGTGGGTTGGGGTCTTCGATGCTTGGCACCCTTCCGTCATGCTCTCTGACGTATTCCTTCAGCGGCCCCTTGAAGATGGTGATGGCCTGCTCCAGTGTCAAGTCGAACTTCTGTTCGGCTATCGTGTCCTGGATAATCTTCAACGTTGGTGCATCCACTGATTTCGATAACACCTCGTAGGCTCTCTGGAAAGGGTTAATGGTGTCGATGAGGTTAATGCTCAGTTTGTCGATGTTGATAAAGCGATTGGCAATCTTGATGAGACGGTTGCCCTCACTTTCCTGCTCATCATCGCCAACCTTACTCATGTCTATCGGCTCTCCCTTCTCGTCCACAATGTCACTACCCTTGATCATCGTGTCAAGCAACACGCGCTGGCGCACTTCCTCCACTTCGCCCTCCGACAAGTCGGGATAGCGCTCACGAATCACCTTGGGGATTAAGGTTTGCGTAATGGTCTCTGCCGTCGTAGAACCGCTGATGGCCCTTACCACCATGTCGTCTTGCAGGATAGCAGCCTTCAGGTCGTCCAACTGCTCCTGCACAATGAGTTTTGTCTTCTCACTCGACAGCGGTTTCAATCCTTCCACGATCAGCGTCCTGAGCGGATTGCCCTTCTCGTCATCATCGTCTTCATCATCCTTCACGGTCTTGAAGTGCCAACTGGGAGCCATCACTTGTTCCATCAGCAGCGAGGCCGTGATGGCTTTCAGGAAGTCGTTCACTGCCACCTTCACATCACTCTGCTCTGCCTCAGGCATCGCTATCAGATTGACGAACTTCGCCGTTTCCTTGCCCTCACAGTCTCGTGTGCATCGGCCTATGATCTGAATCACCTCCGTCAGCGAACCGCGCACGCCCACCGTCAGGCACACCTCGCACCACTGCCAGTCGAAGCCCTCCTTGGCGGTGCCCAGTGCGATGATGATGTCCATATCGTCCTTGTGCTTCATCCGCTGCAGGTAGCCCTGCACCATATTGCGCTCCTTCATATCATCCTCCACCAGGTCGGCCACCTTCAGCAGCCGTCCGTCCTGAGTGCGGATGTGATAGATGCCCGTGTTATAGTCCTTATACTCCAGCGTGCCTATCTTCTTCATAATCTCATCTGTCTCGGCATACTTGCCCATGCCAGTAGAGGCGCGGGCATTCACGCTGGGTATATGGATGATGGTCTTCTTCGTTGTGTCCAGCACCTCCTGGATGTGCTCCAGATACGAGCCGTGATAGAAGTGGTAGCCCAGCACGAGGTTCTTCAGATACTTATAGCCATTCAACTGCTGATAGTAGTTATAGGTGACGGGATAGAAACGGGCTTCATCTTCCACCCTCAGCACAGGAATACCATCACCACGGAAATATGAGCCGGTCATAGCCACGATATGCCCCGTGGAATTGTTCATCACGCGGCGCACCACGTCGCCCAGGTTCGAGTTGGCATCAGCCGAGGTGTGGTGAAACTCATCTATCGCCAGCAGCGTGTCGTTAAAGTCCTCGTCGGAAATCTCCTTCATGCCGTTTCTCAACGTAGCATGGGCACAGACCAATATCTTCGTCCTCGACTGGCGGAAGAACTCGATGAAGCGACCTTTCTTGTCCTTCTCGTTCTTCACGTCCGTCAGGTTGAAGTAAGGAGCCACCTCCCAGTCGGCAAAGAATCCGTAGGGTTTCAACTTCGTGTTCTGGAACGAGCGTCCGATGCTCTTTTCCGGCACGGCAACCACCACCCGTTTCAGCCCCTGATGCTCCAACTTATCGAGCGCGATGAACATCAGCGCGCGACTCTTGCCCGATGCCGGCGGTGCCTTGATGAGCAGAAAGCGCTTGTCACGGGCCTCGTAGGCCTTGGCCTGCATCTCGCGCATGCCCAGATCGTTGGTACTGCTCGACGAACCTGTCTGCTCATAGCGTATGTCAACGATATTGTTTGAGTTTTGTTCCATATTTATTTGTTTATTCAGATTTTATTCGTAACTTTGCGGCGGAATCAATAAGTATATGATATGACAACGTTAGAACTGAATGCAGAGCTATTTCGCGAATTGAGCATCATCGCCGAAGATGAGAGTCTCATGAAAAAGGCCGTCAAGTATCTCAAAAAACTTACAGCCCAAAAGAAGGCTATGGACGAAACCGAGTATATCATGTCTTCTCCTGCTATGGTTGAAATTATACGCCAAGGCCAAAAAGATATAGAGGAAGGACGCGGACGTGTCATCAAACTTGATGATATATGGAAATAAAGTTCATGCCCAAGGCTGAAGAAGACTTGGCGTACTGGAAAGCAACAGGCAACAAGCGTGTAATGAAACGTATCACGAAGTTGCTTGATGATATTCTTCAGCACCCGTTTACAGGGATTGGCAAACCGGAGCCGCTGAAAGGTGACATGCAAGGTATATGGAGCCGTCGCATTACTGATGAGCACAGATTGGTGTACTCTATCAGTAATGGTATGGTTTACGTATATGTTCTTTCTATGCGATTCCATTATTCAAAATAGCATCTATTTTATTTCTTAGTTATTTTTTCGTCTGATGGCTGGTATTCGCCGTCATCTTTTCATACAACTTGAACAGACACTCCAGACGGGCTTCGTCGTTGGCGAAGGGGTAGCCAGGATAGCAACTCTCCACGATGTCGTCCAATCGGGCGTGAGCCTCACGTAAGTCCTGTGGCATCTTGTCGCGGTCGTACAAGTCTGCCAAGGTCTTGTCGGGATAGAACTCACGCGTCACTAATACCTCCTCTGCCGCCTGCTTGATTTCTTCTTTCTTCTCGGAAGAGATTTTTGGGAAGGGGAAAGTGTTGTAGCAGAGTTGGGCGGAGTAGCGGTAGTCGGTTTTCAGTCTTCCTCCAACGGTCTTAACCCAAACCATGTGAATATGGCTCATCAGTAAGCCAAAAAGAGAAACATTTTTAGTGCCAATAACCATACAACTGTCTGCTGCGATATTGTTTTCATCCAGATATCCCATAGGAATGTATTCTCTACGTTCTGATGTTGCACGGGGAATAATAATGAAAGGTGTTCCTATTGGCTGAGTGATTTGCGCGAACAAATGGGGAATAGAAGCAAGTTGTGGGCGAGACGATTCTTCTCTAATAACCTTCAACTCAGTTATTCTTTTTCTGAAATCAGGAATCATATTGAATTCACGCTCATCTTCGCCATAAAGCCATATACACCATCTTTGTTTACCGTTGATAAAATCCTCGGCACCTATCAGTGGTTTGATATATTTCTGTGCTGTAGGTTCACGGCCTATTAATTCATTCTTCTCTTCTGTAGAAAGTATTAACTTTCCACCATCTGCAGGCATATTGCCAAAATTCATTTGTGGATAACCTATGCATATAGGAGTAGTCTCACTTTTGACAAAAACAGTTGGTCCATCCATTAATAAAGGAGATATATTCTTAACTTCTTTACATTGTGTGCCATCAAATAATAGTCTTTTCTCTATTTTATTTTCTTGCGAGAGCCCAACTATAACGCATATAACTGCAGCATTATACTTTGCATTATTTTGCCACTTAAATGACTTATAGGCAAAGTTGATTACAAGTCCGTCCTTTAGCACACGCTTCCAAAGCAAAGCAACTTGTAGTCCTTGACAAATCGAGTTTGTTGAAACGAAGGCATATTTGGCTTGTGTACCTTTTATATATTTAGCACCTATCATAAACCAACAGGCTATGTAGTCAAGTTCGCCAAAGTCTTGCTTAAAGACTAATTCCATGTCTTTCTTTTGACTTGCATCTTGTCTGCGACTCCCCAAATACGGCGGATTGCCAAACACGAAAACTTCTTCCTCCGCAGTATGCGGACAAACCTCGTTCCAGTCTATCCGACAGGCATTACCGCAGACAATCTGCGTGATGTTCTTCAAGGGTAGGGCCTTGGTATTGACACCAAAGTTCTCGTTGAGTTTGGTGTTCATCTGATGCTCAGCCAGCCAGAGGGAGAGCATGGCCACCTCGTGGGGGAAGTCGAGCAACTCGATTCCATAGAACTGACTGAGGCTGATGACGCTGTTATCCACAAACAGGATTTCACCCTCCGGCGTACACCTGCGCTGGAGCGAGAGGATATCCATTTCGAGGAAGCGTAGGCACTTGTAGGTGATAATCAGGAAATTGCCGCTACCGCAGGCAGGGTCGAAAAACTTCATGCGGCTCATGCGCTTCAGCAAGGCATCGCCACGCTTCTTGATCTGTTTGCACTCCTCGTAGAACTGCTTCGTGGTAATGGCCCCGATATCCTTCATCTGCCGCTTCTGCTCATACTGCTTATTCAGGCGGTTGTACTCACCTCGCAGTTCGTTCATAAACAGCGGATTGATGACCTTCATGATGTTGGGCACAGAGGTATAGTGCATACCCTGATTGGCGCGTTCCTCTGGATTGACGACGGCCTGAATCATGCTTCCGAAGATGTCGGGGTTAATGTCCTTCCAGTCCAGTTCGCCACACTCGATGATAATTTTCCTGGCCTTGGCACCCATTCGTGGAATCTGGATGCGTCGCGAGAAGAGACCACCATTCACGTATGGGAACTGCTTCACAATGCTGGGAATGGTCATGGGGCGTAGCGAGAGGTCCATCACGTTGAACGACTCGTCCAGGTATTGCGACAGGTCAGAGCCGTCGGGCTTCGTGAATCGCTGGATGCTGTCTGTAAACAGGTTGCCCTCGAAGATACCTGTATCTTCAGCAAAGAAGCAGAATAGCAGTCGGGTAATGAAGATATTCAGGTCGTGCAGGTCGCTGTCAGATCGAAATTCGTTGTAGGCACGCAACTCGTCGTGCAGTTTCGCCAGTTTCTCGGCAGCCTTCACGTCGGCAGGGCTTTCCTCCACATAGTGAACGCGCTCCACATCCATCAGCGGATAGAAGAAAGCGAAGTCGCAATACACTCGCTCAAGTGGATTCTCATACGTATCCTTTTCGCGCAGGTCATAGGCCAGCAGCGTCTGTCCATCGCTGACGGCTACAATCTTGGGCGCAGCCTTCACCACCTGAACATCGCGCTTCAGACGTTCAAGTTCCTCAGTCAGCCTTGTGGCAGTCGTGCCACGATAGCAGAACAAGCCCTTGATAAGCAGGCCGTCAAAGGTCTTGAGCACACCCTTGCCCTCACGATAGCGCTGGATGTCCTTCTCACTCTTGCCAAAGGCATATAGCAACTGATAGCCGATGCTGTCGGCTGGTAATGATGTATGCTTCAGCGACTGCAAGCGATCCTCGATCTCCTTGTAGCCTAACTGGATTTTCTTTGCCATACTCTGATAGCGTTAGGAGCATAGCACTTATCGGGAAACGAGTCATCCCCATACCAACCAAAAGACACGAAAAAAGTGCGAACCACACCTTATCCGTGTCTGAGGTTGTAGGAAAGACCCGCTAGAATAGATAAGTGATATGTCCGCACTACCTGAGTGCAGACATTAGTCATTTACCGATATTCTAGCATTGTGTTTAAAACTTCCTACATTTCAGACACGCCGAATAACTGCTAATGCTGTTATTATAATTAACCCTCGAAAGTCTCACTGGCGGACTCCGCTGAGGCCATTGTGCCAGTGATTAAGTGCAAAGATATGGTTTTTTCTTGAAATCACCAAACTTTTCGCGAAATAAGTGTGCTCTTCTTCGATAATTGTTGTACCTTTGCAGCCAAAATTGAAAGACTATGCCAAAAGTCGGTGTTTCCAAAGCGACGTTCCTGACAGAACTGCGTGACTACGTGATGATCTTCATCGCGATGATGTCCTACTGTATTGGTTGGACAATTTTCCTGTTGCCCAATGACATCACGACGGGTGGCGTGCCAGGTATCTCGTCGATCATCTTCTGGGGGGCGGGCATTCCTGTGCAGTGGACGTATTTCGCCATCAATGCCTTTCTCTTGATGGCAGCCCTGAGGATACTGGGGTGGAAGTTCTGCGTGAAGACGGTCTATGCCGTCGTGGTGCTGACGACAGCCACCACGCTCGTCACTGCCAACTATCATGGGACGCTGCTCCACGACCAGCCGTTCATGGCCTCTATCATTGGTGCCGTGTTCTGTGGCGCGGGAGTAGGCCTGGGACTGGCGTCGAACGGTTCCACTGGTGGTACGGACATCATCGCTGCCATCGTGAATAAGTACCGTGACATCTCGCTGGGGAGGGTCATCCTGATCTGTGACGTGATCATCATCACCTCGTCATACCTTGTGCTGAAGGACTGGGAGAAGGTGATCTACGGCTATGTGGTGCTCTATGTGACGGCTTTCTGTATCGACCAGGTGGTGAACAGCCGTCGCAGTTCTGTGCAGTTCTTCATTATCTCCGACAAGTATAAGGAGATAGGTGAGCGCATCAATCGTGAGCCCCACCGTGGCTGTACCATCGTGGATGCCCAGGGCTTTTATTCTGGAAAGGATGTGAAGATGCTCTTCGTGCTGGCCAAGCGCCGTCAGAGTGAGATGATCTTCCGTATCATCAACGAGGTGGATCCTCATGCCTTTGTCTCGCAGAGCGCCGTCATCGGTGTCTATGGCGAGGGCTTCGACCAGTTCAAGGTTTCGTCGAAGAAGTCGAAGTCGCCCAAGTCAGACAATGGGCAGTGATATGCCGCTGATCTTCTGATAGACCTCCAGGGCATAGACATCCGTCATGCCACTGATATAGTCGATGATAGCCATCAGGCGCGTCTCCAAGTCTGGTGCGTCAATATCATACTGGCTGCTGACACGGCTGATGAGGTGCTTCGAGTAGAAGCGCTCAGGATGGACGGCAGCGCCAATGAACTTCTCCAGGAGCGTTTGCATGATCTGATAGCCAGAGAGTTCCACGTCAATGACGGGACGGCTCTTGTAGATGTGGCTGACGGAGAATTTGATGCACCGCTGGTAGGCCTCCTGTTGCATGGGACTGATATGGTCGATGAGGCTGCCCTCGAACGTGCCGTTGAGGATGTCCTCCTCGTCGTCCACAAATACTTTCACGCACTCGTTCTCCAGTTTTCCGATGACACAGGCCCTCAGATAGACCACTTTCTCATTGTCGTCAGTGACGCCCTCCTCCACGATGCGGTTCTGGATATGCTCCTGGTCTTCCTTGGGGAAGAAACTGAGCAGCAGATCCATGGTGTCCTTGTATGAAATTATTTTAAGTTTGTGGGCATCCTCGATGTCCATAATCTCATAGCAGATGTCATCGGCAGCCTCCACGAGATAGACCAGCGGATGGCGCGCATATCTTAGTGGTTCACCGACCTCTGACTGGCAGATAATGCCCAGTTCATCGGCGATGCGGCGATAATTGCCCTTCTCCGTCCCAAAGAAGCCGAACTTTCCTTTTTTGCCTGCAACGGTAGAGGCATGCGGATATTTGACGATGCTGGCAAGTGTGGAATAAGTCATGACAAAACCGCCTGGTCGGCGTCCCTTGAACTGATGGGTGAGCAGGCGGAAGGCGTTGGCATTACCTTCAAAATGAATGAGGTCGCTCCAGAACTGGGGGGATACCTCGCGCTGTAGGTCACGGCCACTGCCTTCAGTGAAGAAGGCCTGGATGGCCTTCTCGCCACTGTGTCCAAAGGGAGGATTGCCGAGGTCGTGCGCCAGGCAGGCTGTGGCTACAATCTGTCCAATCTCCTGAAACAAAGTGTCCTTTAGTTCTGGATGCCTTTGCGTCAGTTGACGGGCGACATCGTTGCCCAGTGACATGCCGACGCAAGCCACCTCCAGGGAGTGGGTCAGACGGTTGTGGACGAAGATGCTGCCAGGGAGGGGAAAGACCTGCGTCTTGTTCTGCAGACGACGGAAAGCGGCTGAGAAAATCAGACGGTCGTAGTCGCGCTTGAACTCCGTCCGATCATCATGGCGCTCTGGGTGGCGATGCTCCTGTCCGAGTCGCTTATTTGATATAAGTTGCTGCCAATTCATCATAACTTGTGTGCAAAAGTAATGATTTTCACATAAAAAACTACATTTTTTACCGAAAAATGTGGATATTTGGGGAGAATTCATTACTTTTGCACATTATTTATGGATTTACGTTTATGGTTGAAATAAAAATCGTCAACAAAGGGCACCAGCCCTTACCTCAATATGCCACGGAGCAGAGTGCTGGCATGGACCTGCGCGCTAACCTGGAAGAGTCGGTTGTGCTGAAGCCCATGGAGCGTCGCCTGATTCCCACGGGGCTGTATATCTCGCTACCCCCAGGCTATGAGGCACAGGTTAGGCCTCGTAGTGGGCTGGCTCTGAAGAAGGGCATCACCGTGCTGAATGCCCCAGGGACAGTGGATGCCGACTATCGGGGAGAGATAGGTGTCGTGCTTATCAATCTGTCGCAGGAGGATTTTATTGTCAACGACGGTGAGCGTATCGCCCAGATGGTGATTGCCCGACATGAGCAGGGCTCATTTGTCGAGGTTGACGTGCTCGACGAGACGGAGCGCGGTGCTGGCGGCTATGGACATACAGGTGTGAAGTGATGCAAAGAGGATTGTTGATAGGGTGGTTGATGCTGGTTAGTATCGGATGCATGGCTGATGATACTGCCCAGCGGGCATATAACCAGTTCTTCATGGAGGCCATGGTCCAGCGGCAGAAAGGTCATAACGATGCCGCCTTTGACCTGTTGCGACACTGTCAGGAACTGAACCCCGAGGCACCAGAGGTGTATTACTTCCTGGCTCAGTACTATGCGGCCCTTAAGGATAACACCAAGGCGACGGACTGCGTGAAACGCGCTGCAGCACTGAACCCTGACAACGAGACTTACATGGAGACATTGGCCCAGAACTATATCCAGCAGCAGGACTATGCCAGTGCCATTCCAGTGGTCGAAGGTATATACCAGCGGAATAAGGACCGTGAGGATATGCTGGAGATGCTCTTCCAACTCTACCAGCAGGTGGATGACTACGATCATGCCATCGGTGTGCTGAACAAGATGGAGGCCATCGACGGCAAGAGCGAGCGCCTGTCAGTGGCCAAGAGTGAGATATATACCCGACAGGGCAATAAGAAGGCTGCCATCACAGAGATGGAGGCACTGGCAAAGCAATTTCCTAATGACCTGAACTATCTGGCGATGTATGGTGAAGCCCTGATGATGAATGGTCAAACCAAAAAGGCCCTGGGGATCTATCACCAGGTATTGGATCAGGAGCCAGACAATAACCGCGTGCTGATGTCCTTGCGCACCTATTATCAGTCGCAGGGCGAGAAGGCTGTTGCTGACTCCCTGTCGGAGCGTGTGTTGCTCAGCAAGAACGCTACCACCGACGAGAAGATACATCTGTTGCGCCAGGAAGTGACGGCCAGTGAGAATATGGGTGGCGACAGCACCCGCGTCCTGATGCTCTTCAGGAAGATCCTGTCACAGCCCCAGTCATCTCCGGAGATGGCCATCCTCTGCGCCTCATATATGAATTCGAAGGCCATGCCCAAGGATTCGATATCGCCTGTTCTGAATCAAGTGCTTACCATCGCCCCTGACTATGCTGCCGCCCGCTTGCAACTTGTCGGCTTTGCATGGGAGGCGGAGGACCTGGATCGTGTGATAACGCTCTGCCAGGAAGCACGTCAGTATAATCCCGACGAAATGGCCTTCTATTATTATCAGGGCATCGCCTATTACAAGCGCGACAGTCTGGATCAGGCACTGTCGGCCTTTCAGAATGGCATCGGTGTCATCAATGACAATAGTAATCCCGACATCGTCTCTGACTTCTATGCCGTCATGGGAGACATCCTCCATCAGAAGGGACTGGCAGAAGAGGCCTTTGCGGCCTACGACTCCTGTCTGCAGTGGAAGGATGACAATATCGGATGCCTGAACAACTATGCCTATTACCTCAGTGAAAGGGGAGAACGGCTGGAGAAGGCAGAGGAGATGAGTTTCAGGACCGTGAAGGCGGAACCGAAGAATGCCACCTATCTGGATACATACGCCTGGATACTCTTCATGCAGGAAAGATATGCCGAGGCGAAGATATACATTGACCAGGCTCTCCAGAATATGGAAGACTCGCTTGGCAATGAAGTGATTGTGGAACATGCTGGCGATATATATGCTCAGAATGAGGATATCGACCGTGCACTTTCTCTCTGGCGCGATGCTCAGCAGAAGAAGCCTGAGGATCATTTGTTATTGCGGAAAATTAAACTTAAAAAATATCTGAAAGAATGAAATGGTTTAGTATTGCTAAAGTTGCCGTATTGGCAATGCCGTTGGTGCTTGTCTCTTGTAGTTCTCACAAGAAGACGGTAAAGGAACCTGTCCAGATGACCTCTGAAGTGAAGAGTAAGGTGGATTTCCTGACAAGTGTGAAGGGAAATGCGCAGACAGCAAAATTCATGACTTCTAAGGTAAAATTCTCTGTGGAAGTGGGGCCCCAGAAACTGACGCTGACTGGGAATCTGAAAATGAAGCGTGACGACGTGATCCGCCTGCAACTGATGGCTTTCGGATTCGTAGAGGCAGGGCGTATCGAGTTGACCAAAGACTATGTCCTGATTATGGACCGTATCAATAAGCAGTATCTGAAGGCACCATGGATGTCTGTGGATTTCCTGCGTAACAGTGGCCTGAACTTCAATACGATCCAGGCGCTCTTCTGGAACGAACTGTTCAGACCGAACCAGGCATCGGCGGAGAAGGATTCGCGTGATTCCCTGGCCGCATATAATGTTCTTGAGAGTGGCGACGATATGATTATCAGTATGGAACACGGCAAGATGGACTATAGTTGGCTGGTAAGTAAGGAGGCTGCTCTGATACGAATGGCTAATATTCTCTATAAGGACCGCTTCAACGGAAATACGCAACTCAACTGGGACTACGACCAGTTTGAGAAACTCAATAAGTCCCTGTTCCCCAGAAAGCATGGCATCACGCTGGCAACTCCGGAAAAGGAAGTGAAACTGGGCATGACCCTGAACTATATCGGTGCAGAGACAGAATGGGAAACCCGTACGGAGATCTCTAATAAATATCGCGAGGTGACTGTGGATGAAATCCTGCGTCGCTTCATGGCACTTTAAAGCATTGATGAAGAGACTCCTCGTCCTCTGTTTCTTGACTTTTTTGGTGGCAGTCGTTCCTGCTCAACAATCCCGGAAGGGAACTGCGCAGAAAAGGACGACTACCACCAAAACTCATGGTAATGCCCGTCAGCGTAGCGCGCAGAAAGGGAAAACGGCAACTAAGAAGAAGACAACCGGGAAAAAGACAACGACAAAGAAGCCTACTGTCACTGTAAACAGTCTGAAGAATGAACAGCAACAGGTACGTAGGCGGATCAAGGAACAAGAGCGTCGTCTGAAAGCCAATGAGGCTGATGTCAAGAAAAGGTTGCAGAACCTGATGGTGATCACCAATGAGATTGCCGATAAGCGTAAAGCCATTGATACCATTCGTAATGATATCACTCGTCTTGATGGTAATATCCAGGTACTGCAAGAACAACTTGTCGTCTTGGGAAAGGAACTTGAAGAGCGGAAACAGCGTTATATGAAGTCTATGCGGTACATGTACCGGAATAGGAACATCCAAAGCAAGATTATGTTCATATTCAGCGCTAAGAACCTTTCCCAGATTTACCGCCGTCTCCGCTTCGTGAGGGAATATGCTGCCTATCAGCAGGCACAAGGTGAGGCTGTCAAGTCAATGCAGGCCCAGGTAGAAGAAGCCTACAAGGAACTGGCATCGAGCAAGAAACAGAAGAGTGCTCTGCTTATCCGGGGCGAGGAAGAAAAGAAATCACTGGAGAATAAGCAGGTAGAACAGCAGAAAGTCGTGACTTCCTTGAAGAAGGAGCAAAAGACTATTCAGGGCATCATCGACCAACAGAAGAAACGGGATACTGAACTGAATGCCCAGATTGATAAGATGATAGCCGAGGAGATAGCGCGTGCAAAGGCTCGCGCAGAAGCAGAGGCCAAGAGGAAGGCTGCTGCGGAGGCTGCCAAGAAACGAGCAGAAGAACTGGCTCGGAAGAAAGCAGAGGCTGAGGCTGCCGCTCGTGAAAATGCGCGCCGAATTGCTGAGGCTAAGGCCAGAGAGGAGAAGGCTAAGAGGGAGGCAAGGGCTGCCGCTCGTAAGAGTGCCGCTGAGAAGGCGGCTGCTGAGCGGAAGGCCCGTGAGGCAGAGAAAGCCCGTAAGGCAGCAGAGCAAAAGGCCGCTGCAGAACGGAAAGCCCGCGATCGCGAGATGGCTGAAGCAAGGAATTCTGCTTCCTCCGACTATTCCGTCTCTTCGGAAGACCGTCGGCTCAGTGGAAACTTTGAGAGTAACAGAGGACGACTACCCATCCCCGTGACTGGTAGTTACAAGATCGTGCACCGTTTTGGTACGAATACGGTGACGGATGTCAAAGGACATGTGACACTTGACAAGAAAGGCATTGACATCAAAGGCCAGCCGGGTGCTTCGGTACGTGCAATCTTTGATGGTGAGGTGACGGCAGTCTTCAATTATCACGGTACAGCCGTGGTCATCATCCGGCATGGTAGTTACCTGTCCGTATATTGTGAATTGGCATCAGTGGATGTCAGCCGTGGACAGCAGGTGAGTGCCCGACAGACGATAGGTAGAGTAGGCTCTGACGGACTGATGCAGTTCCAACTGAGAAAAGGAAATACCAAACTTAATCCCGAGGTGTGGCTGGGCAGATAGTCTATAGTTGGAGTCCATCCAGGAGATAGACGTATGTCTCTATAGCCTGTTCAATCTCAGAGACCTTGATATATTCATCAGCAGAGTGAGAACGGCTTGATTCGCCAGGTCCCAACTTAAAGGAGGGGAATGGCATCAAGGCTTGGTCGCTGAGAGTGGGGGAGCCAAAAGGTTGCATGCCTCTTTCCATGCATCGCCTGATCAATGGATGCTCTTTGGGGATGAAGGAGGAGTGGAGACGGAACGAACGAGCACGTAGTTCACTTTTCTTCATCTTCTTCTTGAGGAAGTCGAACAGATACTCATTCTGATAATATTCGTTCGTGCGTACATCTATAATAAAATGAAGCGTATCGGGGATGACGTTGTGCTGAGTGCCACTCTCAACGACTGTTACTGTCATCTTCGTGGGACCAAGCAAGTCACTGCTCTTCCGGAATTTGTAGTCACGCAGCCAGACAAGGTCATCCAATGCTTCGTAAATCGCATTCACACCTTCGTTTCTGGCAGCATGGCCAGACTTCCCATAGGCATAGCCGTCGATCACCATCAGTCCCTTTTCTGCAATAGCAGGCTGTAGCCCAGTGGGTTCTCCGACAATGGCCACGTCGATATTGGGAAGCAAGGGCAATACGCGGCTGAAACCATTGGGACCTGATATCTCTTCTTCTGCCGAGGCTACCCAGAGGATGTTGTAGTGCCTTGGGCGCTGAAGCATGATACGGTAGGCCTGCAAAGTGGCGACAAGACCACCACCGCAGTCGTTGGAACCAAGACCGTAGAGCAGTTCGCCTTCCTGTGTCGGCGTGAAGGGGTCGCGTGTCCAGGAAGCCACAGGTCTTACGGTGTCAATGTGCGCATTCAGCATGACGGTGGGACGGTGATTATCCCAGTCAGGGCAGCCCACCCAGAGATTATTTCCTTCCCGTCCGTGGGGCAGTCCCCATCGATTCAGGTATTCAGACAACTTGTCGGCTGCGCGTGTCTCATCCTTGCTCACCGAAGGGATGGCGATGAGTTCTTTTAGCAACGTGGTTGCATCGTTGGTATATGCTCTCGTGTTCATGCCGCAAAGTTAGTGGAATTATGCAGAAAAACCAAATAAAAATCAGTTTTTCAGTTCTTCTCAGAAACTTTCATGCGTGATACAACCACGGAGAGTCCCATTGACAGCACGAGCACACCGAAGATAAAGGCAAGCGAGAGTGGGGTAGGTACTTCTATATGGGCAAATACCTCAAGCAGCATCTTGATGCCTACGAAACTGAGGATGATGCCAAGACCGTATTTCAGATAGGTAAAGTACTTGGCTACGGCTGCCAGGGCAAAGTAGAGGGCGCGCAGTCCCAGGATGGCAAAGATATTCGAGGTGAGTACAATGAACGGGTCGCGGCTGACGGAGAACACGGCAGGTATGCTATCCACGGCGAACGCTACGTCGGTGGTCTCTATCACCAGCAGGGCAATAAAAAGTGGTGTTGCCAGGCACTTACCGTTCTCTATGATGAAGAACTTGTCTTCTTGCATCTGATCCGTCACGGGGAAGAATTTCTTGAAAAGCCTCACAAAGATGTTTTTCGAGGGATCGACTTGCTCGTCGTCATGATGGCCGAACATCTTAATACCTGTATAGATCAGGAAGAGTCCAAAGATTGCCAATACCCACTCGAACCTTGCTATCACGGCCGTTCCGGCAAAGATAAAGATGCTCCTGAGTACCAGTGCACCGAATATACCCCAGAAGAGTACCTCGTGCTGGTATTTCCGTTGGATGCCGAAGAAAGAGAAAAGCATCAGGAAGACAAATAGGTTATCCATCGACAGCGACTTCTCTATCAGATAGCCTGCGAGAAACTCCATGGCTTTCTCATGGGCATCACCTGGATAGAAGAGGTAGATGCCACCACAGAAGATGAGCGAGACGCCAATCCATACGGCAGTCATCTTCACGGCTTCCGACACGCTTACCTCATGCTGCCCTTTCTTTCCAAACGACTTCAGGTCGATGAGCAGCATGATGAATACCAGCACATAAAATGCAATCCATGCCCACAAGGGGATACTTATCATTTCCATTTCTTCTATTTCTTTTTGAGTCCGAAGTTGAAGCATAGTCCACCTCCGGCGTTGTTTCTTACAAATATTGTGCCACCATGCAGTAGTACGGCATTTTTTACGATGGCCAGTCCAAGACCTGTACCGCCCATCTGACGGGAACGGCCCTTGTCGATACGGTAGAACCGTTCAAAGAGTCGTGGCAGATGTTCCTCAGCGACCCCAATGCCGTTGTCGGAGAAAGTGAACATCCAGCGGTCTGCCAGTTCGATGGCAGAGAGGGTGATGACAGTGCGCTCTCCAGCATAGTTGATGGCGTTGTCTGTCAGATTACGGAAGATGCCATATAACAGTGAGGCATTGCCAAGAATCGTGATGCCATCAGGCAGACGGTTGTCGAAGGTCATCCCTTTAGCCGCTAAGCGAAGGTAGGTTTCATCAATAAGGTCTTTGACGATCTGGGATATATCTGTTGGCTCCCTGTCAAGTGCCTGTGCCGAATAGTCCATCCTGTTCAGTGTGGAGAGGTCTTGTAAGAGGGCTGTCAGTTGTTCTGCTTGTGTATGGCTGCGCTTGATAAATTGTTGTCGCGTCTTTTCCTCCATGTCTGGGTTGTCAAGTATGGTCTCCATATAGCCGAGAATACTTGCCACGGGCGTTTTCAGTTCATGTGAGATGTTTTGTGTCAGTTCCCTGCGCATGATTGTCTGACGCTCGGTCTGTTCTTTTTGGATACGTTGGTCCATCTGTCTGGCGTAATGGTATAGCAGGATAGCCAGTCCACAGAGCACGGCAATGGTGAAGAAGAGAAGATGCCAGTCGCTTACCTCATTAAACGGCGCAAGCCATTTCCTGTCATAGTCTTCGAATAAGATGAAGATGATAGAGTAGATGAGGAAGATTCCCATCACGCTCAGCCACATTTTCCGTCCCTCAGAAAGTTTCTTCATACGTTTTCCTCGAAATAGTAGCCGAACCCCTGGCGAGTGGCGATATTGGCAGCATAGCGCCCGATCTTTTTTCTCAGGCGCGTGATATTCACGTCAACGGTACGGTCGGTGACGACGACACCCTTCCAGATGCGGTTCATCAGTTGCTCTCTGGAGAAAACCTGTCCCCGTTCTGTGAGGAGTAGTTTGAGTAGGTCGAATTCCGTCTTGGTGATATCTATTTGTTCACCATCTATCCGAATTGTCTTGGAATCACAGTTCATGACAAGACCTTCATGGCTGACAATGGTCTGGGACTTGTCGTCGGCTGTACGGCGTAGAACGGCTTTGACCCTGGCCGTCACTTCTCTGATGGAGAATGGCTTGGCAATATAGTCGTCGGCGCCAATGTTCAGTCCCTCAACGGTATCGTCGATGGTGTCCTTGGCCGTCACGAAGATGATGGGTATATGGGCGGTGTGCTCCTGGCTCTTTAGCATGTGTGCCAGTTCAAACCCCGACAAGCCTGGCATCATGACGTCGAGCAGGATAAGGTCGTAATCTCCCTGGTTAAGAAGTCTTATGGCCTCCTCCCCCGACATGGCAGTGTCGGTTTCGAATGAGGCGGAAAGGTTGAACTGGAGGATCTCACAGAGGTCCTCTTCGTCATCAACGATAAGAATCTTCTTTTTCACGGCTGCAAAGTTACGATTTTTTTCCCTAAATGCCAATGGAAAACTGACAATTAACTCAGTCTCGCCTCTACTACATTGATGACATAATCGCCCAGTTTCTCACATTCCTGTATCATATCCATGTAAGCGGTGCCAATGGCGTAGGAGTACGCATGCTGGTTGACCTGTTCGATATTCTCTGCCTTTAAGCGATCCCGGAGGCTGTTGATGTTGCTCTCAATCTCCTTGGATGGAGCGATACTAAGTTCCTCTCGCCGGCCCTTTAGCATGGCAATCATTTGTGTCAGCGCCTCATCAGTCAACTGCATGATACCATGTATGTTGGTATATTGGCTCTGGGTGAAATCCTCTTCATCCTGTTGCTTTCGTTTAAGTGATCGGGCCATGTGGTAACAGGCATCACCTATGCTCTCCAGTTCACTGACTTCACGGAGCAGGGCACGGATCTTAGCCTTCGTCTCATCCGACAGATGGGCATCACTTACCAGACCAAGATAGTTGGCAATCTCTAATTCCATATTGTCGGAGATGCTCTCATATTTCTCGATGCGTTCAAAGAGTTGTCTGAAGGCATCCTCATTCTTCTCTTCCAGCAGGTCTCTGGTCATATTGAACATCCTTTTCATGCGTTCAGCAAAATGAACGGTCTCTTTTTGGGCCTGTAGGACAGAAATCTCAGGTGTCTTCATGAGTCCGCCCTGGATATACTGAAGACGGAATTCCTCTTCCTGTGGCAGTTCCTTGGACGGGATCAGCCAACAGCACACCTTTTCTATAAAGGGTATAAAGCCAAGTAGAATAGCCGTGTTGGATACATTAAAGCAAGTATGGAACATAGCCAGTACAATTGGCAGTTTCTCTGCCTGGCCACCCATCGTCGGGTCGTAGCCAACCATTCGGCAGACTATGTCCACGAAGGGATAGAAGATTGCCATGACCCAGATAATGCCAAATACGTTAAACACCAGATGGGCCATTGCAGCCCGACGTGCTTGCGTGTTGGCACCCAAAGCAGCCAGATTGGCCGTCATTGTAGTACCAATATTCTCACCGAGTACCAACGCGATACCGAGATAGATGGGCAGTACACCCGTGGAACAGAGTAGGATGGTGATGGCCATGACTGCAGCCGATGACTGGACGATGCCTGTAATGACGGTGCCGATGGCCAGGAAGGCGAGAATCGTCCAGTAACTGCTGGTGTCGAAAGAGGCAAAAAAATCCACTACCTTCTGGTTATGTGCCAGGTCCAGTTCCTTACCTGCCGTACTGAGCATGACGAGTGAAAAGAACATAAACGCGATTCCAAAGAGGAAGTCGCCCACATTCTGGTGTTTTTTCCGGTAGATGAGTACGATACCGATAAAGAACGCAGGGAAGACGACGTTCGTCAGATCGACGTTATAGCCAAGTGACATGATCCATGCCGTCAGGGTCGTACCGATGTTGGCTCCCATGATGACTGAGATGGCCTGTGCCAATGTCAGGAGACCGGCATTTACAAACGATACGGTCATCACTGTTGTTGCCGATGATGACTGGACAGCACTGGTTACAAGTACGCCTGTGAGCATACCTGTCAGACGGTTGGTGGTCATGGCACCAAGGATGTGTCTCAACTGGGGACCCGCCATTTTCTGCAGGGCTTCGCTCATCATCTTCATACCATAGATGAGCAGCGCCAGTGCGCCAAGTAGTTTGAAAACAATCAACATAATTCCTTTTTGGTTGCAAAGTTAGGGGAGATATGGTAAATCTCCAAAGATTACGTGTTACAATCCTGTTACATTAGTTTTCCCATGATTTGTCAGGCGATTAAGGTTTATTAGCAGTTAAAATGGAGATAACATCTGCTTTTTGCCTACCTTTGCATCGAGTTAATCAAGAATCGTATGAAAAGCAGTCTCTTCGAATCAGCACCTTTGTTACGGATAGTCATCTATCTGATGAGTGGTATTCTTATTGGCGAGTTTGCAGGCCGCTTGTTTCCTCTAATGCCTGTTTTTGTCATAGTACTTGCCTTTACCGCCTTGTTATGGAAGTATGAAATGCTCCAGTCGGTAGGCATCTCTTTGTGTTTCCTGCTCTTAGGCATGCATTTGATAGTGAGCCAAAAGGATGCCTTACAGGTCGTGTGGCCAGACGCTGAAGTTTGCTATGAGGCAGTGGTGCTGAGCGAACCAGTGGAAAAGCCCAAGACCATGGCAGTGGATGTGCTCATAACGGGCAGCGGACGGAAATTGAAGTGCTATCTGTCGAAGGACCATCGGAGCAGGATGCTCCGGATCGGTGATGGGCTACGGATTCAGTCACTCATCAGGCCCATTGGTGAATGGCGCATCGGCACCTTTGATTACAAACGGTATATGGAGACCCATGGCTTTACGGGGAGCACGTTTGTTACCGGACGGAAGTGGCAGCGGGCACAGGTGACATTGGTGAGTATCAATCGACTGGACCGTACAAGGATTTTTTTCCTGAAACTCCGTAGTCGGTTGCTTGGTCGCCTTAGGACTCATGATGGTAATGCTGATGCCTATGCCGTCGTGGCAGCGATGGTGCTGGGAGATAAAACGACGTTGTCAAAAGATCTCAGGGAGGTCTATTCGGTGACGGGGGCTTCGCATGTCTTGGCTTTAAGTGGTCTGCACCTCGGCATCATCTACATGCTCCTCTCCTGGCTATTGGCAGGACGTAGATGGCAGTTGCCAGCCATGCTGGCCATCATTCTGAGTGTATGGGCGTTTGTCTTTTTGGTGGGAATGACTATAAGTGTGGTTCGTTCGGCGACGATGCTGACGGTCTATTCCTTGCTCTCCTTGGGCCATCGTGACAAGATGTCGCTGAATGTACTTGCTTTCGCGGCCATCGTGATGCTGATGACGAACCCCCTGTCGCTATTTGATGTGGGCTTCCTGATGTCGTTTGCAGCCGTGGCTTCCATCCTGCTGTTTTCCCCGCTCTTTCAGGGTTTCCTCCCTCAAGGATATCTGTTGGAACATCCCCTGGTCAGGTGGGTCAGTTCAATGGTGGTAGTATCCCTATCGGCTCAAGTGGGTGTCGCTCCCTTGATAGCCTATTACTTTGGTCGTCTTTCTACGTTCTTCCTGATCACTAACTTCATTGTTATTCCTGCAGTCACACTCATTCTTTATGGTTCGCTTGTGGTACTTCTTGTGCCAAGTCTCGCGTACATATTATTATATAGTGTCTCTTGGCTCAATGTCATCCTCGGCTATATCAGCCGATTGCCTGGGGCCACTATCGAGATGCATCCGACACCGTTGCAGACTGTGATGGTATATGTCATCATCGTGGCCTGTTATCTGCTTATAGGAAGAATAGTACCAAAAGTGGGATGGTCACCATCGAGAAAAGGGTTGTGATGAAAGTCACTTCTGTCATCAGTGTAGCGTCTTTATTATGACGCAGGCAGAGAATCGTACCGTATGTGGCAACGGGCATTGCAATGACGACGGTGTTGATATTGTTCACCATCTCCGAGAAACCAAGGGCCTGACAGAAATAGTATATAGCCAGAGGAACTGCCGCCAGTCGCATGAAGGTGGTGGCATAGACGGTGCGGTTGCCAAGTAGGGTGCGGAGGGAGAGTTGTGACATCGACGACCCGATAATCAGCAGTGCAGCAGGAACGGTGATGTTGCCTAACATGGTTAGAGGCTGACTGATCACTGCTGGGATGTCGTCGATTTCCAGTGCTACGATCAGCATGGTCAGGTAGGCCGCCAACATGGGGGTACTGTAGAGCACCTTCTTCTGGAAATGTCTGCCTTCCACCTCGCTCTTCCCCGTGATGAGCATGGTGCCGATGGTAAACACGGCAAAGGTGTTGATAACATTCAGAACTGCAGCGTAGAACACGGCCTGATGTCCAAAGATCGAGGCTACGACGGGATAGCCCATGAAACCGACGTTGCCGAACATGATAGCAAAGCCCACAGTACCTTTGTCCTCCTGTCTGCTGACTATGTAGCGGGGCAGCAGGAAGGCAGCACCCGCTAATATGATGTAGGTAATGATGCTAATGCCAAGTAATGGGAGGATGAAGTGCCTGTCGGGCAATTCTCCGTTCATTGCAGAGGATAGGATCAGTGCTGGGCAAGTGATGTTGATCACCAGGCGCGACAACTGTCTGTCGAAGTCGCCTCCTAAATAACCAAGTTTGCCCGCCACGTAGCCTACTACGAGGAGGGCAAACAACGTCATCATCACCTCTATCATCTTTGCGTGATGAATTTACATATACCCCAGCCAGCGCAGGATGTCGTTGAGATTGGCCACTAACATCAGCAGGATCAGTATGCCAAAGCCGACATACTCAGCACGAATCATGAAGGTCTCTGAAGGCTTGCGGCGCGTGATTATCTCATAGATGAGGAAGAGTACATGTCCTCCGTCGAGCGCAGGAATGGGCAGGATGTTCATGAAGGCGAGGATGATCGACAGGAAGGCGGTCATTTTCCAGAAGAGATACCAGTCCCACATCGGGGGGAACAGACTGCCGATGGCTCCAAAGCCGCCCAGTGACTTGGCGCCGTCGGCAGTAAACACGTACTTCATGTCGCCTACATAGCCCGCCAGCACGTTCCACCCATACTTGATGCCAGCCGGGAAACTCTCGAAGAAGCCATATTCCTTCGTGATGGGTTCGTAGATGCCTGCGATGCTCTTAACAAAGAAACCGAGTTTCAATTCTGGAGTCAGTGTCACACTGATGGTGTCGTTGGAATTGCCACGTTCATAAACGATGGTAGCCGTGCGGATCTTTAGACTGTCAGCCTTGCTCTTTGCCCCTGTCATCATGTCTTCGAGGATGCCAAGTTGGTCAGTGAACTCATTATAACTATCAACGGCCTTGCCATTGATGGCGACGATATGGTCTCCTTTACGTAGGCCGATGCTGGCGGCTGGGGAGTCTGCCATCACGCTGTCAACCTCAGCGGGAATGAGCGGACGTACGAACGACGGCTCTGCCTTGAGCATACCCAGCAGGTTGATGTCGCCTGGCAGCGTCAGACTCATCTGTTTACCATCGCGGATCAGATCGACACGGGTGGCCTCGCTGAGATCACGGTAAAGGTCGGCGGAAAAGTCCTTGAACTCGCCTTTTTCTGTGCCGATGAGGATATCCCCATCCTTGAAGCCATACTGCTTGGCTTCTGTATTGAACTTCATACCGTGGCTCATGCTCTTCACGGGGATATAAGTGTCTCCCCAATAAAACAGTATCATCGAGTAGATGAACAGGGCCAGCAGGAAGTTCACCAGTACACCACCAATCATGATCAGCAGACGCTGCCAGGCGGGTTTGGCACGGAATTCCCACGGCTGCTCGGGCTGTTTCATCTGTTCTGTATCGAAACTCTCGTCGATCATACCAGCGATCTTGCAGTAGCCACCCAATGGCAACCAACCCACTCCATACTGAGTATCGCTGTTCTTGGGCTTGAACTTAAAGAGGCTTCCGTCCCATTTCCAGATACTAGGATCGAAGAACAAGTAGAATTTCTCCACTCTGACACCAAAGAGTTTGGCAAAGAAAAAGTGTCCGCCTTCATGGAGCAGCACGAGCAGTCCGATTGCTAGCATGAACTGCAATAGTCGTATCAGAAAAATATCCATAATCTTTTTACCTTATCTTATTCTTTGTTATTTGTTCATCAGTTCCGTCGCGATGCGACGAGCCTCTGCATCAGTCCGTACATAAATGTCATAGTCGGGGTTCTTGTCGAAAGTAGCACGCAGCATGGTTTCTGCGATAATATCGCCCATCTCCAGGAATCCGCACCTGTCCTCCAGGAAACCACGATTCACTATCTCGTTGGCGGCATTCACGATACATGGCATGTTGCCACCTTTGTCGATGGCTTCGTAAGCCATGGCCAGACAGCGGAACTTCTTCAGGTCGGGCTCAAAGAACTCCAGTGAGTGCTTGAACAGGTCGAGACGCTCTCCACTTAAGTGCAGGCGCTGGGGGAAGGAGAAGGCATACTGGATGGGCAACCGCATGTCTGGCACGCCGAGTTGGGCTTTTACCGATCCGTCCTGGAACTGTACGGCACTGTGGACGATTGACTGTGGGTGGACAAGCACCTGAATCTGCTTGGCATCGACGCCAAAGAGCCACTTGGCCTCAATTACCTCGAAGCCCTTGTTCATCATCGAAGCAGAGTCGATGGTAATCTTGGCTCCCATATCCCATGTGGGGTGCTTCAGAGCATCGGTCTTTGTCACATGGGCAATCTCTTCCATTGACTTCAGACGGAATGGACCGCCAGAGGCTGTCAACAGGATTATCTCGATGGGGTTCTGGTCTTCGCCTACAAGGCTCTGGAAGATGGCAGAATGCTCGCTATCGACGGGCAGGATCGGGGTATGGTACTGTTGTGCAAGAGCGAGAATCAACTCGCCAGCCACCACCAGCGTCTCCTTGTTGGCCAGGGCTATCGCCTTACCTGCCTTAATGGCGTGGATGGTAGGGGAGAGACCTGCAAAGCCCACCATGGCCGTCAGAACCATATTGATGGGACCTGCCTCGACAATCTCGTCAAGGGCCTTCGCACCAGCATAGACCTTTATGTCGGGCATGTCACTCATCAGCGACTTCAGTTCATCGTAGCGCTGCTCATTGGCGATGACGATGGCGGCAGGCTTGAACTTGTGGGCCTGCTCTGCAAGTAATTCCACTTTGTTATTGGCAGTCAGGCAATATACTTCATACAGGTCTGAGTGCTCCTCAATTACTTCGAGGGCCTGTGTCCCTATGGATCCTGTGGATCCGAGTATGGCTATTTGTTTTTTCATAATTCTAAAATGCCTTCAGGCAGTTTGATTGCTATTTGATGTTTCTTTGTGTCTATGGATTGGATCAGGTCCTCTGAGGCAGGAATCAGACGACCGTCCTCTAGTTCGAAGAGGGTGTTCATCGTCGTGTTATCTACTGTGGCGATCGTTCCTGCGACAGTTCCCGTTACTGCATCGACCAGTTTAAAACCGATAATCTCTGCCCAGGAGATATGCTCACCGTCCTCATCCGACAGTTCCCTTGGGAAGAATACATCCGTGTCCGTCAGTTCCTTGGCACGTTCCATGGTGTCGATACCGTCAAATTTCATCAGGGCGGTGGAATCGCTTCTGAAGCGGTATTCCTCTATAAAGAAAGGTACGAGGATACCATCGATGTCAAGCACTAAGTAGTCGGCATCCGTGCGTTCGAACACATCGTCATCAAAATGGAAGGATATCTCCCCCTTGATGCCATGTGCCTTGCCCAGTCTGCCTATCTTGTAAACATCGTCTTTTCTAATCATCTCTTTTCTCTTTCTTACCTTCCTGTAACCATAGGAAGTTTACCTGGTGCTCCTGGTAATCTTTGCTCCCAGGGCATTCAGGCGTGCCTCGATATGCTCATAACCTCTGTCTATCTGTTCGATATTGTCGATGCGGCTGGTGCCCTTGGCACTCATGGCTGCTATCAGTAGAGCGATACCTGCGCGGATGTCAGGACTCGTCATGCGGCCACCTCGCAGGGTGATCTTCCTGTCGTGGCCCACGACAACGGCACGGTGGGGGTCGCAGAGGATAATCTGTGCTCCCATGTCGATCAGTTTATCTACGAAAAACAGCCTGCTCTCAAACATCTTCTGATGGAAGAGCACACTACCGCGTGCCTGGGTAGCCACGACGATCAGTACAGACAGGAGGTCGGGAGTCAGCCCTGGCCAGGGCGCATCAGCCAGCGTCATGATCGTACCGTCGATAAACGACTGTATCTCATAGTGCTTCTGGCGAGGGATAAACAGGTCGTCGCCCTCCGTCTTAATCCTCACGCCCAGTTTTCGGAAGGCATCGGGGATGATGCCGAGATGCCTGATTGCCACATCCTTGATGCGGATGCCGTCACCACACATCGCAGCCATGCCAATAAACGAGCCCACTTCAATCATGTCTGGCAATATCTTATGGTCTGTACCGTATAGGGTCTTCACACCATCAATAGTCAGCAAGTTGGAGCCTACGCCGCTGATGCGCGCACCCATCTGGTTCAGCATCTGGCAGAGTTGTTGGATATAGGGCTCACAGGCAGCGTTGTAGATAGTGGTCGTGCCCTTGGCGAAGACTGCGGCCATAATGATATTAGCGGTGCCCGTCACAGAGGCCTCGTCGAGCAACATGAAAGTGCCTTTCAACTGCTTGGCGGTAATCTCATAGACATCACGACCTTCGATATGGCTAAACTTTGCACCGAGTTTCTCAAAACCGAGGAAATGGGTGTCGAGCCTGCGACGGCCGATCTTGTCGCCACCAGGCTTCGTAATCACAGCCTTTCCCATCCGTGCCAGCAGCGGTCCGATCATCATGACACTTCCGCGCAACTCTGCACAGCAATTGACGAAGTCGTCGCTCTCCAAGTAACTGAGGTTCAGGGAGTCGGCCTGAAAAGAGTAGTCATTGTCAGTCAACTTCCTTACCTTCACGCCAATGTCCTGCAACAACTGTATCAGGTTTTTGACGTCACGTATATCAGGAATATTCCGGATGATAACCTCATCGTCAGTCAGTAGTGTCGCACAGATGACCTCCAGCGCCTCGTTTTTGGCGCCCTGTGGCGTGATCGTTCCTTGCAGCAGATGGCCGCCCTCGATGATGAATGATGACATATCTGAGTTTATTTCTTTTTCTTGCTGGCTTTCTTACCGTCGTCGGAGACAGCGAACTTTTCGAACTTAAATGTGTTCAGGTCCAGTTGTATTACACCGTCAGTATAGTAGGCCAGGTCGTTAGCCACCTTCTCGTCGTCCATCGATCCGTGACCCCACGTGGCTAGGTTGCGCTTCATCTGATTGGCTGTATAGCAAGTCAGTGCATCACGCTCCTTGCCGTCTGGCATCGTCTTCAGTTTCTCAAACAATTGTTCAATCAATTTCCCGTAATGGCGTAACTTGATATGGTCTTTGGGCAGGGGAACAGGCTGGGGCTTGGCATGTAGTTTCTCGGCCGACGATACGTCGTATGGCCAGTTGATGTCCAACTGCTGGCGGCTCATCAGGTATAGGTGGTCCCAGAGCATTTGGCGGTATTCTGCATTGTTCTGCTGCTGGGGCACTTTCGTCTCCATCATCCTGATAATGGTCTCCGCACACTTCTGACGCTCTTCTTTGTTCGTGAGACTGATGGCGTAATCGATCATCTTCTGAATCTCACGTCCGTATTCCGGCATGATGAGTTTCTTGCGCTGCGTGTTGTAGTCTAATCCTTTGATATTCATATTCTTCAATTCTTTAACTCTTCAATCCTCATAGCAGTTTTCGCGGCATTTTGGCCACGAAGTCTTTCAGATAATAGGGCACGAAATAGGCGACATCTTCAAACTGGCTATTGAGGAGCCTTTTTTCTGCCAATGGTTGCATCCACTTGGCTAGAGGTTCGATGCCCTCGATGAAGTGGGCATTGGGATGGGTGATGGCATCCATACATTTCCTGGCACCGTTGCCAAAGAAATAGACGGGATGCTCGTCAAGAAATTCCTTGTAGGTCTCTGCCGTCACGATATCTGCTCCAACCTCCCTGACGGGCTTCAGCGCCCGCGTGTAGATGCCCGCATAGACTTCCATCCGCCTTGCGTCGAGCATAGGACAGAGTAGTGCGTCCTCCTCAGGAATCTCCCTGAGCAACACTGGTACGCAAAGCAACTCCAGCGTGGGTACTCCGATCAGTCTCAGGTCGCGACCGTAGCAGATGCCTTTTGCCATGGATACTCCGATGCGCAATCCTGTATAGGAACCTGGGCCGCAACTTACGGCCACAGCGTCGAATGGGATGGCATGGTTGTCTGTAAACGACAGAGCCTCATCGATCATCGTACCCAGACGTTCGGCGTGGTTGGGACCAGAGTGGTCTTCCTGCTGGAATATCACCTGGGAATCCTCTGAAACAGCGACAGAACAAACGTCGGTACTGGTCTCTATATGTAGTATTGTTGACATGCGTTCTTTATTAATAAGGTGCAAAGTTACTGCAATTTGTCCGAATAACAAAGCGTTTATCAGAAATTAACGTGTCATGTGGCAGATATTCCGTGTCAGGGGTTCTGCTTTGTCTTTGTCGTAACTGGCGCTCCTTTATATAATATAATAAGGTGTGGCCGTATGTTCCGTATTGACATTTGTCAAGATGCGCGAAAAAAGTGCATAAAAACTAAAATTTTTCGCCAAAAAGTTTTGCCGGTTCGGGAAAAGTGCGTACCTTTGCACCCGCTAAACAGGAGAGCCGTCCTGTGAGGCGGTAAAGAAAGAGTTCTTTGAAAGATTTACATAGACAGAAGTAGTACAAGAAGCGAGTACTTTTTT
>DFTH01000006.1 GCA_002379425.1 Prevotella sp. UBA4217
CTTGAACCCAAAGTCTGTGTACGGATTGATGTAACGCTCGCTGATTTCCACTTCCATCGCCTTTTCTCCTTTCACTTTTTCTTCCTCATGTTTCATAATCATTAAATTTAGAGGGTTAAACAATATTGCAGGCGGACGGGCCCTCGATGGCCTATCCGACTGCAAAGATACGACAAGTTTTCCATTCCGCCAAATAATTCACGGAAAACCTCGACCTCTTCGTGAAATAGGAGGCACTTTACGAAAATTTGGAGGCACTTTAGCAACGTGAGGAGCCTCTTTAGCAACGTAGGGAGCCTCTTTAGCAACGTGAGGAGCCTCCTCATTCTCGTCCCAGGCCTTGGGAATTCAGGAAACAGCCTTCCTATTCCAGAAAAGACTCTTTCTATGTCGCACCCGACTGTCCACCTGACGAAATCTCTACATGCGCGCACATACGCCCGCGCATATATTATAGTTGCCATACCCACTTTTTATGTGTCCCACCTGTCCCATCTGTCCCTGGTGGGAACTATCCTTCGTGGACAGATGGGACAGGTGGGACACTTGTTTTTGACTTGAGACAACTACTACGCCTGCGCGCGTGAGGGGATAAAAAAAGAGGTCGCTGCTCACGCAGAGGCCCCTTTCCTAATTTAGTTATTTAAGTATTTGATGTGTTATTATCTCCACCAGATGCGAGTCGGGTTTTCCAGAACCCACTGAGAGAACAGAGGATACTTTCTCTTGATGCTCTCGCGCTCAGCGCACCACTTTTTCTCAGTAGCGAAGTCCGTGCCAACGCAGAGTTTAGCGGCAGGCTCACCACCAGTAGCGGTCAACTCCTTCCAATCTTCTACATAGCGGCCCTCGTCGTTCTTTGAGCCCTTGTCAACCAAGATCTTGATATCATTACCCCTCTTTGACTTGTCAACAGCCAGATTCTCAAAGAGAACAACGGGTGCAACGTCATTCACATCGGCCTTAGCGCCAGTGTTGATCATCTTATATTTACCTGTTTCGGCATCAGGATTGGCATAGTTAAATGCTTCATGAACCTCTCTACCTGCTACCTTAAGGGGCAGAGTACCACCAGCAGCATACAACGTAACCTTAGCAGTTGTAGCAGAAGTATAGTGTACGGTGAAGACTACGTCGTTAAAGTCGAAGTCGGTATCGTCAGCAGCACTCAGGTCCTCAGCAATGATACATACATCATCTGGATCAGGCTCATTTTCGCGCTCAGCCTTAACGAGGCGGACAATCCAGTCTTTGTAACTGCTGTTAGGATTAACAATCATGTTGCCATTTATGACATTGTCAATACGCCATTCTGAACAATTAGCGCTTTCTCCAAAAACATATTCCTTCCCATTACAAGTGAATGCCTGTCCCGTTGCTTCTGCAACATTAGCATAGGCACCTGGAATCTGTATATTTTGGGGGTTACCGTTCTCATCTTTAAAATAAGCTGCTGTCTTACCGTCAACATCCTGCTCAAAATCGAAACAGATGTAGTAGTAGCCAGCATAGTTAGTACCTTTACCATCTGTTCTTGGTACATTCGCACCGTCGATGGAACACCAGCGATTATGATACTTGCTGTCATCTGCTCCCTGGTAAGCGAAATCAAAGGTACCGCCATTTAAAACCATTGTATTACCTTCACCATCTTTGTCGCCAGCACCCCAGTCATTACAAGTTCCTGCGTTAAAGTTATTGATGTGATCCCAAGCAGTAGGACCTTCTGCACTCAGAATACCTTTATTACTAATGGTAAGACCATCACTCATGGCAATGTGCAGATTATTCATCTTATCACTACCTATGCCAACATAGCCTCCATCCTTATTATTATAGGTCTCGTCACCCTTATGAATCTGAGTCACAAAATAATCTTGAAGTCTAACAGGATTTTTCTCTTTAGTTTGGAGAGTAGAAAGATAGGCCAGAACATCAGCCTCTTCTTTGGTACCAACTTCCGGGCAGTCTTTCCACTGATTACCATTCACATTAATAGTACGCGTGCCTGCAGCGTCATAGCCACCGAAGCCCCAAGTCTGATTAGAGGGGATATCAGCAACACTATTAGCACCAACATACTTCAGGAATGCCTGGTTGTACTTCTCTACAGCCTGGTTTGCATTGTCAACAACTCTTACATTTGGATCATAGATGTCGTCACCACCCTTTGAGCAACTGGTCATGGCGGCGCACAGCGCTACGGCTGCTAAACCTGTCATCAAATACTTTTTCATAATCTCTTAATTTTAATTGTTAATAATTTGGTTATCTTTTCTGAATTTTTGTTCGTTTTGAGAGCGCTTTTTTACTAAAAAAGTGCTGCAAAGATACAAAAAATATAAATAGGTTGCCACCTTTTCCTGGTTAAAGAAAGTTAAGGAACATATAAACTTGCGTAGTTTGCTATAATTCGTATAGAAAATGATAATATAAGCAAAGTTAGGATTCAATCTGCCATTGGTCGATGGTTCGTGTTTCCGTGTCGAACTTGATACCTATCTTTATGATTTTACGCCCATCGGTTTGATATGGGATAGCATAACCGCGCTTATTAATCTGTTCTAATGCGCTTTGGGCAGTGTCATTGACCTTCAGTTCCATGATATAGATAGTGTCAGGCATGAAGACAATAAGGTCTGTGCGGCCTTTTGAACTTTTAACCTGAGTGCGCACTAAGTCATTGAAGGATGTGAATAACAAATAGAATGTGTATTCGTAAAAGCCCTCTGCAGTGGCAACGTTTTCCAGTTTCTTTTTAAATCCCTCTACGTAAGGCAGACTGGCAAGATATGCTTGCATCTCAAGCATAGCCTTGTTGGCATCGCCATCATTCAATGCCCTCCAGAATCGGATGGCAAACCCTTGTGTATCCCTGTTCGCACTTCGTTGTTTGGAAATGAGAGTGTATAGACATCCGAGAGGCGGTCATAGTCTTTGATAGTCAGGTAGCCTGCCTGATAGAGTAGAGGTAGTGCATCCTCCATGTCTTCTGTAGGCCTGTCGAATGCTGTTGACATGACTTCAAGTTTCTCCAGGGATGTAATATCTGTGTGAAAGCGTTTCAGTTGCTCTATGAGGAACGAAGGGGTACCAGTGGCAAACCACTCGCTTGTCAGTTTGTTGTCTGCAAATGCATTGAGAAGGCTATATGGGTTATAGATGTCTTCTGACTTTGCGGAGAAATGATACCCATCATACATATCTTTGATTTTTTGGAACATATCTCCAGACGAACAATTATATTCTTTTGACATCTGAATGATTTCCTTTTTAAAGACGGTCCTTACTTCCTGTTCTGTGATTCCACAGATAGCAGAAAACCTTGGATTCATCGAAACATTCTTCAGGTTATTGATCGTGGAGAAAATACTCAGTTGGGAAAATTTCGTGATACCTGTGATAAAACAGAATTTGATATTCCTTTCATTAGATTTCAGTGGAAGGTAGAATTCCTGCATGACGTTGCGCATGTCTTCAAGCACATCTTTTTTATGCAAGACTTCCAATAATGGGGCATCATATTCGTCAATGATTATAACGGCCTGCCTTCCAGTCTGTTGCTGTGCTCGGGTGATGATTCCCGTCAGTAGTTTGCCTGGGCTTGTCTCATATTCTTTTTTGCCATAGATATCTGCTAATGGCTGTAAAAGCCAAAGCAGGGTGGATCGCAGTTCTTCAGCATTGGCTTGGCCTTTGCCCATGCTGAGGTCTAGGTGGATAACCGGATAATTGTCCCAGTCATTCTCGTATTTCATGATTTTGAGCCCATTGAATAGTTCTTTTTCTCCAAGGTAGTATGACTCCAGTGTGGAGGAAAGCAAGGACTTGCCAAATCGGCGTGGACGACTGAGAAAAACAAATTTGGCAAAATGCTGTAACTCCCATACCAAGTCAGTTTTATCTACATACAGGTATCCTTCGCGGATGATTCGCGAGAAGGTTTGGATGCCAATTGGATATTTTCTTTCAGTCATATAACTCTTAGAGGCTCATTTCCCGACAAAGTTACGCTTTTTGGGATTACTTTCCAAATCAGTTTTGCTAAAATCGTTACTTATTAACATCATTTTAACAAAAAGAGGGGCGCCTGCTCACGCGGACGCCCCTTCATGCAATGAAATGTATTTTAGATTATTTAAAGTGCTTAGTTAGACGAGGTAGAAACCTTCGTGATCTTGGTGATCGTCATGTCCTGGGCGTCAATATTCAAGAGTGGTCCGTTGGAGAACTTGCTGGCCTGATCCTGTGTTTCCACTTCAATGCTGTAGTAACCCTTGACTGAGAAGTCTATGCCTGAGTTTACACTGACAATGGCCTGATTAGCAGCATCCTTGAAGGTGATCCACCTGTTGCTGCCGCTTCCGTTGGTACCATATACCCTGAACTTGTCGCCCACGTTGAACGTGACGGAGGCAATGGTCAGATTTTCATTTGAACCGGACTCGGAAGAGTAGGTCTGGCTGCCTTCCCAAAGCGTGGTCTCTATGACAGAGTAACTGCTGGAAGAGCGGATTTCCTCGGCTGAGTAGTTGGTCCAGATGTTGCCGTCGTTGGTGGTATAGTATTCGCGGCCGTTGGCATCCGTCAGCGACAGGCCAGTGGTCTTGCCTGTATAGAGGGAGTCTGTGGCGACCTGGTCGCCTTCGTTTTTGTAGAACTCAGGATATGAACTCTTGTCCGTAGCCCATATTGCGAAATACTTATATGCTCCTGCCATGCTTCTGCGCTCGCTGGGCCATACCGTGCCGATGGGCAGACAGATCTTATGGGGAACCTGACCATAGTTAGCGTTCAGCACGCCCACGGACTGCATGGTGCCGTAGCCGCTTGAGGGATCGTCGCTGCTACCCATGGTCCACAGCACCTCGAGGGGGATATCGTTGAGGCTGATGGTGCCTTTTTGGTTGACGATAGTGGTCATGTCGTAGGTGAAGGTGACGGGGTCTCTCTCTGCAGAGGAGTTCTCCCATGTAATCCCAATGTCGGCATGGTCGTCAACGGTGTTGACCATGGTGGTCAGTCCGGCAGCGGGCTGGAAGATGTCGTGTACATTCCTCTCTGCCAGTTTGACGGGAATCGTTCCTCCGGCAGCCAGCAGGCATATCTCTGCCTCGTACTTACCTGCGCTGTAGTTCTTGTCCTCCGTACTGGAGCCTGTGGTCACCCTGTCAAACTCGAAGGTGTACCATATACGGGCATCGAACACGATGTCGTTGAAGTCGATATCCTTGCGGCCTGCTGTTCCGAGGTCCTCGCAGAACACGCGTCCCTGCACAACCAGCACCTTCTTCTTGATGTGCTGAGTGGTGGTAGTGGTCGTCTCTGAGGGCGGAGGGGTAGTGCCAGTGCCAGGAGTAGTCGAACTGCCCTTAGTGATACGGATGATCCAGTCTGAATAGACATTGTCACCAGGAATCATCTTGTCCTGCTGCTCCCAACCAGTAATCTGTATATTGCTTCTGTCTGTAATGCCCTGACTTTTAAGTGCTGCCAAAACCTCTTCACTTGTATAATAGGTTCCAGACAATTGGCCATTAAAGCCGCCGTTACCTTGAGTCTCGTCATAGTAGGAATAGCGTGTCGTATTATTAGTCGGGGTGCTTTCAAAGTCGAAACATACATAGTAGTAGTTGGCGTATGCGCCATCGCTTGAAATGTTGGCACCGTCAACAAGGATCCACTTATTATGGTACTTGCTATCCAGAGAGTTGTAATAAGCAAAGTCGTATGCTCCCTTGCCCTCGACCTTTGTGTTACCGTTGCCAGGAGATGTTACAAAGCCATAATCTACATTCTTACTACCATTAAAATTATTAATGTGCTCCCATCCAGATGCATTATATCCGTTCCCTTCATTTGCATTATTTAAATCTGACATTCTGGGATTCTGGTTGAATGCAATCTGGAGATGGTTCATCCAGTTACCAACATTCGTAACTTGTGCGTTGTTGTTATAGGTATTGGTGTAAGTGTTGTCGGCATAGTTATTAGCACCACTTCTTACCTGTGTTACAAAATAGCCATTAAGATTCTCTGGGTGAGTAGTTGCGAAAGGCTTGTTGTTATTCCTCATCCAAGTGGTTCCATTCTTAACATACTCAAAAATCTTGTTCACCTCATCAGGAATGGTGACTCCCGGACATTCTGTCCATTCGTTTCCATTGACATTGATAGCGCCATCGATACCGTTATTACGCGTCATGGCGCGGGTGGCGGCATCCTCTTCGGGCAGGGCTATCGACTCGAAACCCCAGTCCTGATTAGGATCGACCTTACCGCCGATCATCTCCTCGAATGCCTTCTCATAGGCTTGTGACTTCTGCTGGGCAAGGGGGACATAGTCAACATCCTTGTCAGCACAACTGGCTGCAAAACCTCCTGCGACAAGAGCCAGTAATCCTTTAATCAAATACTTTTTCATTGCAAATAAACTATTAATAGAATGTTACGTAACTTAATCAACCTAATCGATTTGGGTGCAAATTTAATTAAAAATCCGCGAAGTTGTATCAAAATCGATGTTAAAATCTGTAAAACATGCCGTTTCATGACGTAAGTGTGCAATAAATTTCGTAATTTTGGCGCAAAATAATGCAAAATAAGATATGAAACAACTCCAGTGGGCAGCGATGGCTGCCATCTTGATGATGATAGGCATGAACATCTCGTGTAGCCATGAGATGTATAGTGAGAAAGAGGCGCAGAGCCTGTACGACAGTGTGTCGCCAGTAGATACCGTGGATGCCAACCACACATGGCTGCTCACCAGGGAGAAGACGCTGATGATCCAGGCGCCAGACTCGGGCGGGACGCAGAAGATCAAGATCCTGACGTCGAACCCCAGGTTGACGGGCGATGCCGAGGTGGTGGGCGAGGCCTGGGCCTCGGCCGGTGAACGGTTCCCGATGGCTGTCTCCTATCCCGCCACGGCGACGGAACTCTTTGCGGCGCTGGTGGATGATGAGGGGAAATACAGCATCGTGGGCTTTAATCCCAATACAGAGTCGTCGATAGAGTTCAGGGACCTGCTGGTCGATCACGAGAAGTTGTCATACGATCCCAAGCCCCAGCAATACACCTATTGTTACGAAGAGTCCTATCCGTTGCCCGGCGATTTTGACTACAACGACGTGGTGATGCGCATCTCGCAGGCGCGGACGGGTGAAAAGGAGATCAGGATCACGGTGACACTGGCTGCCGTAGGTTCGGAGGAGCAGGTGTCGGCGGCTATCTGTCTGAACGGCTTCAAGGCCTCCGACATAGAGAGTGTCAAGACGGTGGATAGCCTGTCGTTCAACAGGACCAACGGGAAGGACATCTCCGACCAGATGCTCATGGTGCTCAAGGACAAGCAGTTCCTGCTCACCGGGCAGCATGGCGAGGCGGTCATCAACCTGTTCTGCGATGCCCACTGGGCCACTGGCGACCTGCTCGACGATGACTTCGGCATGATGAAGCGCAAGAAATATAATGTGTCAACGGGTACCGGTACCGACTATGCACAGTTCGTGGGGCGTACCGTGACATATATCGTCACCTTCAAGTCGGCATCGGAACTGAATGCCTTCTCGATGGACAGGCTGGATCCGTTTATCCTGAGGATGTTTAATGGCGGCATCTTCGAGGTGCACCAATATAACTACCGGAATTCTGAGGTGATCTACGACTATTCTCCCTCAACGATCAAGACCCTTCCCTGGGCGTTCTGCATTCCCAAGAAGGACTATCGCTGGCCGCTGGAGGGCGTGAACATCGGCTTTATCATGAAAGAGGTGCACACGTTTGGCGCCTATCAGACCTTGGGTCATTCGTTCGGCGAATGGGCCATGGACCGTACCAGGGCACTCGACTGGTACGAATATCCTACTCAGAGCCAGGTGTTCTAATAAGAGACGATCTTACTGCTTGTGGCGTTGCTGCTGTCGTACCAGTCGATGGCAGTCTGGGTGTTGGCTGCCCAGTTGCTGAACTGCGGGTAGGCCACACCGATATTGTTGCCCTCGGAGGGCCAGAAGAATTTGCCTGAAGGATTGCCATTGACCACTATATAGAGCGGGGCCTCACCCTGTAGGGCGGGCTGTGACTCTGTCGTGACGGTGCCGTTCTCGTCTTCCACGCTCAGGGAGAAGCCGAGGGCATCTGTACGGAAGCCACCGTTAGTGAAGGTGATGTCGTCCAGTTTGCGGAACAGGCGGCTGACGGAGGTGACGTTGATGGGTGAGGTGACGGCGGTGCCGATGGCGCTATGTACCTCGTCGCCGAAGGGTGCTCCGTCGTAGAGCACGGTGGTCTTCACCGTGTTGCCCACGCACATCACCTGTACGCTGGTGAGGAAGGTGCCGTCGCCATTGTCGATGGGGGTGTTGACACGGAGGACGACATCATTGTAGTCGAAGTCCTTCGTGGATGACTCCAGCGTCTCGAAGAGATAGAAGACACAGCCGATAGCGGGGGTAGAGCCCGTCTCTGCACTGTTGAAGGTGGCATGGCCGGCATGGTTGTACGATGGCGAGGTGCTGTAGGTGCAGGTCTGGCGACTGCTCTCCACGCCTGTCGCTGCGGAACCGTTCCATACGAGAGCGTATTTCCCTCCATCCTGGCTCACGAGGTAGTTACCTGCGTCGAGCAGTTTCCCTTCATAGCCGTTGAACCAGTAGTAGAGCATGCGGAGGTTCTGGTAGCCGGAGAAACTCTCCAGTAACTTGCCGACGCCCATGACGCGCTTGTCACTGTCCCATGCGTTGATGGCCCCGTTGTTGAAGATAGTGGGGAAAGTGCTGGGAAGGATCAGTTCGACATGGTCGAGCAGATAGGTGTCTGCCACGCCTTCGGTCGTCACACAGTTGGTGCAGCGGTTGACCTTGAAGATGGCATTGGCCTTGAAGTTGGCATCGGCAGGCCCCTGTACCCCGAAGTTGTCGATGCTCACGTCACCCAGGCAGTTCATGTAGGCGGCATTGCCCATGTAGAGCACCTTGCCGCCCGAGGCATCGCCGTTCAGGGTGAGCGACGTGCACTCGGTATAACTGCCGTCGTCCATCCTGGAAGTGCCGTTCAGCGTCAGTCCGCCGTTGATTTTCAGATAGCCGGCATTGTCGATGGACAGTTCATCGCCGATAATCGCGGTGAGGTTGGCCACGCCGGCATTCACAAAGAGGCTCGACGCCCTGTCGTTGGCGGAGCAGACCAGTGCGGTAGAGGAGGCCCCCGTGGCCCCTATCGTGCCGCTGTTGTAGAGGGTGCCGCCATTCATACGGACATTCAGGCAGGTGATGGTACCGGCATTATAGCAGAAGGTGCCCTCGTTGGTGGAAAACTCCACTTCTCCGTCACCAACGATCTCTCCACCCGGGAGGACATAGATCAGGCCGCACTCCTCGTCGGCCAGTGGTGCGGAAGTGAGTCGGAAGCCATCAGGGACGACAAGCCTGCCGCCTTCACCCACGATGAGGACATTATTCCGGGACACCCGCTGGTTGAACGACAGGGTCCAGGTAGCGGTGACATAGACTGATTTCTTGTCGAACGTGCTCAGACTGGGTATGAAGCCTAAGAAGTCGGAACTGACGATATAGTGCACTTCTCCTTCGTAGTCGATCTTTTCCTCGAGATTCCTTGGGTCGATGAGTTTTCCTGTGGTATAGTCCGATAGGTCGGGCATGACTCGGGCGGGAACGCTCCATCTGTTGTCCAGAGTGGGGGAGTAACTGGCCGTTTCCGACGGGCTCTTGCCAGAGAACGCGACTTCCGTCTCACCTTCACCGACGACGAAGGGCTTGCTGACGGCATGGCCCTGCTCATCATAGCAGGCGGCATAGAGGAGGGGCGTGTTGGCAGGACGGGCGATGCTGATGGTCTTCGACTCGCCGGATGCCAACTTGGCCATACCGATATAGGCGGCATTCGCATCGAGGATCAGGGGAGTCGTAGAGATATATACCGTGTAGGCTTTGTCGTTGTCGTAATCGACACTGACCTTGACGGAGGCATTGCCTACCGTGCTCCAGTCCTGATGGCTGTCGATCGTCTTCCCGCCCATCACCAGGGCATTGAAATTATCGACGAACTTCTGTTCCTGGCTTGATTCTGTCACTCTTGAACAACTGACAACCGTTAAGCATAGGGATACAGCCACTACGCATTTTATCCAATTACTCCTTCTTTTCATAAAATGTAGAAAGTGTAGTGGACCAGCCAGGGCTTGAACCTGGGACCTCCAGATTATGAGTCTGTTGCTCTAACCAACTGAGCTACAAGTCCGGGATTTGGGATGCAAAGATACGGTAAAAACCTTAAATATCCAAATTTTTTTTGTGAAAACAGCGAAAAATGCTTAACTTTGTGCGCTCATGGAGAAATTTTACCTTAATCAGTGCCCAGAACGGCCCAAAGCCTGCGTGGCGACAGTCGGTATGTTCGACGGTGTGCACCTCGGCCATCAGCATGTGATCGGACAGGTGGTGGACAAGGCCCGCGAGATGGGGCTGGCCTCGACGGTCATCACCTTTGACAGACCGCCCCGGCAGGTACTTGACCCGTCGTTTCACCCGCAGTTGTTGACAACCCTGGCAGAGAAAGAGTCCATCATCGCACAGTTGGGGGTTGATCAACTCGTCGTGCTGCCATTTACACTGGAGATGGCTGGCCTGTCGGCACAGGTGTTTATGAAGCAGGTTCTCAGGGAGCAACTGCAGGTCGAGGTGCTTGTCACGGGTTATGACAACCGGTTCGGCCACGACCGTACGGAAGGTTTCGAGGATTATGTGCGTTACGGGCATGAGATGGGTATGCAGGTGTTCCGTGGCGATGCTGCCATGATGGATGACGGCCGCGAGCCCGTCAGTTCATCCGTTATCCGGCGACTGCTGGCAGTGGATGGGCGCGTGGATCTGATGCCACATTACCTGACGCGCCTGTATCAGTTGCGCGGACAGGTGGCGGCCGGCGAGCATATTGGTCACCGTCTGGGCTATCCCACGGCCAATCTGGAGCCCGATGCCGCCGACAAACTCATCCCGGCGCCTGGGGTCTATGCCGTCTGGGCATCCCTGGAGGGAGACCAGCAGCCAAGGGCGGCCATGATGAACATCGGGACGCGTCCGACATTTCATGGTAACCGACAGACACTGGAGGTGAATATCCTTGGTTACAGCGGCGACCTCTATGGGCAGTTGGTGTCCGTGGCATTCGTGAAGAGACTGCGGGCGGAACGCCGGTTTGAGTCGCCGGAGGCCCTCACAGCCCAACTGGATAATGATCGAGAACAAGTAAAACAACTATTAGGATGAAAAAAGCATTGACTTATACGTTGGTATTCGTAGGCATACAATTGTTGGCTGGCGGACTGGTGTCGCTGGCCTGTGAACTGCTGATGGGAAAGGGTGAACAGGATGCGGTAACGCTGATTGCCACCACGGCCGTGGCTGGCATCGTGACCATCGTCGTCTTCCTGGCGGCGAAATGGGCGGTGGTGTCGCGCCACTGGGTGCAGACCCGACCCTGGTTCGCTTTGTTCTGGTGTGTCCTGGCAGCCCTGGGAGTGCTGATCCCGTCATCGTGGCTGCAGGAGCAGATGCCCGAACTGCCGAACATTGCAGAAGAGGCCTTCGACATCATCCTCAAGGACCGGTGGGGCTATTTCGTCGTAGGACTGTTAGCGCCTCTGTCTGAAGAGTTGGTGTTCCGTGGAGCCATACTGCGGGCCTTGTTGCAGTGGAGACCGAATCCATGGGTGGGCATCTGTATCTCAGCCTTGCTCTTTGCCATGATACATTTAAACCCTGCGCAGATGCCTCATGCCTTCATGATCGGCCTGCTGCTCGGCTGGCTGTACTACCGCACGGACAGCATCGTGCCTGGTGTGGTATATCACTGGGTGAACAATACGGTGGCATACGTGCTCTATAATTTCTACCCCGACCCGAACATGACATTGCTCGACCTCTTCGGCAGTCAGCGCACGGTACTGCTGGCATTGCTTTTCTCACTTTGTATCTTCCTGCCTGCACTCTACCAATTGAACCTGCGGCTGAAGAAATAGACTAACAGAAAGGGCTGCCATCGGGCAGCCCTTTTCTCTAAGTTAGTATCTTTAAAATTTGAGAGACGGAAACTTCCCAGTTTCCTTTAGTGTGTTAGAAATGGATTATTTATTATATAGAAAGCATAGAAAATAGTCATTCCAGATAGGTGGAGTTCTCCGTGGAAGCCGCCTTGATACTGTCGGTGATATTCTCCGCCTGAATCGTGTTCAGCACGTTGACAGTGTCGGCATCGTGTTCATGAAACTTCGTATATGCATCCTTCGGATCGTCCCATCCCCATTCCCATGGTGCCTGGGCAGCGTTGCCCAGCGTCAGGAGGATGGCCACGATGGCAGCAGCCCTGAACAGGGGCATCAGCCGGTCCTTCAGTGTGACGATCTCTGCCTTTGGAGCCTCTCCGATCTTCTCCAGGATGCGCTCGTCGAAATCCTCACCCAGTGGCTCCTCCTGCTCTGTCTGGCAGACAAAGAGGTCGCGGTATCTCCAGAGATGCTCAGGGATATCGGGGGATGCGGGCTGGCTGAAGAAGGTACGGAGGATAGCCTCTTCCTGCAGTGTGGTCTCACACTGCCAGTAGCGCTCCAAGAGTTGTTCGATGTATTTATAGTCCATATTTCTCTGTTTCAAGATATTTCTGTCGGAGTGCCTGCCGGGCGCGGAAGATATTCACCTTTACCTGTTCTTCGCTGATGGCCATGATGGCGGCGATCTCCTTATAACTTTTTCCTTCAAAGTCACGCAACTGTACGACGCTGCGCTGTTTTTCTGGAAGGCTCTCGATGAGGCGGCGGATCAGTGCGATACGGTCTCGCTGCATGGCCTGCTCCTCAGGGTTGGATGAGTAACTGCGGTCAGGGGTATCGTGCACTCCCTCGTCGAGACTCTGGTTCTGCCCCTCCATCCTGCGCATCTTGTCGAGTGCGAGGTTTCGGCAAATGGTGAGACAGAAGGCTTCGATGGATTCTATCTCGTCCCACTGGTCTCGCCTGTTCCAGACCTTGATCATTGTCTCCTGTACGACATCTTCCGCTTCTGCCGGGTTGAGGGTGATGCGGAGGGCAAGCCTGTATAACTCGTTCTTCAGCGGAAGGATATCGTTTCTGAAGTTGATCTTTTTCATCCTCTCTGTAATGTAAGACGATTGGGACAAGGAAAAGTTACAGTGAAGAGCGATTTTTTTTTCGCTCTTCACTATTTTCGTATCACCGTACCATGCTGTCCGTCGATGGCGGTGGCGAGGGTGATGATGACACGGCCGACACCTGCGTCGATGGCAGCGAGGGCGTTCTCAATCTTCGGAAGCATCCCGCCACTGATGGTGCCGTCGGCCTTGTATCTTAAGAAGTCTGCGTGCGTGATGGATGGGATGACGCTATCGTCGTCATCGGGATTGCTGAGCACTCCTTTCTTCTCAAAGGAGAAGATAAGGGTGACGTCGTAGTAGGGAGCCAGTGCCTTGGCGGTCTCAGAGGCGATGGTGTCGGCATTGGTATTGAGGATATGGCCTTCGCCATCGTGGGTCAGTGGTGCCATCACGGGGGTGATACCCTCCTCGATAAGACGGCTGAGCATCTGACCGTCAGCCTGATCCACGTCGCCCACGAAGCCATAGTCGATACCATCCTTGAGGGGTCGTCTATGACTGCGGATGACATTGATGTCGGCGCCCGTGAGGCCTAAGGCATTCACGCCGTTGGCCTGCAGACGTGCCACGAGATTCTTGTTCACCAGTCCGCCATAGACCATCGTGACGACATTGAGCATATCGGCATCGGTGATGCGACGGCCGTTCACCATCCTCGACTCGATACCGAGTTGGGAGGCGACCTGTGTGGCACGGCGACCTCCGCCATGGACGAGGACCTTACGCCCCTCGATGGCACTGAAGTCCTTCAGGAGTTGTGCGAGTTGGGCCTCGTCTTCAACGACCGCCCCACCGACCTTTACTATCGTCAGTCTTTCTTTCATATTTCTTATTTTCTAGTCGTCCTAGTCATTCTAGATATCCTAGTCATTCTAGGTAGGTATAGCCATAGAGGCCTGAGCGGTAATTCGAGAGGAATTCCTTACCCTCTTCGAGCGAGATCTTTCCCTGCTTAACGCTCTTGGCCACCCATACCTCCAGTTGGCGCACGAGTTTCTTTGGATCGTACTGCACGTAGTCGAGCACCTCGGCGACAGTCTCACCGTCGATAATCTGGTCAATGTGGTAAGAGCCGTCTTTCTCGGAGATATGTACGGCATTGGTGTCACCGAAGAGATTATGCATGTCGCCCAGGATCTCCTGATAGGCTCCTACGAGGAAGACACCGAGGTAGTAGGGCTCATTCTTTCGCAGGGGATGGACTGGCAGGGAATGTGAGTTGATGCGGTTGGTGACGAAACTGGCAATCTTGCCGTCGGAGTCGCAGGTGATGTCCTGGATGGTGGCATTGCGGGTAGGCCGCTCGTCGAGCCGCTGGATGGGCATGATGGGGAAGAGTTGGTCGATAGCCCATGAGTCGGGCAGGCTCTGGAAGAGCGAGAAGTTGCAGAAATACTTGTCAGCCAGGAGTTTGTCGATGTTCATCAGTTCTTCGGGAATATGCTTCAGACTCTTGGTCAGGATATTGATCTCGTGGCAGACGCTCCAGTACATGGCCTCAATCTCCGCACGGGTCTTCAGATCGACGATGCCATGGGAGAACAGGTCGAGGACCTCTTCACGGATCTGCTCCGCATCATGCCAGTCCTCAAGCACGTTGCGCGGCGAGAGGTTGTCCCAGATATCATAGAGGTCCTTGACCAACTGGTGGGCATTCTCGTCGGGCTCATATTCCTCGGGCATCTCCGGCAGCGAGGCCGTCTCCAGCACGTCGATGATGAGCACGGAGTGGTGGGCAGCCAGTGAGCGTCCGCTCTCAGTGATGATATTGGGGTGGGGCAGGTCGTTCTTGTTGGCGGCCTCTACGAAGGTGTAGATACAGTCGTTGACGTACTCCTGAATGCTGTAGTTGACCGACGACTCGCTCGACGGGGAACGGGTACCGTCGTAATCGACGCCGAGACCACCGCCACAGTCCACGAAATCCACGTTATAGCCCATCTTATGGAGTTGGATATAGAACTGTGAGGCTTCGCGGAGAGCCGTCTGGATACGGCGAATCTTCGTGATCTGACTACCGATATGGAAATGGATGAGGCGCAGGCAGTCGCGCATGTCCTTCTTGTCAAGCATGTCCAGGGCTTCAAGGAGTTCGGCACTCGTCAGTCCGAACTTCGAGGCATCCCCGCCGCTTTCCTCCCATTTGCCGCTGCCGCTGGAAGCCAGTTTGATGCGGATGCCGATGTTGGGACGCACATTCATCTTCTTCGCCACCTTGGCAATAATCTCCAATTCATTGAGTTTCTCCACGACGATGAAGATGCGCTTGCCCATCTTCTGGGCCAGCAAGGCCAGTTCGATGTACCCTTGATCTTTGTAGCCGTTGCAGACAATGATGGAATCGCTCTGGCACTGTACGGCGATGACGGCATGCAACTCTGGCTTGGAGCCTGCCTCTACGCCGAGGTTGAACTTCTTGCCGTGGGAGATAATCTCCTCGACAACAGGTTGTATCTGGTTGACCTTAATAGGATAGACCACGTAGTTCTCTCCTTTGTAATCGTATTCCTCGGCTGCCTTCTTAAAACAACTCCATGTCTTTTCGATACGGTTGTCAAGGATATCGGGAAAGCGGAGCAGTACCGGAGGGGTGACGTCACGCAGGGCCAGTTCATCCATCACTTCGCGCAGGTCGATCTGCGTCTGGTTCTTACACGGCGTGACATAGACATTGCCTTTGTCGTTGATGCCGAAATAGGAGGTACCCCAACCGTTAATGTTGTAGAGTTCCTTTGAGTCGTCTGTGGTCCATTTCTTCATAAGGCTTAGGTAATGAGTGAATTGATTGAAACGTTATTATACATTCAGCAGTTCGCGGAGTCTGGCGATACTGATCTTGATCTTCTCGTAATTGTCCATCAGGCTGACGTCCAGCGTATATTGGGCTTTCGAGTAGTAGGGCTCACGCTTCTCCAACTGCTCCTGGATAAAGTTGATCAGTTGTTCAGGCGTCTTTCCTTTCAGCAGCGGGCGTTCGACCTTCCCCATCAGCAGGTGTTTGTAAAGCACCTCTGGGTCTGCCTTCAGATAGACCACTTGCCCCTGTTGGTTCAGATAGTCCATATTGTCGAAGAAACAGGGTGTGCCGCCACCGCAACTGATGATGACATCCTCAAACTCCGCCACCTCGTGGAGCATGTTGTACTCTATCTTCCTGAACCCCTCCTCACCGCGCTCAGCGAAGATCTGTGCCACGCTCTTCCGCATCCGGCTCTCGATATACCAGTCGAGATCATAGAAGGTGACGCCCAGTTCCTTGGAGAGTGCCTTTCCGACGGTGGTCTTCCCGGCGCCCATGTAGCCTATCAGGATAATCCGCATCATGTCAGTTCTTCTTTGCTGGTACGGCCTGGATAACTTTCATGCACTCGTCGTATGTCAGTTGTGCGGCTTTCTCATGCAGGCTCTTAGGCAGGCGGTAGTTCTTGCCGTCGTAGGCCAGATAAGGACCATAGCGACCGTTGAGCACTTCCAGTTTCGGGTCCTCGAGGAAGAATTTCAGATGCTTCTGGTTGTCCTGCTCGCGCTTCTCTTCAATGAGGGCGATGGCCTCGTCGAGCGTGATCGTCATGGGGTCAGCACCTTTAGGCAGGGAGGTGTATTTGCGGTTATGGAGGATATACGGGCCGAAGCGTCCGGTGCCGATGGTGACGGGCTTATGCTCGTAGTCTCCCAGTTCACGGGGCAACTTGAACAGTTCGAGTGCATCGTTGAGGGTGATGGTCTCCATGCTCTGGTCCTTGGGCAGTTGGGCAAACTGTGGCTTGTCTTTGTCGTCGGCGGTACCAATCTGGACCACGGGACCGAAGCGCCCGATCTTCACGAAGACGGGGCGACCGCTCTTCGGGTCGATACCGAGTTCGCGTTCACCGGCCTTGTGCTCTTTACGGCTGTTCATGGTCTTATCCACCTCTGGCATGAAGTCGTCGTAGAACGTCTGCATCATGTCCGTCCATTTCTCTTCTCCCTCGGCAATCCGGTCGAAGTCCTGTTCCACCTTGGCGGTGAAATTGTAGTCCATGATATCATTGAAGTTGTCCATCAGGAAGTCGTTCACCACGATGCCGATATCTGTAGGTATGAGTTTTCCCTTCTCTGAGCCGACGACTTCCTTGCGGGTCTTCTGAGTGACCTGCTTGCCCTTCAGCGTGATGATCGTGAACGAGCGTTCTTCGCCTTTCTTGTCTCCCTTCTGTACGTATTCGCGTTGCTGGATGGTGGAGATGGTGGGCGCGTATGTTGATGGGCGACCAATGCCCAGTTCCTCCATCTTGTGTACGAGACTGGCTTCGGTGTATCGCTGCGGTCCTTGACTGGAGCGCTCTGTGGCGGTGATCTCCCGGCGTGTCAGTTCCTGTCCTTTCTTCATCGGTGGGAGCAGATGGCCAAACTCCTCCTGTTGTTCGTCATCTTCTGCTGATTCCCGATAGACCTTGATGAAACCGTCGAACTTGACGACCTCTCCCTGGGCGACGAACTGTTCGCCGGTGGTGCTGATGCTGATGTTGGCCGTGGTCTTCTCTATCTCGGCATCGGCCATCTGACTGGCTATCGTGCGTTTCCAGATCAGTTCGTATAGGCGCTTCTCCTGGACAGTGCCCTCAATCTCTGGCTGATCCATATAGGTGGGACGGATAGCCTCATGGGCCTCTTGGGCACCCTTTGAACTGGTGTGGTACTGACGGGGCTTGCTATAGTCCTGTCCATACAGGTTTGTAATCTCTTCCTTGCTGGCACCGAGACAAAGTTTTGAGAGGTTCACGGAGTCGGTACGCATATAGGTGATGCGTCCGTTCTCATACAGGTGCTGGGCTACCATCATGGTCTGCGACACCGTGAAGCCCAGTTTGCGGGCAGCCTCTTGCTGAAGGGTTGAGGTTGTGAATGGGGGTGCCGGAGTGCGCTTCACGGGTTTCTTCGTGATGCTTTCCACGGTGTAGGTGGCTTCCTTGCACTTCTCCAGGAATGCGTTCACCTCCTCTTCCGTCTTGAAACGGCTGGCGAGCATGGCCTTGACTTCGGTGGCCGAGCCGTCGGCATTGGTGATGGCGAAGATGCCGTTCACGCTATAGTAGGTCTCACTCTTGAAATTCTGGATTTCCCTTTCCCGTTCTACGATGAGGCGCACGGCCACGCTCTGCACACGTCCGGCAGAGAGGGCGGGCTTCACCTTGCGCCACAGCACCGGAGAGAGTTTGAAGCCCACGATACGGTCGAGCACGCGTCGGGCCTGCTGGGCGTTCACCAGGTTCATATCCAGGTGGCGGGGATGCTCGATAGCCTCCAGGATGGCGGGTTTCGTAATCTCGTGGAAGACGATACGGTTGGTCTTCTGCTTGTCCAGTCCCAGCACTTCGCACAGGTGCCAGGAGATGGCTTCTCCTTCACGGTCCTCATCGGATGCGAGCCATACCTTCTCGGCTTTCTCTGCCTTAGAGCGCAGGTCGGCTACCAGTTTGGCCTTCTCGTCGGGAATCTCATATTCCGGTTCCAGTGTCACTTCGTCGATACTGAGTTCTTTCTTCTTCAGATCACGGATATGGCCGTAACTCGACATCACCTTGAAGTCCTTTCCCAAGAACTTCTCAATCGTCTTAGCCTTGGCTGGAGACTCGACAATCACTAAGTTTTTTTGCATACTTTGTCTCGTTTTATTTCTTACGGGCTGCAAAAGTAAGCAAAAAAGTTGCTCTCACCTTATATATATAGAGGAATTTTGTATTTCTTAACAATTTTGTTGCAGGAAACGGTGAACAGCCTCACGGATAGAGCGCAGTCCGAAGCGCTCCACATAGACCTCTCTGAGAGGCAGCCAGGTACATTCCGCCGCATCGTCACCTGCGAGGGTCGTCTCATCGTCGGTATGGCAGAGGTAGAACATGTCGAGGGTATGGATATCCATGCCTGAATAGCGATAGATGTTGGGGATGGAGAAGAGGTATTTCACCTCTTGGATGTCGAGGCCTGTCTCTTCCTTGATCTCGCGGATCATGCCATGCTCGCCCGACTCTCCGTTATCGACGAAGCCTCCAGGGAGGTCGAGGGTACCCTTGGCAGGCTCCTTTCCCCTGCGTACCACCAGCAGTTCGCCCTTGCTGTTGAGGATAAAGGCAGCCGTTGACGAACTGGGGTTCTGGTAATAGGTGAACCCGCAGTTCGAACAATGCTTGCTCTTGAAGTTGTGAATCTCGAACAACTCACTGCCACACTTCGGACAGTATCTGAATATTTCTAATGGGTGGTGCTGCATAGTCCTTACCAGTTGTCCGTGCGGAAGGGGAAGAGTGGCAGGTTGGCACCGTTCTTCATGTTACCGAGTTGGAAATTCTTGAAACAGTAGCGTACGGCCACTGGGGCCTTTACCTTGTCGGAGGTCAGTTTGAGGGCTTCGTCCCAGTAGCCGCCGCCCTCACGCCAGAAGTGCTGGGCGGTAGCAGGATAGAAGACCTGATCCTCACCGGCAATCTCAAAGCCTTGGATATCCTCGAAGGGAGCGTCGGTGTGGTAATTGTTGTCCAGATGGATATAGACGGCATCTCCGTCGATCTTCATGTCTTTGTAATTAGAACTCTTGTAGAGCAGTCCCTCGAAGCCGTAGTCACGGTTCAGGGCCGTATAGGCCAGGCGCTCGCCCACCTGTTGCTTCTGCGTGGGATGGATCTGCGTGAATTCGTAGGGATAGACAAGGTCGTTGGTGCAGACGAGCGAACTATTGGGGATGATCTGCGCTGCCTTGTACTGCTGTTCCCTGAGCAGGGCGCCACTGATCTTGTTGACATCATCGTCGTAGGCGTATGGGGCTATCTGCACGAAATAGAAGGGGATCTCCCCCAGACCGAACTGGCTACGCCACTGATCTACAAGGAGTTTCATGCGCTCAGAGTACTGGTCACCAGGATCGCCCACGTTCGAGCAGCCTTGGTAATAGAGGATACCTTTCACGGTGTAGTTCAGGATAGGGTTGAACGTCCCGTTGCCCCATAGCATAGAGCGGTGGTAGTCCCACTTGGCCCATCTCTTGCAGATCTCCACGGAGTCTGTAGGGTCATTGGTATATTTCTGAAGATTCTCCTTCGTCAGCCAACTCTCCACGCGTGACCCGCCCTTGTTGGCTTCGATCAGTCCAATGGGGATATTCAGGGCCTGGTGCATCGTACGGGCAAAGAAATAGCCTGTTGCAGAGAATTCGCCAACGGTATTGGGCGAGCAGACGCGCCACTCGCACGGGGCATCATCCTGTGGCTCGGCACGCATCACGCTGGGAATCTTCACAGAGCGCACGCCCGTATGGTTGGCAGCATCGATGACCACCTGGTTGTAGTCCTTCACGGGGCACATCCAGAAGCCCTTCACGGGCATCTCCATGTTCGACTGTCCGGCGCATACCCATACCTCGCCCGCGAGTACATTATTAATAGTGAGCGGCTCTCCATCATCGAACGTGATGCTCAGCGGCTCGTACGAGGCCTTGGGTGTCTGAACCTTCACCAGCCACTTGCCGTCCTTGCCGACCTTGGCCGTCGCCACCTGATCGCTCCAGGACGTGGTGACCTTCACCGTCTTACCCGGTTCTGCCCAGCCCCAGAGGCGGGCGTCCGTCTGCTGTTGTAATACCATGTTGTCGCAGATGATGTGCGGCAGTCTAACCTTGGCCTGCGCACTGATCGTCAGTGTCGTGAGCGCCAGAATCGTCAGAATCTTCTTCATTTTTGTAGTTCGTTTTAAGTTTCTGCCTGCAAAGATACAAATAATTCAACTATTTTTCGTAATTTTGCCAGCAAATTGTAGAAAAATGAAGAAACTAAACATGATCATGCTGCTGCTGGCCTTTTCAGCAGTGGCGTTAGCACAGAATGTAACGAACATGGAACTATGGCCAAAAGGAGCGCCAAACTCAAATGGTGACGAGAATGACAAAGCGGAACTGACCGTCTATCTGCCCGATGCAGGAAAGGCTACGGGGCGTGCCGTCGTGTGCTGTCCCGGTGGGGGCTATACCCATCTGGCCATGGATCATGAGGGACACCAGTGGGCCACGTTCTTCAACAACCAGGGCATCGCCCTCATCGTGTTGAAATACCGTATGCCTCATGGTAATCCACGAGTCCCCATCGCCGATGCGGAGCAGGCGATGAAGGTGGTGCGTCAGCATGCTGCGGAATGGCATATCAATCGCCAGGACGTGGGTATCATGGGCTTCTCGGCCGGTGGGCACCTGGCCTCCACCATAGCCACCCACTCCAAGGGAGAGGCTGCGCCCAACTTCCAGATACTTTTCTATCCCGTCATCACGATGGACCTGGGCTTCACCCACAAAGGCTCTCACGACAGTCTGCTGGGGACGGACCATTCCAAGAAAGAGATGAGGCGGCTTGAGGCCGAATACAGTAGTGAGGTGCAGGTGAACCGTACGACCTCACGCGCCTTCCTCGCCCTCTCCGACGACGACAAGGCGGTGCCCGCCGCCAATGGCTTCAGTTACTACCAGCAACTGTATAAGCATGATGTGCCGGCCTCTATCCATATCTATCCGACGGGAGGACATGGCTGGGGCTACCGGGAGACATTTGCCTATCACTACCAGATGCTCTTCGAGTTGAAGGGCTGGCTGGAGAGTTTCTGAAGAAGCCTTATTATGGTTTCAGGGCCTCATAGATACTTTGTGCTGATACGCTAAACACAGAAGCGGCCGCCAGTAGGCAGGCAAAGAGCATACGTTTTATAAAAAAGGGAAGATAAAGATTGTAAATGCTAGTCTAATTGTGTCGACACTTGGATTCGGACCAAGGACCCCCACCATGTCAAGGTGATACTCTAACCAACTGAGCTATGCCGACAATTTTGATTGTTTGCGGGTGCAAAGGTAAGCATAAGATTTCAAATATGCAAGAATTTCAGCGAAATTCTTGCATATTTGTCATCATCTACAGCAGTTTCTTGATCTCTGCCTCCAGATCCTTGATCTGCGCGGCACGCTTTACGAGGTTATTGCCACGGTCGATGAGGAAGTAGTCGGGAACCGCCTGTACGTTGTACAACAAGAGCCGTTGCGACTGGATGCCGTCTGCATCGCGCACGCAGATCCAGGGGAGGGCCGACGTCTGCTGCTTCCAGAAGTGCTCGTCGGGATCAAGCGATACCTGATAGACCTCGAAACCCTGCTGCTGGTATTTGTTGTAGAGTTCACGGAGCATCAGGATACGGGCGGGTGAGTCCTCCAGGGCGAAGATATGGAAGTCGAGCAGTACGACCTTGCCCTGCAGGTCTGTCAGATGGCGCTCCTGACCTTTGTTGTCGATGAGGCTGATATCGAGCACTCCTGACTCCTTCACCTTGCTGGCATCCACTTGCAGATCCTTGTTCTGGGCGTCAACGATGCGCATGGTCTTCATCCCCTCGATGGCGATATTGTGCAGGTTCTGCCCGCGCTCGGCATGAGGGTAATAGGTGTCCCAACTGGTGGCAACGGCAGCGAAGGCCTTGATGTCGTCCTTGTTGGTGCGGGGGTTGAAGATGAGCCACTGGCCGATGGTCTGGAAGAGTGCGAAGTAGGAGTAGGCCTTCATGGGCTCCTTGTAGATATAGTTGCGCTTCACTTCCTCCTTATAGGCATCGATCAGTTTCTGGATACTGTCGTTGGCGGCGGTGATGCCCAGTTGCGTGTTCTGCTGGAGGGCAATGGCCTGGGCCTGCAGTGCCATCTGCTTCTGGGTGAGTTCCTTGATCTTCTCGCAGTTGTCCGACCCGGAGATGCTATAGTTGGAAGCCATGTCAGGATAGGTGCCCCTGACTTGGACGGTCTCTGTGGAATCGATGCTGACATTGATGATCTGGTCGGCTATACGGAGACGGTAGAACTCTGGGGCCTGGTTGGCTGCCTCGCTGAAGGAGAAGTCGCCTGAGTCACCCAACTTGACGGAGTCCAGCACATTGATGCCTTCAAGTCCTACGTTCTCAAAGTAGAGCACAGAGTCCTTGGCATTTGCAATCTGTCCTTCCACCTTAAACTTCTTGTCGCTGCATGAAGCAATCGTCAAGACTGCCATCAGCAGCAGGGCTGATTTCCAAAGATGTTTCATATCTGATATCGTATATATTTCTTTTTGCGGCTGCAAAGGTACGTCTTTTTTCATAAAAAACGAAAAATAATCCCGTTTTCTTCGTTTATTTATATTATAATGTGTAACTTTGCGCCGTTTTAGCGACTGACAGCGCTCATGTCGCATCGTGTTTTTTATTTTTAGATGTTTTTATTTTAAGATGAACGTAATTACAAAGACCCTTCAATTGGCTGATGGACGCACCATCACCATTGAGACCGGGAAAGTGGCAAAACAGACCGACGGCTCTGTTGTTCTCCGCATGAACAACACCGTATTGCTCGCCACTGTTTGTGCCGCAAAAGATGCAGTTCCCGGAACAGATTTCATGCCTTTGCAGGTAGATTATCGTGAACAGTACAGTGCAGCCGGACGATTCCCCGGTGGATTTACCAAGCGCGAAGGCAAAGCCAGCGACAACGAAATCCTGACATCACGACTGGTCGATCGCGTGCTCCGCCCGCTCTTCCCGTCAAACTATCACGCTGAGGTGTTCGTGAACGTGATGCTGCTCTCCGCCGACGGCGTGGATCAGCCCGATGCCCTGGCAGGCTTCGCTGCCTCTGCAGCCATGGCTTGCTCCGACATCCCCTTCGAGTGCCCCATCAGTGAGGTGCGCGTGGCCCGTGTTGGTGGCGAGTATGTCATTAATCCTACCTTCGAGCAGATGAAGGAGGCCGACATGGATATCATGGTCGGTGCCTCTGCTGAGAACATCATGATGGTGGAAGGTGAGATGAAAGAGGTGTCAGAACAGGATATGATCGGTGCCCTCAAGGCTGCCATGGCAGCCATCAAGCCGATGTGCGAACTGCAGGCAGAACTTTCCAAGGAACTCGGCAAGGACGTGAAGCGTGAGTATGACCACGAGGTGAACGACGAGGCACTGCGCGAGCGGATGAACAAGGAACTCTACCAGCCTGCCTACGACATCACCAAGCAGGCCCTGGAGAAGCAGGCCCGTCAGGATGCCTTCGACAAACTGCTCGAAGACTTCAAGGAGAAGTTCTTCGAGGAGCGTAAGGCACTCGCCGAGAACTCCGAATCTGCAGAGGAGCCCGAGATTTCCGACGACGACTATGCTGCCATGATGGACCGCTACTACCACGACGTGATGCGCGATGCCATGCGCCGCTGCATCCTCGATGAGGGTATCCGCCTGGATGGCCGTAAGTGCGACGAGATCCGTCCTATCTGGTGCGAGGTCTCTCCCCTGCCCATGCCTCACGGAAGCAGTATCTTCACGCGTGGTGAGACACAGTCGCTCTCTACCTGTACCCTCGGTACGAAACTGGATGAGAAACTCGTTGACGACGTACTGGAGCACGGCTACCAGCGCTTCCTGCTCCACTATAACTTCCCGCCGTTCTGCACGGGCGAGGCCAAGGCTCAGCGCGGCGTAGGCCGTCGTGAGATCGGTCACGGCCATCTGGCATGGCGCGGACTGAAGGGCCAGATTCCCGAGGACTTCCCCTACACCGTTCGTCTGGTGTCTCAGATCCTGGAGTCCAACGGCTCTTCTTCAATGGCTACTGTATGTGCCGGTACCTTGGCCCTGATGGATGCCGGCGTACCCATGAAGAAGCCCGTATCAGGTATCGCCATGGGTCTGATCAAGAACCCCGGCGAAGAGAAGTACGCCGTGCTCAGTGATATCCTCGGTGATGAGGACCACTTGGGCGACATGGACTTCAAGACCACGGGTACGAAGGACGGTCTGACAGCCACGCAGATGGATATCAAGTGCGACGGTCTGTCGTTCGAGATCCTGGAGAAAGCACTGATGCAGGCCAAGGCTGGTCGTGAGCATATCCTGAAGTGCCTCACCGATACCATCGCCGAGCCGCGTGCAGAGATGAAGCCGCAGGTACCGCGCATCGTGGCCTTCGATATTCCCAAGGAGTTTATTGGTGCAGTCATTGGCCCGGGCGGAAAGATCATCCAGCAGATGCAGGAGGATACCGGTGCCACGATCACCATCGACGAGACCGATGGTGTCGGCAAGGTGCAGGTGTCTGCTCCTAACAAGGACAGCATCGACGCTGCCGTTGCCAAGATCAAGGCCATCGTGGCCATCCCCGAGGTGGGTGAGATCTACGATGGTGTCGTGCGCTCCATCATGCCTTACGGCTGCTTCGTAGAGATCATGCCTGGCAAGGACGGGCTGCTCCATATCTCAGAGATTGACTGGAAGCGCCTGGAGACTGTCGAGGAGGCAGGTATCAAGGAGGGCGATAAGATCAAGGTGAAGTTACTCGAGATCGACCCGAAGACGGGTAAGTACAAACTCTCCCACCGTGTACTGATCGAGAAGCCGGCCGACTACGTGGAGCCCCAGCAGCGCCGCCGCGAGCGTGGTGAGCGTCCCGAGAGAGGCGAGCGCCGCGACCGTCGTCCAGACCGTGGCGACCGCAGGAACGGCGACCGTTGCGAGCGTGGTGAGCATCGTCCGCACAACGACCACCAGGAGGAGGCTCCGAAGGTAGATAACGAACCGAAGGACTTCAGCGATTCGCTCGACAACATGGACTTCTAAATAGCAAGCCCCTCGCTCCACGGCGAGGGGCTTTTTCGATAAATTTAAAGGCACATTACGAAAACAGTCTTCGTGCGCGTAGAAGGAATCACTGTTTCTTAATGCCAAAATGCTTCAACAGGTTTGACTCAAACTGGCGTGCGGTCTTCTGATTGAACAGGATGAGACTCAATTCGGCTCTGAGATTAGTAATACGTTGCGGCGAAACCTTTAGAAGACGGGCGATGTCATTGACATGAACATCGAGGATACTTAAAATGCAGACCTTCTTCATCTGGATTGTCATGGCCTCGTTCTGCTCAAACTCCTGTTGTAATATAGGGAAGTGCTCATACGTGACTGTTAAAAGGTCGTCAAAGGCCTTCTCTGTTAGATTCTGATGAGGATTATTGGCTATAAGGACAGAACGGAGCACAACATCATTGGTGAAATACTTCTTGGACATCGCCTTCCTTTTTGATGCAGTCAGTTCTTCCTCCTGCCGTGATTGCATCTTAGCGAGTTGATGCTCATATTCTTGTCTTGCTTGCTCCTGTTTGTGAAAATAATCACGTTGTAGTTGTTCCTTTTCCTCTTGATGCAACTGTAGCAATTCTTCCTCTCTCTCCAAATGGATTCTTCGCAAACGAACTTGAACCTTGCGGAACCGCTTGACCAAATAGGCAATGCCAACAATAAATGCTATGAGCAAAAGAAGCGTAACCGCAAATGCTATAAAAGCCCATAATGCCTTGTTCTCGTTTTCGAGATACTGTTCCTTATAGTAGTGGTAGTCATAACTGGCTGCAAGTTGGGCCGTCTGTTGCTGGTCCTTGCGAATAACCGACGAATCTGTGGCCATACAATACAGCATGGAGTATTTTACAACAGAGTCTGCCTGATGTAGTTTTCCCGAAATATTTAGTAGCCCTTCGTATATCATGGTCAAGGAAGTTAGTGGCATCTGGGGGTTATATGCCCTCCTATAATAATAATCGGCAGAATCCAGAAGGTTGATACCCTCATAATAAGCACCCTTATAATAATAGAACAAACGCTTTGAAGGGGGAAGTTCATGATACTTGTCAAACTGTTTGGATTCATGGTCATACTGGTCTATTAGTTGTTTTAGTTCAGACAGACGGTCTGGCTTGCCAGCATATAGATGCATCAACATTGTTGAGGTCTGCAAAGCGTCTTGCCCATAGCCATGCTCACGGTATTGGCGCATCGTCTCACGAAGGAGGATCTCGGCACTATCCCGCTTGTTCATGAGAATATAGGCACCCGCTATCATGCCCTTATGATAAATGGTATGGAAGGTATCTTTGGCACACAGAAAACAGCGGCTGGCCTGTCGGCGTGCATGAATTTCGTTGGAAAGCAGTAGTTGCTTATGAAAGAGACTTGCCATTTGGGAGTAAACCCGGCCAAGGACGGCGTAGTCGCAATCCGGCGAGGATGTGTCGGCCTTGGCCACAGCATCGAGATAGCAGTCAACGGCTCGGGTCGTCTCACCCATGTCGGCATAGGTACGCCCGAGGATATACTTGGCGCGCATGCGCTCGTTGGCCGAGCCGTGGCGGTAGAAGTAATCCGCGAGGGCCTCAGCCAGCGAGTCGTTGAGCATTGGCTCGTCACTTCTGTTACGCTGCTCCAGGGCCGACAGTTGCTCCCGCATCTGCGCGCCATCGCGCGCGCAGCCCATCAACAACACCAGGGCGCACACGCAGGAAAGACTATATGTCAATGCTCTCTTCATGGTCTGTGCAAAGATACGACAAGTTTTCCATTCCGCCAAACAATTCTCGACAAATAAGAGGCACTTTAGCAGAATGAGGAGGCTCTTTACGAACGTGAGGAGCCTCTTTAGAAACGTAGGGAGCCTCCTCAGAAACGTAGGGAGCCTCCTCAGTTCCGTAAAGTGCCTCCTCATTTCAGAAAACAGCCTTCCTATTCCAGAAAAGTGCCTTCGCGCGCGTGCGTGGTAGTTGTCTTACCCACTTTTTATGTGTCCCATCTGTTCCACCTGTCCACGGTGCTGACTATCCTTCTTGGACAGATGGGACACGTGGGACACTTGTTTTTGGCTTAAGACAACTACTACGCCTGCGCACGCGAAGGAGCACACTGAGGGCAGTGACTTTAAGCACGACGAAAAAAGGCACCACCCCGTC
>DFTH01000004.1 GCA_002379425.1 Prevotella sp. UBA4217
CCGTCTTTTTAAGAAAGTGAGCCCTGAAGATACAATATCTTCAGGGCTTTTTCGTTTATAGATATGTATGCAGTGGACTGACAGAATTCGACAGGTGAAAATACTATTGGTATTTGCGGCAATCATCATTGCTGCTGCCTCTCTACTTGCATCTCATTATCTTGTTAAAGACCTTTCTAATGAGGAGAGGAAAAAGATGGAAGTTTGGGCTCAGGCACTCCATGTCCTAAACCATGCTGATGAGAACACTGATCTTTCCCTTGTCTTGGATGTCATTCAAGGGAATAATACAATACCCGTTATCGTACTTGATTCCGCAGGTCATGTCAATGACTACCGAAATATCATAATGGATGAGAAGAATGCGGAGGATTCCGACCGTTATGTTGCGAAATATGGGAAAAGACTTTATGATGCGGGGAAATATATCAAGATTCATCTGGGTGATTCTACTGAAGTAGGTGACTATCAACTGGTCTGCTATGATGAATCAACACTCTTAAAGCGTCTGGCTTCTTATCCTTATTGGCAGTTGGGCATCGTGATGATCTTTGTCGTAGTTGCTATTTTTGCCTTACTTTCCTCTAAAAAGGCGGAGCAGAATAAAGTGTGGGTTGGTTTATCCAAGGAAACGGCGCATCAACTTGGAACTCCTATCTCCAGTCTGATGGCTTGGGTTGAAATCTTGAAGGAAAATCATCCTGATGACGATCTGATCCCTGAGATGGACAAGGATGTGAAGCGGCTGGAACGTATTGCCGAGCGTTTCTCAAAGATTGGCTCCTTACCAGAACCTAAAGCCTGTTCGATGAATGAAGTTTTAGATCACGTTATTGACTATATGGAACGCCGTACGTCGGATAAGGTAGAGATTATACGCCATGTGCCTAATGAGAATATCATTGTCAATATGAATGCATCCCTCTTTGAGTGGGTGGTAGAGAACCTTTGTAAGAACGCCGTTGATGCGATGGAGGGAAGTGGCCAGATAGATATTTCATTGAAGCGGGCCGACGGGCGGGTGATTATCGAAGTGGCTGATAATGGCAAGGGCATTCGGAAAAAGGATATAAGAAACATTTTTACACCAGGCTTCACGACAAAACAGCGGGGATGGGGGCTAGGCCTTTCGCTTGCCCGCCGTATTGTTGAGGATTATCACAAGGGACGTATCTATGTCAAGTCATCGGAAGTCGGAAAGGGTACAACCTTCCGTATAGAATTGCAGGACAGGGGATGATAATTGCACAAAATACCCTGATTCTGTGTAATCTAACCCGTTGATAGTGACTGATTTTATGTGAAAATAATAAAAAAAACAAATGAGAGTCTGATAAATGAAAAAAAGTTTGTAACTTTGCAGCCCGTTATGATGAATAGTCTGGAGTTTCTGAAGATTGACCTGAAGGGGCTGATGGAGGAGGAGACATCCTTGGAATTCAGTCTTGATGATGATTTCTTTGCTGCTTTAGAAGGTGCAGAGGTGAAAAAGGGTTCTTTGCATGTGTCAGTGTCTATACGCAAGGCTGCTGGCTTTTATGAATTCCTGTTCCATACCGATGGCCAAGTCATCATACCATGCGACCGTTGTTTGGACGATATGGAGCAGCCGGTGGAGACCGACAACCGCCTCATCGTCAAACTCGGGAGCAGTTACTCAGAGGAAGATGAAATCATCGTCGTGCCCGAGGACGAAGGAATACTCGACATGTCGTGGTTCATCTATGAGTTTGTCGTACTGGTTATACCCATCAGGCATGTGCATGCACCTGGCAAGTGCAACCCTGCCATGACGAAAACTCTGGAAGAGTTGTCAGTTGACCGAAGCAGCGATGAGGAGTCCACCCAGTCCGCAGACCCCCGATGGGACAAATTGAAGAATTTAAACATTAAAGATTAAAATAATTATGGCACATCCTAAAAGAAGACAATCAAGTACTCGTCAGGCCAAGCGTCGTACTCACGACAAGGCAGTCGCTCCCACACTCGCAGTTTGCCCAAATTGTGGTGCATATTATGTTTATCACACAGTATGCCCGACATGTGGCTACTATCGTGGAAAGGTGGCTATCAAGAAAGAGGACGCAGTTGCTGAATAATGAGTAGAGTAAACGCGATAATCACCGGCGTCGGCGGTTATGTTCCTGACTATATCCTCACCAATGAGGAACTGTCAAGAATGGTGGATACCAATGATGAGTGGATTATGACGCGTGTCGGTATCAAGGAGCGGCACATCCTCACAGAGGAAGGGCTTGGCACTAGTTACATGGCTCGTAAGGCAGCCAAGCAACTGTTGCAGAAGACTGGTGTGGATCCTGATACGATAGATGCGCTAGTCGTAGCCACTTCTACGGCAGATTATAAATTCCCATCCACGGCAAGTATCGTAGTGGGTAAACTCGGACTGAAGAACGCGTTCGCGTTTGACTTCTGGGGTGCCTGCTGTGGGTTCCTCTATGCGCTCGACGTGGTAGCATCGATGATTCAGAGTGGACGCTGCAAGCGGATCATTCTTATTGGTGCAGACAAGATGTCATCGGTGACCGACTATAAGGATCGTTCTACATGTCCGCTTTTCGGTGATGGCGCTGCAGCCGTCATGTTGGAAGCCACGGAGGAGGAGAATATCGGTGTGATGGATTCCTACCTGCGAACGGACGGTAAGGGCTTGCCCTTCCTGCACTTGAAGGCCGGTGGTTCTGTATGCCCACCTTCGCACTTCACTGTCGATCATCGTCTCCACTACCTCTATCAAGAAGGGCGTACGGTGTTCCGCTATGCGGTGACAAGCATGAGCAATGACTGTGTGCTGGTAGCAGAACGCAACGGACTGAACAAGGACAATATCCAGTGGGTGGTTCCCCATCAGGCTAATATGCGTATCATTGAAGCGGTAGCCAAACGATTGGAACTGCCGATGGAGCAGGTGATGGTAAACATCGAGAACTACGGTAACACGAGTGCTGCGACCATACCGCTCGCCATCTGGGACTACGAGAGTAGGCTCAAAAAAGGCGACAATATGATTCTCACAGCCTTCGGTGCTGGATTTGTTCATGGTGCGTCCTATCTGAAATGGGCATACGATGGGAGTGAAAAATGAATATTGAAACGTGAATAGTGTGCATAAGGCCGGATTCGTCAATATCGTTGGAAATCCCAACGTAGGAAAAAGTACGCTCATGAACCAGTTGGTTGGTGAGCGTATTTCTATTGCTACATTCAAGGCTCAGACCACCCGACATCGTATCATGGGCATAGTGAATAAGCCAGAGATGCAAATCGTCTTCTCTGATACGCCAGGTGTATTGAAGCCGAATTACAAGTTGCAAGAGTCCATGCTTGCTTTCTCTGAATCAGCATTACAGGATGCGGATATTCTACTTTATGTGACCGATGTGGTGGAGAATCCTGAGAAGAACATGGACTTCCTCGGGAAAGTTCAGCAGATGGATATTCCCGTGATCCTGCTCATCAATAAAATTGATGAGTTGGCTGATGATACTAGTAACACTAGTCGTTCAGCCATTTCAAGCCAGGCCAGGTTGACCCATATCGTCGAACATTGGCATGATCTCTTGCCAAAGGCAGAAATACTCCCCATCTCGGCTAAGAACAAGTTTGGCGTGGATATACTATTGAAGCGCATTCAGGAACTACTTCCCGAGAGCCCAGCCTATTTTGACAAGGATCAGTTGACAGATAAGCCAGCGCGTTTCTTCGTTTCTGAGATCATCAGGGAGAAGATTTTGCTCTATTATGATAAGGAGATCCCCTATAGTGTAGAGGTGGTTGTGGAGCAGTTCAAGGAGACGGATAAGAATATCCACATCAATGTCGTTATATATGTGGAGCGTGAATCGCAGAAGGGTATCATCATCGGTCATCAGGGTGTTGCGTTGAAGAAAGTATCGACAGAGGCCCGCAAGGCGCTGGAGAAATTCTTCGATAAGGCCATCTATCTGGAGACCTTTGTGAAAGTTGATAAAGACTGGCGCAGTTCAGAACGAGAACTGGATAATTTTGGATATAACCTAGGATAATCCCAAGGAGACCGAGGCATCCTGCGAGGCCTTGGATTCCTAGTAACTAGTAAATAAAAGGAAATATGGCAAATCTAGTAGCGATAGTAGGGCGCCCGAATGTGGGCAAATCAACCTTGTTCAACCGTTTGACAAAAAGTCGCCAGGCGATTGTCAGCAACGAGGCTGGTACCACTCGTGACCGTCAGTACGGTAAGTGCGAATGGAACGGGCAGGAGTTCTCTGTCGTAGATACAGGCGGCTGGGTTGTAAACTCTGATGATATATTTGAGGAGGAAATTCGGAAGCAAGTAGTCATCGCTACGGAGGAGGCTGATCTCGTGCTCTTTCTCTGTGACATCTCCAATGGGGTGACTGACCTGGATCTTGATGTGGCGCAAATACTACGTAAGGCCAAGTTGCCTGTATTGCTCGTTGTCAACAAGGCCGATGATGGTAAGGATCTCTATGATCAGTATGAGTTCTATAAATTAGGCTTAGGTGATCCTTTGCCTATCAGTGCTGCTACTGGTAGTGGTACAGGTGATCTGCTCGACAAAGTGCTGGAGGCATTGCCTGAACAGAAAAACGACGTGGCAGAGGAAGGTATTCCCCGTTTTGCTGTAGTCGGCCGTCCGAATGCAGGAAAATCGAGTCTTATCAATGCCTTTATTGGAGAGGACCGTCATATTGTGACGGATATTGCTGGCACGACACGCGATAGTGTCTATACCCGCTATGATAAGTTTGGTTTCGACTTCTACCTTGTTGATACGGCTGGAATCCGGCGTAAGAACAAGGTGACCGAGGATTTGGAGTTTTATTCCGTGATGCGCTCTATCCGCGCCATAGAGAATAGTGATGTCTGTATCTTGATGATTGATGCTACTCGCGGCATTGAGGCACAGGATATGAACATTTTCCAATTAATACAGAAGAATAACAAGTCGTTAGTGGTTGTTGTCAACAAATGGGATCTGGTGGAGGACAAGTCACAGAAGGTCATCGATACCTTCACCAACGCCATTCGTGAGCGCATGGCACCATTTGTCGATTTCCCTATCATCTTCGGATCTGCACTCACCAAGCAACGAATCTTCAAGGTGTTGGAGACTGCTAAGGATGTGTATCTGCATCGTAAGGCGAAGATTGGCACGTCAAAACTTAACGAGGTGATGCTGCCTCTGATTGAGGCGTATCCGCCCCCATCTGTGAAAGGAAAATATATTAAGATTAAATATGTGGCGCAGGTGCCAGACACTCAGATTCCTACCTTCGTGTTCTATGCCAATCTGCCACAATATGTGAAAGAGCCCTATAAGCGCTTCCTGGAGAATAAAATACGGGAAAACTGGACGCTTACAGGCTCTCCAATCAATGTGTTTATCCGTCAGAAATGAACAAGAAGGCAGACAGATCACTCATTGGAATCCTTGGAAACATAGCCGCCTTGGTGCTATCCCTCCTGTGCCTGGCATCCTGTGGGACGCCTACTCCAGAGGAGATGGCTTCCCTGGCTGCCAAAGGTTATTATGATCATCTGATACATGGTGAGTATGAGAAATTTCTGGAGGGTGTCGATCAGTCTGAGTCTGCGGGAATCACGATATCCGGAGGAACTGCTTCCTACAGTGCTCAGTTGCTTGACAACTATCGTCAGTTTATAGTAGATCAGCAGGAGTCTCATGGCGGCATTCGCGAGGTGAGAATAGTGCAGGCCCATACGGACAGTCTGCAGAAATATATCAACGTGTTCCTGACACTCTGTTTCGGTGATTCCACGAATGAGGAGATCGTGGTGCCGATGGTGGAAAGGGAGGGACATTGGCGTATGAGATAGACTAAACTTAAAGATAAAGAGATGAAAGGATTTGGAATACAAAGAGGTCTGGTGATACTGGTGGCTGTCTTATCAGTGCATACAGCCTATTCTCAGTATATTCCTGCTTCAACGATGAAACGTCCTGAGAAGATTACCGCCGGCTATTGGCATCCAGGTAATGCCTTTGATCATTTGGATCTTTCATTGTCGGTCGGGACATCGGGTATTGGTATTGATATAGCAATGCCCATCTGTGAATTTGCACAGGTGAGGGCGGGATATGAGTTTATGCCACATTTCAAGAAGAGTATATCTGCCGAACTGATGGTTGGCAACGAAAAATCACTTCAGTATGATGAGAACCGGAATCGTATTGAGACTAATTATACCCATGTTAGTGACTTGATATATAAACAATTCGGTTACGATATGCAGCCTTATATTGACATGACAAGTCGTCTGACGATGAACAACTTCAAGTTCTTAGTGGATGTCTTTCCTTTGTCTGGCAACAAAAAACTGCATTTCACTGTTGGCTTCTATATAGGATCATCACAGTTTGCCAAGATTGAACACAATAGCGGTTCTACATCCACCTTAATGGGCGTCAGTGCCTATAATAAGATGTATGATTCGGCACCCGAGACAGATATCCTGAAGTCATACGGCAGAGCAGGATTCCCGATGGGCGTCTATGCTGCTGATGTCAGGAGTGCCGATGGGACTCAGGTACTTATTAAGAGCGGTGAGGCCTACAAGATGACACCAGGTGACAAAGGTGCGATTGACATTTCTGTAAAGACTAATGCCTTTAAGCCCTATCTGGGTATCGGCTATGAGGCTAACCTGCTGAAGAAGCGTGATGACTTTAAATTTGCCATTACTGGTGGACTCATGTTCTGGGGCGGTACTCCTTCTATCGTCACGCCTGACGGTGTGAACCTTGCTGATGATGTCAATGATATACCTGGGGATATGGGCGACTATGTCAATTTTATCACTAAGTTGAAGGCCTTCCCAAATATTAGCGTGAGAATCATCAAGAATATTTTCTGAGATAGTTACATAAGGATAATGATATGAAAAGAATCGTTTTTATGGCCATTACGGCTTGTGTGGCACTGTCTGTCGGCGCACAGACAAAGAATTCGTCCAGCATTCGGCTCCTGAACGAAAAGGATAGTTCGGAATATATTTCTGTATTCAAATATTGGAAGCAGAATAACATATTCCAGCATTTGGATGTTTCTGTGACTGCAGGAACAACTGGTATCGGTATCGACGTGGCTTCTCCTATCGGCGAATATGTTCAACTCCGTGCCGGTTATGAGTTTATGCCCCGTTTTGAAAAGAAGATGACGTTTGACCTGACCATTGGTGGTCAACCAGCCCGGCAGTATGATTCGGATGGCAACCGTGTGGAGACATCTTTCGACAAGATGAAAGAGTTCCTGTATCAGTTTACAGGTTATGATGTGGACGACCACGCTGATATGATAGGTAAGCCGACCATTAATAATTTCAAGTTGCTTGTTGATGTCTTTCCTTTTAAAGAAAACAAACACTGGCACTTCACAGGTGGTTTTTATTGGGGACCTTCCCGTTTTGCATACGCTGATAACTCTACGGAGTCAATGGTGTCGCTGCTTTCTGTAGGTATCTATAATACGATGTACAAGAAGGCTGTGGCCAATGAGCCATTGATCGACCTTGGACAGATTGATTCTAAGTATGCAGGCATGAGTCTCAACCCTGAGGATCAACAAATTATTTATGATAAGATTAAGCAATATGGTCGTCTTGGTTTCTCATTAGGTAAGTTTAAGCATGATGTAGTAGATGCTAATGGTGTTGAGCATCATGCTGGTGAGCCTTATATCGTAGAGCCTGGTGATGATAGTATGGTGCACGTAACTGCTGAGTCGAACAGTTTTAAGCCATATCTCGGCTTTGGTTACGGCGGTCGGTTGATAAAGAATCGTGACGACTGGAAGGTGTCGTTTGACTGTGGAGCCATGTTTTGGGGTGGAACTCCAGAACTTTATGTTCACGATGGTATAAATCTGACAGATGATCTTGAGGATATTGGTGGTAAGATAGGCTCCTATGTGGATGTCTTTAGTGCCTTCAAAGTTTTTCCAGTTCTTAGTTTTCGTCTGACGAAGACAATCTTTTAAGCAAAAATAAAGCCCGCCGATTGGCGGGCTTTATTTTTGCTATTTAACGATGACCTTTTTGCCGTTCTTGATATAGATACCCTTCTTGGTTGGCTCGGATTTCAATTCACGTCCGTCAAGAGAATACCAACGGTTATTGGTAGTATTTTCATATTTCACATCGTTGATGCCTGTATCCATATTACCGTTTAATACCAGTGTGCTGGCAGCATCATTGGGTACAAGCAGGTATGCCTTATTAGCCCTGAGGTATAGACTTGCCACCAAGTCGGATCCGCTTGCCTTGACAAAGGCAAGTTTTCCGTCTGATTTGCCTATGGTGCGCATTGTTGTGGCATCGTATTGAACAACGTTCCTGTATTTTGGAGACACGCGGGCACAAAGTGCTCCGTACAGTTTGTTGGTCTTGCCAAGTTCGCTGCCATCTTCGACAGGCAGGATCTTGTTTTCAGCAGGACTGTTTGAACTGCACTCAACGATTACAGGCGTTAAGGCTGGGATGACACCAGAAATCTCCTCCATCTTGAAGCCGCTTCCTGCTGCCTCTGTCACGCAGTAGGCCTTCATGCCGCCTGATACCAGTTTGAATGGGAAACTGGCATAGATGGTACCATAGTATTTGCCATCAACCTCTACGTCAGGCTTGATGCCCAGGTATTCGTTGGCTGTATCCACGGGGCGAGCCCACCAGTTACGGGTCTTAGAACTTCTGTTCTTCAGAAAGGACTCATCGACATCTTGCTCTGAGTCATCTGCCAACCAGGCACTGATACCACTATAGGTTCCGTATGCCTGATAACTACCGTCGCTCTGCAGGTCCAGATTGATATACATTTTACCGCCTGTAATGTAGTGGATGCTGGTACCCTGGGCTTCCATATCGTACTGTGTGCCACCAACATTATATATTAAGTAAATCGTTGAAGGATTCGTATAGACGGCTTCTCCTGGCTTGATTGTCTTGATACCAGGCATAGTAATGTTTGCTGCACTTACTGGATAGTTAGCAGGATCGTTGTCCGTGAGACTGATATAACGGTTTGTATAAGTGTTTTGTATCCTGTAAAACCCTCTAGCCAACTGTGCCTGTGCATTGTATGCGAAGCAGGCCGATAGTAGTAGTAAACCAAGTGTTTTCTTCATTGTTCCTTTTTTTTTATTATTATGTGAAAAGCCCAGCCCCATTTTGGGACCGGGCTTTATAGAGTCCTTAATAGTGTCTATTAAGATTATTTCTCAACCTCAGCGATACAGATGGTTACACGGTTGCTGTCGTTGTCAGCGAACGGCTGTACACGTGAACCCTTGCTGTCGTAACTGATGCGGTCAGCAGGAATACCATACTTGTTGGTCAGCATCTTCACAACAGCGTCAGCACGCTGGGCAGCGAGACGGTCGTTGATCTTGTCATTACCAGTACCAGCATCTGCATAGCCAGTTACCTGAACCTTTGCAGTCTGGTTCTGACGCATGTAGTCAACTACATCCTTCACCTTCTGCTCTTCGCTCTCGCGGATGTTGTACTTGTTGATCAGGAAGAAGATATCACGACGGAGCGGCTCGATGACAGGTGCAGGAGCAGGAACCTCAACAATCTTCTCAACCACTTTCTCAACATACTCGATCTGTGGCTCTGGAGCGGGGATGAACTTCGTGGTGTAGGTAGGACCGAAGTGATACTTGATGCCGAGGAGGGCATTGAAGTATGAATCGGGGTTACCAGCCTTCTTGTAGTTGAACTTGTCGCTCAGCAGGTTGCCATTGACCTCAAGACCAAGGCTGAGTTGCTCAGTTACGAAGTAGTTCACGAAGGCACCAGCACGACCAGTTACGAACACGCCAGACTTTGTGTAGTCATCAGGCATTGGAGTAAAGCCTTCAAACTGATTGACGTAGTTTGCGATGGACTTAACCTCATCGCTGGCAGCAGAACGGATGTTCAGACCAACACCAGCGAACACACCATATTCCCATTTTGTAGGAATGCCGTTGATCAGGTTAGCCAGATTCAGTGTCAGATCCAAAGCAGGAGCGATAGAAGTGAACTTATAATCTGTCTTATATGCAGCGAATGCATCATTACCCTTGATATCATATCCACCCTTGCTCTGCCAGAAGTTTACACCCAAGCGAGCACCAAGTGCCTTGTTGAAGTTGTAACCAGCAGCAATCTGTACAGTGGGTGAAATGAGTTTACCGAAATCCGTCTCACCAGTGGTGTAACGTGCACCGCCCTGGACCTGGACGTACCAGTTCGGCTCGAAGATGTATTCTGTCGTGCCCTTCTGCTCCTGAGCAGATACTGATAGACCAGCCACCAGCATCAGGCAAGACAATATTGCTTTCTTCATTTTCATATCTGTTACTTATGTTTTTTTATTCGCAAATGTTAATTACTCACTCGACTGTCTTTTACTCAACAGTAACCTCAAATCTCTTGTTCACGATGTAGCCGAAGTAGTCGCAGCAACTTACAACGATCTTGTAGTTACCTGGCTGAGTCAGGTTGAGGTTGAACCTCTGAGTGCTACCAGGAGTAACGTAAGCCTCTGTAGCCTTGCCATCCTTGAATACAGCAACGTACTTAGCGTATGCGGGACAGATGAGTTCCTCAGTCGGAGAAGTAACGTTGATCTGCATTGTACCAGGCTTGAAGGTCATACCAGTAACCAGACGGTTGATACCATTGGCACCATTGTAAAGTACGAACGGTGTGATGGCACGAGTCAGCATGTGCTTGTTCAGAGCAGCAACTACCTTGTTACCAAATGCCTCGATGTAATTGTTGAAGCGAGCCTCAAGTTTGTCAACTGTAGTGCCGAGATCAGCAGTCTTGCTTACATTCTGCAGAGCAGTGTTCAAATCCTCAATCTGCAGACCGTTGTTGATAGCATCAATAATCTGAGCAGGAAGTTCAACCCATGCACCTGTTGTGTAGTCACCGCTATTGTTGTCAACAGCCCATACGTAAGCGTTCAGACCATCAGCAGAAATCTCCTTCAGTTCGGGGAATGTAGTGCTACCGATAGAAGGAAGAACAGCCTTCACTTTCTTAGCAAGTTTAGCCACAGCAGCCTCAACCAAGTCGAGATCCATCTTCTTCACACCATTCTCGTATGCCCAGAATGAGTTGTAAGACAGAGGCTGAACAGCGCTCACTGCGAGGTCGTAGTCAAGAGCAGTCTTGCTAACAACTACGCCGTCAACTTCCTTGCTCAGTACGAGTTTGTGATCTGACCATGAAGGATTCTTGATATCCTTGTTGTCACCACTCATGTTGCCGCTGTAGATGTTTGCCAAGAACTTAGAAGCAACCTTAACAACAGCCTTAACCTTAGCCTTTGTACCCTTGGCAGCCTTGATGTCGTTAACCATGTTCTTGAAGTCAGAGTTAACGAACTCCTTCAGGTTGATGAACTTGTTAACATTGAACTTAGAAGCCTCAAGATCGCTCTCGGCGATATGTGCGCGAGCCTGGAAGAAGGTAGGATCGCCATTCAGGTCGGGATCAGAGTCAACGTATGCACTCTTGAAGACACCTGGCTGAATCAGGTAACTAGAAGGCTTCACGTCTGTGAAGGTGATAGGAGTGGTCATACCCAGGCTGTTCTGAGCGGTCAGCGTATATTCGCTGATGTCGAAGTTGTCCTGGTCGAGAGCCTGAACAGTGAAGAACAGCATACCAGCATTGTTATGCTTCTCTGTGATGTAACCATCAGTGTTGAAGGTGTACTGCTGTCCGGCAGCGGGAGCAACCTCATCGGCTGTCAACTGATTGTCCTCGTAGATGTGGTTGTCAGCGAACTTAGAAGTTGGGAACTCGGTGAGACCCATCACGTTCTCGCCATAGAAAGCAGCCAGGGCGTTGAGATTCAGCATACCACCAGGCAGGTTGATTGTTCCAGTCACATTGTTGATGGTCTGGTTGATCTTGATGCCAGTGATTTGTTTGTTCATCTCTTCAATTGCCTTTTCAATCTCGCCCACTCGAGCCTCAAGGTTGTCGATGGCTTCACCAAGTTGGTCAATGTCGGTCTCAACATCGTCAAGTCTGTTCTTGATTTCGTCGATAGCAGCAGACTGCTCGGCAATCTGAGAATTGATTGCATCCAACTGATCCTGAAGATCGTCAATCTGATCCTGCAGATTGTCAATAGCAGCATCCTGAAGTTGATCCTTTTGCTTCAGTGCGTCAATCTGAGTCTGATAACTGTCAATCTGCGCCTGCAGATCAGCCTTCTGCTTTGCAAGTTGTGCATAAACAGCGACTAACTCGTCGTCCACGTTGTCCTTGCAAGAAACAAATGATGTTGTGGCAGCAAAAAGCAATGCTACCATCAAAATACCATTAATAATTTTCTTTTTCATTTGAACTTAAAAATTATAATTAAACAATTAAACTTATGATATATCTATTTTTTACTCGCGATAATTTATATAAATCGGTGACAAAAGTAGGCAATAATTTTTAATTGTGCAAGAAAATTTTAATTTTTTTTATCAAAAACCTCAATTTTATGCCCTTTTTCCCTATTTACTATGGTTTTCGGGCTCTTTTATGCACATTTTTGCCTTTATGTGCGCCTGACAGGACTCGAACCTGCACGTCGCGAGACACTAGATCCTAAGTCTAGCGCGTCTACCAATTCCGCCACAGGCGCTTTTCTTCGCTTTCTAATTCAGTTTGTCTCTCAAAACGGCGGCAAAGTTACTAATTATTTTTCATTCCACCAAAAGTTTACGTGCAAATTCTATGATAGTGTCTTTTCCTTGACGAAAATCTTCTTCGCTCTGGTTGACGAGGTGGTCGGGGGCGATGCCGAACTCTATCTGCTGGCGGTTACGGTCGTACGACGGGCAGGCTGAGAATCGTACTGTCCATCCGTTGGGCAGGGTGGAGGTGAAGGGCAGGCCTGATCCGCCTCCCGTCTGGTCGCCCACTGTCGATACCTGCGGGAAGCACTTCATGCACTTCACGAAGTCGTTGGCAGCGGAATAGACGCCTCTGTTGGTGAGTACGGCGACTGGCTTGTGCCAGCGCAGGCGTGCCGAAGGTTCCATATACTGGGGCTCCATCTCAGAGAAGTCGTTGTGGCCCTTGCCTGTCTTGTGCTGGATGTAGCCCGTCAGTGTTTTTTCCTGACAGAATCGTGCTGCCAGTGTCTCCGCTGAGGTGAGGCTGCCACCGCCATTGCTGCGGATATCGACAATCAGACCGTTGCAGAAGGCGAAATGAGTGATGATCTCGTCGAGGGCACTCTCTCCGATGCTATTGGCGAAGGACCCTACGTAGAGATAGCCTATGTTGTCGTCGAGGATGCGGTAGGCCATGCCCGCCGCGATATGGTAGTCGGTGCCGAGGTAGCGGCGCTGCAGCGTGTCGCTGAAGTTGGTGGGATAGTCTTCGTGCCATTTCCAGTAGCGCCCGTTGTCGAAGGTGGCATAGAGGTTCACATGACCGTCGCGCAACTGTGAGAGCATGTCTGTCAGTACCTCGAAGAGTTGGTAACTGTTCAGATTGCCTCTCGAGCGCACCTTATATATATTATAGGCCTGTTGCCAGTCGAGGCCGTAAGCCTGCTGCTTGTAGTCGAAGAAACAGTAGTGCTCATCGATGATGCGCCACAGGGCCTCGAAGTTGCCTTGCGTGGTGTCGGGGTAGGATTCCTCATCGACGCAGGAGCCCAGCAGGAGGGCTATGTATCCTAGAAATACTAGTTGTAATAGTTTAGCCAGTTTCTTCATGGTCGTTGACTGATATTGAGGCTGCGTACGATGCCTATCAGGAAGCGATGGACATAGACGTGCTGCTTCAGGTTATTGACTGAGGCCTGCTGGTAGTTGCCCAGGTAGCCGATACGGAGGGAGTACTTGTCGCTGGCGCGCCAGTCGAGCGTCAGCAACTGGCGGAAGTTGGGCGCGCTGATGAAGGTGGTCGGCACGATGTTGTGGTCGTAGTTGCCCAGTGAGAATATCTCGTAGTACGACTGTCCGTAGTTGGGTGAGAACATCACGCCCACGAGTGGCAGGTTGATCTCATAGCGGACGACAAACTGTTTCTTCCACAGGCTGAAGTCGTAGGTGGCGATGGCCGACGGCATGATGTTCAGGCCGACCCTGGCCTGTGCGGGGTTGTTGGAGGTGGTCATGTTGTAGATGAAGCCCAGGTTGGCGTTGAGCAGTCCGCCAGCCTGGAGCCGCAGGCGGTCGTCGAGGAGGTGCCAGTTGCGGTAGCGCCCCCAGTAGAGGTTGTAACCGGCCTCTATCTCGCTGGAGTTCCCGCTACGGTCTTTCACCCTGGAGAGGTCGATCTCATGCTCGATGACGCTGTTCCACTGCTTTTCTGGCCTCGCGCGCTCGCGCATATATAAATAGGTGAGTCCTGTGCCCTTGTATTTCTCCTGGGAGATATAGGTGTCGAGGATATTGGTGCCACCGATGCCGAGGTGATGGGTGGCTGTGGTCTCCTGGGCTGCCGCTGCTAAGGGGGCTAGGAGTCCTAGGTATCCTAGGGCCCCTAGGCGTCCTAGGGTAACTAGAATCTTATTCCTCATCGTCGAATAGTCTTAACTGTCCAGTGAGTTCGTCGCGCACCTGCTGCTCGCTCTTTCCTGCATCGGGGTCGAGGTCTTCTTCCTCTGTGAACTCAGAGGAGTCGGATGACTCAGAGTCCTCGGAGACCTCGGGGAATCTGGTCGGCTCCAGTTCTTCGATGGCTTCGATGGCGTATGTGGTGAGGCGCTTGCCCTTGGCCTTATAGCCTTTCACGGTGATAAACTGCTCTGCGTCGATCTCCTCCGTGCCGCGGAAGGCATCGGCACCGCCGTAGGTCATCTGGATGCGCGGGTAGGGGGTGTCCGTCAGCAGGATGAGTAGTGAGGAGGGGTTCTCCGAGAGCCAGTTCTGCTTCTTCTTCGTAGCGTCCATCAGGAAGCGCTTGATATAGGGGTAGCCCTGATTGTCGGCATCGTAGAGGATGGCCGTCCAGACCTTGTTGCTGTCGTATTTCTCGATGCGCAGGATATTGTCCTCGTAGTGGTTGTTCAGGTCGAAGTCCGACAGGTAGCAGTCGCCGTTCTTCAGCACCACGAGAATCTGGTCTTCGTCGTAGAACTCACCCAGCAGTTGGCCGTGCTCGTCGTAGTTCAGGCGCCTCACGTCGGGGTCGTACCACACCTTGCGGCCGCCCAGCGTGGAGTGGCCGTGGCTCTTCAGACCGATACGGTGCACGCTGTTCTTCGTCAGGAGGTTGCCTTTCGAGGCGCGCCCCTTGATGATCACCTCCGAGAAGTCCTTGTCGATGAATATCTTCTTCAGTTTCGGGTTGGGGTCGAGGGTCACCTTGATGACCTCCGCCTCACCGTTGGGGTTGGCTGTGAAGTACATGATCTTCGAGCCTGGTGTCCCTTGGGTGAGGTCGTACTCCTTGTCGCGGGTCATCGACGTCACGTTGAAGCGCTTGATGAAGTACCAGCCTTTCTTGCCGTCGCGATAGACCACATTGTAGATCGTGCGCGAGTCGTTCTTCTTGAAGACGTTGAGGTAGAGCACATTCTTGCCCACGAAGATCTTCTCCGCCACGCGGATCACCTTGTACTTGCCGTCCTTGTAGAAGATGATGATGTCGTCGAGGTCGGAGCAGTTGCACACGAACTCGTCCTTCTTCAGCCCTGTGCCGATGAAACCGTCAGTGCGGTTGATATAGAGTTTCTGGTTGGCCTCGGCCACCTTTGCGGAGTCGATGGTGTCGAAGTTGCGGATCTCCGTCAGCCGCGGGTGGTCCTTGCCGTACTTGTCCTTGAGGAACTGGAACCAGTTGGCCGTCACTTCCGTCAGGTTGGCCAGGTCGCGGTCGATCTCCTCGATCTCCGCCTTGATGCGGGCCATGAGTTCGTCGGCCTTGTCCTTGTTGAACTTCAGGATGCGCTGCATCTTGATCTCCAGCAGTTTGAGGATGTCGTCCTTCGTCACTTCGCGCACCAGGGTGGGGTAGTAGGGCGTCAGGCGCTCGTCGATATGCTCGCAGACGGCATCGACATTGGGTGCCTGCTCGAACTTCTTGTCCTTATAGATGCGCTCCTCGATGAATATCTTCTCCAGCGACTGGAAATGCAGTTGTTCCAGGAGTTCGTCCTTGCGTATCTCCAGTTCCTGGCGGATGAGGTCTTTCGTACGATCCACACTGTGGCGGAGCACGTCGCTGATGGTGAGGAACTTAGGCTTGTTGTCCTCGATGACGCAGCAGTTGGGCGAGATATTGATCTCGCAGTCGGTGAAGGCATAGAGGGCGTCGATGGTCTTGTCGCTGGAGACACCTGGGGCGAGATGCACCTGTATCTCCACGCTGGCAGCCGTGAGGTCTTCCACCTTACGCGCCTTGATCTTACCCTTCTCGATGGCCTTCACAATCGAGTCCTGCAGGGTCTCGGAGGTCTTGGAGAAGGGTATCTCGCGGATGACGAGCGTCTTCTGGTCGATCTTCTCGATCTTCGCGCGCACCTTGACCACACCGCCCCGCTGTCCGTCGTTGTACTTGCTCACGTCGATGGAGCCTGCCGTGGGGAAGTCGGGATAGAGCCTGAAATCCTGGTCGTGGAGGTAACTGATGGCAGCGTCGCAGATCTCGCAGAAGTTGTGGGGCAGGATCTTCGACGACAGTCCCACGGCGATGCCCTCGGCGCCCTGCGCCAACAGCAACGGGAACTTCACGGGCAGCGTGATGGGCTCCTTGTTACGGCCGTCGTACGACATCTTCCACTCCGTGGTCTTGGGGTTGAACACCGTGTCGAGGGCGAACTTCGACAGGCGTGCCTCGATGTATCGCGGGGCGGCGGCAGAGGAGCCGGTGAGGATGTTTCCCCAGTTACCCTGGGTATCGATGAGCAGGTCCTTCTGTCCCATCTGCACGAGGGCGTCGCCGATGGAGGCGTCGCCGTGCGGGTGGAACTGCATGGTGTGTCCCACGATGTTCGCCACCTTGTTGTATCTGCCGTCGTCCATGCGCTTCATCGAGTGGAGGATGCGTCGCTGTACGGGCTTCAGGCCGTCGCCCAGGTGGGGCACGGCGCGCTCCAGGATTACGTACGAGGCATAGTCCAGAAACCAGTTCTGGTACATGCCCGAGAGGTGGTGCACGGCAGCGGCATCGAAGCGGTTCACGGGTTTATAGTCGGAGTGGCCCTCCTCAGCGTCTGCTGTGTCCAGTGCCCCTTCCGACTCCTGCTGTTCGAGGATTTCATCGTCTTTTATCTCGTCGTCCATTCTGTTGGCTGGTCTTTAGTGTGGTGCAAAGGTAAGCATTTTCAGCGAGAATAACGAGGAATTAAGTTTTTTTATCTAGGGATTCTAGGAATCCTAGGAGCCCTAGGCTACCTAGTCCCCCTAGAATCTCTAGCCCCCTAGTCTCTGTCCTTGAGGGCGGCCAGTTCCTGCTTGAGACGCCGAATCTCTTCTTGCAGCCGCTGGATTTCTTCCCTCTGGTTGGTGCGATAGCCGAGGCGGGCTGCAGTCATCCGTTCCTTGATCCCGCCGTTCTCGACAAACTCCTTTTCCAGTCTCTTCTCGTATGAGGTCATCATCTTGTCTGTGAAATGGCAGAGAGACAGGGCCACGTTAGCCAACTCCTCGTCTGACCAGATTGCGAAGTAGCGCTGATAATCCTCCAGTTTGTTGTGGTGCCTGCAAAACTTGCACATCTGCTCATATCGGGGATGACTCTGCTCACATTCAGCAATTTTATTTCCATCTCAGAAGAGGTGACACCGTCAGCCATCCCTTCTACGATGTTTTGTTTCCCCGATCGGGCTGCCTGTACCATCTGGTCGATGGTGCGATCGCCCCTTTTCAGGTAACGGGCAGTAAAGTCGAATGTCAGTTGGTAGAGCACTTGGGTTTTCTGATAGAAATGCAGGGTGTTCCAATTCCTTTGCTTGCGGAGGATGTTGTTAGGATGATAATCTTCCATAGTGTGATGCGATTTAAAATTAGTTGGCGCAAAGATAGCGCTTTATTTTCGATTGCGCAAGTTTTTTGGGGATTTTTTTCTAGTCCTAGGTATCCTAGGTATCCTAGGCATCCTAGGAGTCCTAGGGCCCCTAGAACACCTAGAATCCCTAGAGAAAATCCTTTCAGCCAGGAGATATCTCTCTGATAGTGAGCGCATTGCGCTGAAAGGAGATAGCGCGGGTTATCTTGCTCTTCCGATGGCTGTTGTCTATCATCTGACAATTGTCAAACGAACGTTTGACAATTGTCAGATGATTATAAAGCGGCATTAAATATCGATAGATCGCCTCCTCAGGGATAGGCTGTGGCTCCTCTGGAATAGGGTATATCCCCCTTTGCTGGGCCGCGAAAAAGTCCTTTCAGCGTAATGCTCTGTGAATCAGCCAGTTGGCTTGCGGCTGAAAGGGGTCTTGGATATGATTTCAATGTTTTTATAAGGTAAATTTTGGCGGTTTCGAAAATAATGTGTAATTTTGCACTCAATTACAAAAAGGATACATACGACAATGACAGCAAACGAAATTCGCGACTCATTCAAGAAATTCTTCGAGTCGAAGCAGCATGCCATCGTGCCCTCTGCACCGATGGTGATTAAGGACGACCCCACACTGATGTTCACTAACGCTGGTATGAACCAGTGGAAAGATATCATCCTCGGCACCCGCGACCCAGAGCCGCGCCGCAGGGCCGACACGCAGAAGTGCCTCCGTGTCAGCGGCAAGCACAACGACCTGGAGGAGGTGGGCCACGACACGTACCACCACACCATGTTCGAGATGCTCGGCAACTGGTCGTTTGGCGACTACTTCAAGGAGGGCGCCATCGACATGGCGTGGGAGTATCTGGTGGATGTGCTGAAACTGAACCCTGCCGACCTCTACGTGACGGTGTTCGAGGGCTCGCCCGAAGAGAATATCCCTCGCGACGACGAGGCTGCCCGCTACTGGGCGAAGCACGTGCCTGAGGATCATATCATCAACGGTAATAAGCACGACAACTTCTGGGAGATGGGCGATACGGGTCCCTGCGGACCCTGCTCGGAGATCCACGTCGATAGCCGTACCCCTGAGCAGCGCAAGGCCAGTGGTATCAGTGGCCGCGACCTGGTGAACAAGGACGATCCCCAGGTGATTGAGATATGGAACCTGGTGTTCATGCAGTTCAACCGTAGGGCTGACGGCTCGCTGGAGAAACTCTCGATGAACGTGATCGACACGGGCATGGGCTTCGAGCGCCTCGTCCGCATGCTGCAGGGCAAGCACTCCAACTATGATACCGATATCTTCCAGCCGATCATCAAGGCCGAGGAGCAGATCACAGGCCTGAAATACACCACCTTTGAGGATGGTGAGGTCGGTAAGGAACAGGACGACATCAACGTGGCCATGCGTGTATGCGCCGACCACCTGCGTGCCGTCTCGTTCTCGATCGCCGACGGACAGTTGCCCTCGAATGCGAAGGCTGGTTACGTGATCCGCCGCATCCTGCGCCGTGCCGTGCGCTACGCCTATACGTTCCTCGGACAGAAGGAGTCGTTCCTCTATAAACTCGTGCCCACGCTGGTGCATGAGATGGGTGATGCCTTCCCCGAACTGAAGGCGCAGCAGCAACTCATCTCCAAGGTGATGAAGGAAGAGGAAGATGCCTTCCTCCGTACGCTCGACAAGGGTATCTCCCTGCTCGACAAGGCCATGGAGGAGATGAGGAGCAAGGGAGAGAAGGAGTTGGATGGCGTACAGGCCTTCCGCCTCTTCGATACCTACGGATTCCCGCTCGACCTGACGGAACTGATCTGTCGCGAGAACGGCTTTACCGTGAACGAGGCGCAGTTTGACGTGGAGATGCAGAAGCAGAAGGAGCGCGCCCGCAACGCTGCCGCCGTCGAGAACAGCGACTGGGTGGAACTGGCCGCAGGCGAACAGCAGTTCGTGGGCTATGACTATACGGAATACGAGTGCCATATCCTCCGCTACCGCAAGGTGACGCAGAAGAAGAATGAGTTCTATGAACTGGTGCTCGACTACACACCGTTCTATGGTGAGATGGGTGGACAGGTCGGCGACTGTGGCGTGCTCGTCAATGAGGCCGAGACCATCGAGATCATCGACACCAAGCGCGAGAACAACCAGAGCGTGCATATCGTGAAGCAGTTGCCGAAGGATCCCTCAGCCCAGTTCATGGCCTGTGTGGATACCGATAAGCGCGACGCTTCAGCCGCCAACCACACCGCTACCCACCTGCTCGACTACGCCTTGAAGCAGGTGCTGGGCGACCATGTGGAGCAGAAGGGCTCGTTCGTTTCGCCAGACACCCTGCGCTTCGACTTCTCCCACTTCGAGAAGGTCAGCGACGAGCAGTTGCGCCAGGTGGAGCGGATGGTGAACGAGATGATCCGCGAGGATATTCCCCTCGACGAGCATCGCGACGTGCCCTTCGACGAGGCCAAGAAACTCGGTGCCATCGCCCTCTTCGGTGAGAAGTACGGTGACAAGGTGCGCGTGGTGCGCTTCGGACCCTCGTGTGAGTTCTGCGGTGGTATCCATGCCAAGGCCACGGGTAAGATCGGCTTCTTCAAGATCATCTCTGAGAGTAGTGTGGCAGCAGGTATCCGCCGTATCGAGGCCAAGACAGGCAAGGAATGTGAGGAACTGCTCTATGCCACGGAGGATATGCTGAAGGCCGTGAAGGCGTTCTTCAACAATGCCAAGGACCTGCAGGGCGTGATTCAGAAGTATATTGAGGAGCACGACTCCATGAAGAAGGATATCGAGCAGTTCCAGGCTGAGCGCGTACAGGCCTTGGCCAAGGATCTGGTGGCCCGTGGCCGTCAGGTAAACGGCGTGACGGTGATCACGGGGAAGTTCGAGATGATGGCCAATGCCGCCAAGGACCTGGTGTTCAAAGTGCGCGAACTGCATCCGGAGAGTCTCGTCTGCGTGGTGGGTACCGTGTTCGACGGCAAGCCATTGCTCAACGTGATGCTCAGCGACGATATGGTGAAGGACCACGGTCTGAATGCTGGTCAGTTGGTGCGCGAGGCTGCCAAACTGATGCAGGGCGGCGGCGGTGGACAGCCCCATTTCGCCTCAGCAGGTGGTAAGAATCCTGACGGGCTCTCTGCTGCCATCGATAAGGTGGTGGAACTGGCGAGTTTATAGTTGATAGTTTATAGTTGACAGTTTATAGTTATGGCGTTGAATCTGAACAAGAACCTGAAACTCTACTACTCCATCAAGGAGGTGGCAGAGATGTTTGAACTCAATGAGAGTACGCTACGCTACTGGGAACAGGAGTTTCCGTTCCTGAAGCCCAAGACGACTGGTCCTGCCAAGGTGCGTCAGTATCAGGAGAAGGATATTGAGCAGATTCGGCTGATCCATAATCTCGTGAAGGTGCGGGGGTTCAAATTGGCGGCAGCCAGGAAAATCCTGACCCAGAATCGTAATGGAGCCGACAAACGGGCCGACGTGATGGAGTCGCTGATGAGTGTCAGGGCCGACCTCCAGGCACTGAAGAAGCAACTGGATTCACTAGTATGAAAAAAGCCTCCCGATCGGGAGGCTTTTTTCCTAGGAGTTCTAGGAGTTCTAGGGCTCCTAGGGTATCCAGGCGGTATCGCCGAATACGGCCTCGGGGGTGATGGCGGATGCTTCTTTCTTAGAAAGTTGGCGGCTCCAGTTGACACGCGCTTTCGTATCGGCCCCTTCACCGTGGTTGTTATACTCAGAATAACGGGCAGTCTGTTCGCGATGCTGTTCCCAGTGGTGCCATCCCTCAGGACGGATATGGCGCCCCATCTCACAATCCATAAATAAGGTATAGCCATAGTCGCGCCAGGGACGTCCCAGATAGACGGCATCAGCCCCCTTAGCAGCAATGAGACGGCATTTGTTGAAAACATACCCGTATGCCTGATCCTTGGGCGTGGAGGCTGCCGTGATATAACTGTTGACGAGACTCTCGATGGTACAGTTCTCAAACCATGCCGTCGAAGGGCCAAAGATAAAGTCGGTGGTACCACAGATATAGCAGTCCTTGAAGAAGAGCCGTGTGGCAGGCATGCCTGTATAGACGGTGTCCTGATGGCCGATGAATCGGCAATTGACAAATACCAGACGGTCGCCTTCTGTATGGAGTGCCACGGCTTGTCCCAGCCGTGCAGAGTTATTCTCAATGGTGAGATTCTTCAGGGTGATATCGTTGCCCTCGATCTTCATGGTGTAGGTGCGGAAGGTGCCCATGGGCTGGAGTCGTGGGGCCGCTGTCCCCAGTAATACCTTCACGTTGGCGTGGTCATCATAGGTGATGATGGTCTTCTCCTTGCTCTCCCCACAAATCTCGATATGCTGTAGCCACTGGGGGATAATGAGTTTTTCCTTATAGGTACCGTTCTTCACGAAGATGACCTTGTGATAGTCCATGAAGGCCCGGCATACCTCGATGGCCTCGTCGATGGTGCGGAACTCGCCAGTGCCGTCGCGGGCGACGACGATGGTGTCTGGGTTGTCATACTTGCTGGCTGCTGAAGCCACCAGCGGAAGGAATAGGGTCAGTGTTAGTAGTAATTTCTTCATTGGTTACATGATTTCTGATATTTCCTTGAGATCAGCGATCTTTTTCAGGTTGGTAATGATGGCCTGCACATCCTCGCGGTCGTGAACGCGCAGTTCGATGCTGCCGTCGAAGATGCCGTCCTCACAGGTGATCATGATTTTGTGGATGTTGACGTTCATCTGGGAGGAGACTATCTGCGTGATCTCGTTGAGCAGTCCAACGCGGTCGATGCCCCCCAGGCGGATGGTCGCGTCGAAGAAGAGAATCTTATGCATGTCCCATTTGATGTCGAGGATGCGGTTACCGAAACTTGACTTCAGTTTGGCCGCCACAGGACAAGCCCGCTTGTGGATTTCTATCTGGTTCTTATTATTGATATAGCCCAGGGCATCGTCGCCGGGGATAGGGTGACAGCAGCCCAGGAACTTATATTGGTTGATGTTCTCTTCAGAGAGGAAGACCGGCTTCTTGCGGTTGAACTTCTCTGGCACGATGAATAGTTCCTGCTTGGGTGTATCTTCCTTTCTCTTCTTATTGACAAAGGGCACGTATTTCCGCCAGCCAGACTGGGTCTCACTGTCTTTCTGCTTGCCGTTGAGTTTGTCTATGTCCTTCTCTCCCAAGAGGACGATTTTCTCACCGATGGCCTGGAGGAATTCGTTGCGCTTGGTGTAGTCGTGGAATTCCGCCAGTTGGTTTGCCAGGGCAATATTTGGTTCAAAGCCGTTTTTCTGCAGGAATGTGTTCAGGATCTCTTCGCCCTGGCGTTGTACCTCTCTGTTATCGCGGCGCAGGATAGCCTGGATCTTGGCTTTGGCCTTGGCCGTTGAGGCAAAATTAATCCACTGGGGACTGACATGCTGCGACTTGGAGGTGAGGATCTCCACTTGGTCACCGCTCTGCAGTTTATGAGAGAGTGGAACCAGTTTGTGGTTCACCTTCGCACCAATGCAATGGCTGCCAAGGAAGGTGTGTATGGAGAATGCGAAGTCGAGAGCCGTACAGCCTGCAGGCAGTGTGCGTATCTCTCCTTTCGGCGTAAATACGAATATTTCAGAGGCGAAGAGGTTCAGTTTGATGGTGTCAAGGAAATCCATGGCATCGGGCTGCGGGTCATCAAGAATCTCCTTGATGGTACGCAGCCAGTCGTTCAACTCGTTCTCGTCCTCCGTATATTCCTCTTCCACGCCGTCCTTGTATTTCCAATGGGCAGCAAATCCCTGTTCTGCAATCTCGTCCATACGGTCAGAGCGTATCTGTACCTCTATCCAACGGCCCTGTTTGGACATGAGGGTGACATGGAGAGCCTGGTATCCGTTGGCCTTGGGCTGGCTCAGCCAGTCGCGCAGGCGGTCAGGATGGGACTTGTATATCTTTGAGATAGCGACATAGATATTGAAACATTCGTTGACCTCTTCCGCCCGGACTTTGGGGGTGAAGATAATGCGCACCGCCAGGATGTCGTAGATTTCCTCAAAGGTGACGTGCTTGTTCTGCATCTTATTCCAGATGGAGTAGGGACTCTTCACGCGTTCTTTGATCTCGTACTGGATTCCCATGCGTTTCAGGGCATCCTCGATGGGGTTGGTGAACTGGGTGAACAACTCGTCGCGGGAGGCACGGGTCGATTTTAGTTTCGACTCAATGGCCGCATATTCGTCGGGATGCTCAAACTTAAAACTCAGGTTCTCCAGTTCCGACTTGATCTTGTTTAGTCCCAGGCGGTTGGCTAATGGGGCATAGATATAAAGTGTCTCACCAGCAATCTTATACTGCTTGTTGGCTGGCTGGGAATCCAGCGTGCGCATGTTGTGCAGACGGTCGCAGATCTTGATGAGGATGACGCGGATATCGTCGCTCATCGTGAGTAGCAGTTTCTTGAAGTTCTCTGCCTGTGCGGAGGCCTGCTCGCCAAAGATGCCACCACTGATCTTCGTCAGACCATCGACAATCTGCGCAATCTTCGCGCCAAAGATGTTCTCTATGTCCTCAACGGTGTAGTCGGTATCCTCCACGACGTCATGGAGTAGGGCGGAACAGATACTGGTGGAGCCGAGTCCTATCTCTGAGCAGGCGATCTGTGCCACTGCAATAGGGTGCATGATATAGGGCTCTCCAGACAGGCGGCGCACACCTTTGTGGGCCTGACGGGCAAAGTTGAAGGCCTTGGTAATCAGATCGACCTTCTTCCTGTGACGTGATGCCAGATAGTCGTTTAACAGTTTCTGGAACGCATCATTGATGAGTTTGTCATCTTGCTCCTCCTGCGTCATCTGCTCTATATCATCCATAGTTTATCCCCTTTCTCTTTGCAACGTTATCTGATTCTCAGTTTCTTTCCTGCCTGGATATTGGAACCCTTGATGCCATTCAACTTTCTCAGTTTGGCCACAGTGGTTCCATTACGCTTGGCAATCTCAGAGAGGGTCTGTCCCTTCCTGACTGTTATCGAGGAACCGCCTGAACTGCGAGAAGAACGCCCATGCCGTGCATTGCGGGCACTGCGTGTGCTATGGCGCCCGCTCCTTCGACTGTAGGCACTTCTACGGCTACGTGAAAAAGTCGGGATGTCGTCGTTTACATCTGCCACGGTGCGGTGGGTCAGGAACTCGCTGGTACGGTAGTTATAGACCGAGTCTTCATGGTCGAGGAAATTGCCGATGTCACTGATGGTCATCTTGATGGTGGAAGGCTTGGTCAGACCGGGTACGATATCACGGCGGTATTCTGGGTTCAAGGCCCTCAACTGCTCAATATCAATATCAAGGGCACCTGCTATCTGTCCCAGGTGTACATTCTTGTTGACAACGACTGTGTCGGTCTGCAACGGAAGTGTCGTGTTCATCGGACAGATGTTATGTTCGCAGTAATAGGTCATGATATAATTGGCGGCAATGAATGCCGGCACGTAGCCGCGCGTCTCCGCCGGCAGGTAGGGGTACAGTTGCCAGTAGTCTTTCTCTCCACCAGCACGGTGAATGGCTTTCTTGATATTCTCTGGTCCGCAGTTATAGGCTGCAATGGCCAGGTTCCAGTCGCCAAAGATGCGATAGAAGTCCCTCAGCAGTCTGGCGGCTGCGTAGGATGACTTGATGGGATCGCGTCGCTCGTCAACGAGGGAATTGATCTCCAAACCATATTGCTTGCCAGTGGCAGGCATGAACTGCCACAGTCCAGCAGCCCCTGCGCGCGAGACGGCCTTGGGGTTCAGGGCAGACTCTATGACAGGTAGATATTTCAGTTCAAGGGGTACCTGATAGGCTTCCAGGGCTTCTTCGAAGATGGGCAGGTAGAAATTCAGGGCTCCCAGCATATAACTGACCGAGTAGCGCAGCCGTCCGCTATAGCGGTCTATGAAGCGCTGGACGATGTCATTATATGTCATCTCCATCACCGCGGGAATACGCTGTAGTCGTTCGATATACACTTCCTTGGGGAACGTGGGATTCTCATTCTTCATCTCGCAGTCACCGGGCGTACCAAGATAGGTCTTGGACATATAGAGGTTCAACAGACTGTCCAGGTCGTAAGTCATGGCTTCAGGAAACTCGATGACCTCTTCGTTGCCGTCCTGGTCAGTCACGGAGATTTCGTCTTCGGCCCTGACATCAATGATGTCATCCTCATCATCCGTCTCTTCATCATCCACGATGTCGGCGTTATCTACTACTTGAGCGATTACTGGAGAAGTGCAGAGAGAAAACTGGAAAGTGAAGAAAAGTATCAGGACTTTGATCCACCTGTTCTGACTCACCTCTTTCAATTTCGTTCTAATCATATTAATTGTTTAGTTTATATTTATTCTTAATTAAAAATTCAGGCTGCACTGCAGACCGACGGACGAGTTGTCTATTGGGTTCCCTGAAGTGTGATTGTTCAGGATGGTCGGCTCTACCCTCAGGCTCAGGTCCTTGGATATGTCGAAAACGGACAGTTCGGCATCGACGTAAGCATCAATCACCGAAAGGGCATAGACCCCAACCATCACGAAGAAACTCAGGTCGCGCCAACGGCGGTATTTGTCCTTTCGCTTTTTGAAGATGTCCTTATAGCGCTCGGCATTGGCAGGCGTAATCTGCATGCCAAGGTGCAGGAACTGGTTGTAACTCTGTGTGCCTGGGTCGTCATCCATCAGGTCCAGATACGCTTGCGAGTAGTCCTTATACATGGAGTTGTTCCAACTCATCGCATAAATGCAACCGATAAAACCTCCATAGACCAGCGGCAACTTCCAGTATTTCCTGTTATAGATCTGTCCACCACCAGGGATAACCAATGCGAGCCATAGTGCCCTTTTGGGGTTGGGTGTCCAGGTGGACCAGTCCTTGACGGGCTTCAGATCCTTCTTAGTGTTTCCGACCACTGTCATCAGACTGTCTGTCGTCGCCTTGATGGTGGCACTGTCAATGGATAGGGTGAATGTGCTGTCAACGTCTATCTCTGTCTGGGCGGTACTCTTGGTGATACCCGCCATAAACAGAGAGAAAACTGTCAGGACAATCCTTGCTGATGTTAATATTATCTGTCTCAACGTTTAGCCTTTCATCTTGTCAATGATGTTCATGACATATTCTAATTCCTCCTCATTAGCAAAGGGAATGCTGATCTTGCCTTTTCCCTGCTGGTTGCATGTCATGGACACCTTTACTTTGAAGAGGTCGGCCAGGCGGTCTCTCAGTATGGAGTATTCTAGCGGCAACTGCGAACTGGGAGCCACCGTCCTTTTGGCAGACTGTATGTTCTCTCCATTCTTGATAATCTGAACCATCTCTTCCACCTTGCGTACAGAGTAGGCGTTACGCTGTAGTTCCTTGAAGAGTTTCAGTTGGGCCGATGGACTCTCCAGGGACAAGAGGGCGCGTGCATGCCCCATGTCCATCTCCTTGTTCTTCAGGGCCATCTGGATCTGAGCAGGAAGTTTCAGCAGACGAAGGTAATTCGTGATGGAGGTGCGGCTCTTGCCGACACGTGAAGATATCCGTTCCTGGGTCATTCCTGTCGTCTCAGATAGATGCTGATAGGCAAGGGCGATCTCGATGGCATTCAGGTCCTCACGCTGTATATTCTCCACAAGTGCCATTTCCATGACATTGTCATCTTCGGCAGTCCTGATATATGCAGGTATTGTCTTAAGTCCAGCCATCTGGGAAGCCCGCCACCTGCGTTCGCCAGCGATGATCTGGTATTTCCCGTCAGTTGTCTGCCGGAGGGTAATAGGTGTGATGATGCCCATCTCGCTGATGCTGGCAGCAAGATCCTTAAGGGCTCCTTCGTCAAATTCACGACGGGGCTGGTTGGGGTTTGCTTCGATGAGGTCGATGGCAATTTCACTCAAGTTGGAAGTGCCTTGTGTCTGAATGTCACCTGTGTCGATCAGCGCGTCCAATCCTCGCCCTTTCCCTGTTCCGATATTATCCAGGCCTCTGCCCAGGACATTTCTGTCATATTTCTTTTTTACAGCCATGATAGTTTATGGTTATTTGTTCTTGTGGATGATTTCCTTGGCGAGTGCCAAGTGGTTCTTACTGCCTGTCGAGTCTGCGTCATAAAGGATGACGGGAAGTCCATGACTGGGAGCCTCGGACAGTTTGACATTACGCTGGATGACAGTCTTGAATACCAGTTCCTGGAAATGACGCTTTACTTCGTCGTAAATCTGGTTGGCCAGTCTCAGACGACTGTCAAACATCGTCAGCAGGAAACCTTCAATCTCCAGTTTTGTGTTTAACTTATTCTTTATGATCTTAATGGTGTTAAGCAACTTGCTGATGCCTTCAAGCGCGAAATACTCACACTGTACAGGGATAATCACAGAGTCGGCGGCTGTCAGGGCGTTGACTGTGATGAGGCCCAGCGAAGGAGAACAGTCAATAAGGATATAGTCATATTCGTGACGGATGGGTTTCAGGAGATTCTTAATGACTTTTTCCCTGTCGTTCAGGTTCAGCATCTCAATCTCTGCCCCCACCAGGTCGATATGGCTGGGAATGATGTCCAGTCCCTCTATGTCGGTCGTATAGACGGCTTCGTGTACGTCAGCCTGATTAATGATACATTCATATAACGAACATTCTACTTCCGTGATGTCAACACCCAAGCCACTCGATGCGTTGGCCTGTGGGTCTGCATCCACCACTAGTACGGTCTTCTCTAATGTAGCGAGTGAGGCGGCCAAATTTATTGTCGTGGTAGTCTTTCCTACACCGCCTTTCTGGTTTGCTAAAGCAATGATCTTACCCATTTGAATCTAACTAAATCTTAATAAAAATGAGGAATTTGGGCACAAAGTTACGAAATTATTCATAATTCAGAATTCTTTTTTGAAAAAAAGCGGTCTCACAGAGCGTATAATTCATATTTTTTTGTAATTTTGCGCTCAAAATGACGATATTTTATGGAAATTAAACGACCATTATTCCTTATTTCCAATGATGACGGCTATCAGGCAAATGGTATCAATGCCCTTGTGGAGATGCTGATTGGCATTGGGGATATTATCGTCTGTGCTCCAGAAATACCTTGTAGTGGTATGTCTTGTGCCTTCTCTGCAACGGCTCCTCTCAGGCTTCGGCTTCGGGAACGGAGGGAAGGGTTGGAAGTGTGGTCCTGTACAGGTACGCCTGTGGATTGTGTGAAGATGGCGCTGGCAGAACTTGTCCCGAGGAAGCCAGACATGGTGGTAGGCGGTATCAACCATGGCGATAATGCGTCAGTCAATGTCCATTATAGCGGAACGATGGGGGTAACGCTGGAAGGCTGCATGAAATACATTCCTTCCGTAGCATTCTCCCTCTGTGATTCTCGCGAGGATGCAGATTTTGAACCATTACGGTCCTTGGTATGCGGGATCGTCTTAAAAGTCCTGAGGGAAGGACTCCCTCTGGGTGTCTGTCTGAATGTGAACTTCCCTCTGTCTGATTCTGGGGATGCGAGTAAACCCTACAAGGGTGTGAGGGTCTGTAGGATGTCAAAGGGCTCATGGGGAAATGAGGTCGTCAGGTGCCGGCATCCGCGTGGCTATGACTATTGGTGGATGGCTGGTGATTATACGAATGACGAGCCCGATGCCGAGGATACAGACCGCTGGGCGTTGTCACACGGCTATGTGGCTATCACGCCGACCCAGACAGATGTGACGGCTTACTCGGCTCTGGAGACCATAAAATCCTGGGAAATATGAAATATTATCTTATAGCAGGTGAAGCCTCGGGTGACCTCCATGCATCTCGGTTGATGAATTCGTTGAAAGATTCTGACAGTTCTGCGGATTTCCGATTCTTTGGGGGCGATCAGATGTTGGCTGTGGGCGGTACCCTGGTCAAGCATTATCGGGAGATGGCCTATATGGGTTTCATACCTGTCCTTAGGCATCTGCCCACCATACTTCACAATATGGAAATGTGCAAGCAGGATATATTGGAGTGGCAGCCGGATGTGGTGATATTGGTTGATTATCCCGGATTTAATCTGGATATCGCCAAGTTTGTCAAGGAAAGGCGAATCTGTCCTGTCTATTATTATATCTCTCCCAAGATATGGGCATGGAAGGAATACCGTATCAAGCGTATCAAGCGCGATGTAGATGAACTTTTTTCCATCCTTCCCTTCGAGGTGGACTTCTTTGAAGGGAAGCACCACTATCCTATCCACTATGTAGGCAATCCCACGATGAACGAGGTGGATGAGTTCCGCAAGGCATGGCCTTCGCTACGGGAGAAATTCTATCAGCAGAACGCACTTGCACAGGAGAAACCCATTATTGCCTTGCTTTGCGGAAGCAGAAAGCAGGAAATCAAAGATAACCTGCCTCCGATGCTCAAGGCTGTTGAGGATTTCTCAGACAGGTATGCAGTAGTGGTAGCCGGGGCACCATCTATTGACAAGGATTATTATCAGCCGTTCTTGGCCGGGCATCATGTGAAAATAGTTTATGACCAGACATACAGTCTTCTCTCTGAGGCAAAGGTTGCTCTTGTCACGAGTGGGACGGCTACACTGGAGACGGCGCTCTTTGGTGTCCCACAAGTGGTTTGCTATAAAACGCCGTTGCCGAAGTTAATAGGTTGGATGCGTCAGAGAGTGCTGAATGTAAAGTATGTGTCGTTGGTAAATCTGATAGCAGTTCGTGAGGTCGTAACTGAATTGGTCGCTGACACTTTTTCCGTGGAGAATATTAAGGCGGAATTGCTGAAAATACTTGACGATGGTAGGCGTGCCCAGATACAAGATGGTTATGCCGAGGTACGGCGAATCCTGGGTGAAGAGAATGCACCAGAGAATGCTGCAAATATCATGTATAACCTTTTAAATAATCAGTCTAAATGAACAAGTTTCTTGCATTGTTGGGCTTCGACCCGACAAAACATTCTGTGAGAGTAGAGATGATGGCTGGTCTGACGACCTTTCTGACCATGTCGTACATCCTTGCCGTCAACCCGTTGATTCTCAGTGATGCGGGTATGGACAAGGGAGCCGTGTTTTCTGCAACAGTCCTTGCCGCTACCGTCGCGACGATGGTCATGGCCTTCTATGCCAAGTTGCCTTTTGTCTTGGCATCAGGCATGGGTATTAATGCCTTTTTTGCTTATACCCTGGTAATCGTGATGGGATATACCTGGCAACAGGCACTGGCAGCTGTCTGTATAGAGGGTATCGTCTTCATCTTACTTACCATTTTCAAGGTTCGAGAGGCTATCGTCAATGCCATTCCTCTTAATCTTCGCTACTCCATCTCCGTGGGCATAGGCTTATTCATCGCCTTTATCGGACTGAAGAACGGTGGTATCGTAGTCGCCAGCGATGCTACGATGACGGCCCTCGGAGCATGGACTCCCACAACACTGATTGCTGCAGGTGGCATTCTGTTGGGAGCCATCTTGCTGGCACTTCATGTCAAAGGGGCACTCTTCTATACCATTATTATCATGACGCTCATCGGTATCCCTCTCGGTGTGACTCAGATTCCAGAGGGATTTACCATCCTCAGTATGCCACAGTCCATTGAACCAGTCGCCTTACATATCGATTTCTCGCGCTTCCTCACTTTTGATATCGAGTATTATATTGTCGTGGCAACCTTGCTCTTCATGGACCTGTTCGACACCATCGGTACGCTGATTGGTGCTGCTACGGGAGCAGACATGGTGGATAAGAAGACAGGCAAGATCCCTTCCCTCAACAAGGCCTTGATGGCAGATGCCATTGGTACGACGGTAGGTGCACTTTGTGGTACATCAACAGTCACGACCTACGTGGAAAGTACGACAGGTATTTTGGAGGGAGGCCGTACAGGACTCACCTCACTAAGCGCTGCCCTTTTGTTCTTTGCAGCCCTGTTCTTCTCCCCTGTATTCCTGATGATCCCTGCTGCGGCAACTACCAGCGCTCTATTCCTGGTGGGTGTGATGATGCTGCGCTCCATCGTCCATATTGACTTTATTGATTTTGCAGAGGCGATGCCCTGTTTCGTGACCATGCTCATGATGCCGTTCACAGCCAGTATCTCCGAAGGTATTGTGCTGGGTATGCTGTCCTATGTGCTTGTCTTTGTCTGTACGGGGCGCTACAACCAACTGACACCGACCATTTATATCCTCTCAGCCTTCTTCGTGCTGAAATATATCGCTCCATTACTTTGAAAATATATAAAATACTGATGATATGAAAAAAAGACTATTTTGCGGATTGATGGTCATATTGGCCATGGCCGCACAGGCACAGGACATCCAATTGCATTACGATTTTGGTCGTAACATCTATGGCGATGAGCAGCCGGATCGCCAGAAAGTGACAGTCACCCTTGAGCAGTTCAAGGCCGATAAATGGGGCTCTTGGTACTATTTCGTCGATATCGACCTCAGTCGCAAGTTCTTCCGCAGCGCCTATACTGAGATATCACGCGAGTTCAATCTCGGCAAGAATTCTCCTGTTGCGGCCCATATAGAGTACGACGGCGGACTGTATCATGTTACTGGCAGTTATCAGCATGCTGCCCTTATCGGTCCGGCCTACAATGGGCATTCCGCAGACTTTTCCAAGACTTGGTCTGTGCAGTTGATGTATAAACACTTCTTCAAGAGTTATGAATACACATCGGCCTATCCCAGTTTTCAGTTGACGGGTGTATGGAGCACGACCTTTGCCCAGAAAAGATGCACGTTCAGTGGTTTTATTGATTTCTGGCGGGGTGAGAAGGCTGATGGTCATGGACAACTCGTCATTCTTACCGAGCCCCAGTTCTGGTTCAATGTCACGGAGCACTTCTCTCTGGGTAGCGAGGTAGAGATCAGCAATAATTTCGTCTATAATATGAAGTCGGATAGCGACAAGTCGTTCTTCATTAATCCGACGCTCGCTGTAAAGTGGAACTTCTAGTGATTATCTGCAAAAGGGTCTGAACGAACTTCTTTTGGCGATCGCCTGAAGACAATGTATATATATGCACGATAAGCATCACACGAGCCAGGTGTGACGCTTACTGCTTCATCTGTTCTACCTTGATGAACTTAATGAAGCCTGTCATGCTGAGAATCTTGTATATCTCTGGTCTCACATTTGTCATCTTGAACTGTCCCTTATGCTGCATCACGGTGCGCATGACCTTTTGGATGATGCGCAGGCCGGAACTGGCCATATATGTGAGTTCTGAACAGTCTATCTCCATATTGACACCATGTTCTGCCAATGCGGGCTGAATATCAGCCTCGAACTGAGCGGACTGGGCGGTGTCAATGCGTTGCCCTGTCTTGACGATGGTCTTTCCGTTTTCTTTCAGAATGGTAGTCATTTGTGGTCTCTGTTAGAATTCGTAGTAGTGAGTTTTAATCCGTTGTCAATGACGATCTGCCGCATGTTCTTCAACAGGTCGCTGGCGAAGATAAAGTCCGTGAGCCGTTTGTCCTCTGATTCCATGATCATGCTGCTCTCACCCTGCCAGGCTTTCTCTCCCTCATAGATGAATATGATATTCTCTCCAATACCCATCACGGAGTTCATGTCATGGGTGTTGATGATGGTCGTTATGTTGTATTCCTGTGTGATGGAGTGGAGGAGGGCATCGATGACTAAAGAGGTCTTTGGGTCCAGTCCGGAGTTGGGCTCGTCGCAAAACAGGTATTTGGGATTCAGTGCGATGGCACGGGCGATGGCCACGCGCTTCTGCATACCACCAGAGATCTCTCCGGGAAATTTCTCGTCGGCCCCTTTCAGGTTGACACGGTCCAGGCATTCCTGGGCACGGCGAGTGCGTTCCTTGAGGGTCATTGTCGAGAACATGTCGAGAGGAAACATGACGTTCTCCAGCACGGTCATCGAGTCAAAGAGCGCTGCGCTCTGAAATATCATGCCCATTTCGCGACGCATCATCACTTTCTCATGTTTTGACATTCCGACAAAGTCCCGTCCGTCATAGAGCACCTGCCCACTGGTGGGCTCCAGTAGTCCCACGAGGTTTTTCATCAGCACCGTCTTGCCTGAGCCGCTCTGACCGATGATGAGGTTGGTCTTCCCATCCTCGAAGGTGGCACTGATATCCTTCAGCACCTCTTTGTCTTCAAAACTCTTATATAGATTCTTGACTTCTATCATTTCAACTGAGTAGTTGGGTGAGGAATACATCACTGACGAGGATGAGGGCACTGGAGGATACGACAGCATCAGTGCTGGCCTTACCCACATTCACGGAGCCGCCTTCTACCGTATAGCCGAAGAACGCTGGAACACTGGAAATGATGAAGGCAAAGAACAGGCTCTTGATGATGCTCATCCACACGAACCACGACTTGAAGTCGTGTTGCAGGCCGATGGTCAGGTCATCGGGGGGGAGAACATGGCCTATAAAGGCCGTGCCGTAGGCTCCTACGATACCCATTGCCGAGGAGAAGATGACCAGAAAAGGCATGATGGTTATCATACCAGCAATCTTTGGAAGGATCAGGTAACTGGCAGAGTTGACGCCCATGATCTCCAAGGCATCAATCTGCTGCGTTACTCGCATGGTACCTATCTCAGAGGCGATATTCGACCCGACTTTACCAGCCAGAATCAGGCACATGATGGAACTGGAGAACTCCAGCAGCATAATCTCACGAGTGGTATAGCCGCTGACCCAACGGGGCATCCATGGGCTCTGGATATTTAGTTTCATCTGGATACAGATGACTGCGCCGATGAAGAAGGAGATTAGCAGGACAATACCAATGGAATTCACACCCAACTGGGCCATCTCCTTGACGTACTGCTTGAAGAACATTCTCATCCGCTCTGGTCGCGAGAAAGTACGCCCCATCAGCATCAGATATCGACCAAAGGTGGTCAGCCATTTTGTTATCAACATCCCTTATCTATGCATAATTTGGTTGCAAAATTACAAAATCTTTTCTAATATTTGCATATTATCGAATGAGTTTTCAAATAATTTTGTAACTTTGCCACCCAAAAATAGGATATTGCAAGATGAGCGAAGAGATAAATAGCAACGGAGTTCCGGAACAGCCATCTTCACCTCAAGAGGAAGAACGGTTGGTCCTCCGGACGGAAGGACTCGTAAAGCGCTATGGTAAACGGACCGTGGTTAATGATGTGAGTTTCGACGTGAAGCAGGGAGAAATTGTCGGACTCCTGGGGCCGAACGGTGCGGGAAAGACAACATCCTTTTATATGACTACAGGTTTGATCGTGCCCAATGGCGGTCATATCTGGTTGGGCCATGAGGAGGTGACGAAATACCCTGTCTATAAGCGTGCCCGTGCAGGTATCGGCTATCTGGCTCAGGAGGCGAGCGTGTTCCGTAAGATGAGTGTGGAGGATAATATCCTCTCCGTGCTGGAGATGACAGGAAGGCCCCGTGATTACCAGTTGGAGAAATTGGAGAGCCTGATTGCGGAGTTCCGTCTTGGTAAGGTGCGGAAGAATAAGGGAGACCAACTGTCTGGTGGCGAGCGCCGTCGTACGGAGATTGCCCGCTGTCTGGCCATCGAGCCAAAGTTTATCATGCTCGACGAGCCCTTTGCAGGCGTCGATCCTATCGCTGTGGAGGATATCCAGCAGATAGTATGGCATCTGAAGTATCGTAATATCGGTATCCTCATTACCGACCATAACGTAGATGAGACGTTGGCCATCACTGACAGGGCATATCTGCTGTTTGAAGGACGAATCCTGTTCCAAGGGACGCCGGAGGAGTTGGCGGCCAACAAAATCGTGCGTGAAAAATACCTCACCGAGTCGTTCGAACTGCGCAAGAAGGACTTCCAGGTCTTGGATGAGGAACGTAAGACGCAATAAGTTTAGGAGGCATCCCCTGAATGTTAATTATTGAAAATTGTTAGGTGCTTTCGCTTTTTATGCGTACTTTTGCACCTCAAATTTCGATTGTATATATTTAATAAGGTATAAAAAACGATGAAAATTACATTTGATTGCCCTGATAAGATCAACGGCCTTCTGACCATGACCGTAGAGGCAGCAGACTATCAGGAACAGGTCGAAAAGACCCTGAAGAACTACCGTAAGAAGGCACAGGTTCCCGGTTTCCGCCCGGGTATGGTGCCTATGGGAATGATCAAGAAGCAGTATGGCACAGCCGTGAAAGTTGACGAGGTCAACAAACTCATGGGTGAGAAACTGTATGAATACATTCGTGAGAATAAGATCCAGATGCTGGGCGAGCCCCTTCCCAATCAGGAGAAGCAAGTGCCTCAGGACTTTGAGAAAGATGGCGATCTGACCTTCGTGTTTGATATTGCCGTCGCTCCGGAGTTCAAGGTTGAACTGTCAGATAAGGATAAGATTACCTATTACAACATTAAGGCTGATGACAAACTCATCGATGACCAGGTACAGATGTATGCTTCTCAGGCTGGTGAGTTTGTGAAGGCTGAGGTGTTCAGTGGCAATGATACCATCACTGGTGACCTCCGTGAACTTGACGAGAGTGGCAATACGAAGGAAGGTGGTATGACCACAGAAGGTGCCATGGTGATGCCTGCCTATATCAAGGTCGATGACCAGAAGAAACTCTTCGACGGTGCCAAGCCTGGAGATATCATTACCTTTAACCCGAAGAAGGCCTACCCCGACAATGATGCCGAGGTGGCTGCCCTGCTGAAAGTTCAGAAGGACGACGTGAAGGATCTTGCCTCCGACTTCAGTTATCAGATTACCGAGATTCGTCATTTCCAGCCTGCTGATGTCGATCAGAAACTCTTCGACCGTGTCTTTGGTGAAGGAACCGTGAAGGACGAGAAGGCCTTCCGCGAGAAGATTGCCGAGACCATCGCTCCTCAACTGCAGCAGAACAGCGACTTTAAGTTCTTGCAGGACGTTCGTGCTTATCTGGAAAAGAAGGTCGGCGACTTGCAGTTCCCCGAGGCATTGCTGAAGCGCGTGATGCTGCAGAACAATCAGGACAAGGGTGCCGACTATGTGGAGAAGAACTTTGAGGGAAGTATCAAGGAACTGAAGTGGCACCTGATCAAAGAGCAGATTGTTGCAGCACATGATATCAAGGTGGAGGATGACGACTTAAAGGCTGTTGCCAAGGAAGCCATCCGTGCCCAGTTTGCCCAATATGGTATGAGCAACGTTCCCGAAGACGTGCTGGAGAACTATGCCGCCGAGCAGTTGAAGAAGCGGGAGAATATAGAGAACTTCGTTGATCGTGCTGTTGACGTAAAGTTGACGGAAACACTTAAAAATGTGGTTAAGTTGACTCAAAAAGAAGTGTCTTTGGCTGACTTCAACAAGTTGATGCAAGAAAAATAAGTATTTTTAGGAAAAAATAACCCCACATATTGAGAGGTTATCGACTTTTTTGATTATCTTTGTGTCCCAATCACAAGATAAATGAAGGTCGATGACCTCTCAGTATTTTTGTTTATATATAGATAAGGAAGAAAGAATGATTAAGAATGACTTTAGAAAATATGCTACTCAGCATTTAGGAATGGACGGTCTGACGCTCGACGACGTGATGAAGGCGCAGGCACAGTATTTGAATCCCTATATCCTGGAAGAGCGTCAGTTGAACGTGACGCAGATGGATGTGTTCTCGCGGTTGATGATGGACCGCATCATCTTCCTCGGTACGCAGATAGACGACTACACTGCCAATACGTTGCAGGCGCAGTTGCTCTACCTTGACTCCGTCGATTCAGGCAAGGATATTTCCATCTATATCAACTCCCCTGGCGGTAGCGTTACTGCAGGCCTTGGTATCTATGACACTATGCAATTTATCTCCAGCGACGTGGCGACAATCTGCACGGGCATGGCTGCCTCGATGGGAGCCGTATTGCTTGTGGCTGGTGCTGAAGGCAAGCGCTCGGCTCTGCCCCACAGCCGTGTGATGATCCACCAGCCGCTTGGTGGTGTTCAGGGACAGGCCTCTGATATAGAGATTGAGGCTAAGGAGATCCTGAAATTCAAGAAAGAACTCTATACGATCATATCAGACCATTCCCATACGCCTTACGAGAAAGTGTATGCAGACTCTGACCGTAACTACTGGATGACTGCTGAGGAAGCCAAGGAGTACGGTATGATTGACGAAGTGCTGACAAGGAAGAAATAAGCAGATGAAGAAAGAGTGTAGTTTCTGCGGCAGGTCAGAGCGGGAAGTGAAACTATTGATAACAGGTATCAATGGCTATATCTGTGAAGATTGTGCCGAGCAGGCCTATCGTATTGTCCAGGAGAACCTGCAAGACGGTAAGAAGTCTGCAGAAAATAAGAAATACCAGCCTAAGAAGGTACCCAAGCCTAAGGAGATCAAAGACTATCTCGACCAATATGTGATTGGGCAGGATGATGCCAAGCGGTATCTCTCCGTGGCCGTCTATAATCACTATAAGCGGTTGCAGCAGGCCGTAAGCGATGATGGGGTGGAGATTGAGAAGAGCAATGTCATCATGGTTGGCTCAACGGGAACAGGTAAGACGTTATTGGCCCGTACCATTGCCAAGTTGCTCGACGTCCCCTTTACCATCGTTGACGCGACGGTGTTCACGGAGGCTGGTTATGTGGGAGAGGATGTAGAGAGCATTCTGACCCGTCTGCTGCAGGTGGCCGACTATGATGTGGAGGCAACCCAACGGGGCATTGTCTTCATCGACGAGATCGACAAGATTGCCCGTAAGAGTGACAATCCGTCTATCACCCGTGATGTGAGTGGTGAAGGCGTGCAGCAGGGATTGCTGAAACTTCTTGAGGGTACGATCGTGAACGTCCCTCCCAAGGGAGGTCGCAAGCATCCGGATCAGGATTACATCCATGTGGATACCCGTAACATCCTGTTTATCTGCGGTGGCGCCTTTGATGGTATAGAACGGAAGATAGCCCAGCGCCTGAATACTCATGTGGTAGGGTATAATTCCGTGCAGAATGTCAGGAAAATTGACAAGAAAGACTTGATGAAGTATGTGCAGCCGCAGGATTTGAAATCGTTCGGATTGATACCGGAGATTATTGGACGCATGCCTGTGCTCACTTATCTGAACCCGCTTGACAGGACGGCCCTGGAACGTATCCTGACAGAACCCAAGAACTCAATAGTAAGGCAGTATCAGAAACTCTTTGAGATGGATGGTGTGGAACTGGTCTTTACTAAAGAAGCCTTGGATGTTATGGTTGACAAGGCCGTGGAATTTAAATTGGGGGCCCGCGGACTACGGTCCATTGTGGAAAATGTCATGATGGATTCCATGTTTGAAATGCCCTCTAAGAAAGTTAAGAAATTTGAGGTGGACGCAGAATACGTGCGAAAGCAGTTGGATAAGTCTCACCTACAACAGTATGAAGCCTAACGACTAAAAGTATGAGCGAAAAGAGAAATTTGACCGAAGCCCTCAAGAAATACTTTGGATTTGACAAGTTCAAGGGCGATCAGGAACGGATTATCCAGAATCTGTTAGACGGCAAGGATACCTTTGTCTTGATGCCGACAGGTGGCGGAAAGTCCCTGTGCTATCAGTTGCCCTCATTATTGATGGAGGGGACGGCCATCGTGATCTCTCCGCTGATTGCCTTGATGAAAAATCAGGTAGATGTCATTACCAACCTAAGTGAGCATGAAGGTACGGCCCACTATCTGAACTCTTCACTCAACAAGGCTGCTATCGACCAAGTGAAGGCCGATATATTGGCAGGCCATACAAAACTCCTCTACGTGGCACCCGAATCGTTGACAAAGGAGGACAATGTGGAGTTCCTGAGGTCTGTGAAGATATCGTTTTATGCCGTTGATGAGGCCCATTGTATTTCGGAATGGGGGCATGACTTCCGGCCGGAGTATCGCCGTATCCGTCCGATCATCAACGAGATCGGACAGGCGCCCGTGATTGCCTTGACGGCTACGGCCACCGATAAGGTGCGCAGTGATATCAAGAAGAACCTGGGTATCGTAGATGCCGTGGAGTTCAAGAGTTCATTCAACCGTCCTAATCTCTATTATGAGGTACGTCCGAAGACGAAGGATGTGGATAAGGATATCATCAAGTTCATCAAGCAGCATCCTGGTAAGAGCGGTATCATCTACTGCCTGTCACGGAAGAAGGTGGAGGAACTGGCCGCCGTTCTTAAGGCCAATGATATCAAGGCAGCAGCCTATCACGCAGGTCTGGACTCTGCTACGCGTACGCAGACGCAGGATGATTTCCTGATGGAGAATATCGACGTGATCGTGGCAACCATTGCCTTTGGTATGGGTATCGACAAGCCCGATGTGAGATTCGTGCTCCACTATGACATCCCGAAATCCCTGGAAGGCTACTATCAGGAGACTGGGCGTGCCGGCCGTGACGGAGGCGAGGGACTCTGCATCGCTTTCTACTCCAACAAGGACCTTCAGAAACTTGATAAGTTCATGGAGGGCAAGCCTGTGGCAGAACAGGATATCGGCCGCCAGTTGCTGGTGGAGACTGCCGCATACGCGGAGACCAGTGTCTGCCGGAGGAAGATGCTGCTCCACTATTTTGGAGAGGTCTATCCTAAGGATAACTGTGGTAATTGCGACAACTGTCTGCATCCGAAGACCAAGATTGAGGCAAGCGACCAGTTGGTGATTGTGCTGAATACTATCTTGGCCATCAAGGAGAATTTCCGTTCTGACTATGTCATAGACTTTATCACAGGCAAGGAGACCGATGAGATACTGGCTCACCACCATGATGAACTGGACATGTTTGGTGCTGGGGCTGATGATGATGAGAAGATATGGAACCCCGTCATCCGCCAGGCACTGATTGCTGGCTATCTGAAGAAGGAAGTTGAGAACTACGGTTTGCTGAAGGTTACGGCTGCAGGCAAGAAATTCCTGAAGTCGCCACAGTCGTTTATGATTGTGAAGGATACAGAGTTCTCCGACGACGATGAGGCGATAGAGCATGAGGGTGGTATCAGTGCACTCGACCCAACTTTGAGCGGCATGCTCAGGGATCTGCGTAAGAAGGTCTCAAAACGGTTAGAGCGCCCGCCGTATGTCATCTTCCAGGATGTGTCGTTAGAGCAGATGGCAACGGACTATCCGGTGACTTTGGAGGAACTGAAGAATATCCAGGGCGTCGGTGAGGGCAAGGTGAAACAGCCATACGCCAAGGAGTTTGTCGATTTGATTAAAAAGTACTGCGAGGAGAATGGCATTGAGCGTCAGGCAGATATGCGCGTAAGGACGGTGGCCAAGAAGTCCATGCTGAAGGTGAAGATCATCCAAAGCATAGACCGTCAGGTGGCTCTCGACGATATCGCCACTGCTCAGGGTATCGACTTCGAAGAACTGTTGGACGAGGTGGAGGCTATTGTCTATAGTGGTACGAAACTGAATATTGACTATTTCTTGGATGAGGTGATGGACGAGGATCATGTCGATGATATCTACGACTATTTCTGCGAGTCGGATACCGACAAACTGAGCGTTGCCCAGAAAGAACTGGGGGATGAGTATTCCGAAGACGAGATCCGTCTGGTGCGCATTAAGTTCCTTTCTGAGATGGCCAACTGATGTGTTAAGAATGAATAGTTAAGAGTTAAGAATTAAGAAAAAATGCCGCTGACAGCGAAATTCTTAATTCTTAATTCTTCATTCTTAATTAAAATCACTACCTTTGCACGCAATATTTAAAGAAAGGTATATTTTATGGCTTCATTTATTGCAGACAAAATCGTGATGGACGGCCTTACTTTTGATGACGTCCTTTTAATTCCGGCTTATTCTGAGGTACTTCCCAAAACAGTAGAGTTGAAAACGTTGTTTTCAAGGAACATCCAGTTGAATGTCCCCTTTGTGACGGCTGCTATGGATACGGTGACGGAGTCACAGATGGCCATCGCTATTGCCCGTGAAGGAGGTATTGGTGTGATCCATAAGAATATGTCCATAGAGGATCAGGCTCGTCAGGTCGCCATCGTGAAGCGCGCTGAGAACGGCATGATCTATGATCCGATCACGATTCCCCGTGGCTCATCCGTGGCTCAGGCCCTTAGTATCATGTCTGAATATCATATTGGTGGTATTCCTGTGGTGGATGATGAGAAGCACCTCGTGGGTATCGTCACTAATCGCGACCTGCGTTTTGAGCGCCGTCTGGATCGTCCTGTAGAAGAGATTATGTCGAAGGATCATCTGGTGACGACCCATCAGCAGACGGACCTCACGGCAGCAGCCCAGATCCTGCAGGAGAACAAGATTGAGAAACTGCCGGTGGTCGATAAGGACAACCACCTGATCGGCCTGATCACCTATAAGGATATCACAAAGGCCAAGGATAAGCCGATGGCCTGCAAGGATGAGAAGGGCCGTCTGCGCGTGGCTGCAGGTGTCGGTGTGACTAATGATACGCTCGACCGTATGCAGGCGCTGGTGGATGCAGGCGCTGATGCCATTGTCATCGACACGGCTCACGGTCACTCTAAGTACGTGATCGAGAAACTGGTGGAGGCTAAGAAGTCGTTCCCCAGGATTGACATCGTCGTGGGTAACGTGGCTACTGGTGAGGCTGCCAAGATGCTTGTCGATAATGGTGCCGATGCAGTGAAGGTCGGCATCGGACCAGGCTCTATCTGTACCACCCGTGTCGTGGCAGGCGTGGGTGTTCCTCAGTTGAGTGCTGTCTATGATGTGTATAGTGCCCTGAAAGGTACTGGCGTGCCCTTGATTGCCGATGGCGGACTGCGCTACTCGGGCGATATCGTGAAGGCACTGGCTGCTGGTGGCAGTTGCGTGATGATCGGTTCACTTGTGGCCGGTACGGAAGAGAGTCCGGGCGACACGATTATCTATAATGGCCGTAAGTTCAAGAGTTACCGTGGTATGGGCTCCCTGGAGGCCATGGAGCAGAAGCATGGCTCTAAGGACCGCTATTTCCAGGGAGATACCCAGGAAGTCAAGAAACTTGTACCAGAAGGTATTGCGGGACGTGTGCCATACAAGGGGACGGTTCAGGAAGTCATCTATCAGATGGTGGGCGGTCTGCGCTCGGGTATGGGCTATTGCGGTGCAGCAACGATTGAGAAACTGCACGATGCCAAGTTCACCCGCATCACTAATGCCGGTGTCAATGAGAGTCACCCGCACGACATTACGATTACCAGTGAGGCTCCCAACTATTCTAGACCAAACGACTGATGAGATATCTTGCTTTTACATTGGCTCTGTGGCTGGTATCTTCCTCTCTCTCTGCACAGGACGACCCAGTGGTGATGACCGTCAATGGCGTACCTGTGACCCGTTCTGAATTCGAGTATTCCTATAACAAGAACAACAATGAGGGCGTCATTGATAGGAAGACGGTGGCCGAGTATGCAGAACTCTATGCTAACTACAAACTGAAAGTAGCGGCAGCCCTGGATGAGCATATAGATACGCTGACGTCTTTCAAGACGGAATTCGCGCAATACCGTGACCAGCAGGTACGTCCGACGATGGTGACCGACGAGGAGATCCTGTCGGAAGCAAAAAAGGCATACGACCGTGCCAAGGAGTCCATCGGTCCCCGTGGACTGGTACAGCCTGCCCATATCTTCCTTCGTCTCTCCACGAAGGCCACACCACAGGAGCAGGAACAGGTCAGACAGCGGGCCGACTCCGTGTATAACGCTCTGAAGGGCGGGGCCGATTTCGAAGAACTTGCGAAGAAAGTGTCGCAGGATGCCCGGTCCGCTGAGAAGGGCGGACTGCTGGGATGGATGCAGCAGAATCAGACCTACCAGGAGTTTGAGGATGCTGCCTTCTCTTTGCAGCCTGGTGAACTGAGTCGTCCAATCCTTGCCCCTGACGGCTATCATGTCATCTTGATGAAGAACCGGAAGCAACTGGAGCCGTTTGGGCAGTTGAAGGATATGATCGTCCGCTCTTTCGAGCAGCAGGGTATCCGTGATGCCATCGCAGAACAGAAATTGAGACAGCAACTGTCTGACGGGTCGCTGACCAAGGAGGAAGTGATGAAAAGGCGTGCCGACTCTCTGGCAGCCGTCGATCCTGAGATGAAATACCTGTTTCAAGAATACCACGATGGTCTGCTGCTCTATGAGATCAGTAACCGTGAGGTATGGGACAAGGCCGCCAAGGATGAGAGAGGACAGAAAGCATGGTTCGATGCGCATAAGAAGGACTATGCATGGTCGGAACCCCGTTACAAGGGTATAGCCTATCATGTGAAGGATAAGGCCGACGTGAAGGCGGTGAGGAAATGCGTGAAGAAACTTCCCTTTGACCAGTGGGTCGATGCACTGCGCTCTACCTTTAACCCCGATTCCGTCATACGCATTCGTGTGGAAAAGGGACTTTTCCAGAAGGGTGACAATCCTACGATCGACCGTTTGGTCTTCAAGGTTCCTAATACGTCAGTGCAGCCGGGCTTGGCTGACTATCCCATTGATGCGGTCTATGGCAAGAAGTTGAAAAAGTATCCCGAAGACTATACCGATGTCCGTGCACAGGTGATTGCCGACTATCAGGATATGCTGGAGAAGGAGTGGATAGCATCGTTGCGCTGCCGTTATCCTGTTCAGATAAATCATGAAGTATTGAAAACTGTAAACCAACATAAATGAGAGTACTAAAGAAGATCATCCCTGTTGTGATATTAGCGGTTCCCTTGCTGGGAGTCGCTTCTTCTAGTCTTGCAAGTTATCCCAGTCATCCTGTTCCCGCTGACTCTGCCTCCACAGGCACAGTCATCGATGAGGTCATCTGGGTGGTGGGCGATGAGGCTATCCTGAAGTCCGATGTCGAGGTGATGCGCATGCAGGCAGCGATGGAGGGCGTGAAGTGGGGTGGTGACCCTGACTGTACGATCCCGGAGCAGATCGCCGTCCAGAAGTTGTTCAAGCACCAGGCCATCATTGACAGTATCGAGGTGACAGATGCCGACGTGGCCGCTGAGGTCGAACAGCAGATTAACTACTGGCTGGAGATGGTCGATGGCTCGCGTGAGCGACTGGAGGAATACAAGCACCAGAGCCTGACGCAGATTCGCAACGATTTGCGCGAGGAGATGAAAGACCGTCACATGGTGCAGGAGATGAAGAAGAAACTCGTTGAGGATATTTCCGTCACTCCTGCCGAGGTGCGCCGGTATTTCAAGGATATGCCGCAGGACAGTATCCCGTTCGTACCCACCGAGGTCGAGGTGCAGATCATCCAGATGACACCCCGGATCGCACAGGAGGAACTCAACCGTGTGAAAGATGAACTGCGCGAATATACGGAGCGCGTGAACAAGGGCGACGCCTCCTTTGCCACCCTGGCACGCCTCTATTCCGAGGACCCGGGGACTGCCCGTAAGGGTGGAGAGTTGGGCCTTACCGGCCGTGGAACACTTGACCCTGCCTTTGCGACGGTGGCTTTCAACCTGACCGACCCTAAGAAGGTGTCGAAGATCGTAGAGTCGGAGTTCGGCTTCCATATCATCCAACTGATCGAGAAGCGCGGCGACAAGGTGAACGTGCGTCATATCCTCCGTAAGCCTGTGGTTTCTGACGAGGAGGTAGAGAAGGCCATTGCACGGCTGGATTCCATAGCCGACGATATTCGCGCTGGAAAGTTCACCTTCGATGATGCTGCACCCGTACTTTCCGATGACAAGGATACGCGCAACAGCAAAGGCCTGATGTCCACCAACATGATGCAGACTGGTCATACCTCTTCCAAGTTCCGCATGCAAGACCTGCCGCCGGAGGTGGCCAAGGCCGTTGATACCCTGCAGGTGGGAGAAATCTCGCGTGCCTTCCAGATGATCAACCAGCGAGGGAAGACGGTCTGTGTCATTGCCAAGTTGAAGAACCGTATCGACGGTCATAAGGCCACGGTGACCGAGGACTTCCAGGTGTTGAAGGATGTCGTGCTGCAGAAACGGCAGAACGAGCGCATTCATCAGTGGGTGGTTGATAAGATCAAGGCCGTCTATACCCGCCTGAATGACAATTATAAGGACTGTAAGTTTGAATACGAGGGCTGGTTCAAGTAGGGACGTATGCTGAAGAGGGCGTTTTATTTTCTGCTGGCAGTGGCCCTGGTTGCCGGACTGGGTTCAGCGGGAGCACAGAAGGGCAAGGGTAAGCGTCCTGCCCGTAAGGCTCGGACCACTGATACCCGTGTATATCTGGTCCATGCCGACGTGCTCCACTACGATGACAGGATCAACCCCGATGCGACCATCCTCAACGGCAGCGTCCATTTCACCCATCAGGGAGCGCGGCTCTACTGCGACAGTGCCTACTTCTATGAGGCCAGCAATTCCTTTGAGGCATTCGGACATGTGAGGATGTACCAGGGCGACACCCTCTCCCTGGTGAGCGAATATGCCTATTATGACGGTAATGAGCAGATGGCGCGTGCCCGTTATAATGTGGTGCTGAAGCATAAGAAGACGACCCTCTATACCGACAGCCTCGACTTCGACCGCCTCTACGACAATGCCTATTTCTTCGAGGGCGGAAAGATGATTGACGGTAATACGACGCTCACCTCCGACTGGGGCGAGTACAATACGAAGAGCAAGATGTCGGTCTTCAACTATGACGTGAAGATGCAGAGTCCGAAGTTCTTCCTGACGACTGATACGCTCTACTACGACACCCGTACCTCCATGGCCCATATTGTCGGTCCCTCCAATATTACTTCGGGTGAGAGTCATATCTACTCAGAGCAGGGATACTATGACACGAAACTCGACCGTGCGCGGCTCATGAACCGTTCCGTGCTCTCCAACGGCGGGAAGATGATGGTGGGCGACAGTGTCTATTACGACAGCCAGCAGGGTTTCAGTCAGGCTTTCAGGAATGTCGTCTATTTCGATTCTGTGAACCATAACAAACTGACGGGCAACTACGGTGAGTATTACGACGCTACGGGCTATGCCATGTGTACGGACAGTGCCGTGGCCATCGACTTCTCGCAGGGCGACTCCCTATACATGCATGCCGACACCTTCAAGGTCATCACCTATAACATCGAGACCGACTCCGTCTATCGTAAGATTCATGCCTACCATAAGGTGAGGGCTTACCGCATCGACCTGCAGGCGGTGTGCGATTCCCTGGTGTATAACTCGCAGGACTCCTGCATGACGCTCTATTATGATCCTATCCTGTGGAACAACAACCAGCAGTTGGTAGGCGATCAGGTGCAGGTGTTCCTCCGCGACTCCGTCGTCGATCACGCCCACATCATCGACAACTGCTTCTCCATCCAGCAGTTGCGCAGCGATACGGCCTGTTATAACCAGGTGTCGTCGAAGGAGATGTTCGCCTTCTTCACCGAAGGTAATATCCGTGAGGCACAGGCGAAGGGAAATGTCTTCATCGGCTACTATTTCGAGGAGGGCGACAGTGTGCCTATCATCTATAACTATCAGGAGACTACCGAACTGCGCATGTTCCTGAAAGACCGCAAACTGGAGAGCGTGTGGACTCCGAAGACCAGTGGTACGATGTATCCGCTCAACCAGATTCCGGAGGACCGCAAGCGCCTCAAGGGCTTTATGTGGTACGACTATATCCGTCCGCTCAATCGTCAGGATATCTTTAACTGGAGGGGAAAGAAGAAATGACTGACGTGATCCATCTGCTTCCTGACAGTGTGGCCAACCAGATTGCTGCTGGTGAGGTGATACAGCGCCCGGCGTCCGTCATCAAGGAACTGGTGGAGAATGCCGTTGATGCAGGGGCTACGACGATTCATGTGCTGGTGGTGGATGCCGGCCGCACCTCCATCCAGGTGATCGACGACGGCAAGGGTATGTCGGAGACCGATGCCCGTCTGTCGTTTGAGCGCCACGCCACTTCCAAGATTCTCAAGGCCGATGATCTCTTTGCCCTCCGCACGATGGGCTTCCGTGGCGAAGCCCTGGCCTCCATTGCCGCTGTGGCTCAGGTGGAGTTGCTCACGCGCCGGGCGGAGGATGAGATAGGTACGCGCGTGTCGATAGCGGGCTCGAAACTGGTCTTGCAGGAGCCTGCTGCCTGTCCTGTGGGTAGTAACTTCAAGGTGGAGAACCTGTTCTTCAATGTGCCTGCCCGCAGGAAGTTCCTGAAGTCGAATGCCACGGAACTCAGTAATATCCTGACGGCCTTCGAGCGCATCGTCCTCGTCTATCCCGACATTCAGTTCTCCCTCCATCATAACGGAGCGGAACTGCTCAACCTTAAGAGAGGCTCCCTGCGGCAGCGCATCAGCGACGTGTTTGGCCGGCAGTATAGTCAGGATCTGCTGCCTGTCGAGGTGCACACGGCAATGTGCAGCATCACGGGCTTTGTATCGAAGCCCGAGGGAGCCAGGAAGAAAGGTACTCATGACTACTTCTTCGTGAATGGCCGTTACATGCGTCATCCCTATTTCCACAAGGCTGTGCAGAGTGCCTACGACCGTCTTGTCCCAGAGGGTATGCAGGTGCCCTATTTCCTCTATTTCGATGTGGAGCCGTCGGAGATCGATGTGAACATACATCCCACGAAGACAGAGATCAAGTTCCAGAACGAGCAGGCCATCTGGCAGATTCTGCTGGCTGCCGTCCGCGATGCCGTGGGAAAATTCTGCGAGGTGCCCGCCATCGACTTCGATATGCAGGGCAGTCCGGATATTCCCGTCTTCGACCCCTCCCGCCGGGTGGCACCCCCGCAGCCGAGTTATAATGCTGACTATAACCCCTTCAAGAATCGTATGCCGTCGGTGCCTGATGAGTGGACGACACTCTATGAGGGTGCTGCTCCGGCTGTCAGCCAGTCGTCCGACGCAGGCAACCTCTTCGATCTCCCTGAGACCAGTCCCAGAGATGCCTCTCTGCAGTCGCCACTCGTCGAGAAGTCGCCATCCCACTATCAGTACAAGGGGCGCTATCTGATGACGGCCGTCAAGTCAGGCCTGATGATTATCGACCAGTACCGAGCCGATGTCCGCGTGCGCTATGAGCGCTACATGTCACAGTTCGGCCAGCATTCTGCCAGCACCCAGCGGCTTCTCTTCCCGGAGTCCGTCCAACTGGCGCCTTCCGATGCCGTTGTCCTCGACAAGTTGATGCCCGACCTCATGGGAATAGGCTTCGATGTCAGCAGTCTGGGTGGTAACAGTTTTGCCGTCAATGGCATGCCCGCAGGCCTTGAGGGTCTTGACGCGGTCAGTCTGCTCCAGCAGTTGGTGGCCGACGCCGCCCAAGAGACGCAGTTGTCTGATCTGCATGCCCGACTGGCCTTGAGTCTGGCGCGCAGTGCTGCCATCCCCTACGGTCAGATTCTTACCAACGACGAGATGGAGAGTCTGATCAATGACCTCTTCAGTTGTTCCAATGTCAACTATACCCCTGACGGAAAAGCCATCCTTTGCATCCTGCCGCAGACGGACATTGAGCATCTTTTGGGGTGATAAAGGTTAAAAAGTGTCAAAGATTCGGCATTTCTCATTTCCCGTTTCTCATTTTTCATTTCTTTTGCGTACCTTTGCACCCGCTTAGAAAAAGGGCGCTTAGCTCAGTTGGTTTAGAGCATCTGCCTTACAAGCAGAGGGTCGGCGGTTCGAATCCGTCAGCGCCCACACAAAAAGAGAGCATGTCATCTTAGACATGCTCTCTTTTACTTTTAATAATCACTCTTTTTGATACTATACTAAATCTTATCTAAGGCCTGCTTGATGTCATCGAGGATATCCTCTGCCTCCTCTATGCCTACGCTGAGGCGGATCAGGTCGGGGGCGACACCAGCCTCGCGGAGTTGCTCGTCGCTGAGTTGACGGTGTGTGTGCGACGCGGGATGTAGCACGCAGGTGCGGGCATCGGCCACGTGCGTCACGATATTGATCATCTCCAGCGAGTCCATCCACTTGATGGCCGTCTCGCGGGTGCCCTTCAGTCCGAAGGCGATCACGCCGCAGGAGCCGCCAGGCAGGTATTTCTGTCCCAGGGCGTAATAGGGGTCGTCCTTCAGTCCGCAGTAGTGCACCCAGGCCACCTTCTCGTTGTCGTGCAGGAACTCTGCCACCTTCTGGGCGTTCCTGCAGTGCTGGGCCATGCGCAGATGGAGCGTCTGCAGTCCGAGGTGGAGCAGGAACGAGTTCTGCGGGGCTGGGATGCTGCCGAGGTCGCGCATCAACTGGGCCACGAGTTTCGTGGTGTAGCCCATCTTGCCGAAGGCCTTCACGTAGGTCAGACCGTGGTACGACTCGTCGGGGGTGCAGAGGCCCGGGAACTTCTCCGCATGGTCGAGCCATGGGAAGTTGCCGCTATCTACCACGACTCCGCCCACTTGTGTGGCCATACCGTCCATGTACTTCGTGGTGGAGTGGGTCACGATGTCGGCACCCCATTCGAAAGGCCGGCAGTTGATGGGTGTGGCGAAGGTATTATCCACGATCAGGGGCACGCCGTTCTTGTGGGCAATCTTGGCGAAGCGCTCTATGTCGAAGACGGCACAGCCAGGGTTCGAAATGGTCTCGCCAAACATGGCCTTCGTGTTGGGACGGAAGGCAGCCTGTATCTCCTCGTCAGAGGCTTCCTGCGAGATAAAGGTGCACTCGATGCCCAGTTTCTTCAGTGTCACGCCGAAGAGGTTATAGGTACCCCCGTAGATCTCGTTGGATGTGATGAAGTGGTCACCGGCCTGGCAGATATTGAAGATAGCGTAGAAGTTGGCGGCCTGTCCTGATGAGGTCAGCACGGCCCCCACGCCCCCTTCGAGGGTGGCGATCTTCGCAGCCACGGCATCGTTCGTCGGGTTCTGCAGGCGGGTGTAGAAGTAACCCTCTTTCTTCAGGTCAAACAACTGTGCCATCTCGTCGGAGTCGTCGTACTTGAACGTCGTACTCTGGATGATGGGCAACTCTATCGGTTCTCCGTTCTTGGCCTTGTAGCCAGCCTGTACGCAGAGCGAGCCAGGTCTCAGTTTCTTTTCCATTTTGCTTATCGGTTTTATAACTATGGTGCAAAGGTAGTGTAAATCAGCCGAAATGCAAAACAAAAATCCAATTATTCTCCAGAAAAGAGGCTCTTTATGAAAATGAGGAGGCACTTTAGAAACGTAGGGAGCCTCTTTAGCAACGTGAGGAGGCTCCTCAGTTCCGTAAAGTGCCTTCTCATTTTGTTCCCAGGCCTTGGGAATTCAGAAAACAGTCTTCCTATTCCAGAAAAGACTCTTTCTATGTCGCACCCGACTGTTCACCTGACGAATTCTCTACATGCGTGCACATACGCCCGCGCGTATATATAGTTGCCATACCCACTTTTTATGTGTCCCACCTGTCCCATCTGTCCCTGGTGGGAACTATCCTTCTTGGACAGATGGGACAGGTGGGACACTTGTTTTTGGCTTAAGACAACTACTACGCCTGCGCGCGCGTAAAAGGTCACAGCGTGCCTGTCACCGTGTGACTAAAGCGGGTGTACTCTTCTGCGTCGGCTTGATCGAATGTAGCGTCTTTGTAAATGATAATTGTATAATCACCGTCAGCGAGGGGACCTACTTCGCAATAAAGATCGTAAGGACAAGTACAGTTGGCACCAACAGCATCGTATGTTTCTATCACTTTGATTACATTGCCCTCAATAGTTGCTTGAATATTTAGTTGTGTCTCGCAATTGAACCTGGCATTCTCATGATTGATAGACAAATAGCCATCTTCCATGTCTTTGACCACGATGGCCTCATTGTTGGGAAGGATTTCTCCTTCTTCTCCAACACGTGTGGCTGGTTTACAACCGCTATTGGAAAAATTCCTTACTCTGAATGGCTGATTGTTTTCATCACTGCTGCATGCGCCCAGTAGTCCGGCTGTCAGCAGCATGCTTATCACAAAAATAATCTTTTTCATAATTCATGTTTTTTAGTTGTTACTATTTATCTATGACTATTTTACCATGACCTTCTCCGTCAGTTCCTCCTTGCCGATGGTGACCTTGACGGCGATTGAGTAGCCGACTCACTCATTTATAGCCGTAAATCTCCTTGATGTTTTCACGGAAGAAACCGAAGACTTCGTTTTCGGAGACCTTTATGGTCATGATGTCAGATGACCAGAGTTTGAACTCAGTGGCATTGAAGACGCGCATAAACTCCTCCGACAAAGGTTCGCTATCATAGACCATGGTTGAATTCACATCGGTCATGTTAATCAGACCAAAGGTATAATCGCCATGATAGCCCTCATAACCTCCGTCGATTGTGAACGAATAGGGAATTGTGTAATAACCAGCGAACTCGTTGGCGTTGATGTGTCCCTCCATACGCCCTTCTTCCTTAAACTCGATGCAATAGCGCTCGTCTCCCCATACGTCATCTACCTGATGGAGAATGCCATTTGAATCGGTATAGGACTGCAGGAGCCAGCGCTTACGCAGTTTGGCGTATGAGGAGCCGTCACCAAAGGGATCGATGTTGACATCCTGAAGGATGCGGTTGAAGACTACGGGCTTATTCTCCATCTTGGGATAGATCTTCCAGAAATAAAGGTCGGTAAAGTCAGCCGTATAGGTTATGTTAGGATTGACATTGTTGTTCAGCGTCATGTTGAGTTGGTAGGTGTCGCCATTGTCTATCAATTCATAATCACCCAACGACACACTGCCATTCTCTCCGTATGTTCGTCCGATGACGAGTGTGCAGTAGTTGAAGTTTATGATTGGGTTTGGCACAACCTTATCGCCTTTGTATGCCTCTCTGAACTCTTCTTCACTATTGATAATGAGGCAGTCCTGCTCTTCAGGTCCTTCACCGAAGAACGTGCGCCGCCCCTGAAATTTATCCTTGTACAGTGCATCCATCATGAATGAGATAAGATATTCACTAGGTATAAGTCCCGTCTCCATATCAAATTCGCCCACATTAGGCTCTGGCTGATTCGTATTGGGGGCAGTGCTGACATCATCTCCAGTGATGTCGTAGTCAATTAAGCCATTGAGGGTAAAGAAACACTCTTGGTCGTAGGAGTGAAACTTGAGATCCTGCAGGCTTAGCGTAATGTGTGGTCTTCCGTTTTCGTCCGTCCGCTGTTCCACCACCTTGATCTGTCCTCCCAGTGCATAGTCAAGTCTCCCCTTGAGGGAAGGAATATTGATATCCCAGGCTTCAACATGAATGGCATTGCTGTTGAAAGAGTCACCAACTTTCAGTTCGCTGGCTTTTCCTGCTATGTCGCTTTCAATTTTTATATCCAGAATGTTGAAAAGGGATGAGTTCAGAATGATGGCCGTGAATCCCAATTGATATACTGTATGTGTGCCGCCATCCGGGTCGGTCTTAACCTCCAGGCCGCTTGTTAGACTGCCACTGGGGGTAGAGAGCATGCATGTTTCAGTATCCCCATTCTCCGACTCGATTTGTAAGACATTCATGTCGCCAAGTGAGAACCCTTGTTTATCAGAGGCACTTTCACCGTAACTTCCGTCGCCACTGTATAAATGGTTTTTGATTTCGTTCGAGATGAATCCCTCATCACTATTGCTACATGCACAGAGTAATCCGAATGTCAGCAATATGACTAAATTAAATGACACTTTCTTCATAATTACGAATTTTATAGTTAATACTCTATCTATTTAACCTGTGAATGCAAAAAAACTTGCCTGAGGGAATGAATAATTAACACGCTTTAACTTGATGCCTATTTCATGTTGAGGCGTAAGCCTAGACTGAGGTTGAAGTTCAGTGGGTGGTCCTGATAGATTGTAGGCGTGGTGCTACCATCCTTGAAATAGTAGCCTAAACCTGGTTCAGCATAGAGGCTGAAATAGTCGGTTAGTTGGTATTCTGCTCCTATGGCTCCATTGAGCGAGAACTGCCAAGGACTGGTGTTAAGGCTCTTCTCAATCATGGCTCCGGCCGAGAGATAAAGGCTGAAGTGGCGGGTTCGCCACAGACCATAACCGATGTTCACTGGCAGACCGAGGTAGTTGAGACGTTGTACTGTAGTGGTACTCTCTCCATCAGTCACCGTGGTGATGTCTGACGAGAGATGGGTGTATGTCAAACCGCTTTCCATGCTCCAGTGGTCATCGAACCGATAGCGCAATGATAGACCAAAGCGCAGAGGCTGACGGTGGCGGGCATGGGTTCCAGACTGGCTTTGTGTCGCCTCAGAAAAAGAGGAGTTGGTGTTTGATATTGATCTTACTTGTTCCTGACTGCCAGACATCGTACTCGACATATATACCTGGGCCGTCAGGCGGCTGTCAGAGTGTTTGCGATGGTGGAGATCAGAAGGATAGATGACAGGGGGCGGCGATGTCTGCCCCTTTGGGCGGTTATCGTTTTCCTTATTTGAGGGTAGATTGGCTTCGTTTGTGGGAGCCGGGGTGTTGACCGTATCAGGAACTATTGCATGAACGGTGACAACTTCAGGCTCGGACATTGCAACCATCTCGGGCTGGGGGCTCGTGTTCTTCAGCCTTACGTCGCTTGGCATCGGTGCCATATCAGTCGGTCTCACAGGCTGTCCGTCATAAGCACTGGGGGCTTGGTCTTCAACCAATGCCGTCGCTGAACCTGTCGCTGGGTGCATCGGGTCAGTCTGATGATCCAGGAAACGCCAATATCCCACGCCGGCTATCAACAGGAAAACGGCAGCCGCAGCCATGCGTCTTAGCCAGATCTGACGAGCCCTTCTGTGCTTATTGGCACTGAGCACGCGATGTACCTCGTCCCACGGCAACTCTGGGGCAGGATGTTCGTAGCCTGCCATCTTCTGTTGCATCTGTTGTATCCATTGTTCGTTCATCTTCGTGGGGTATTATTGTCGTTATACTTTCTCAACATCTTAGCCAATATCTGTTTAGCCTTGTGTAGTTGCGAGGCCGAACTGTCTTTCTTGATACCAAGCAGGCTGGCTATCTCCTGATGGCTCTTGCCCTCGAACACATATAGGTTCAGCACTGTGCGGTAGCCTGTTGGCAGGCGGCTTAGCATCTGCTGGATGACGTCGGGAGGAATATCGCTGATGGACAGGTCGTCAGTGCCTTCGTCAGCCACATCGAAGTAGGGTTTCAGCAGTTCATGCTGTTTCCTGGTTTTCAAGAATCTCAGCGACTCATTGACCATCACCTTCGTCGCCCATGCCTCCAGGGAGCCTTCCTTGCGATACTCGAAATCGCCTATATGAGAGAATATCTGTAGAAACGCATTCTGGAACACGTCCTTCATGTCGTCTTCATCGGCAATGTACCTTGAACAGACACCGGCGAGGCTGTTTGCATAAAGGGCATAGAACTCCCTGGCCGCAGACTCGTCTCCTTCCTGCAGCCGTCTAACCAAGCGTTGTTCCTCGTTTTCGTTAAACGTTACGTATGGCATTTCCGCATAGTTCTCTATCTTCTAAATATACAAAGGTAAGAAAACTTGCATGACAAGTCGGATAATTAGAATACTTTAACACGCATTAGCATAAATGCAAAAGAATACAAAACTGCTTGGCTTTTTTATCGATTATTTGTACCTTTGCCTCGGTTAATCATCCTAAGACTTTAGAGTAATGATGGAACAACAGAACCCATATATCAAGCAGTTTCCGGAACTTTTCAAGGGGAAGAAGATCCTCTACGTCCACGGTTTCGGGTCGTCAGGACAGTCAGGCACGGTGAGCCGCATCCGTGAGGTGCTGCCACAAGCGGAGGTGATGGCCCCTGACCTGCCCGTACATCCCCAGGAGGCTATGGACTTGTTGAAGAAGGTCTGCGAGCAGGAGCAGCCCGACCTCGTCATAGGCACCTCGATGGGGGGCATGTATGCCGAGCAGTTGCATGGCTACGACCGTATCCTCGTCAATCCAGCCCTCCAGATGGCCGACACGATGAAGGAGCACAATATGATGGGTACGCAGCACTTCTCTAACCCCCGTCAGGACGGGGTGCAGGACTTCTTTGTCGATAAGGCCCTGGTGAAAGAGTACCGCGAAGCCACGGAGCAGTGCTTCTCGCAGGTGACGGCGGAGGAACAGGGGCGCGTGTGGGGGCTCTTCGGTGATGAGGACACCACGGTGCATACCTTCGACCTGTTCCATGAGCACTATCCCACTGCCATCCGCTTCCATGGCGAGCACCGCATGAACGACAAGAGTTTCATGCACTCCGTGATGCCGGTGATCCGATGGATCGACGACCGGCAGGAGGGGCGTGAGCGCCCCATCATCTACATCGACGTGAACACACTTGCTGATGGTTACGGCAAACCGCTCAGTTCTTCGCAGAAGACCATCCGCACCCTGCTGGAGAACTATCAACTCTACTTCGTGGCACCGTCGGAGAATAGTCAATATGGCGATGTCTGCAACTGGCTCTACGCCTATGTCAACGTGCCTGCCTATGCCCACACCGTCTTCACGGAGCGAAAGGACCTGCTCTATGGCGACTATCTGATTGATGCAGACAAGACGGAAGGCATGGCCACCCTTATCCAGTTCGGCACGGATACCTTCAAGACCTGGGACGACATCGCAGAATACTTCTCCCGCCTCGGCGGACAATAGCAGAATCTTATTCCTGCTTCTCTGGTATCAGTATGACACCCAGTTGCTTCTTGCCGTCCATCATGATCTTCAGTGGTCGGTCGAAGCGCACGTGGCGTACATACTCAGTCTCTTCCACGGCGGGCATGGCATCGAGCATCTCCTTCTGGAAGATGCCGTCACCTGTATAGGTGTTGACGGTAAAATAACCTACTCCAAAGGAGGTGAGGTTCTGGAAGAAGTGGGTTCCCTGCGAGGGATCGACGTGGTAGTTCTTCAGTCCTGTTTCCACGATCACACGGGCAGCGGAGATATGAGGCCACTTCACGGGGATGCCCAGCCAGTAGTCGCTCGATCCCCATCGCCCCGGACCTATCAGCACGTAGTTCTTGTTCGCATCGAGGAACTTACGGTTGATCTGCTGAATCTGGTCGGCGATGGTGGGGTTGTTGACGGCCGAGAAGTCATCTCCTGCTTTCACATACAGCACGTCGGTCACGTCTTCAGAGATGCCATGACCCAGGGAGTTGTTGGAGCGCAACAGACATTTTCCGTCGGGAATCTGTTCCAGGTCTTCGTCGAGCATCTGCTTACTATCTACGATGGGACGGATCTGTAAGAGGTAGAACTCTCCCGTGCGGTCATCGTTCAGGTTGCAGGCAAACTCGATCTCGACAGGCCGCTTCATCTCGTCGGCTCCCAGTTGCTGTACCGTCTGGAGGATCTCGGGCAGGGGGAATACCCCGTGCTGGAGCACGCCGCAGAAGGAGATGACCTTGCGTCCACCCTCATAGATACCGTCGCGGATAATCTGGTCCGTGGGGTCGTAGGTCGAGGCGATGTATGTCAGTGCTCCGTCCTCAGCCGCCTGTTTCACGCGTACCTTCTTAATATTGAAGCCGTCATCTACCTTGAAGTCATCGCCTGTGTGTGTCATGTCGAGGGCATAGAAGCGGGTCTGCGTCTCACTGAGGGCTGTCTCCATCTCGCTCATCTGGAGCACTTGGTTGGGATGGTAGGGCGACACGCGGAGCGTCTGTCCGCCATCGACGATATACTTACCCAGTCCGAGGGCCAGGCTGACAATGCCCTCTTCGGCCGTTTCCTCACCGATGGGGTAGTAGTTCAGTGAGCGGAGCACACCTGAGAAATTGGGATAGTAGAGGTCGCCATACTGCTTACCCACCACTTCCTGCAGGATCACGGCCATCTTCTCCTGGTCGATCACGTTCTGCGTGGCGAGCATGTAGGCCTTCGAGTCCTTGTAATACACGGAGGCATATACGCCCTTGATGGCGCAGGCCAGCATCCGCAGCATCTCGTATTTGTCCTCCAGATAGGGAATCATATAGGTGGAGTAGATGCCTGCGAAGGGCTGGTAGTGGGAGTCTTCGAGCAGCGATGAGGAGCGCACGGCGATAGGCGACTTCACGGCATCGAAGAAGGTGAAGAAGTCGGCAATCAGGGTGTCGGGCAGTTGTGCCCGCATGAAGTGCTTCAGGATCTCTTCGTCTGGCGCGTCGGAGAGGGCGATGGGGTAGAGGTTGTTCTTCTCCATGAACTCGTCGAAGAAGTCGGTACAGAGCACGACGGTCTTTGGAATGGTCACCTGTGCCCCCTCATACTGGTTCAGTTCGGGGTGACGCTTGATGATGTTGTCGAGGAACGCCAGGCCGCGCCCCTTGCCGCCTAACGACCCCTCGCCGATACGGGCGAAGTGGCTGTAGGCATCAAACTTCATGCGGTCGAATACGGCCACCACACCGATGTTCTTCATCCGCCTGTATTGCACGATGGCGTCGAAGATGATCTGGCGGTGGACATCCACATCCTTTAGTTTATGCCAGGTGACGTGCTTCAGGAAGGCCGACACGGGGAAGATGGCCCGTGCACAGAGCCATCGACTCATGTGGTTGCGCGATATGTGGTAGAGCATCGAGTCGTAGGGAACCTTGAATATGATATCCTGCAACTCCTTCAGGCTGCTGACGCGGGCTACCTCCTCCTTCGTCTTCGGGTCGCGGAAGATAAAGTCGCCGAAACCCATGTGCTCTTCCATCAGATGATGCAGATCGACATTCATCTTGGTGGAGTTCTTATCGATGAAGTGGAAGCCGCGGGCCTGAGCCTTCTCGCGGTTGACGGTCTCCGAACTGGTGAGAATCAGTGGCAGGTACTCGTCGCGGTTGCGGATCTCTGATAGTAACTTCAGACCAGCCTCGGGGTCGCCTTCCTCCACATGGGAGAGCCTGCCTGGCACCGTCTTCAGTGGGAAGCGGGTGTCGGAGATCACGCCCAGGGTGTTCTCGTGGTATTTCTCGTAGATCTCCATGGCCTCTTCGTAGTTCGTGGCAAGCACCACCTTGGGGCGCCCACGCTTACGTTGGGCGGCAGCATGGGGGTTCAGCGCCTCGGTCGAGAAACGTTTCGACTGCGCCAGGATATAGTTATAGAGGTTGGGCAGCACCGAGGAGTAGAATCTGATGTTGTCCTCCACGAGCAGGATCATCTGTACGCCAGCCTCACGGATGTCGTGCTCGATGTTCATCTTGTCCTCAAGCAGTTTGATGATCGAGAGGATGAGGTTGGTGTTGCCGAGCCAGCAGAACACAAAGTCAAACACGGACATGTCCTCGTTCTCGATGCGCTTGGTGATACCGTGTGAGAACGGCGTCAGCACGACGCATGGGATATTGGGGTGGGCAGCCTTCACCTCTCGGGCCACGGTGAAGGCATCGTTGTCGGCATTGCCGGGCATGCAGATTACCAGGTCGATGTCTGTCGTGTGCAGCACCTCGTTGGCCTCCCGGGTCGTGGAGACCTGTGTGAAGGTGGGTGGATAGCGCAGGCCCAGTTCCATATATTCATCGAAAATCTTCTCATCCACGCGACCGTCGTCTTCGAGCATGAAGGCGTCGTATGGGTTGGCGACGATGAGCACGTTGAAGATGCGCTTTGTCATCAGGTTGACGAACGATACATCCTTCAGGTAGAACTTATTCCACATCCCCGAGTCATTCGACTCGCCTACCCGTAGCCTTATTCCCGAGTCATTCGACTCGCCTACCCGTAGCCTTTCCTGTGGTATTTTACTTTCTTCTTCCATATCAGGCGCAAAAGTACAAAAAAATCTTCGAAAACTTGTCATTTTTCAAGGATATTTCGTATCTTTGCACCCGAAAGGGTTGAAAAGATGAAAAAGTTTTTGTTCATTGTTTTCCTCATCGTACTGACACTGGGCGCTTCGGCCCAGTATCGTAATCCCGTTATCCCAGGCTTTCACCCAGACCCCAGTATATGTAGGGTAGGGGATGACTACTATATCGTCAACTCCTCCTTCCAGTATTTCCCTGGTGTGCCCATCTACCATTCAAGAGATTTGGTCAGTTGGGAGTTGATAGGCAATGTGCTCGACCGTGAGTCGCAACTACCGCTGAAGGGCGCCTCCTCCTGGCTGGGCATCTATGCGCCTACCCTCCGCTATCATGACGGTACATACTATATGATTACGACCAATGTGGGTAATGGCGGCAACTTCATGGTGACGGCTACCGACCCACGAGGACCATGGAGCGAGCCTATCTGGCTGGAACAGCAGGGCATCGACCCCTCGCTCTGGTTCGAGGATGGCAAGTGCTATATGGTGTCTAACCCTGACAATACCATCATGCTCTGTGAGATCGATCCTGCGACGGGCAAACAACTCACGCCCAGCCGACCGCTCTGGCGGGGCACTGGTGGACGGTATCCCGAGGGGCCGCATATCTATAAGAAGGATGGCTGGTATTACCTGCTTATCTCGGAGGGTGGTACGGAGTTGGCTCATAAACTGACCATTGCGCGCAGTCAGAGTATCTACGGTCCCTATACGGCTAATCCCGACAACCCCATCCTGACGCATTGTAACATGAAGGGCCAGTCGAATCAGATCCAGGCCACAGGCCATGGCGACTTCGTACAGGCGAAGGACGGCTCGTGGTGGCTTACCTTCCTGGCCTATCGTAACTTTGGCGGCAGTTACCATCATCTGGGGCGCGAGACCTATCTGGCGCCCGTAGAATGGAAAGCAGGACAGTGGCCCGTCGTCAATGGCGGTGAACCAGTGGATACGCTGATGCCTCAAAAGCCCCTGGGGGTTGCCCAGCAGCCGCAGAAGCGCCATATCCATACCACGTTCCAGAAGCCGATGGGACCAGAGTGGGTGTATATACAGAATCCTGACTCCTCGAAATACTTTTTCCACGACGGATGGCTTCAGATGACTTGCTCGCGCGGTCCTCTGTCTAAGAATGAGCGGCCGTCATTCATGGGGCGTCGGCAGGAAAGTGCCAACATGACGGCAGAGACCTTCATCGACTTCACGGAGGGGCTGCCCAGGGATGAGGCGGGCATCACGGTCTATCAGATCCATGACGGTTATGCCTCGATCTGCCTGCTTCCAGATGTCGGTAAGACCAAGGTCGCCGTGAAATGTCGGTTGAAGAGTGTGGAGAGCATGATGGCTACTGCCGAGATTGAGGGCTATGCGGCCTACCTGCGTATCAGGAGTGATGGCATCCACTATCTGTTCGACTATTCTGTGGATGGGAAAGAATACAAGACGCTCGCCAGACTCGACTGCTCGCTGCTGAGCACTGAGGTCGTGGGCGGCTTTACTGGTACGGTCATCGGACTGTATGCCACGGAGAACAACTTCTCGGAGGCCTACGGGCGCTCGTTCGCGCTTTTCAAGTATTTTGACTATACAGAACAATAGACAAACATTAAACAATAAACATTAAACATTAAAAATTACATTAAAAGCATTATGAAAAAGTATTTAGCAGAGATGGTGGGCACAATGGTGCTCGTGTTGATGGGCTGCGGCGTGGCAGTCAGTCTGGGTTGTGACCCCGTGAATAATATTCCCGCTGTGGTGGGTACGGCTATTGCCTTCGGTCTGGCTGTAGTGGCTATGGCCTATACGATTGGCGGCATCAGTGGTTGCCATATCAATCCTGCCATCACCCTCGGCTGCTTCCTCAGCGGTCGTATGAATGCCAAGGACTGTGGCATGTACATGCTCTTCCAGGTGATCGGAGCCTTCATCGGCAGTTTCCTGCTCTACATCCTCACCGAGAATGTGCCAGGGCTCGAGGGAACGGGTGCCAATGACCTGCAGGCCAATGTCTCCATGCTGGGAGGTCTGCTGGCTGAGATTATCTTCACCTGTGTGTTCGTGCTCGTCGTGCTGGGTGCCACGGCAAAGACCAACGGTGCCACCAACAATTTCGCAGGTCTGGCTATCGGTCTTTCCTTGATCCTCGTTCATCTGGTGTGCATCCGTTACACGGGTACTTCAGTGAACCCTGCCCGTTCTATCGCTCCTGCCATCTTCCAGGGTGGTACTGCCCTCGCTAACCTCTGGATCTTCATCGTAGGTCCGTTCGTAGGTGGTGCATGCGCAGCCGGCATCTGGAAACTTATCGACAGCGAAGAGAAGTAAATCATCGCATTTTCGTATAACAGAATCCCTGCTCTATTGACGGAGCAGGGATTTTTTTGTCTCAAAAATACGTTTTGTGTCATTTTTACACCTCTATATAGTGTCCACATTTGCAGAGGAGTGAGTTTTTCGTAATTTATTGAACTCCAGTTGTTTGTGTAATGCCAGTACCCCGCTCTTGTCCACTTTTCTCTTTATATGTACTTGTTTTTGGCTTTTTCTCTTCATAACTTTGCACCGTCGAAACAAAAAAGCGAAAATTCAATAATTACTCATTCTAAAAAACAAAATGAAAACGAACGTAAAGAATCTGATGATGGTCGTGACAGCAGCCGTGATGACAGCCTGCTCAAGTAACACTGATCTGTATGATGCGAATGCCGTAACCGAGCGTGCGGAGGTGAGCACAAAAGAATCCTATGCGGAGAACTTTGCTCAGAAATACCCCAATGTGGATATGAACCAGAACTGGGACTACAGCACTAAGCAGAGCGACTATCGCATAGTTAATGCAAATAGATCACATACCCGAGCAGGCGAAGGTGGCATCACCGCAGGCAGTTGGTACGAGGTGGATAATAATACACTGGCCTGGATGCATGAGCAACTCGTGGAGGGACGAGACAATCGCCGTCTGGGAAACCCATTCTATATGACCGTGCCTGGCAATGATTTCACGATTATCCCCATCTATCAGGGACAGGCAGGAGCGATGTGGAACCTGCACGTCGTGGTTGATGGCGTCGATTATCTGGTCTGGGAAAAGATCAACAAGACTGTTCTGGGTGGTTCTGACGAGAATATCCAGGACGAGACCAAGACAGGAACCATGCAGATCAAGGACCTCGACAGTGATGAGTGGCACAACCTGCACGGACAGTGGTATGACTGGGGCTACGGTCATTGGAACAGTCTCTATAATACCGACGGTACGGATCGTTGGACCCCTGACTGGAGCGAGAAGAACCATGTGACAGCCGTGCGCTCCACCCCTTACACTTTCCACAACTTCCCCGTAGGTGCGGAAATGTACTTCTATCTCGACGTGACAGTTTCTGGCAGCGGTGAGTGGGATGGTGCCTATCACGAAATCAATAATGTAGGTGCTCATGAGTCGTCGCTGAAAGGACAGATGCTTGCTTTGCAGAACGTACCACGTCCCGCTAATATCTCTGATGACAATGAAGTGATGATTATCGGCTGTGAGGATGCCGACCTGAAGGATAGCGACTGGGACATGAACGATGTCGTGTTCCTGGTGTATGGAAAGACTGTGCCGCAGCCCATCAAGATTGAGGAGGGTGACAACATCGAAGAGGTGAAGAGCGTACGCTATATGATCGAGGACCTGGGTTCCACCGATGACTTCGACTTCAATGACATCGTGATCGACATGTCTGAAATCCACACCATCTCTCCGACATATACCAATGGCGTCGTGACTGCCTGGAACGATAAGGGCTATCGTCAGGAAGCGGTGATCCGTCACCTCGGTGGTACGCTGCCCTTCACGCTGAAGATCGGGCAGACGGTATTTTCTGCAGGCGGTCAGGACTCTTTCCAGACAAATCCCGACATCAGGCTCGACGTGACGGGTTGGAATATCAACAGCCACAACATCAGCGTGGAGGTAGAGCAGAAGGATAGTGAGGGCGTGTTCAGAATTCAGTTCCCGAGGGCCGGCGAGGCTCCGATGATCATCGCCGTTGATCCTTCACAGGGCTGGATGCCAGAGCGCCAGAGCGTGCCAGAGTCGTGGTTCTATACTGAATAAGATACATAGGTAATTTGGTTTTAGTTATATTAGTTAGTTTTGACGAATAGAGTTCGTTTTTAGGTTAATAGTTAGTAGTTTGGGAAAGGGCTTCTGCGAGAGCAGGTGCCCTTTTTTCTCCAGGCGATAATTTTTTTGTATCTTTGCAAGCAAATTCCGGATAGTAATCCTAAAATTCAAATATGTATGCAAACTAAAAGATGTATTTTAACCTTGTTGGCGGCCTGTATCCTGGCCGGAACTTGGGCACAGAAGTCAGACATGAACAAGTTTATCGACCAGTTGCTCCAGAAAATGACACTGGAAGAGAAATTGGGACAGTTGAACTTGGCACCAGCCAGTGAAGATATTGTCACTGGTGGAGCCGTTGATACTGAGGTTGGCACGCGCATCGCCAGCGGACAGTTGGGTGGCATATTCAATCTGAAGGGCGTGGATAAAATTAAGGTCCTCCAGGATATTGCCGTGAAGAAATCGCGCCTTGGCATCCCCCTCATTGTGGGCATGGACGTGATCCATGGCTACGAGACCATCTTCCCTATCCCCCTTGCGCTCTCTTGCTCATGGGATTTGGAAGCCATTGAGAACATGGCCTGTATCTCTGCGCGTGAGGCCAGTGCCGATGGTATCAACTGGGTCTATTCACCCATGGTGGATATCGCACTGGATGCCCGTTGGGGCCGTGTGGCAGAGAGTGGGGGAGAAGACCCCTTCCTTGGTGCAGAGATTGCCAAGGCATACGTCCGGGGCTATCAGGGAAGCCAGTATGATACGGATAAGGTGATGGCTTGCGTGAAGCACTATGGGCTCTATGGCGCAGTGGAGGCTGGCCGTGACTATAACACGGTGGATATGAGCCATCTGCGCATGTACAACCAATACTTCCCGCCCTACAGGGCAGCGGCTGAGGCTGGTGCAGGCTCGTTTATGTCGTCGTTCAATCTCGTGGATGGTCAGCATGCCACGGCCAACCGATGGCTGCTTACCGACGTGCTGCGCGACCAGTGGAAGTTTGGTGGTTTCGTGGTGACCGACTATGGTTCTATTGGTGAGATGACGAACCACGGCCTGGGCAGCCTGAAGCAGAACTCGGCCAAGGCCCTCAAGGCAGGTACGGATATGGACATGTGCTCCAATGGGTTTATCGGTACGTTGGCAGAGTCCCTGAAAGATGGTTCCGTCACGATGGCGGAGATCGACCTGGCCTGTCGCCGTGTCTTGGAGGCGAAATATAAGTTGGGACTTTTCGACGACCCCTACCGCTATCTGGATGCCAAGCGCAGGGAGCGCGATATCTTCACCGACGAGCATCGTGCCATGTCGCGCCAGTTGGCTACGGAGACCTTTGTACTCTTGAAAAATGACCATCATACGCTGCCACTGAAGAAACAGGGTAAGATCGCATTGATCGGTCCGTTGGCCAATGACCGTGCCAATATCACGGGTACCTGGTGTGTGGCCGCCACGCCTGAGCGCTACCAGACCATCAAGGAAGGCATGGAGCAGGCATTGGCAGGAAAGGCTCAGTTGTTGTATGCTCAGGGATGCAACCTGACGCGTGATGCCGCCTTGCAGGAGGCAGCAGAATTTGGCAAGCGTATCCCCAGGGTGGATGACGCACAGGCCAAGGCCGAAGCATTGGCAGTGGCGAAGGAGGCCGATGTGATCGTCTGTGCGATGGGTGAGTGTGCCGACTTCTCTGGTGAAAGTAGTAGTCGGGCAACTTTGGAGATGCCTGATGTGCAGCGCGAACTATTGGAAGAACTCGTAGCCCTGGGAAAGCCCGTGGTGCTGTTGAACTTCTCAGGACGTGCTACTGTCCTCACATGGGAACAGGCGCATGTAGATGCTATCATGAACGTGTGGTTTGCTGGTTCTGAGGCAGGAAAGGCCATTGCCGATGTACTTTTTGGCGAGGTTTCGCCCAGTGGGCACCTCACAGTGACGATGCCTCGTGCACTCGGACAGGTACCTGTCTATTATAATCATCTGAATACAGGCCGCCCGGTGGCTGAGGGAGCAGACCGCTATCAGAAGTTTGCCAGTAACTACCTGGAGGTGCGCAATGATCCCCTCTATCCCTTCGGCTATGGTCTGACATATACGACGTTCGCCTACGACCATCTGCGCCTGAGTGCAGACCAGATGGGGACGGATGGCAGTGTGGAGGCTATCGTTAAAGTGACTAATACGGGCAACTACGATGCTGCCGAGGTGGTACAACTCTATATTCGTGACCTGGTGGCTGATGTGAGCAGGCCTATCAAGGAACTGAAGGGCTTCAAGCGCATCTATCTGAAGGCTGGTGAGCAGCGTGACGTGAAATTTGTGATTACACCAGAGATGTTGCAGTACTATGACATCAACGGCCATGTTGTCAAGGGCGAAGGCGAGTTTGATATCATGGTAGGCTCCAACAGCCGTGATGTACTGACTACCCGTCTGATGGTAGCAACTCCCAAAGAGAAGTCCGTCCGTGTGAGTGGTCCTGACCTGATCCGGCCTGATGGCAGGAAACTCTTTATCCAGGGGACAAACCTGGGCAACTGGCTGAACCCCGAGGGGTATATGTTCGGACTCAGCCGCACCAATTCCGCGTGGATGATCGACCTGATGATCAAGGAGGCCGTAGGCCCTGATTTCGCAGCCGACTTCTGGCGGGTTTTCAAGGACAACTATATCACTCGTGCGGATATTGAGTTCATCGCCCAGCAGGGAGCCAATACCATCCGCCTGCCCTTTAACTACAAACTCTTTACGGATGAGGACTACATGGGACTGTCGAAGGATCAGGATGGCTTTGCAAGGATGGACTCCGTGGTGACCTGGTGTCGTGACAACGGCCTTTACCTGATCCTTGACATGCATGACTGCCCTGGTGGACAGACGGGCGACAATATCGACGACGGGCATGGCTATCCCTGGCTTTTCGAGAGTGAAAGGAGTCAGGCCCTCTTCTGTGATATCTGGCAGCGCATCGCACGAAAGTATAAGGATGAGCCCGTAATCCTTGGCTATGAGTTGGCCAACGAGCCCATCGCCCACTATTTCGAAAACAAGGAAGAACTGAACCAGAGACTGGAGCCTCTCTATAAACGAGTCGTGAAGGCAATCCGCGAAGTAGATAGGAACCACATTATATTATTAGGTGGTGCTCGCTGGAACTCTGATTTCTATATGTTCAAAGACTGGGCCTTCGACGATAATATCATATACACTTGCCATCGTTATGGAGGTGAGGCGACGGCAGCGGCCATCAAAGACTATATCGATTTCCGCGACAAGACGGGGCTGCCCATGTATATGGGTGAGATCGGTCATAACACGGACGAGTGGCAGGCACAGTTTGTCGAGGTGATGAAGCAGGCCAATATCGGCTACACCTTCTGGCCGTATAAAAAGATTGACGGCTCATGTATGATGGGCATTCAGCGTCCGGAAGGATGGGACAGCATCGTGGTGAAATATTCGGAGACGCCACGCGGTACTTATCAGGAGTGGCGTGAGGCTCGTCCTGAGCAGGCAAAGTTTAGGGAACTCTTGATGCAGTATGCGGAGAACAGCCGTTTTGAGCGCTGCCAACCGCAGGAAAACTATATCAGATCCTTAGGTTTAAGGTGAAAAATGTATTTTTTACACCTCTATATTTCGTCCACTCTTTTTAAATTGGTGTTTTAGTCTATATGGTTGATAATCAAATGATTCGTTAAAAGTTGAACTGGAAAAAATCCACTTTTCTGATGCAGAGGTTCGCACGTTCCTTTTATTTTTCTTAATTTTGCACCAGAAATCCTAACTACAGGAAATATCTAACTTTCAATTAACAATAATTCAAAACAAAGTATGAAAAAAAGCAGGTTAAGTTTGATGTTGTTGGCACTGTTTGTGTCTATGACATCGTTTGCCCAAGGCATCTTGGGTACTGTGATTGACGAGAACGGAGAGCCCGTCATCGGTGCGACCGTTGTCGAGAAAAGCAATCCTCAGAATGCGACGATTACCGATTTCGACGGTAACTTCAATCTGAAGGTTGACGAAGGTAAGACCATTGCTATCTCCTATGTGGGTTATATCACCCAGGAGGTTGCTGCCCGCAGTGGCATGACGGTCAATCTGAAGCCCGACGACAAGATGCTCGAGGAAGTGGTTGTCGTAGGTTATGGCGTTCAGAAGAAGAGTGTGGTAACCGCCTCCATCGCGAAGGTGAGTGCCGATGATTTGGAAGGCAAGACGCGTCTGCGTGCCGATGATGCCCTGAAGGGTATGGCCGCTGGTGTGAACGTGACCTCGTCGTCAGGTCAGCCAGGTTCTCAATCAATGATTCGTGTGCGTGGTACAGGTACCATTAATGATACCAATCCTCTTTATATTATCGACGGCATGCCCGCTGACCAGTACGGTCTGGAGTCCGTGAATCCTAATGATATCGAGAGTATTGAGGTCTTGAAGGATGCCGCCTCTGGTGCTATCTATGGTGCACGTGCCGCCAATGGTGTGATCCTGGTGACCACCAAAAAGGGTAAGATGGGTAAAGCCCAGATCAACTACAACTTCAGTTACGGTTGGCAGTCTGCCTGGAAGAAGCGTGACGTGACTGGCGCTACCGACTATGCTGTGCTTCAGAACGAGAAATACATCAATGGTGGACAGGCTCCCCTCTATGCCGATCCCTACAACCTGACGGATGCCAACGGCAATGCCGTGAAGGGCTTTGGTACAGACTGGCAGAAACTGCTGTTCAACGATAATGCACCTATCGTGCAGCACGATGTATCCGTCAGTGGTGCCACGGAGAAGGTGAACTATTATCTGTCGATGGGCTATTATTCTCAGGACGGTATCGTAGGTGGTAATTATGGCAAGTCGAATTATGACCGTCTGACCATCCGTTCGAATAATAACTTCAATATCTTCGATGCCAGCAAGGAGCGTAGTTTCCTCAACAAGTTGGATATTAGTGCCAACCTCTCTTATATGCGTACGCACAGTACGGGTATCGATGCTAACTCCACATGGGGTTCGCCTCTGGGTTCCGCCCTCTATCTGGCACCCACATTGCCTGTCACCCTCGACAAAGACGGAGCCGGTGCAGAGATGATCGATCGCTATTCGGCATACGATCTCTACAAAGATCAGAATGGTGATCCCTATACGATTCCTGGTTTCGTTGGTTCCTATCAGGAGCAGAACAACCCTATCGCCATGATGCAGCAGCGTCCAAGTAAGGGCTGGTCGCATAAGTTCATGCCGAAGTTCTCTATCGACCTCCAGTTGTGGGATAACCTGAAGTACCATTTTACCTGGAGTGCAGAGCAGTCGTTCTGGGGCAGTGAGTCGGCAACAACTGAGAAGTACTATTTCTCTGGAAACAACAACTCCGATCATACACAGGCTTCATCTGAGAAGTCGAATAGCACGACATGGCAGATAGAGAATACGCTGACCTACGACAAGGAGTTCGGCAAGCACTCCATCGGCGTAGTGCTCGGACAGAGTGCCCTGAAGTTCAAGGGCAGTTACGTAGGTGCCTCTCACTGGAATCTGATCAATGTCAACAAGCCATACGTAGATTATACAACTGGTGGTAGTGTACAGACAACAACGGATGAAGAAGGACATATCATCGGTGTGACGAGCCTTGTCAGCGGATGGGCCGGTCCAAACGTGGAGCATCGTCTGGCCTCGCTCTTTGGCCGTCTGAGTTATAACTACGACGAGAAGTATATGATTCAGGCCACTATCCGTCGTGACGGTTCGAGCCGCTTCGGTTCTAATAATAAATATGGTGTGTTCCCTTCAGTATCTGTAGGTTGGAACATCATGAACGAGAAATTTATGGAGAGCACCCGCGACTGGCTTACGAATCTGAAGTTCCGTGCCAGTTGGGGTAAGAACGGTAACGAGAACATCGGTGACTTCCGTTACACAGTACTCACCACTTCTGGTGGTACCAGTAACTACTATTTCGGCCGACAGGCTTCTATGGTCTATGGTTCAAAGGCCAACGGTCTTGCCAATGAGGACCTGAAGTGGGAGGAGAGTGAGCAGACTGACCTCGGTCTTGACTTCGGTTTCTGGAACAATAAGTTGACCTTCACCGTCGATTATTACATCAAGAAGACCAACGGTATGCTGATGGATATGCCTATCCCGTCGTATGTAGGTGAGACCAGGCCTATTGGTAACGTGGGAGACATGGAGAACTCTGGTATCGAGTTTGAACTGGGATATAAGTTCAATATCAGCGATGCAAACTTCTCTATCAAGGGTAACGCTTCCTATCTGAAGAACAAACTGAAGAACCTGGGTAACGATACGGGCTTCCTGAACTATGGCATCAGTCAGTTCAGCGATGGTGGTACACGTGCCGAGAATGGTGAGCCCTTCCCCTTCTTCTATGGCTATAAGACCGCTGGCGTGCTGCAGAATGCTGCACAGGCTGCTGAGTATAGTGCCAAGTATAACACCACGGCTAATCCTGGTGACCTGATCTTCGTCGATATGAACGGTGACGGACAGATTACCTCTGACGACCGTACGAAGATTGGTAAGCCGACACCCGACTGGACCTTCGGTCTGAACTTTGACGCAGAATGGAAGGGCTTCGACCTGAACCTGTTCTTCCAGGGTGTGAGTGGTGCTGATATCTTCGACGCTACCTGGCGTCAGGACATCGCCTCGGGTAACTATCCCACTTGGGTGCTCGACCGTTGGACGGGTGAGGGCACATCCAACAAACTGCCTCTCCTGAAACTGGGCGACTCAAGGAACTGGGTTTGCAGCGATATCTATATTCAGGATGGTTCATACCTCCGTCTTAAGAATATCTCACTGGGTTACACACTGCCTCGCAACCTGACCAAGAAGGTGTATATCGAGCGCTTCCGTGTCTATGTCCGTGCAGAGAACCTCTTCACCTGGACCAAGTACTGGGGCTTCGATCCTGAAATCGGTTCTAGCAGTTCATCAATGGGTGTTGACTATGGAGTATATCCTCAGGCTCGCACATGGACGGTAGGTTTCAACGTATCACTTTGAGAAATGAAGAATTGAAAGATTGAAAAACTGAAAAATTGAAGATTATGAACAAGATATATAAACTATTCTGCGCTGGTTTTGCTGGATGTGTGATTTCCGCATCACTGACCTCCTGCAGTGACGATTTCCTCGAGGTGACGAATCCCACAGGTGAGCCCCTCAATGAATATTATGTTGACGATGCTCATCTGAGTGAATCGCTGACCTCTGCATACGCTCCTCTGCATTGGCCAGACTGGGACGGTTCTGCCTATAACGACCTGACCTGCGACGCAGAGATCATGGGTGATGACTTCTGGGTGGGAGGATCTAGTATCTCCGATAACCAGCACTGGCACAAACTCTTCAACTTCGAGGGCGATGGCAACAATACCCTCGGTACCCTCTGGGGCGACTTCTACAGTGGCATCAAGCGTTGTAACGACGTGATCCAGTATTGTTCATGGGGTGGTGGATCAGAGACCAATCGTCGTGTTTACGAGATGCAGGCCCGTCTGCTCCGCGTGTATTACTACAGCATTCTGTGGCACTATTATGGCAATGTGCCTTTCTACCTGGAAAACCTCTCTTCTCCCTATACTGCTCCGCAGATTACGGCCGACGAAATTTATAACAACTTGTTGCCCGAACTGGAGGAAATCATCGCTTCCAACGTACTTCCTATGCGCTGGGGTGCTGCTGAGAGTGGGCGCGTAAGCCAGGCCATGGCCTATATGCTCTATGCAGAGATGGTGATGTATCAGAATGATAGTGCTCGCTATCCTCAGGCTCTGTCCTATATGAAGGCTATCATCGGTGATTCCAACTATTCATTGAATCCAGATTTCAACGACCTGTGGTCGGAGAATGGCGAGTGGTGCTCAGAGAGCATCTTCGAGATCAACTACGATGACGACAATGCCCAGCGCGACTGGGGCACTCCGCTCCACGCTGGTGGTACCGTATTCCCCACACTCTGCTCGCCTAACGGCTGGCCTGGTGGCGAAGGATGGGACACAGGTAACGATGGATGGGGATTCCTCCCGATGCGTGTCGAGGCTTATAATATGTATGCCGACAACGACAAGCGGCGTGACGCTACCTGCTGGGACGTTCGTGGCTATACCTATACGGAACGTTATCAGGATACTCATATCTGGCACGGTAAGTATCGTCCGCAGACAGCCAACAATCAGGATTGCCCGAGTTCCAAGAACTTGAACTATAACAACAACAAGCGTATCTACCGCTATGCAGAGACCCTGCTCAATGCTGCCGAACTGTTGTTGCAGACTGGTGGCAGTGCCTCTGAGGCTGCTGGCTATGTGAACGAGGTACGTGCCCGTGCTGGTCTGGATGCCCTGTCAAATGTCTCTATCGACGATATCCTCAACGAACGCCATTTGGAGTTCTGCGGTGAGGGTAAGCGCTACTTCGACCTCGTGCGTGCTGAGGGTATCAGTGGTGCTACGGAGAAGGCTTCTTTAAAACTCGTGCCCGACTCATACGGTTATCGCACAAATACTTGGACGGCAAGCAAGAAGCATATTCCTCTGTCACAGTCAGAACTTGACGCTGATCCGACACTGGTTCAGAACAACTATTAATAGAATTGAAAAATTGACGAATCGAAAAATTAAGTTTATGAACAAGATATTTAAATCAACAATAGGCATTCTGCTCGCAGGTCTGACGATGACAGCCTGCTCGCCCGAAAGTTTCGACGGCGCAGACCCCAATAAAATCCCAACGATGGACGGTGTCGATTTCCAGATGAACGTCGATCAGGAGACCAACCAGATGATTGCCACCTATACGCCACAGGCAGGTACCTATCCCATTTGGATTCTCAATGGCGCATCCTATTCCACTCTTAGCGAAGTGGGCTTCCAGAATCCTGAGGCTGGTACCTATAGCGTGGAACTGAAATTAGGCAATCGCAACGGTTTCAGCCAGGGTAGTCTGAGGAAGGAATTTACTTTCAACGAGACGAAGGTTGATTATTCTGCTGACTTCCGTCGCCTCTGCGATAAGGAGTGGCGATTTGCCAACAAGGAGGTGGGACACCTCGGCTGTGGCCCTGCAGGAACGGCAGGTACGGAGTGGTGGTCAGCCCAGCCCGACGACAAAAAGGACTTCGGTATGTACGACGACCGTATCACTTTTTCTGCTGACAACCGTAAAGGTGGCACCTTCAACTATAGCGCTGGTGCTGACGGTATGACCTACGTGAATACTGGTACGACCCTCTGGGGATCCTCCGATGCTGATTTCGACGTGGCTATCGGCAACCAGACTGCTTCTTGGAGTTTTGAGGTCTATGACTGGACGGATGCCGAGGGAAACACCACCAAGCAGACCTATATCCAGTTGGCTCCCAACACGGTGTTCCCCTATATCAGCAGCGATGCACAGTATCAGGATCCGAAGTTCCGTATTGAGTCACTGACCGCTTCAAAACTCGTGCTCGTCTATGATGCTCCCGATGGTTCCATCGCCTGGCGCTTCATCTTCACCAGTGCTGAGGCCGAGGCTGTGTTCGAGGGTTTCGATGCAAACAGTGATTTCAACATGTGGAAGGGTATCACACCTGTCATGTCGTTCTACTATAACCCTGATCCAGGATGGGGCAATGATCAGACGGCAGTCTTTGAGTCACTCTTCGTGGGTGGTGACAATGACTATACCGTTACCGTGCCCGAGGCTTGTTATGACCGTTGGCAGGCACAGGTCCACTTCCACACTGACCTGAATATCTCGGCTGCCAGTCACTACGACTTCTCTGCGATCTTCAGCAGTGACGTGGATATCAATGGCGTGACAGTGAAACTGACCAATGAGGCTGACAACGACGCTATCATCGATGTCGATAATATCGACCTGAAGGCTGGTGAGGACTATATCTTCTGGCAGAGCAATCTCGAAGGTAAGGACCTCTCACAAGTGAAACTCGTGCTCGACTTCGGCCGTGCCGCTGGTCCAACCGTTGTGAACGTGCGTAACATCGTCCTGAAGGACCATGCCAACGACGATGGCACTAAGTTGCCTGAGGATAATCCTGGCGGTGGCGGTGATACACCTGCCGCTGTGATGGACTGGGACTACGAGTCTGGCGTAAATCTCTGGAAGGCTGTTGATGATGGTTCTCTCTTCGACGCATTCGGCTATTACTTTGCTGATGATGGCTGGGCCGCTATTCCTTACGAGGAGGCAACACATAGTGGTGATACTTACGAGATTACACTCCCTGAGGGCCTTGGTGGTTCACAGTGGCAAGGACAGTTCCATATCGACACTAAGTTGACTGCCAGTGCTTCTAAGACCTATAATTTCTACCTCGTGATGGAGACAGATGCTGACTGCCCAGGCGTGACCTTCAAACTGACTGATGCTGGCGACTCAAACTTCTTCATTGAGGAACGCGTGGATGTGCCTGCTGACGGCTTCGTGTTCAAGCGTGAGGGTGTCACCCTGAAGGAAGGCACTGATGCGGAGGCTATCCGCCTGTTCTTCGACTTCGGTGGCAGTCCCGCTGGCACACACGTGAAGATCAGTAAGATATACTTCGAGGAGGCTACGACGCTGAACTACGACGATGCCGACAATCTCTGGAAGAGTGTTGACGATGGCACTAACTTCGATGCTTTCGGCTACTACTTCGCTGATGACAGTTGGACAGGTATCGACTATACGGAGGTCGTTCACGACGGTGATACCTACTCGCTCACACTCCCTGAGGGTCTTGGTAGTTCACAGTGGCAGGGACAGTTCCATATCGACACTAAACTGACTGCCAGTGCTGCAAAGTCCTATAACTTCCAGTTGGTTCTAGAGGCTGACAGCGACTGCCCAGGTGTGACCATCAAACTTACTGATGCAGGTGACAGCAACTTCTTCTGCGAGGGTCGTCATGACATCACCGCCGACGAACCATACGTGTTCACCCTGAAGGGTGCGACCTTAAAAGAAGGCACGGACGCTTCTGCCATCCGTCTGTTCTTCGACTTCGGTGGCAGTCCCGCAGGAACCCACGTGAAGATCAGCAAGATTATCTTTAAGGAGGCTTAATCAATGAGACAATTCATGTTAAGTACATTTCTACTCTCTCTCGCCGTAGCCTTTTCAGGCTGCGGCGGGAGCAGTGATGAAGACGCAGCACCGGCAATGCCCTCCATCACCGTTTCGCCGGAGACTATCTCCGCTCCTGTTGAGGGCGGTACCTATACCGTCACTGTCACGACGACTGGCAGGGAGTGGGGAAAGGGGGAGTCGAGCGACTTCCTGACAGTCACCGCGCAGAATACAGCATCCCAGACGGGCACTCTGACAATCACGGTTCCTGCTAATCCAGAGACAGAGGCCCGTACGGGTGCTGTCACCGTCATGTCGGGCTCTGCCCGTAAGACGATCTCTGTCACACAGGCGGCAGCAGAGGTGCCTGCGTACTATGCGCCTGAGGGATACAAACTCGTATGGCAGGATGAGTTCGATAGTGGCTCAGAACTGAACCAGAACGACTGGACCCACGAGGTGCAGCCGAAGGGTTGGGTGAACAATGAACTGCAGAACTACGTGAACCATAAGTCTCCTGAGGGCAATCTGGTGACGGAGATCAAGAATGGCCATCTTCAGATCCACTGCTTCAAGGAGAGTGGCAAGATATACTCCGGCCGCGTCTATGCCCAAGTGAACAGTGGCTGGCAGTATGGCTACTTCGAGGCTTCCATCAAGTTGCCGAAGGGTAAGGGCACATGGCCTGCCTTCTGGATGATGCCTGTGGGCAACGACTGGAGCACGAACCCCTGGCCGATGTGCGGTGAGATTGATATCATGGAGGAAGTGGGCGTCGTGCCCAATGAGGTGTCTTCCAGTATCCATACGCAGGACTACAACCACACGAAGAATACGCAGAAGACCCATGCCATGACAATCGCCGATGCCGAAGGTGCATTCCATACCTATGCCCTGCTCTGGACGGCTGACGAGATCATCACCTATGTCGATGGTACAGAACAACTCCATGTGACGAAGGCCGCCCTTGGAAGTGACCATAACCAGTGGCCGTTCCACTATGCCTTCTATCCTATCTTCAACCTCGCATGGGGTGGTGACTGGGGTGGTATGCAGGGTGTCGATGAGTCTGCACTTCCCATCACGATGGAGGTGGATTACATCCGTGTGTTTCAGAAGAGATAACCTTTCATGACTTCATAAAAGAGCCGTCTGATTTTCCTTTCAGGCGGCTTTTTTTAGTTCCTGTGTGAAATTTTTTTGAAAAACATGGCAGAGTTATGAAAATATTGTATATCTTTGCAGTCAGTTAAATAACCTAAGACAGCATTTTTCGATGAAAAGAATCCTTGTTACGGGTGGAGCCGGCTTTATTGGTTCCCATCTTTGTGAGAGACTGGTAAACGAAGGGCATGATGTAATCTGCCTCGACAATTTCTACAGTGGCTCGAAGGAGAATGTGTGGCATCTGATTGGTAAGCCAAACTTTGAGATCGTGCGCCACGATGTCATAAACCCCTATTGGGCCGAGGTCGATGAGATATATAATCTGGCCTGCCCTGCATCTCCTATCTATTATCAGTTTGATCCGATTCAGACTACAAAAACGTCCGTCTTTGGTGCTTTCCACATGCTGGGACTGGCCCGTCGTACTAAGGCGAAGATCTTGCAGTCATCTACGAGCGAGGTGTATGGTGATCCCAATGTGCATCCCCAGCCGGAGAGTTATTGGGGAAACGTGAATCCCATTGGTCTGCGCTCCTGCTATGATGAGGGAAAGCGCTGTGCAGAGACCCTCTTCTTCGACTACCACCGTCTGCACCATGTCCGTATCAAGGTGATTCGTATTTTTAATACTTACGGTCCACGTATGGCTATCAGCGATGGTCGTGTGGTCTCTAATTTCGTGGTGCAGGCCCTGCGCGGCGAGGATATCACAATCTATGGCGATGGACAACAGACGCGCTCTTTCCAGTATGTCTCCGACCTTATCGAAGGTATGCTGCGCGTGATGGATACTGACGACTCCTTCACAGGTCCTGTGAACCTTGGCAATCCAGGTGAGTTTACAATGCTTGAACTGGCTGAGAAGGTCATCCAGAAGATTGGTGGCAAGAGCAAAATCGTGTTCCGTCCTCTGCCGAGTGACGATCCTAAGATGCGTCGTCCGGATATCTCACTTGCCAAAGAGAAATTGGGATGGGAGCCGAAGGTGAAACTGGATGAAGGGCTTGACCATATCATCGAATATTTCCGCAACAAACTGCTATAACTACTATATGCCTTCCACTTTTTGAGAAAGTGGTTGCGATCCTAACTTGTTGATTATCAACGCAGAGTGGAGATGGGGCAGGGCCCTTTCTCCACTTTCTTTATTATATGGGATGGTATGACGTTAGAATTTGTCGTAACTTTGCACCAACGAAATTAAAAACCCAAAGCACGATGAATAAAATGTTGATTTCAACCTTATTGCTTATGACGACGACTACCATCCAGGCCAGTCAGTTGCCTACCTATCTCGACGAGACGAAGCCTGTGGAAGAGCGCATCGAGGATGCCCTTTCGCGGATGACCCTCGATGAGAAGATCGCAGTGATCCATGCCCAGTCGAAATTCTCCAGTCCTGGCGTGAAGCGCTTGGGATTCCCTGACTTCTGGACGGATGACGGCCCTCACGGTGTGCGCCCCGATGTACTCTGGGATGAATGGGAACAGGCAGGACAATCCAACGACTCTTGCGTGGCCTTTCCCGCACTCACCTGTCTGGCTGCCTCGTGGAACCCGGAGATGGCCTTGCTCTATGGCGAGAGTCTGGGTGAGGAGGCCCTCTATCGCGACAAGGACATGATACTCGGTCCAGGTGTGAATATCTATCGTACTCCGTTGGGCGGACGAAACTTTGAGTACATGGGTGAGGACCCCTGGCTTGTCTCGCGAATGGTCGTGCCTTATATCAAAGGTCTGCAGTCGAAAGGGGTGGCCGCCTGTGTGAAGCACTATGCGCTGAACAACGATGAGGAATATCGTCATCAGGTGAATGTCATCGTATCCGACCGTGCCCTCCACGAGATTTATCTGCCCGCCTTCAAGGCGGCTGTCACGGAGGCAGGAACATGGGGCATCATGGGGGCCTATAATCTCTACAAGAACCAGCACAATTGCCACAATGATATTATGCTTAACCAGATCCTGAAGGGCGACTGGAAATACGATGGTGTGGTTGTTTCCGACTGGGGCGGCTGTCACGACACGGACGAGGCCGTCAAAAACGGACTTGACATGGAGTTTGGTTCGTGGACGGATGGCCTGACGATGGGTAAGACCAATGCCTACGACCTCTACTATATGGCCGATGCCTACAAGCAGGGCATCAAGCAGGGCAGATACACTACGAAGGAACTCGACGACAAGGTGCGCCGCGTGCTCCGCCTGTTCTTCCGTACTACGATGAATCGTGAGAAGCCCTTCGGCTTCCTCTGCTCTGAGAGCCACTACGACGCGGCCCTGAGGATTGCCCAAGAGGGTATCGTGCTGCTGAAGAATGATAAAATGAAAGAATTAAGAAATGAAAAACTGTTGCCTCTTGACCCAGCCAGGACAAGGCGTATCCTCGTTGTCGGTGAGAACGCCATCAAGATGATGACGGTCGGTGGTGGCTCATCCTCGCTGAAGGTACAGCGCGAGATCCTGCCCCTCGATGGTATCCGTGAGCGCTTTAAGGATGCAGAGGTCGATTTTGCCCGTGGCTATGTGGGTGACACCGTGCAGAGTTATAATGGTGTGACGGTGGGGCGCAGTCTCTACGAGGTGCGCAGTGCTGCCGAACTGACGGCTGAGGCCGTGGAGAAGGCGCGCCAGGCGGATGTCGTTATTTTCTTCGGTGGCCTGAACAAGAGCGACCATCAGGATTGTGAAGGACACGATCGAAAGGACTTCGCACTGCCCTACGGACAGGATCATCTCGTTGAGGCCTTGGTGAAAGCCAATCCTCGTCTGGTGTTTGTCAATATCTCAGGCAATGCCGTAGCCATGCCATGGATGGCAAAGGTTCCTGCTATCGTGCAGGGCTGGTTTATCGGCTCTGAGGCTGGTGAGGCCCTTGCCTCTGTGCTAAGTGGTGATGTGAACCCCTCAGGCAAACTGCCCTTCACGTGGCATCAGCAGTTGGACGACTGTGGCGCCCACGCCCTGAATACCTATCCCGGTACGTGGCGCGACGACTATAAGGTTATCGATGAGGAATACAAAGAAGGTATCTATGTGGGCTACCGCTGGACAGACAAACAGAAGATCAAGCCCCTTTTCTCCTTTGGACATGGTCTGAGTTATACAACCTTCAGACTGGGAAAGGCTACGGCTGACAAGAAACAGTTGACTGGCGATGAGAAGATCACCTTCACGGTGAATGTCACAAACACTGGTGCAAAGGCTGGCGCAGAGACAGTCCAACTCTACATCAGCGATAAGGAAGCCTCTGTCGATCGTCCTGTCAAGGAGTTGAAGGCCTTTGACAAGGTGTTCCTCCAGCCTGGCGAGAGCCGCGACGTCACCCTGTCCATTGGTCGTGATGCCCTGAGTTTCTACGACGAGGCGACCCACGCCTGGGTTGCTGAGGCAGGTACCTTTGATGCCCTTATCGGCACGGCTTCTGATCAACTCTCCAGCAAGGTTACTTTTGAACTGAAGTAAATGGATTCTCTGATATCTTTTTAGGAGCAGTTATTTGGAGGTTTGAATGGAAAAGTGTACCTTTGCCAGCAAAATCTAAATGAGCATGAGCAATATAGTGTTGGCTGATCCCCAGGATATCACTCGCGCAGGGATGATGTTTGTCTGTGAGAGGCAGTCTGTTGCCTATCTGTATGCAGCGGATAAGACAGAACTGATAGAGCAGTTGAAGACCCATGGTGATGCAGTGGTCATTCTTGACTATACGCTTTTCGACATCAACGACATTGATGAACTGGAGATTCTGCATGAGCGTTTCCCGTTGGTGAAGTGGGTACTTTTCAGTTTCGACCTTTCCGCCGACTTCGTACGTCGTGCCATCGCCTTAAGCCCGCAGTTCAGTGTGCTGCTGAAAGACTCCCCACTGGCAGAGATCCGCGAATGCCTTCACTATGCCCAGCGCAATCAGCGCTATATCTGTCAGCGGATGGCGGAGATCCTACTGGCTCCCCCGGTCCGCTCTTCCGACGAAATGCTCCTGACGAAGACGGAGACGGAAATCCTTAAGGAGATTGCCCTGGGTATGACAACCAAGGAGATTGCCGACAAGCGCTTCTCCAGTTTCCACACGGTGAATACGCACAGGAAGAATATCTTCAGGAAACTGGGCGTCAATAATGTGCACGAGGCTACTAAGTATGCGTTGCGGGCTGGTCTTGTGGATTCTGCCGAATACTATATATAAAAATAAGACCAAGAGTGTCATCGCGACAGTCTTGGTCTCTCTTTTCTAACTAACTTATTATCAACTATTCATTACTCATTCTATTTTCACGCTGCAAAATTACACATAAAAAAAGAAATTGTATCTCTTTAATCGAAAAAAAGTCACGTAAACGTTTGCGCTTATGGAAAGAATTATGTATCTTTGCAGCGTGTAGAGAGAATGAGCATGGCAAACAACAAGCATAGAACATCATTGAAAGACCTCGCAAAAGAGTTGGGTGTCAGTATCGCGACTGTCAGTAGGGCTTTGCGCAGTTCTCCTGAGATCGGACTTGAAATGCAGGGAAAGGTGAAAGAACTGGCAAAGCGATTGAATTATCGTCCAAATCCTTTTGCCCAGAGCCTGAGGAAAGAAGCACCGAGAATGATAGGTGTCGTGGTGCCCAATCTGGTGACACACTATTACGCGGCCGTCCTCGACGGTATAGAGGATGAGGCCAAGAAAGCCGGCTATTCGGTTATTAGTGCTAACACGCACGAGCAGAGCGAAGCAGAAGTGACGGCCATCGACAACTTTATCAGCCTTCATGTGGAGGGTATTATCGCTTGTCTTTCGCAGAACACGACAGACTACAGTCATTTTGAGGAGATCTCAAAGATGGATATTCCCTTGGTTTTCTTCGGGCGGACCTGTATGACAGACAAGTTCTCCAGTGTGACGGCTAATGGTGATGAGGCAGCCCAGGAGGCGACTCAACATCTGATAGATACGGGAAGCCGTCGTATCGCGTTCATCGGCGGTCCGAATCATCTGGATATGGTCAGACGGCGTAAGCATGGTTATCTGGAGGCCTTGAAAGAAAACCGTATCCCTATCGACAGGGAACTGGTTGTCTGTGAGAAGATTGATTATGAATGGGCCTTGCAGGAGACGACGCGGCTCTTGCAGATGGAAAATCGTCCGGATGCCATCTTAGCCTTCAACGATATTATTACGTTTGCGGCTTTCACGGCCATCAAGCAGTCCGGACTTTGCATCCCTGATGATGTGGCACTGATAGGCTTCACGGACGATGTCCATGCAAGATATGTCACTCCGCGGATGTCGGCTATCGAGGATCAGTCGCACGAGATGGGCAAGGTGGCCTGCCAGTTGCTTTTGAAGAATATTAACGGCGATTCCAATATATACAAGAAGATCGTTCCGCAGAAGTTGGTCATACGCGAGACATCGGCAAAGAAACAATCCTGATAACGAACCTAAAAACGAATTAAGAAATATAACCTATGAAACGTTCAATACTAACCTTTTCTTTTCTTATGGCGTGGATCATGTTGGCAGAGTGTGCCATCATCCCCGACATGAAATTCCGTCGGATTGACACCCGCGAGGGATTGTCGAATTCCATGGTGAGCAGTATCCTGCGCGATTCGCAGGGCTATATGTGGTTTGGTACCGGCTACGGACTGAACCGATACGACGGGTATCGCGTACGTACCTATTATTCATACGACAAGGACACGACGACACTCCGTAATAACCGTATCGATGAGATCCAGGAAGCCCATGGCGGACGGCTCTGGCTGAAGCAGGGCATGAACTACTCCCTCTATGACCCTGTGACGGAGAAGGTCGATCGGAATCCTGGCCGTTGGCTGAATAGTCAGGGCATCAAAGGAGGAATAGAGAGCCTGCATGTGGATTCAAAGAAGAACTACTGGATAAAGACCTACGAGGACGGTTTCTACTATTTTAACCCTGAGACCAAGAAGGTCACCCATATCGCCTTCGGCTATGGCCCAAAGGAGTTCGACAAGGAGTTTGGCGTTTCTGCATACGCAGAGAGTAAAGAGGGGATGATCCTTGTCTCGACGTACGGCGAACTGATGTGCATTGATGGCGAACGTGGAAAAGTGCTCTGGAAGGAAGACCATGTGAAGCGGGCCCTTGATGCCTATAACGACTATTGGGTGACCGTCGATAAGGACCAGAATATCTGGGTAATCACACACTCCACGGGTACCTATATTTATATGAAAGGGGAGAAGCGGTGGTACACGTCGCTGACGGAACTGATGCGGGCACAGGGTTACGAGAATGTGCCGGACAACATCTTGGTGTGGGAAGTGTGCTACGACAATAAGGGCTATCTCTGGGTAGGAACGGACCACCTTGGCGTGCTGGTGCTCGATACGGAAAACAAAGTATGGCGTCAGTTTACCAACGTGAAGGGAGACGAGACGACGCTGCCAGATATCACCATTAAGCATCTCTATCTTGACCAGTTGGGCCGTATGTGGCTCGCCAGTTATAAGAATGGCGTGGCCATGTGTTCCGAGGCCATGTCTAACTTTACCAGTCTGGCCGTTGGCGATATCAATGCCATCTGTGAGGATCAGGAGGGCAATTACTGGTTGGGCAAGAACGATGGTGGAATCATTAAGATGGATTCGAAGACGTTGGAGCCCCTGGAGACCTTCACCAAGCAGAGTCTTGGGGTACCGAGTGACATTATCGTCGGCAGTTATGCTGCCAAGGACGGTGCATTGTGGTTTGGTACTTACGAAGGTGGACTGCTCAGATACAAGGACGGCCACTGGACCAATTATCGTACGACCGATTCGGGAAGTGCGCTGGTTACCAATAATATCTGGGGCATTACAGAGGACAAGTGGGGACACATCTGGGTCGGCGTGCTTGGTGGCGGTGCCGTTCGCATTGATAAGAATACAGGCAGACAGCGTTCGTTTACGACAGAGAATTCCGTTTTGAAGACTGTGTGGACAAACAGTATCTCTACTGCTTCCAACGGATGGATCGTGTTAGGCAACTCCGAGTATTACGCCCTGATAAATCCCGGTAACTTCAAGGTCGTCAACGGAACATTCCCGGAGGAGGACGGGATGAAAGCCATTACCGTCTCCACCGCGACGACACAAGCCGTGATCGACAGCCGTGGCTTGTTATGGCAGTGCTCTCCCTCTGGCGTGGTAATCTATGACCGCAAGACCGGACAGAAGACACTGTTGGACATGAAGTCGGGCCTTCATGGTTCCAATGCCGTCTCCGTGACGGAGGATACCCGTCATACGATGTGGGTGGCGACCGACCATGGCGTATCCAATATCACACCGCTCAAGCAGGATGACGGTTCTTGGATATTCACCATCCGAAGTTTCAACGACCGCGACGGCCTGCAGCCAGGACCGTTCAACCAGCGTGCCATCTACTGCTCGCGTTCAGGCGAACTGCTGTTGGGCGGACAGGATGGCCTTGACATCATCAGTACTCTGAAGTTGGGCAATGGCGACAGCAAAGAGCGTCCTGTCTTCAGCGGACTGGTTCTCTTCGACCATGAAGTAGAGGTAGGGGAGAGGATTGATGGTCGGCTGATACTGAAGAAGGCCCTGGATATGCAGCGGGAGATCAGTCTCTCCTACGATCAGAACCAGTTCACGATCCACATGGCGTCCGACAATGGTGGCGTGAACAACAGCACCCGTTTCATTTATCAGTTGGAAGGCTTCAACGATAAGTGGATCAAGACCACGGCCAGTAATCCTGACATCACCTATATGTCCCTGCCGCCAGGCAGTTATACCCTCTGTGTCAGGATGCTGAAGGACGACGGTACGATGGGTGAGGTGGAGAGCCGGCTCGACATCTCCATTGGTTCCCCTTGGTACCGTTCATGGTGGGCCTGGCTGTGCTATCTCCTGATAGCCGTGGTGCTCTTCTTCGGTTGGAAGCCTGCTGCACGTCTTCTGAAGGAGTGGAAGGAAAGGCGTCCTCAGCGACAGGAAGTGGAGCCTCAGCAGGAGAACGAGGAAGAAAAAATCGAGGAGGCTGTCCTGATGGATGAAGATGAATGATGAGGGTCGTTTTGGAGCCCAAGCGAAGTTTTTAACGAATTTGTTTGTCTGTTTCACAGAATTTGCATAAATTTGTGGCGGAATAGAAACTAGATACCTATATATGAAACAACTGCTGACGCTACTGCTTATGGTACTCACCCTCGGGACGAGTGCTCAGAATACAGAAATTCCAGATATGAAGTTCCGTCGTCTTGATACGCGCGACGGCTTGTCTAACTCTCAGATCAATTATATCTTCCAGGATTCCAAAGGGTTTGTCTGGATTGGGACCTCATACGGACTGAACCGTTATGACGGCTATCGCTTCCGTACGTTCTACTCGGATCCGAGTGACACGACGACGCTGCGTAACAACTATGTGGATATGGTCTGGGAAGATATTGATGGCAATCTCTGGGTCAGGCAGGGCATGAACTACAGTCTGTTTAACCCCGTCACGGAGAAGGTGATACGCAATCCGTCCCCCCTGTTGGCGAAGATCGGTATCACGGGAGGCATCGACCGTATCCATGTCGATTCCAAGAAGAATCTCTGGGTGAAGACCTACGACAATGGTCTCTATTGCTATAATCCCCATACCAAGAAGAAGTCGCTGACGAAGTATGGCTACGACCCCGAGACTTTTGCCTACGAGTTCTGGTTCTCTTCCATGACGGATGACGACGGGAAGTTGATCGTGGCTTCCAGTGACGGCGATATCATGGCAGTGGATGGCGAGAGGGGTAAGGTGGTCTGGAAAGACTCCTATATGAAGGAGCACGGCGGACAGTCGAGTGTCGATTACCGTGTCGTACTCGACTCCCAGAAGAATATCTGGGTGTTGTCTAATGGCCTTACCTTTATCTATCTTCCGAAAGAGAAGCGCTGGTATAACTCCCTGAATCAGTATCTGAGCGACAACGGCATCGAACCGTTACCCGACAATCTCTTTATCTGGGATATGGTGGCCGACCAGAGAGGATGGCTGTGGTTTGCCACAGACCATGAGGGTTTGATCATCATCGACACGAAGAACAAGCAGAAGAAACAGTTCCTGAACAATAAGTTCGACCAGTCTTCCCTGAGTGAGAATACCGTAAAGCGCCTGATGCTTGACAAGGCGGGCAATATGTGGATCGGTGCCTATAGGAGTGGACTGAATCAGTATATCGAGAAACTCTCAGGCTTCAGCCTCTTGGAGTTGGGAGATATCAACACGACGACTGAGGATACACAGGGAAACTTCTGGCTGGGAACCGACAACCGCGGTGTTATCAAATATAATCCTAAGACTGGTGAGACGGAGATATTTGACAAGGCTCGTTGTGGCTTTGCCTCTAATATCATGGTGGCAAGCCATGGCGCTAAGGACGGTTCGGTATGGTTCGGCACCTACAATGGTGGTCTGATCCATATCGACAAGAACGGCAATACGAAGAACTACCTCCCCTCCAATGCCGAAGGCGGACTGCTGAATAATAACGTGTGGTCGGTGACGGAGGATAAGTGGGGACGTATCTGGATAGGAACACTGGGCAACGGTGTGCAGATGCTCGACCCGAAGACGGGCAAGTTCAAGACCTGGAGTTCTTATAACACTGCCCTGAAGGAGAATTTCATGACCTCGTTGGCTTGGATCAATAAGGGTTGGCTGATGGCAGGTCATGGTCAGTTCTATTCCTTGATAAATCCCGTAAGTGGCAAGGTTATCAATGTGAATATTCCCGTTATTCCCGGCAAGGTGGCTGCAGGCGCAAGTACCATCTGTGTCATGGAAGACAGCCGTGGACTCGTCTGGCACGGTTCGTCGGCAGGGTGCTGTATTGTGGATGGCAAGACGGGCCAGCAGACGATGCTTGACATGAACAGCGGTCTTCTGGGCTCAACGGTCGTGGGTATCGTTGAGGACCTCCAGCATACGATGTGGGTGGTGACGGAGCATGGCATTTCCAATGTGACGCCCATGAAGGAGGAGAATGGAGAATGGAGTTTCGTTGTCAGGACTTTCAGTTCGAAGGATGGCTTACAGCAGGGCACCTACAACCAGCGCTCCGTCAGTGTGACGCGCGACGGACTCGTGCTTGTCGGTGGTGTCGGTGGCGTGGATATCATCAACCCGAAACTCATGACCAATGCCGACAACAAGGAGCGTCCAATCTTTAGCGGCCTGAAACTATTTGGTCAGCAGATGAGGGTAGGGGAAGAGTATAACGGTCATGTCATTCTCAAAAAGGCCCTTGACGACAGCGAGGAGTTGGTCCTCCGATACGACGAGAACCAGTTTACCATCCAGTTGGGTACGGACAAGGGTGAGGTCCACAACCCTTCGCGTTTTGTCTATATGCTCGAAGGCTTCAGTGATAAGTGGATCAAGACGGAGGAGTCGGATCCGAACATCACTTATATGTCGCTCAAGCACGGAAGCACCTATACCCTTCATGTCAGGATGCTTAACGACAATGGTACGATGGGTGAGATAGAGCGTACGTTGGAGATAACCATCACCCCGCCATTATGGCGCACCCGCTGGATGATGCTGCTCTATATCCTGGCCGTGCTGGCGGTAGCCCTGTGGTGGCGCTGGCGTTTCCTCCGTCAGCAGAAAGAGAGGATGGAACTGGAGCAGTTGCGCCGTGAGACGGAGAAGAAGCACTGGATGAGCGAGATGAAGAAAAAGATGTCGATAGAGAAGGAATCGCAGGTTTTCGTGGCCGGCGAAAACGGTGTCCAGGAGGCTACGCAGACGGTGGAGTTTGAGCGGACTAATATCGTGCAACTGTTCCGTGAGGTATGTGATGAATTCAAGGTTCCCGAAGGTAAGGACATACGGCTCTCTTTCTTCCCGTTCGTGGATGTGCTGGAGGTTATGGCCAACAAGCCCATGCTGAGGGAGATGCTCCAGATACTGCTGGCCAATTCCATTGCCTTCTCGCCGAGTGGTACAAAGATCAAGGTGTATGTGGAGAAGGAGCAGGGCAAGGCCCTCATTCGTGTCGCCGACAGTGGGGTCGGGATACCTGATGAGGTGAAGTCGCATCTATTCGAGGAGATTATCGGTGATGATGATTCGCCTAATCTCCATAAAGTGTTCGACATCGTGGAGGCCCATCATGGCACCATCCATGCAGAAGAGAACCGTGGCGGGGGTACGGTGTTCGTTATCCAGATGCCCTGCGCTGAGGATGTCGAAGTGGAAGAGGCTGTCCTCATGGATGATAATGAAGGATAAATTATAACTAAAACTATAACAAAAACCGTATGAAGAAATTTGTAATGATGGCATCTGCATGGCTGGTGGCCGGGATGGTTATGGCCGCTGACATACAGACCAATGGTAACAGTGTGACGATCCGTCCTGATGGAGGTCAGGCGAAAGTGATCTGTCTTGAAGTGATGAATGATAACATTATACGGGTTCGTGCCACTTCTGAGGGAAGTCTGCCCCAGAAGCCTCAGAGCCTGATGATCGTGCCGCAGAAGGCTCCCGCCAAGGGCAGTTATACTGTCAGCGAGGAGGGCGGTAATGTCGTGGTAAAAGCCAAGAACGTAAAAGCCGTTGTAGATAAGGCTACTGGCGAGGTGGCTTTCTTCGATGCAGAGGGGAAACAACTCCTGAAAGAATCGAAGGACGGCAAGCAGTTTAAGAATTTCACCGTTCCGGAGCGGGAATACGGTCTGAAAGGCGGTCCTGCCATCACGGAGGAGATGAAGCATGGCCTGACCTGGCAGATGAAGTTCGACTCCCCCGACGATGAGGCGTTCTATGGATTGGGTCAGCATCAGAGTGAGGAGTTCAATATGAAGGGCAAGAATGAGGACCTGTTCCAGTATAACACGAAGGTGAGTATCCCCTTCGTGCTCTCCAACAGGCATTACGGCATCCTGTGGGACAGTTATAGTTACTGTCGCTTTGGCAGTCCCGATGACTATCTGCAGTTGAACCGTGCCTTCAAACTCTACGATCGCCAGGGTAAGGCCGGTCATCTCACGGGCACATATATTGACAAGGACGGCAAGCGGCTTGTGCGCGACGAGGACAGCATCTATTATGAGTATGCCTTCCCCGCCACCTCCGAGATTGCCGTAAAGACAGATAACGGCGGCATCAAGAACTTGCCGCAGGGCTTCAACCTGCAGGGTGCCAGCGTCATCTACGAGGGCTTCATCGAGCCAGAGTGCTGTGGTAAGGGACGGAGCAGCGAGAGCCATCAAGTTGGCTTGAATGGCCGAGTCGCGACGGAACTCGGCGAAGCCAAGTGTACGGGCAAGGCCCAGGACTACCAGTTCATCCTCTACTACTCGGGCTATGTGAAGGTGTATATCGACGGCAAGGAGGTGGTGCCCGAGCGCTGGCGTACAGCATGGAACCCCAATGCCTATAAGTTCACCGCCCAGGTGCGCAAGGGTGTGCGCAACCAGTTGCGCATCGAGTGGCAGCCCGACGGCGGCGAGGCCTACTGCGGCCTGCGCGTGGCCGCACCCCGCAGTGCCGAGGAGCGCGGGAAACTCTCCATCTGGAGCGAGATGGCCAAGGACATGGACTACTACTTCATCGCCGGCGACAACCTCGACGAGGTGATCTCCGGCTACCGCACGCTGACGGGTAAGGCTTCGCTCTACCCCAAGTGGGTGCTTGGCTTCTGGCAGAGCCGTGAGCGCTATAAGACCTCGGGTGAGATCGAGGAGACGCTCGCTGAGTTCCGCAAGCGCCAGATTCCCGTGGATAACATCGTGCAGGACTGGAACTACTGGAAACTCGACTCCTGGGGCAGCCACCAGTTCGAGACCTCGCGCTATCCCAACCCGCAGGCCATGCTCGACTCCGTTCATGCCATGCACGGACGTTTCATGATCTCCGTATGGCCGAAGTTCTATGATACGGTGGATAACTACAAGGAACTCGACAAGAACGGCTGGATGTACCATCAGGCCGTGAAGGATGATATCCACGACTGGCTCGGCTTCCGCGGCTCTTTCTATGATGCCTATCAGCCTGAGGCCCGCAAGATGTTCTGGCGCCAGATGGACGAGAATCTCTATTCAAAGTACAACCACGATGGCATCGCCGGTGTCGATGCCTGGTGGATGGATGCTTCCGAGCCCAACGTGCGCGACTGCACCCCGATGTGGTATCGCAAGGCCCTCAGCGGTCCGACGGCACTGGGTACTGCTACCGAATACTTCAATGCCTACTCCACGGTGAATGCCGATGCCATCTACAACGGCCAGCGCTCTGTCTATAAGGGTAAGGCCAATGAGCCACGCGTGTTCCTGCTCACCCGTAGCGGATTTGCCGGCGAGCAGCGCTATTCTACCGCTACCTGGAGTGGTGATATCGCCACTCGCTGGGAGGATATGCGTGCCCAGATGACGGCAGGACTGAACTACTCGATGTCGGGCATCCCCTTCTGGGGTATGGACCAGGGCGGCTTCTGTGTGGAGAACCGCTACGTGGCTGCCCAGCAACTCTATGATCAGAAGGGTATCGAGAACGAAGACCTGAAGGAGTGGCGCGAACTGCAGGCTCGCTGGAACCAGTTCGGTGCCTTTATCCCCCTCTTCCGCGCCCACGGTCAGTGGCCGCTGCGCGAGATATGGAACATCGCACCGGAGGATCATCCCGCCTACAAGTCGTTCGTCTATTATGACAAACTGCGCTACCGTCTGATGCCTTACCTCTACTCGATGGCAGGCTGGGCCCACTTCAAGGACTACACGCTGATGCGTGCCCTCGTGATGGACTTTGGTGGCGACAAGAACGTGGAGAACATCGGCAACCAGTGGATGTTCGGACCTGCCCTGATGGCCTGCCCCGTGGGCTACTACAAGGCTCGCAACCGCAGCGTCTATTTCCCGGAGCAGTGTGGCTGGTACAACCTCTATACGGGTGAGTATATCCAGGGTGGTCAGCGCCTGGTGGTGGATGCGCCTTACGAGTGCATTCCCGTCTATGTGCGCGAGGGTGCCATCATCCCCTTCGGTCCTGAGATGCAGTGGAGTGACGAGAAGCCCGCTGAACTCATCAACCTCTACGTCTATGCAGGCAAGGACGGCCAGTTCCAACTCTATGAGGACGAGGGCACAAACTACAACTACGAGAAGGGCAAGTACGCCACCATCGACATCACCTACGACGATGCTTCCAAGACCGTCAACTTCGGTGCCCGCAAGGGACAGTTCAACGGCATGCTGAAGAACCGTCGCTTCAACGTGGTGCTGATTTCCAAGGATGCGTCCAAGCCTCTGAACCTCGACAATCCCGAGGGCAAGATGGTGAACTATAACGGCAAGGCCGTCAGCGTAAAACTCTGATCAGGATGTCCGGAATCGAGACAATGAGAAGGAAATTGTTTTTTCTTACTGCTGCGGTCCTGATGGGACTGACGGCGACAGCCCGTGAGCGGCAGAACTTCGACAAGGGCTGGCGGTTCATCCTGGCTGACTCAGCCCAGATGGCGAAGGCCGACTATAATGACAGCGGCTGGCGCACGCTCGACGTGCCGCACGACTGGGCACGCGAGGGCGACTTCTTCGTGGGCAATCCCAGCGGAGCGGGTGGGGGAGCCCTGCCCGGTGGCATCGGCTGGTACCGCAAGCACTTTAGAATTGATTCTTCAACTCTTCAATTCTTCCTCGAGTTCGACGGCGTGTATATGAACTCCACCGTCTATGTCAATGGCGAGAAGGTGGGCTATCGTCCCTACGGCTACTCGAGTTTCGAGTACGACATCACGCCCTACGTGAAGGAGGGTGATAACGTGGTGGCCGTGAAGGTGGATAATAGTGACCAGCCCAACTCGCGCTGGTACAGTGGCTGTGGCATCTACCGCCATGTGTGGCTCACGACGACGGCACCGACGCATGTCGCGCACTGGGGAGTCTATGCCAATGCCGGTGTGGAGAAGGGTAAAGGCAAACTGGCCATCGAGGTGACGCTCGACGGCAAGGGCGAGGTGGAGAACACGCTGATAGCCCCTGATGGCAAGGTCGTCGGAAGGTCGAAGGGCCTGAAGTCGAGCATCACCGTCTCAAGGCCGATGCTCTGGTCGTGTGAGACTCCCCATATCTATAAGGTGCGCACGGACGTGAAGGTTGCTGGCAAGGTGGTGGATACCTACGAGACCACCACGGGCTTCCGTGCCTTCCGCTTCGACCCCGAGACGGGCTTCTGGCTCAATGGCAGGAACTTCAAACTGAATGGTGTCTGCGAGCATCACGACTTCGGATGCCTGGGTGCTGCCCTCAACGAGGATGCCCTGCATCGCAAACTCACCAGACTGAAGGCGATGGGCGTGAATTCCATCCGCAGTTCGCACAACCCGCCGGCTCCCGAACTGCTCAACATGTGCGACACCATGGGACTCATCGTGATGGACGAGTCGTTTGACATGTGGCGGCGCAAGAAGACGCAGAACGACTATGCCCGTTTCTTCGACGAGTGGCATGAGCGCGACCTTAGCGACCTTATCCTCCGCGACCGCAACCACCCCTCGATCCTGATGTGGTCGATAGGCAACGAGGTGCTCGAGCAGTGGTCAAGCGCCGAGGCCGACACGCTGACGCTGGAGCAGGCCAACCTCATCCTGAACGCAGGCCATGATGCCTCGGCGCTGGCCAAGGACGGCGAACTCTCCGTACAGTCGCTCCTCACGCAGCATCTGGCGGACATCGTGAAGAGGTACGACACCTCGCGCCCTATTCTCGCCGGCTGTAATGAGCCGTCGCCCAATAACCACCTCTTCAAGAGCGGTGTCATCGATATCATCGGCTTCAACTACCACCACCAGTGGGCGAAGGATGTGCCGCAGAACTTTCCCGGCAAGCCCTTCATCTTCTCGGAGAGTGTCAGTGCCTTGCAGACCAGGGGCTTCTATAAGATGCCTTCCGACTCCATCACGTGGGCACCCCAGGAGTGGTGGCTCCCCTATACCGATCCCACCTATATGTGCTCGGCCTACGACAATTTCCATGCCTCCTGGAGTTCTACCCATGAGGAGACCTGGGACGTCATCAAGCACAACAACTTCGTGGGCGGACAGTATATCTGGACGGGCTGGGACTATCTCGGAGAGCCCACGCCCTACGGCTTCCCCGCCCGAAGCAGTTACTTCGGACTGATCGACCTGGCTGGCTTCCCCAAGGACTCCTACTATATGTATCAGAGCGAGTGGACGCAGAAGCCGATGCTGCACCTCTTCCCCCACTGGAACTGGATGCCGGGACAGACCATCGACCTCTGGGCCTATTATAACAATGCCGACGAGGTGGAACTCTTCGTCAACGGCAAGAGCCAGGGCGTGCGCCGCAAGACGGCGGAGCAGCCGGCGAAGCGCTATGAGATGCATAACCTGACCACCAGCCTCAATACGGAGTATCATGTCGGCTGGCGCGTCACCTTTGAACCCGGTGAGGTGAAGGCCGTGAGCCGCAAGGATGGCAAGACGGTCTGCGAACAGGTGATCCGTACGGCCGGACAGCCCGACCATATCCGCCTCTCCATCGACTATCAGGGCAAGGAGACCACCTTCGTGGCGGCAGAGGTCGTCGATAAGGACGGCAACCTCTGTCCGTGGGCAGAGGATCAGATTTGCTTCTCCGTTGACGGTGGTGCCACCATCCTTGGTACGGATAATGGTTGTCAGACCTCTATGGAACGGTTTACCTCGCCCCAGCGCAAGGCGTTCTTCGGCAAGTGCATGGTAGTCGTCAAGGGCAGGGGCGCTCTCACAGCGAAGTCAGTAACCCTCGCCCCCGCTCGTATTACGCTCTAATGCGCGCAGGCGTATGTGTGCGCATGTAGAGAATTTGTCTGGTGAACGGTCAGGTGCGACATAGAAAGAGTCTTTTCTGGAATAGGAAGGCTGTTTTCTGAATTCCCAAGGCTTGGGAACAAACTGAGAAGGCACTTTACAGATGTGAGGAGCCTCCTCACGTTTCTAAAGCGGCTCCTAATTTTCGTAGAGTGGCTCTTTTCTGGAGAAGAGTGCCTCCTGTCGATCAAGGTCGATCAAGGGGACAGGTCGCGTGATCTGGCAAAGCCAGTATCATGGACATGTCCCCTTGATTGACGTATAGTTGTCTTATCCAGAAAACATGTGTCCCACCTGTCCCATCTGTCCCTGCGCCGTGGACACGTAGGACAGGTGGGACACGTATTTTCGGCTTATCCCTACTACCACGCCCGCGCGCGAGGCGCACCGTTCATGACTCCTTATGACATTTTCGAATCAGATTAACACTATTTAAGGGGGGGGGTACACAATTTAACAGAATTCTTTGTACCTTTGCGACGTAAAAGCGCTCAATTAATCCAACGAACCCATTAAAATCGTACAGAATCATTCAAATAAATAAACCAGACAATGACAAGAATTAGCGAGAAACGAAAGTACGAGAAGCCCTCGATGAGGGTGTTCGAGTTGAGACAACAGCCCCAGTTGCTGGCTGGCAGCGGAGAGAGAAGCCCCTACGAACCGACTGAGTGGTAGGAAGTATTAACCCTTTAAAAACTGAACGACAATGAAAAGAAAGAATTATATCATCAGTCTGGCTTCGGCTCTCTTGATGGGCACCATGACTATGAGTCTGACAGCCTGTTCCAGCGAGGATATCGTCGCTAATAATACTCAGCAGCCCGCCCAGGGCGAGGTGCGCACCTATACCGTCAGCATCCCCGCCACCTTCAGCGACAACGCCGGCACCCGCGCCGTGGCGTTCGACAACAGCGGCTCCACCCCCGCTATCACCACGAAGTTCGTGGAAGGCGAGAAGGTCTATGTCTATAATAATACCACTTCGGCTCTGCTCGAAGGCTACCTCGTGGTGAAGAACGTCAGCGCCGACATGAAGTCGTGCGAACTCCAGGGGCAGTTGACGGGTACAGGTACAATCAACCCCGACGATGAGGTCGAGCTGCTCTATAACCTGAACAAAATCAACTCCCCTGTAAGCAGCGTGAATGATTTCTACTATAATTATTCTACTCAGGACGGTACGGCAGCATCGTGTGTGGATGGCGCCAAGGCCACGATGAAGGTGAAGGCAATCGACGCCAGCAACAATTATAAGATGACTTTCTATGCCGTGGGCGATGAGACAACGAAGACTCAGGCCAAGGCTGTGTTCGCTAACCTGCAGTCGATGTTCCGCTTCAACTTCACCGACGGCAACAACCCCATTAAGGTGAAGACGCTGAACATCCAGTCCTGGAAAGCTGCTATTGCTAATAGGTTTTGCCCGATGTGTTCTTATCAATATGTACGTCTTTATGAAGGAATTAATGTCACCCCAACCAATGCCACTGACGACTACCTTTACGTGGGGCTGTGCATCAACGAGGCCAATGCTGCTGACGATGTGCTTTACTTCTGCGTGACCGACGACAATGATAATGCGTACATTGGAACGAAGGCTGCGCCCGCCGGAGGCTTCGAAAACGGCAAGTATTATTACAGCACTTCACCTATCGCCTTGGAGAAGCCGTCAGCACCCACCATCACCTGGACGAATCCCTCATCGCCAGTGGCTGCCAATGCCAGCCTCATTTACGCCTTCACTGCAGTAACCGATTTTGACATCACTATCGCCAACGCCGATGGTAAGGACTTCTGCAGCGGCTATGCTTTCGACATCGCAAGTTCTGGCGCTAAGGGCACCATCAGACTCCACAACCTCAATGCCCGATGGAACAGCGGCAACCCATCCACTCCATTTATTATGGGGAGTAGTGACTTTGTCGTTGAGTTAACAGGCACAAACAGCATCACCACCAATGCCTCTTTTTGCATTCAAAGTGGAGGTAATCTTAATCTCAGATGCACTGGCGCAAGCGCAACGCTCAAAGTTACATCAGAAGTAGATTATTTTTGTGGTATTGTCGGCGCCTCTAACTATCAGTTAACCTCTTCTAGTGATCCTGGTTATAATGATTACCTGACGACCACGGAACTAGATGTAACCTCGCAGCTCGCCGCCCCGGGCTACACCGTTACCCGCAGCGCCCGCACCGACAATGCCGACGGCACCTACACCTGGACCTACACCGTGGCAGTGGCACCATCATACCCCACACTCTCTGCTGCCACGACGGCTGACCATGGCAAGGTGGTGTGCGCCGATGGCCATCTGCACGACGCGAAGACTGCCGTGCCCACAGGCTGCACCGCAGTGGGCATCCTGGGCAAAGTGACGGAGACGGGTCACGGTCTGATTCTCGCCCTGAAGAACGCAGCGCAGCAGGAATGGAGCACCATCAACGGCTGGGCATCTGTGGACACATACGCCAGCACCACGCTGAAGGTGCTGCCCGACGCTGACGCCCTCGGCACTAACCTGACAAGTTACACCACGCTGGGCGGCAAGAACGTGTCGAACTGGGCGTTGGCACAGAAGAGCGACTACGAGGCGATATTCACCAACCTCGGCTCGACAATGAGTGGTAGTAATGGCATGACTTACGACGGCAAAGTGAATGCCTATATCACTATAGGTGTCGGCGGTACGGAAATATCTGGCAACTATTGGTCTGCTACGGAGAGCGCTGGCGACGGCGTGTGGGGCTTCGCCAATGATTCTTGGCTCCCCCTCAGTAAGTCGAGTACCGGTAGTGTCAGGCCAGTGCTCGGCTTCTGACCGTAAACTCACATCTCCCGTGAGTCAAGACGAAACATTACAAACCTCACTGCCCGGACGGCGGGCGGTGAGGCTCTTTTTTTGCTGTGCTCACAAAGTGTCAGACACTTTGTGAGGTCACTTGCTCATCTACTTTTCAGCTCACAAGGTGTCTGACACTTCGTGAGGCCCGGCAACAACAAACCCTAAGCCCCGCACTGCACAGGCGCAAGGCTCGGCAGTGCGGGGCATCTTTTCGGCCCTGCGCAGAGGGGCGCTTCGGTTTAGTATATTAAAGCGAAGCGGTTCAGTATATTAAAGCAAGTCAAGACGAAACATTACAAACCTCACTGCCCGGACGATGGGCGGTGAGGTTCTTTTTTTGTCGAAGAATCGAGCATGAAGTGAGGTATTAGATATTAATGCAAATTCGTTGCTTGTTTATTTTGAAAGAACTTACGAGGCCAGTCCCCGTGAGTTTATTAGTTGGCATTTAGATGATGCGCTGATGGAGGAGGTGAGGCCACGTATCAGTAAGGATGTTGCACTGACCGAAACTGGTTTATCAGGCATCGTGAACGAATAAGCCCCATTAACATCAGGTGTCAGCGTGTGGTTACTACCGTCGTTATAGTTTACAACACCGATATCATAGTAAGGATCTGCTGTAATAGCCAAAGGGATAGTCTGGCTGGTTCCTTTGACCCAGAAATTACTACAACTATCGGAACCGTGAACAATATCATCGGCAATAGTGATGCTATGACCTATTGATGCTGTGAGGATAAGTCCTTCGCTGTCCCAAACCCAAACCTCAGTGCCCGCATCAAAATGTAGCAGCATATACTCTCCTGTGCTGCTGACACCAACGGGCACTGAGCCTGCACGCTCCGGGCGCAGGCTATCAGTTGTGGCCTTTGCTGTGCCCTGCCTGGATGTTCTGCCAGCAGGCACGGAAGAAGAGGAAAATGCCCAGGGCGACGAGCCCGATGAGAATGTACTCCAGCGGTGTGAGCGACAATAATACTGTCATGGCTATGCGAAATCTTAATGGTTTTGCGTGCAAAGTTACGGAGATTCAGGCAAACAAGGCATTGATAATTATCCATGCATCTTGCAAACAGCCTGTAAGTTTCTTGCAAATAGTCCACGAAGACATTGAAAATTGTCCACGGCGTGCAAGAAACCATAAAAAAACTCCGATTTCATCGGGAAATGAAATCGGAGTAAGGAAATATGTTATGCTTGAATGTTATACGGCATACTTACCCTCGTAGATAGAGTGAATGTCTTCTAAGATGAGTTTTTCCAACTCCTGAGGAGTCAAATCGCGATTTATTTCAGGCAGCGATGGGGCAATCTCATAGAGTGAAGGGTCTGCATAGTTTATATCAAGGTCTTCTTGCCCGTCAACCTGCACAAACAACCCCGTACTAAGCAGTGCAGCCAACTTTTCGCGTGCCACCTTGTCTTTTTGGTTGAAGGATAATGTCACTGTACACATAACCAATGATACTTGATGTTTGGCCGCAAAGTTACAACAATTTCTTGATATTTACAAGAGAATCTTGGAAAAACTTCACTCCTGTCGCTCGAACTTCTGCTTGGCGCGATAGTAGGAGTTGTACGACGAGTAGCCGGAGGCGATAGCGGCCGACTCCTTGGTCTCGTTGGGGTGCTGGGCCTGGTACTGCTCGAAGTGAGCGAGGCGCAGACCGTTGGTGTATGCAGCAAAGGAGCCGAAACGACGGTTGAAGGTGATCGAGACGTAGGAACGGCCCGTCTGACAGTGGCTCACCACGTCGTCAATCTTCAGGTGGGGATTCAGGTAGGCCTGCTGGTCTTTGACGTAAGCCTCAATCTCGATGGCGGTCTGGTTGATGAGTTCCTCTTGGTTGCAATACGATGTTGCCTGCGGAGAGGAGCACGTTCTGCACAGCCATCATCACGGGGGAGTCGAGGATGTAGGCAGGCCATATCAGCGGCACGTAATAGACTGGGGCAAGCCATACGCGGCGGGCATAGTCGGCAGGGAAGTCGTCGGGGTTGGAGTAGTTCTGGTCGCGGTTCGGTAGAGAGATTGAGCAATAAAAAGATTTGTGTTCAAAGAACACGTGTGCAAAGATACGAATTTTCGTTGAATTAGAACACGAAAATCACATTTTTCTGCATGAAGATGTGGAAGTTTGGAATAAAATGGCTAACTTTGTAGCCACTAACTCATATAGAACTGAAGATGAAGAAGAAATTATTATGCGTGGTCTGTGCAGTCTGCGGCATACAGGCGATGAGCGCACAGATCCAGACGAATGCGGGGGTGCAGTACCTTCAGTGTATGCAGAAGGACATGTCAACGGACTTCAGCGACCTCTCGAACACGTATTTCCTGGCTGACTCGCTCGTCAGTTTCGACGTGGCGAAAGGCGAAGGTCTGGTACAGTGGAAGCGCTATCGTATGAGTCCGCGACAGGCGTTCAACCTCAATGGCTACTGGCCGGTGAGGATGCAGATGCTTGACTTCCCCGATGCCGCGTATGACAACGATCCTAACCTGCGACTCTCCATTGAGTTTATTACGCCCAGGACGGCTAGGATCAGGATGCTGACCACTCCCATCGTGCCGAAGGGCACGGATCAGGAGGATGTGATGTTCTGTGACGGGTTCAAGGCAAGAGGTAAGGGGGCACCGTGGACTGCCACCCAGACTGCCGACAGGATTACCTATCGTTCTGACTATGGTTCGATAGAGATTCAGAAATACCCCTGGCGACTGGTGGTCAAGGATGCGCAGGGCAGGATCCTGACACAGACGCGGCATAGCATCGACAATGACTCGAGTCAGGTGAAGTTGCTGCCGTTCTCGTTTATCAAGCGCGGCTCCGACAATTCCCGCAGTGTGAATCCCGTCTTTACCTTGGCCCCTGGTGAGCGTATCTATGGCTGCGGAGAGTCGTTCACATCCTTGAATAAGGTGGGGCAGAAGGTGCATCTCTCCGTGACCGATCCGCAGGGACCGGAGACGGACGGTCAGTACAAGCCCGTGCCATTCTTCTTCTCGAATCGCGGCTATGGCATCTTCATGCACACATCGGCTCCCGTGACCTGCGACTTCGGAGCCTCCTATATCGGGGCCGACCGTCTCTTCATGGCCGATGAGCAGATGGATTTCTTCGTGTTCCTCGGCGAACCGAAGGATATCCTCGACGAATATACAAGCATCACGGGCAAGTCGCCCATGCTGCCCCTCTGGAGTTTCGGCACCTGGATGAGCCGTATCACCTATTTCTCGCAGGAAGAGGGCCTGGAGATCGCCAAGCAGTTGCGTGCCCATCAGATCCCCTGCGACGTGATCCATTTCGACACGGGCTGGTTTGGCGTTGACTGGCAGTGCGACTACCAGTTTGCCAAGGATCGCTTCAAGGATCCTGTCGGTATGCTAAGACAATTGGCGAAGGATGGCTTCCACACCTGTCTGTGGCAGTTGCCGTATTTCACCCCGAAGAACCGCTTCTTCCCGGAGATCATTGAAAAGGGCCTGCACGTGACGAACGCTACTGGTGGCATGCCCTACGAGGATGCCGTGCTCGACTTCTCCAATCCCGAGACCGTCGGCTGGTATCAGGAGAAGATCACGGGTCTGCTGAAGCAGGGTGTCTCTACCATCAAGTGTGACTTCGGCGAGGCCGCGCCATACAATGGCTTCTATCATAGCGGTAAGGGCGGGCTCTACGAGCACAACCTCTACCCGCTGCGCTACAACAAGGCCTTGTGGGAGGCTGTTGAAAGACAATATCCCGGCAATGGCATTATCTGGGCGCGCTCTGCCTGGGCCGGTTCGCAGCGCTATGCCCTCCACTGGGGCGGTGATGCTGCAACGACGAACACCGGTATGCTGGGTGACCTGCGCGGTGGACTGTCATTCGGCCTGAGCGGCTTCTCCTTCTGGAGCCACGACATGGGCGGTTTCGTGACGGCCTCGCCAGAGGATATCTACCGCCGCTGGCTGCCTTTCGGCTTCCTGTCGAGCCACACCCGTGCCCATGGCGCTCCTCCTACGGAGCCTTGGCTCATCTCGGAGAGTTTTACGGAGGCCTTCCGCGACTGTGCAGAGATGAAATATAAACTGATGCCATACGTCTATGCCCAGGCGAAGGACTGTTCGGAACGTGGCCTGCCGATGGTGCGCGCGCTCTTCGTGGAATTCCCGCACGACAAGGGAGCCTGGTATGTCGAGGATGAGTATATGTTTGGTTCGCAGATCCTCGTGGCTCCCCTGATGGAGTCGGGCACAGCGCGCGAGGTGTATCTGCCCAAGGGCAAATGGATCGACTATCAGAGCGGAGCCGTCTATGAGGGTGGCTACCAGACTATCCAGGCAGGCAAGATACCTGCCGTCATCCTCGTGCGCGATGGATCGCTGATCCCCCATGTGCCCCTCGTCCAGCGTACGGATCAGATCGACTGGAATGCCGTCGAGATGAAAGCCTACAAGGCGGATGCCACCATCTGCAAGGGGCTGCTCTTCAAACCTGGTGACACCAGGGTAGAGGTCATCGAACAGTGATTTACGTCGGTTTTTGGTTAAAGACTCTTAAAAAACATCGGCTCGGATAACAACGAGCCGTTTTTTTTTGTACTTTTGCACACTTTTTCAAGGTAACAAGAGAATAATGAGGCAATTAAAAATTCAAAAAAGCATTACCAATCGATCGAGTGAAGCACTGGACAAGTACCTTGTAGAGATTGGTCGTCAGCCGCTTGTCACCATTGATGAGGAGATTGAACTGGCCCAGGCCATCCGTAGGGGCGGACCTGAGGGCGAGAAGGCAAAGGAGCGCCTGGTAACGGCTAACCTTCGCTTTGTCGTGTCTGTGGCTAAGCAATATCAGCATCAGGGTCTGACACTGACTGACCTGATCGATGAGGGAAATATCGGACTGGTAAAGGCTGCTGAGAAATTTGACGAAACGCGTGGATTTAAGTTTATCTCCTATGCCGTGTGGTGGATTCGCCAGAGCATCCTGCAGGCTATCGCAGAGCAGAGCCGCATCGTGCGCCTGCCGCTGAATCAGAGTGGAGCCCTGAGCAAGATTAATCAGGAGATCAACCGTTTTGAGCAAGTCCATCAGCGTCGTCCCTCCGTGACAGAACTGGCCGAACTCACTCAGATTGATGAGGCGAAGATTGAACAGACAGCCAAGGCTGACAGTCATCACATGAGTATCGATGCACCCTTTGGTGAGGACGATGACAACTCGATGGCAGACATGCTCAGTTCCGGCGACGACTCCCGCACTGATAAGCAGGTGGATTACGAGTCGCTGACCAGTGACCTGGAGAATGTGCTGCGCTCGGTATTGAAGGATCGTGAACTGAAGATCGTCCGTGAGTGCTTCGGCATCGGCTGTCAGGAGCGAGGACTGGAAGAGATTGGCGCGGAAATGGGACTGACGCGTGAGCGTGTCCGCCAGATCCGTGAGAAGAGCATAGCCAAACTGCATGACAGCGGCCATGCCCGAATCCTGATGAAATACTTAGGTTAAAGTTGATAGAAAATCCCCGCCGCCCGGCGGGGATTTCTTATTTATAGTCGCGGACGCGGATGTCGATGCCGCTGCCTGCCAACTGCATATTGATCTTGAAGACTGGCGTGTCGTTGTAGTGATAGGGGAAGAGCACCTTCGGCTTGATGACCTTCGCGGCATTCACCACCTGATCGACAGTCATCGTGTAAGGCTGGTTACAAGGCAGGAAGGCAATGTCGATATCCTTCAGGTTGGCCATCTCAGGGATATCCTCCGTATCTCCGGCAATATAGATGCGCAGGCCGTCGAGGGTGAGCACGTAGCCGTTGTCGCGGCCCTTGGGGTGGTACTGCTCGCGGCCAGGTGTCGTGTTATAGGCTGGCACGGCCTCGATCTTGATGTCAGGGGCATATTGCACACTGTCGCCATTCCTCATCACCAGACCGTTTTTGAACATGTTATATACGGCTGGATTCACATAGATGGAGGTGGCAGGATTGCGCAGGGCGTGGATGGCCTCGCGGTCGAAGTGATCTTTGTGCTCATGGGTGATGAGGATGATGTTGGCCTTGGGGAAGGTGGCGTAGTCGGTCTCTGGCTTTACCCAGAGTCCCACGGGATCGACCTGGATCTCCACACCGTTATAGTTGATCTCCATGCTGGCGTGCTTGATGCAGGTGATGGCTACTTTCTTACCGCTCTTGGTGGTGAACTCATCTACTTTCTGAGCAGCGTTGCTGCCAATTGTCGCCAGACAGGCGAGCATAATGGTACAAATAGTCTTTCTCATTGATGTAAGTTAAATAGGTAATGTCAGGATGAAGCGTGCACCTTCCTTATAGGTGGTGTCGAGTACGACGTTGCCACCCAACTGCTCTGCGAGTTTGCGGCTCAGCGGCAGACCCAGGCCTATGCCTTCCTTGAAGGAGTCGAGTTTTACGAAACGGTCGAAGATGCGCTCAGCCTCCTTCTCTGGTACGCCGCAGCCTGTATCTTCCACCGTGATGGATAGTGTATCCTCGCTGGCCGAAGCCTTCAGCGTGATGTAGCCTTCTGTCGTATATTTGGTGGCATTCTCCATCAGGGCGTTGAGGATACGCCTGAACATATTGATGTTGGTCTTCAGACTGAAATCCTCTGGCAGTGCGGAGTCCAGTTGGAGCCTGATGTTCTTGTTGGCATGGATCTTGTGTTCCTTCACTGTCTCTTGCAGCAACTCGTTGACGTTGACTTCATCGTCCTTGTGCGTCAACTCTGTAGTCTCGATGAGTGATAGGCCGATGATCTCGTCGATGAGGGTGGTGACCTGGAGGGCGCTCTTCTGCATCATACTGGCCATGTGCTGGCGCTCCTCCACACTGTCTGTCAGTTCCGGGTCTGCAATCACCTGCGCGAAGCCGCTGATAATGTTCAGGGGAGTGCGCACCTCATGACTGACATTCTGGATGAAGGCCGTCTTCATCTTGTCGGACTCCAAAGCATGGTTATAGGCTTTCTTCAACTGCTTCAGGTGCCTGCGTCGTGACTGTACGATATAGATGAGGGCAGCGATAAGCAGCATGAGCAGTGCGATGATGGCCGACAGCAGATAGAGCCTGCTCTTGTCGGCTTTGCGCTCTGCTTCATAGATTGTCATCTCATCGCGGATGCCCATCATGCTGTTGGAGAGCACCACATTGTCGATGGAGTCGCTGCTGGCCGTCTGCTCCTTCAGGGCCTCGAAGGCCTCCTTCCAGCGACCGGCCTTCTCGTAGATCATCGTGATGGCGTCGCGTCCTTCGTCACCCAGTTCCTCGCGGGCCATCTTCACTGCCTCGTCAATGTGACCCTGATAGGCGGTGTAAAACACGTCCATCTCCCGGCCGTGAACAGAGGACTGACCCTTCGCCTCCCCCTCCTTATACACCTTGTAGCCCTCCAGGAAACGTTCGATGTCACCACGGTAATAGTAACTTAATGTCCTGCGGGTCTCAATGTCGAACACCCGGTCTGGGGAATACTTCTCAGCGATGCGTTTAGCCATATCCAACAGACTGTCAGCCTCCTCAGGGTCATCGTCAAGGGCCACGTTCACGATATTCATGTAGATAGGTGGCATACTGGAGTAGTAGCCTTCCTGTGCCATCATGCTGATCACGTCGTACCAGTTCTTCTTTGCCTCCTCTTTGTTCCCGCAGTAGCGGTTGATATGGCCTAGCATGTTGTAGGCCATGTACATCTCCTTGTCGATTTTCTTCTCGCGCAGTTCTCTGGACAGTTCTCGTGCCAGTTTGTAGGCCTCGAAGATACGCTGCTGGTTCATTAGGAACACAATCTCGTTACAGCGCTGGGTGTAGTAGGCATGAAGGTCGCCTTGCTTCAGCAGGTAGTTTTCCAGTTCTTTCAGCGCAGGAAAGAACTTGGCGCTGTCACTGTCATTAAAGGCGTGGTGCATAGAGTCGCGCAAGGCAAGATACTCAGCATCTTGCTGATAGTCGTCTTTGGCATATCCCGACAGTCCAAGGCATAAGAGAAGGCATGTCAAAAGGATAGTTCTTATTCTCATATTATTCAGAGGGTCATGTTGATTGTTTTCGATGGCAAAATTACGAAATTATCCAAAGAAATACAAATTTTTGGACAATTTTTTTGTGTTTAGCCAACTTAATTGTAACTTCGCGCCCGATGGAACTGCATCCGATCGCCTTTTTCCGCTCTCCGCTGAAGTCGAAGTTTGGCATTCCCCGTCAGAGTGGACTCGTCACCGAACTGACGGGGCAGATCGTCATGGAACCTCCTTTCCGTCATGCTGAGGCGATTCGTGGACTGGAGGATTTTGATTATCTCTGGCTGATCTGGGGCTTCTCTGCCAACCGCCATGGCATGGAGGGACTCACGGTTCGTCCGCCTCGTCTGGGCGGCAATCGCAGGTTGGGTGTCTTCGCCACGCGTTCGCCCTTCCGTCCTAATCCCCTGGGGCTCTCTTGTGTACGGCTCGATCGAGTGGAACAGGGCGACTCTGAGGGACCTCTCATCTATGTCAGAGGAGCCGACCTGATGGATGGCACGCCAATCTATGACATCAAGCCTTACGTGGCATACGCTGATGCCCATGGTGATGCCCGCTGTGGCTTCGTGGACCAGACAGACTGGCAGCCGTTGCGGGTGGAGTTGCCAAGGCATCTGGCGGAGCGCCTGCCGGATGGCATGGCGGATACGCTGAAGGCCGTCTTGTCACAGGATCCCCGTCCTCGTTACCATGATGACCCGCAGCGTGTCTATGGAATGCCTTTCCTCGATCTCGATATTCGCTTTCAGGTTGCGGGACAGACACTGACGGTGGTGGATATCGTCAAAAATTAGTTGCCCAACTGCAAAAAATCTCCTAAAAGTTTGTTACTTTCGGAAATGTTTTTTAACTTTGCAAAATGATGCATTGAAGTGGGATGTCTTTTATCATGTGGATTGCAATTACTATATTGATCGCTGTTTGCCTGTTTCTCGTCTTTCGTATCAAGACCCTACAGACGGAGATGTCGGAATATCGTCATTCCGACAAGTTGAAGTCTGCGCTTATTAAGGCATTGGCGCGTGAGATCAGGACCCCTTTGCATTCCGTCTCCGGACTGGCGGAGATTATCTCCAAGGAAGGGCTCTATCTTTCGAAGAGTGAGAAGAAGACAATCTCTGACCAGATACTGTTCAATGCCCGCTTGATTTCCACCCTGCTCGACGAGGTGAATATCTATTCCGAAGACGGTAGCAGTGGTCATCACCTGGAAGACGAGCGCTTCAGTCCCTATAAGTTGTGCCAGTCATGTATTGATGCCAACTTCTCTAATGTGAAAGAAGGAGTGCGCTTGTCGTATGTGTATAAATCAGGTGAGGACTTGTTCGTATCTTCCGACCGTCATATTGTCGAACTGGTGTTGAACAAACTGGTGGTCTGTGCCTGTAAGTTTACGCCAAAGGGAGAAGTCGGGGTGGGGTACGAGTACGAAAAGAACACTCGTCGTCTGACCTTCTTTGTCCAGGACACAGGAGTAGGAATCCCGGAAGAGCGTAAGAAATCCATTTTCAAGTGGTTTGACGCCCCTGATGCACAGGTGGAGGAGACCGAGTTTGACCTCAGTGTTGCCCAGCGCCTGGCAGAAAAGGTGGGAGGCTATCTGCGCCTTGACGAGTCATTCACAGAAGGTACCCGTATGGAGTTCGTTCTTCCCGTCCGCTAATCTTATCTCAATCATTGTCACTTCTTTCCAGTCTGTTGCGCCAGAGATACTTGCGTGTCTCATGGACGATGACGCCGTTCAGGAAGATCAATGACAGAAGATTGGGAATTGCCATCAGCGCATTCATGCAGTCAGCCAGGTTCCATACCAGTGCGAGGTTCATGACACTGCCGAGGAATACGGCGGCGATATAGACGACGCGGTAGGCGATTACCCATCTTTTCCCTTTCAGGTATTCCATGGCACGCTCTCCATAATAGCACCAGCCCAGGATGGTGGAGAAGGCGAACGTCAGTAGGCCGAAGGTCAGCAGCGGGCGCCCGACGACAGGTATCTTTGTAAATGCGTCCTTCGTCAGCGTGGCTCCATTGGCGAAATCGATGTCGGGGTAGGCGAGTACACTGCTGACGATCACCAGTCCCGTCAGTGCACAGATGACGACGGTATCCCAGAAGGTGCCGCTTGAGGAGACAAGGGCCTGACGTACAGGATTCCTCGTCTGGGCGGCAGCAGCCACGATGGGGGCGGAGCCCATGCCGCTCTCATTGGAGAAAAGGCCGCGGGCTATGCCGAAGCGGGCAGCCGTCATAACCGTCGAACCCACGAAACCGCCTCCTGCTGCCTCTGGTGAGAAGGCTGCACTGCAGATCAACTTCAATGCAGGCCAAAGGAAGGCTGCATTGTTAAAGAGGATATAGATACATCCCAAGACATAGAAGGCTGCCATGAATGGTACAAGCATGCTACAGACACGGGCGATGCTCTTCACGCCACCAAGGACGACGGCGCCTGTCAATAGGCAGATAAAGGCTCCTGTCATATATGGCGATACACCATACGACTCGTAAGTGACGGTGGCAATGGCATTGGCTTGTACTGTGTTGCCGATGCCGAAGGCGGCCAGTGCCGTGAACAGGGCAAAGGTCGTGGCGAGCCATTTCCAGCCTAAACCGCGCTCCAGTGCATACATGGGACCTCCCAGCATTTTCCCCGTATCCGTTTTTACGCGGTACTTGATGGCAAGTAGTCCTTCTGCATATTTGGTAGAGATACCGAACACACCTGTCAACCAGCACCATAGTACGGCTCCGGGACCTCCCAGGGCGATGGCGGTGGCCACGCCGATGATGTTGCCAGTGCCGATGGTCGCTGCCAAGGCGGTGGCAAGTGATCCGAACTGCGACACATCGCCTGTCGCGTCAGGATCTTTTTTCACCGACAGGCGGATGGCCTTGAAGATGTGTCTTTGCGGGAATCGCAGACGAATGGTCAGGAACAGGTGGGTTCCGAGTAACAAGATGATCATCGGCCATCCCCATAGGAACCCGCTCAACTCTGTCAGTACGTAGTTTATCTGGTCATTCATTTTTCTTAGTCAATTTGTTCCCTTACTTATCCTCAAAGGTGATGGTCACACTTGAGTACCCCATGGCTTTCAGCATGTTTTCAAACTGTTCCCTGCCATTGGCCTCGGCTGCTTGCAGGTTCTCTCTTGTCAGACAGTGCAGGGTCATCATTCTATAGGCCTTCTTGTAGAGGGCTTCACGGTCGGCTGCCTTCCATCTGCCACTCTCGTAGAACGACTTTGTCCGGGCCTCGTCGATGAAGTCATTGTCCAACAGCCCTACTGCCGGCAATCGTACTGTCAAGGAGTCGCCATGGGCCTCTATCCAACCAGGTTTTACCTGATGGATATTCACGCCCAGGCGCAGCGTACCATAATAGATACGTGCCAGTTCGTCGTTGGTAAAGATGCCCTTCCGGGTGGTATCAACCAGTTCCTCGGCACTGACGGATAGGAACTCCCACTCGCCGATGGCTTTGATACTCTGTATCTGAGTAGGCGTGATACCAATTTCCTCGTTAAAGCCAATGCTCAGGTGGTCGTCTTTTGTCAGTTGTCTCAGCCAAAGGAATCCTGCCACGATCAGTATCAGGATCACAAGTCCGATACCAATTTTTATTTTACTCATCATCAATCTTCAATTTTCAATAAGGTCCTGATATCATCGGCACCGTATGGCTTACGGAAGGCGATGGTGATGTCTTGTTCTCCGTAGCCCATCTCCTTCAGCATAGGCACGAGCACCTTGGCGGCATTGGCCTGGGCTGTCTCCAGGATGCCCAGTTTGGGGATGTCGGCTATGATGGCCTCCCGCCCCTGTTGCTGGTAGTTGGCCAGTTCAGCGTCACTGAAGTTGGCCCGGGTCAGCGCTACATATTGTTTCACGTTCTTCTGGTCGATCCTCGAACTGGTCATCGTCACCTTCGGGTCGGGCAGTAGGATCGTGATCTTATTACCTTGTCGCTCGATATTCCGTTCCGAGAACTGGCTGAAGTCTATGTATGCTTTCAGTTTCGCGTCAATAGGGATGGCGATCTTGCGTTCGCCTAAAGGCACCTTGAAGTCGAAGTTGCGCTGTAGCAATGATCCTTTCAGGCGCAGCACGTCATCGTGGGTGACGATCTTGTGCACACGATATTCCGCTGTATAGAGTTTGGCGCATTGTTGCACCTGGGTCACGAGCATCGGTACTGTGTCTATGCCCTGTGACACTGGGGCAGGAGCCTCACCGTCTTCATGTACAATCCGGCTGTGGCAGAACAAAAGTCCTAACACCGCGAATACCGCACAGGTAAATACCACGAATTTCCTCATCTCCTGAAGTTTTTTCCTATTCATTGATAATTTGGCGGCAAAGGTAGTAAAAAAATGACAATTCGCTGAAAGATCGCCCGTTTTTTTGGAAATCTGTTAAACTTTTCCCCGAAATAGTCGTCCAATAGACAGTTGCAACAAAAGAAAATTGGTATTAAAGAAGTATTACAATTTAGAAAGAACAGAAAAAATGAGAAAGTTATTGATGACAATGATTGCCGCCGTTCTGATGGGCTCGGTAGCATACGCCCAAGGTGACAAGAAAGAGTGTAAGTGTGAGGAAAAGAAGGAGTGTAAATGCGAGTGTCAGGATAAGAAAGACAGAAAGCACCATGATAAGAAGTTCGATAAGAAGAACTTTGCGCAGCATCGCACAGACAGGATGGTGAAGAAATATGGTCTTGACGAGAAACAGGCAGCCCAACTTCTGGAACTTAATACAAAATATAGTGGCAAGATAGGGCCTCGCGGTCATCGTCACAAGACGGATGCTGAGACAGGTGCCACCGACCAGCAACCCCAGGAGAAGAAACGCCCAGAACTGACTGAAGAGCAAAAGGCCTATAATACCGAACTGCAGAAGATTATGACAGATGAGCAGTTCAAAAAGTATCAGGCAGATAAGGAGAAATACGGTGGTCGTGGGCACAAGCATGGACCACGTGAACCGAAAAGACGGTAGGGAGAATGATTTCAGGTATGACAGTGAGCGCCCGTTTCCGATGGAACGGGCGCTTTTTTCCCTTTTTTTTCTTGTTTCTTGTTTTTTAGTTGTATCTTTGCACAAAAATTAAGTGAGATGAAGATAGTCAGATTGCTTTCCGTTCTGTTGTCGGTCCTAACCGTAGCCGGTTGTGGCCAAAAGAAGAAGACCGATGATATCATTGTTCCCACGGTGGAAGTTCAGAAGCCACAGGCACCTATCCGTATGCAGCCATACGATCAGACAAAGGATGTCGTCTGGCTTGGCAAGAACTATCAGGTGGCCATTCAGCGCATGGCAGATGACAGTCTAAAGATGGTGACTGACGAGACAGGACAGCAGTTCGTAGATAACCGCATTTCCCTCCGCATTCTCCGTAGTGATGGCAGTGTATTCTTCCGGCGTGCCTTTACTAAGGCGGATTTCGATGCCCAGTTGGATGACGACTATCGTGAGACAGGTATCTTAGAGGGTATTGTCTTTGATCGGGTGGATGGCAAACAACTTGTGTTTGCCGGCAGTGTCAGTCATCCCCAGACTGATGAGTATATCCCGCTTGTGATTACTGTGAGCAACTTCGGTGAAACGACGCTTAAGCGCGACGACCAAATGGATACGAGTGGAAATGTGCCCGTATCTGATGCCCAGGGATCCGAAGAAGACGAGTTGTAAGGGATGTCTCCTTCTAGTATCATAATTCTTGATGGAGATGGTTATACCAGTGGTCACTTAATTCCTTCATGCTGGGGAAGATGAGGTCGGCTCCAGCGACAAGCAGTTCTTCATCGGGCAGTGGACCAGTATTCACTGCGACTGTGAAGATGCGGGCGGCATGGCCAGCACGGATGCCCAAAGGGGCATTTTCCACGACGACGGCTTCATTAGGACGTAGATTACCAGCCTTCTTCAGTCCCATCAGATAGGGATCGGGATTGGGCTTGCCACGCCTTACATCGTAGGCTGTGGTAATATGGGAATCATCCACGTAGGCACCGAAATCTCTCACGATACGCTGGAGAAGAGGGCGCTGTCCACTGCCTGTGACGACACAGCAAAGAATGCCTGCATCCTTGAGTTTTTCCATGAGACTGACGGCTCCAGGCATGACAGGGGCTTCTGGCAGTGAGTGGAATATCTGGGTCTTGAGATCGTACATCCTTTGGGCTTCGGACTCGTCTATTTCGCGCCCTTGCTGGCGCTTCACCATCTGTCGGATGGTATCCACGCCACGGGCTCCCTCAGTGGCGTATGCATCGTCGGCAGTCATGTGGATGCCAAACTTAGCCATGCTCTCCTGCCATGCTATGGCATGGTTAGGCATGGAGTCGTAGAGCACCCCGTCCATGTCGAAAAGCACGGCTTTGGGGCGCATTGCCTCAAAACCGTGATCTTCCAAGTATTTCTTAATTGCTAACTGATACATTTAGGCCTCTTTAGCCAGACGCTCCTTGATAGCCTTAGAATCGGCCTCATAGCCAGGCTTGTCAAGCAGGGCGAACATATTCTTCTTATATGCTTCCACACCAGGCTGGTTGAATGGATTGACGCCTAATACGTTTCCACTGATGCCGCAGCCAATCTCGAAGAAGTAGATAAGTTGTCCGAGGTAGCGCTCGTTGAGGCGGGGCATGGTGATGCGGATGTTGGGCACGCCACCATCGACATGGGCCAGACGGGTGCCGAGTTCGGCCATCTTGTTCACTTCATCCACGCGCTTGCCAGCGAGGAAGTTCAGACCATCGAGGTTCTCCTCGTCAGAGGGGAAGAGCAGTTTCTTCTCTGGTTCCTCGACGCTGATGACGGTCTCGAAGATGGTGCGCTCGCCGTCTTGGATCCACTGTCCCATGGAGTGCAGGTCGGTGGTGAAATCAACCGAGGCGGGGAATATGCCCTTCTTGTCCTTACCCTCACTCTCACCGTAGAGTTGCTTCCACCACTCACTCATGAAGTGGAGTTTCGGCTGGAAGTTAACCATGATCTCAATCTTCTTGCCATTCTGGTAGAGACCGTTGCGCACGGCAGCGTACTGGGCAGCGGGGTTCTCGGCAAAGGGTACGTCCTTGCCGCAGGCCTTCTCCATATCCTGGGCACCAGCCACGAGTTCGCGGATGTCGAAGCCGGCGCAGGCGATGGGCAGCAGGCCTACCGGTGTCAGCACGGAGAAACGTCCGCCCACGTTGTCGGGGATGATGAAACTCTTGTAGCCTTCCTTATCAGCACAGGTGCGTGCTGCACCGCGCTTGGCATCGGTAATGGCCACAATCACCTTCTTTGCCTCGGCCTTACCACGCTGCTCTTCGCACTGCTTCTTCAGCAGACGGAAGGTGAGGGCTGTCTCCGTGGTGGTACCACTCTTTGAGATGTTGATCACGCCGAACTTCTTGTCCTTCAGGTAGGTGGTCAGTTCGAAGAGGTAATCTTCGCCAATGTTGTTGCCAGCGAAGAGGATGGTGGGGTTCTTCTTGTCAGCCACCAGCCAGGCAAACGAGTTGCTCAGGGCTTCGATGACGGCACGGGCACCGAGGTATGATCCACCGATGCCGGCCACGACGATGGCCTCGCAGTTCTCACGAAGTGTATTGGCAGTAGCCTGCAGTTCATCGAGGAAGGCTGGGGTAATACTACTGGGCAGGTGGAGCCAGCCAAGGAAATCGTTACCAGGACATGTACCGTCCTCAAGGGCCTGCTGAGCGGCCTTCACTTTAGGCTCAAAAGCCTCAACTGCACCTGCCTCCAGGAAGCATGCAGCCTTTGTGATGTCAAGTTTGATGTTACTCATTGTTATGTCTTAATTATTGGGATTAAAGATAAATTCATAATGCACAATGCACGATTCGCTACCTGAACGAGTCAGTGAGCAGTTTGATTTCAATCTGCGGGCTGATGCGCTCGTAGAGGATATTATAGACGGCGTCGAGGATGGGCATGTTCACATGACAGTGGCGGTTGATCTCCTTCATGCATTTCGTGCCGAAGTAGCCCTCGGCGATCATCTCCATCTCTATCTGTGCCGATTTCACGCTGTAGCCCTTGCCGATCATCGTACCGAAAGTGCGGTTACGGGAGAAGTTGGAGTAGCCCGTCACAAGCAGGTCGCCGAGATAGACGCTGTCGTAGGCGTTACGGTCTTCAAGCGGGTGGACAGCCGTCAGGAAGCGGTTCATCTCCTGTACGGCGTTAGACATGAGCACGGCCTGGAAGTTGTCACCGTACTTCAGACCGCTGCAGATGCCCGCTGCGATGGCATAGACATTCTTCAGCACGGAGGAATATTCGATGCCCACCACGTCGGTAGAGGTCTTCGTCTTGATATACTCGCTGGAGAGCACGTCGCAGAACGCCTGTGCCTTGTCGCGGTCGGCGCAGCCCACGGTGAGGTATGAGAGGCGCTCCAGGGCTACCTCCTCCGCATGGGAGGGACCGCCGATGCAGGCGAGGTTCTCGTAGGGCACATCATAGACCTGGTGGAAATACTCCGAGCAGACAAGGTTCTCGTCAGGTACGATACCCTTGATGGCCGTGAGTACAAACTTGTCGCGGATGCGCGTCTTCAGTTTCTTCAGATGGCTCTTCAGGTAGGGTGAGGGCGTGACGAAGACCAGCGTGTCATACTGTTGGGCGATACGGTTCAGGTCGCTGTCGAAGTGTATCTCGTTGATATTGAAGTGTACACTGGTAAGATAGGCAGGGTTATGCCCCAGACGACGGAATTCCTCGATACGGTCGTCGCGGCGCATGTACCAGCCGATGTGGTGAGTATGGCTCACCACGATCTTGGCTATGGCCGTCGCCCAACTGCCGCCGCCAATGATTGCTATTTTACCACAGTCGTACATATTCTCCTTTTTTGGAGTGGGCTACATGACTGACACGACTCTTTTACGCATAGACAGAAGTCTTTAAGTCCTGTAGTCCGCTGCCGATATTATTCGTTTGCTTTCTGAATCCACTGCTCGATGTCGGCCACAGTGGGCTTCTGCATGTCGAGTTTGTATTTCTTCACAATGTCACCGATTTTCTGCTGCAGGCCCTGTGCCTTCTCGTCCTTTATGTTTTGGATGAGGTTGAAGCCTGCCTTGCGCAGCACAGGCACCCAGTCTTCGCTGACGCCGATGGCTGCCCATTCGGCTGGTGTGCTTTGGGGAATCTTCTTCTCTGGCTTCATCTGCGGGAAGAAGAGTACTTCCTGGATGAAGGTCTTGCCTGTCATGAGCATCACCAGACGGTCGATGCCAATGCCGATGCCAGAGGTAGGTGGCATACCGTATTGCAGTGCGCGGAGGAAGTCCTGATCGATGATCATTGCCTCGTCGTCGCCCTTGTCGGCCAGTCGCATCTGTTCGATGAAGCGCTCCTCCTGGTCGATGGGGTCGTTGAGTTCAGAGTAGGCGTTCGCCAGTTCCTTGCCGTTGACCATCAGTTCGAAGCGCTCCGTCAGTCCAGGCTTGGAGCGGTGCATCTTCGTCAGCGGCGACATTTCCACGGGATAGTCGGTGATGAAGGTGGGCTGGATAAAGGTCCCCTCGCAGAACTCCCCAAAAAGTTCGTCGATGAGTTTGCCCTTGCCCATAGTCTCATCTACATCCATTCCCTTCTCCTTGCAGAAGGCACGAATCTCCTCCTCGCTCTTGCCGTCGCAGTCGAAGCCTGTCTTCTCCTTGATAGCATCGAGGATAGGCAGACGACGGTAGGGAGCCTTGAAGGAGACGATATTACCGTCGATCTCGCGCTCAGGCTTGCCGTTGACGGCGATACAAATGGCTTCCAGGAGTTTCTCCGTGAACGACATCATCCAGTTGTAGTCCTTATACTGTACATAGAGTTCCATGCAAGTGAACTCTGGATTGTGGTTGCGGTCCATGCCCTCATTGCGGAAGTTCTTGCCAATCTCATAGACACCCTCGAAGCCGCCTACGATGAGACGCTTCAGGTAGAGTTCCGTGGCAATACGCATGTACATATCTTGATCAAGGGCATTGAAGTGCGTGATGAACGGACGGGCAGAGGCACCACCGGCTATCATCTGCAGCGTAGGCGTCTCCACCTCGGTATAGCCTGCTTCATCCAGGACTTTGCGCAGGGTACGGATGACAGTGGCGCGCTGCAGGAACGTATCCTTCACACCATCGTTGACCACCAGATCGACATAGCGCTGGCGATAGCGCAGTTCGGGGTCATCGAACTTGTCGTAAGCCACACCGTCCTTGTATTTCACGATGGGTAGCGGCTTCAGCGACTTCGAGAGCAGTTTCAGTTCACTGGCATGGACACTGATCTCACCTGTCTGCGTACGAAACACCTTTCCTTTCACGCCAATGAAGTCACCGATGTCAAGCAGTCGCTTAAATACATTATTATATAAGTCCTTATTCTCATCTGGGCAGATGTCGTCGCGGGTGATATAGACCTGAATTCTTCCTTTGCTATCCTGAAGTTCTGCGAAACTGGCCTTTCCCATTACGCGACGGCTCATCATACGGCCTGCGATGATCACTTCGCGATCCTCATCATCCTTAAATGACTCCTTGATATCAGTGCTGAAAGCGTTGGTGGGGTATTCGGCAGCGGGGTAGGGATCGATACCCATGTTGCGCAGTTCTTGCAGACTCTGTCGCCTGCCTATCTCCTGTTCACTAAGTTCTAAAACGTTCATCTTTTTCAAAATAATTGTTTTTATGGCTGCAAAGTTACGAAATTATCCCGAAAAAAGCAAGGATAGGGTAAATATTTCAAAAAAAATGTGCAAAGATTTGCATGGTTATGGAAAAATGTTTATATTTGCCACACCGAAGCAAATTTATTAATCCGATAGCCCTAGATTATGGATAATACAGAGACAGTTGACAAGATCAAAACCCGTGTCGTAGGTATTGATATCCGTGTCGAGAAGACGACTTTTGCCGTCGTAGATATCAGGGGAGAGATCATTGCACAAGACCATTTCCCGACATCAGACTATCCTGATGTCGCAGATTATACAAATGCACTTAGTGAGAAAGTCGTAGCATTAGTAGAAGACAATGGAGGCTATGACAAGGTACGTTCGATAGGTGTCAGTGCACCGAGTGCAAATTTCATTACGGGATGTATAGAGAATGCTGCCAACCTGCCCTGGAAAGGAGTGGTGCCATTGGCAGCCATGTTGCGTGACCAGTTGGGACTGGCTGTTGCAGTGGCCAATGATGCCCATATCACCGCTTTGAGTGAGAAGACTTACGGCAGTGCCCATGGTATGAAAGACTTCGTAGTCGTGTCAATGAGCCATGGCGGTTTGGGTAGTTGCTTCTATTCTAATGGGCAGCCCCATCTTGGAGTCTATGGATTTGCAGGTGAAGTGGGTCATACGTGTGTGCAGGTCAACGGCCGTCTTTGTGGCTGTGGTCATCGTGGCTGTTTGGAAACCTATTGTACCAAGGCCGGATTGGTAAAGACGGCAAAGGAGTTGATTGCAGAAAGTAGTGAGCCCTCGATGCTGAGCAAACTTGATGAACTGACCATAGAGCCGATTGTTGAGTGCTGTGAAGCGGGCGACAAGGTGGCGATAGAGGCTTTCCGTCGTACAGGTGAAGTTCTTGGTCTTGGACTGGCTAACTATGCTTCCGTATTGGATCCTGAGGCTATCATACTTACAGGTGACATGACGGTGGCAGGGAAGTGGTTGCTCAAGCCGATGCGCCAGTCGTTCGATGATCATGTGTTCCATAATATCAGGAGTAAGACACGGATTCTCGTTTCTATCTTGAAGGAGGGTGAGCGTGACGTATTAGGTGCCAGTGCCCTGGCATGGGATGTGAAAGAGTATTCATTATTCAAATAAGAGGACTAGACAAATGGAAGAGTATAACATTAAGACAAAGGTCGTAGGTGTAGATATTAGTAATGAACGCACCACTTATGCCATTGTAGATATCCGTGGAAATATTATCGCAGAAGATTCTTTTTCTACGGGGGACTACCCCGACGTCAACAATTTCGTTACGGCGCTGAGTGAAAAGATTATCGTGCTGGTGGAAGCCAATGGTGGTTATGAGACCATCCGTTCTATAGGCGTCAGCGCACCGAGTGCCAGTTCTGTGTCAGGATGTATTGAGAATGCGGCTAACCTGCCATGGAAGGGGATCGTTCCACTGTCGGCCATGCTCCGTGATCGTATAGGACTGGCTGTCGGCCTATGTAATGACGCTCATATCTCTGCCTTGGGAGAGTACACCTTTGGCAGTGCCCATGGTATGAAGAATTTTATTATTATAAGTCTGGGCGTCGGTATCGGTAGTTGTTTCTTCACTGAAGGGGAGGAGCATCAGGGCCATCTGGGTTTTGCTGGTGAGTTCGGGCATACGTGTGTGGTTGATCATGGCAGGAAATGCGGTTGTGGTCATGAAGGGTGCTTGGAAGCGTATGTTGGTGCCGTGGGCATCGTCCGGACGGCAGAAGAGTTGATGGCGGAGTCTGACGCCCCCTCGCTGTTGCGTGATCTGACTAAGTTGTCGCCACGCACCATAGCAGAGTGTTGTGACAAGGGGGATGAGATGGCTATAGAAGTTTTCCGTCGCACGGGATATATGCTGGGTCTGGGAATGGCCAATTATGCATCGATTGTCGATCCGGAGGCTATCATCCTCACGGGCGGTATCTCCCATGCAGGCAAATGGCTGATTGATCCTGCCTTTGAGTCGTTTGAGAACCACGTGTTTGGCAACCTTCGTGGCAAGGTGAAGATACTCTCATCGAAGTTAAATGACCGAGAGCGCGACGTGCTTGGTGCCAGTGCACTGGCATGGAGTGTTCCAGAATATTCATTGTTTAAGTAATGGATATAGAAAGAATAAGAACAATTATCAACGATAAACCGAATTTGAGTACCGCCCTCGGGATGGAGTTTATCTCCACGCCCGAGGACGATACCTGTATGGCCCGTATGCAGGTGGATGAGCGCAACCGTCAGCCATTCGGATTCTTGAGTGGCGGTGCTTCTTTAGCACTGGCCGAGAATGTGGCTGGTGTCGGCTCTTCATCTCTCTGTCCAGGCTGTGCCTGTGTAGGCATCGAGGTCAGTGGCAGTCATGTGAAGGCGGTCGCTGAAGGTGATACAGTGACAGCATTTGCACGGTTGTTGCATAAGGGGACGACCCTCCATGTGTGGAATGTCGATATCAAGGATACATCAGGTGAACTTATCTCCAACGTCAGAGTCACCAATTACGTTATTATACCAAGGAAATAATGTTTGTCGCTTTTGCCATCTATCGATTGCCGCATGAAAATCATGCGACGCTCGTTCAGCAGACTGTTGGAAAGCCTGCGGAGTTACTCTCTTGTGCAGAACTGAATGGCAAGCGGGGCTTTGTTGTGGCACCCTTTGAGGTGAGGATAGATCAGCCGATCTTGCTGATACACCCAGATGTCACCAAGGTGGTCCCATTAGAGGATTCCCTTAGTTTACCTAAGATACCTAGGACTACTAGGGTATCTGGGACTTCTAATTCCTACGCCATCGATTTCGCCAGTTTTCATGCTCAGTTGGAACAAGGTACATTCCGCAAGATTGTCTTGGCGCGTTGTGTGGAAGAGGAAACGGAGGAGCCCTTGCCACCCATGGAGTTGTTTATGAGGGCCTGTGCGTTGTATCCTCGTATGTTTATCTCTCTTGTCTGCACGCCAAAGAGTGGCTGTTGGCTGTCTGCCACGCCTGAAATACTCTTGGATCATAAGGGTGACGGACTCTGGCAGACCATCGCTCTGGCGGGAACGATGAAACTGGAGGGAGAACAACTCTCGGGCGAGGGCGAGACTGTCAACTGGTCAACAAAGAATATCCAGGAACAACGATATGTGGCCACCTATATTGCCGAGTGTCTCGAGCAATATACCAGCGACTTCCATGAAGAAGGCCCCTATACGGTACGGGCTGCTGATCTGGTACATTTGCGGAGCGATTTCAACTTCTCGCTTCCCTCCGATGACCGTATTGGTGACCTGTTACAAGCGTTGCATCCCACGCCTGCCGTCTGTGGCATACCTAAGAAAGAGGCTTTCCAGTTCATCGTCCGTAACGAGTACGCACCCCGCCGATACTATAGCGGTTTTATGGGTCCATGGGGCGGGGGGGAGACCCACCTCTATGTCTCGCTGCGCTGCATGAATATCAATGGTAATCATTACCATCTCTATGCAGGAGGCGGACTTCTAAAAGACAGTACGATGGAACAGGAGTGGCAGGAGACGGAAGCAAAACTAGAAACGATGAGGAAATGTATAGCAATAAGGAAAACGTAAACATATTGACCGCCCTGCTTGTGGCGCATGGCATTCGTCATGCCGTGGTATGTCCTGGAAGTCGTAATTCACCTATCGTTCACAATCTGAACGAGTGCCCAGACATCACGTGCTATCCTGTGACGGATGAGCGCTCGGCAGGCTTTTATGCACTGGGTATGGCCCAGGCTGTGAAGCAGCCTGTCGTGGTCTGCGTTACCAGTGGGACAGCCCTGCTCAACTTAGCCCCAGCCGTGGCTGAGGCCTATTATCAGCATGTCCCTCTGGTTGCTATCTCTGCGGACCGTCCCCAACAATGGATAGACCAACTCGACGGACAGACCTTGCCACAACCCGATGCCCTCAGGCGATTCGTGCGTAAGGCCGTCTCCCTGCCGGAACCTCAGGACGATGAGCAGCACTGGTACTGCAACCGCCTAATCAATGAGGTCCTGATTGTCAGGAATGCCCCTGTTCATATCAATGTGCCAATTACTGAACCTCTGTTCGAGTACTCCGTCGCCGAACTCCCTGTGGAGCGCAAGATAGAGTGGCTACCCGCCGATATCTCGCCCAGTACGCTAAGTCATGTCGGTAGGATGTTCCTACAGGCCGAGCGTCCTATGCTTGTCAGTGGTCAACCCATGAACCCGTTGCTGGATGAGGCAGTCAGGGTGGTGGGTGATGATGAGAGATATGTCCCAGATTTTGTCCTGTATATCGGAGGCTCGGTTGTCAGTAAGCGGGTGAAACATTTTCTGCGCAAAGCCAGGGAAACCTGGGTGGTGAATGAGACGGGTGAGGTTACAGACACCTTCATGAACCTGACGCATGTCGTGCAGGGCGACGGTGAGGCCGTGGCCGATCATATTCGTATGATGCTGGTGTTGGAACCCCACCCGTTTATCCAACTGTGGGATGCCCTTCTGGCTCGTATCCGTGAGCAGGTGGATGCCTACGAACCAGCCTATTCGCAGATGGCAGCCGTAAAGTATTTTGAGGCGCATGTGGGGGAGGCTTTTGTACACTATGCCAACAGTTCGGCCATTCGTCTGGCCAACACCCTTGCCAAGCACCCCGTGTGGTGTAACCGTGGGGTGAACGGTATTGAAGGTTCGCTCTCCACGGCGGCAGGCTTCTCCTGTGTCACGGACGAGCCTGTCTATTGCGTCATTGGCGACCTGAGTTTCTTCTACGACCAGAATGCGCTGTGGAATCAGAACCTACGTGGTAACTTCCGTATCCTGCTGTTGAACAACGGCTGTGGCGGTATCTTCCAGCAGTTGCCTGGCCTGGAAAAGAGCGCTGCCCGCGATTCCTATATTGCTGCAGCCCATCATACTTCGGCGGAGGGCATCTGCCTCGAAAACGATGTCGTCTATCTAAGTGCCACAGGTCCCCATGATCTTTACAGTGCCATCGACACATTATTATATAGTGACAGTCCGAGGCCCTTGCTGCTCGAGGTGTTCACCGACGCCCGTTCCGATGCCCAGGCCTTCAACTTCAGTGTAACATAGGGACGATGAAATTAACAAACAATGATGATAGGATTATGACAGCAAAGCAACAGATGAAAGAGAGAGTGTGGAAGACCATCCGTGAGTTCGAGGAGATTCTCTTTGAGGAGTACAATGGTATCGCAAAGATTACGATCAACCGTCCGCGTTACCGCAATGCCTTCACGCCCAAGACCACGTGGGAGTTGTCGCAAGCCTTTGCGATGGCGCGCGAGATGCAGGACATCAGTGTGGTGATCCTCACAGGCGCCATGTCCGAGGTACCTGATGGTAAGGCTATCGGCGACGTGAAACATGCCTTCTGCAGTGGTGGTGACATGCACGTGAAAGGCCGTGGCGGCTATATCGACGACGAGGGCGTGCCCCGCCTCTCCGTGCTTGACGTGCAGATGCAGATCCGCCGTCTGCCAAAGCCCGTCATCGCAATGGTCAACGGCTATGCCATTGGCGGCGGCCATGTGCTCCACCTTGTCTGCGACCTGACCATTGCCTCAGAGAATGCTATCTTCGGACAGACAGGTCCGAAAGTTGGTTCCTTCGATGCTGGCTTCGGTTCATCGTACCTGGCCCGTATCGTGGGTCAGAAGAAAGCCCGTGAGATATGGTTCCTCTGTCGCCAGTATTCTGCCAAGGAGGCAGAGGAGATGGGGATGGTCAACAAGGTGGTGCCCATTGAGCGCCTGGAGGATGAGTGCGTCGAGTGGGCCGAGGTCATGATGCAGCGCTCACCACTGGCGCTCCGCATGATCAAGGCTGGACTGAACGCAGAACTCGACGGTCAGGCGGGAATCCAGGAACTGGCTGGTGATGCCACGATGCTCTACTATTTCCTCGATGAAGCGCAGGAGGGTGGCAAGGCCTTCCTGGAGAAACGAAAGCCTGACTTCAAGAAATACCCCAAACTGCCATGACCTATGAAATTGAGGAGCGGACGCTCCATTTCAAACAACCGGCAGGGACCTCGCGAGGTGTCTATACTACGCGGCAGATATGGCTTGTCCGTCTCAAGGATGGCAAGCGTGAGGGGATAGGGGAGTGTGCCCCCTTGCCAGACCTCAGTTGTGATGCCATTTCAGACTATGCGGAGGTGCTTGCCCGCTTTTGTGAAAAATTCTGCCAGACGGGTGTACTCGACGATGAGGCCTTGCGCGACTATCCCTCAATGCGCTTCGGACTGGAGACGGCGCTGTTGAATCTTCGTCATGGTGCGTGTCTTTTCGATACAGCCTTCAGCCATGGTGAGGAGGGTATCCCTATCAACGGACTGGTATGGATGGGTAACTACGAGGAGATGCTGTATCGCATGGAGGAGAAACTCGAGAAGGGATTCCGCTGTGTGAAACTGAAGATTGGTGCCATCGACTTCGACCAGGAACTGGAACTGGTGAAGCACATCCGCGAGCGCTTCTCCTTCCATGAGGTGGAACTGCGTCTCGATGCCAATGGGGCCTTCCCATACGAAGAGGCACTCTATAAACTTGAACTCCTCTCGCAGTATGCCATCCATAGCATCGAGCAACCCATCAAGGCGGGACAGTGGGCCTATATGGCAGACCTTTGTCGGGAGTCGCCCCTGCCCATCGCTCTCGATGAAGAACTGATAGGCGTTAATGATCCTGAGATGAAGGCGTACATGCTCCATATCATCAAACCCCGCTATATCATCCTGAAACCCTCGCTGCATGGTGGAATGACTGGCTGTCGCGAATGGATAGAGGTAGCCAGGGAACTGGGTGTTGGTTCTTGGATTACCTCTGCCCTGGAGAGTAATATTGGATTGGACGCTATTGCCCAGTTTGCCTCGCATGTCTATGGCGATGCTATCCGCATGCCGCAGGGATTGGGCACAGGGCAACTCTTTACTGATAATATACCCATGCCACTGGAGATCCGTGGTGATCAGTTATGGCGATGTCGTTAGAGGAGTTTTTAGCCGAGTGGCAGAACGATAGTCCATACGTGCTTGTTCAGACCAGTGGCTCGACAGGTAAGCCTAAGCCGATGTTGGTAGAGAAAAGGCGTATGTTGGCCTCAGCCCGCATTACCTGCGATTTCCTAGGGCTCCATGAAGGCCAGACAGCCCTGCTTTGTTTGCCGCTCGATTATATCGCGGGTAAGATGATGGTGGTGCGCGCTCTGGAACGTGGGCTGCGGTTGATAGTGGTAGAACCCACTGGTCATCCGTTGGCTGCACAGGAAGAGAACCCTCTCTGTGCAGATTTTGCAGCAATGGTGCCGATGCAGGTGTATAACTCCTTGCAGGTGCCAGAGGAAAGGGAGTGTCTAAGACAGATTCGCCAGTTGATCATTGGTGGTGGGGCCATTGATGATGCTATGGCTACCGAACTGAGGGCTTTCCCTCATGCTGTCTGGAGTACCTACGGCATGACAGAGACTCTCTCGCATATCGCATTACGTCGTATGAGTGGGTCAGAGGCTTCCGACTATTATGTCCCTTTTCCCTCCGTTCGAGTCAGTCTGTCCAGTGAAGATTGTCTTGTTATCGATGCGCCGGAGGTATGCCCTGAACCGCTCATTACCAATGATATCGCAGAACTCTCCCCACAGGGCTTCCGTATCCTGGGGCGCAAGGATAATGTCATCTGTTCTGGTGGTATCAAGATTCAGGCAGAGGAAGTGGAGAGAAGGCTCAAGCCTTTTATGCATGCCCCTTTCTTAGTATCTAAGCGCCCAGATGAAAAGTACGGAGAGATTGTTGTTCTGTTGACGGAGGGGAGCGTTGAAGAAGTGCAACAGGTTTGTGAGCGTATCCTTCCTAAGTACCATCAACCTCGTGTCTATCTTCACATTCCCCACATCCCCCTCACAGAAACGGGCAAGCCTGCCCGCAAAGAAGCAGAGACCATGGCAAAAAAGAGATAGGACTACTCTCACGAGCGGCCCTATCTGCGATTAGTCAGTAATATGATTAGGTCTATTAAGTTGATTGGTTCTTCTTTAGTCGGGTCACGACTCCCTGTAGAAGTCAAGTGACTCGTATATTTCTTCCTTTGTTGCCGTTTGATTGATGCGGATGTCCCCAATGCCACCCAGCAGGGTGAAGTTGATGGTGCCTGCCACGTTCTTCTTGTCGTGGGTCATCAGTTCCAGCAGAGTGGGGTAGTCGTCACAGGTGATATTCATCTTACCGTAGTGCTCCTTGATGAAACTGGCGGTCTGGTGCATCTTGTCCGTCGGGAAGCCTGTCTTGATGCAACTCAGGTAGAGTTCAGACACCAACCCCCAGGCTACGGCATAGCCATGAAGTACAGGCTTGCGAGTGAGGGCGAACGACTCGAATGCATGGCCTACGGTATGGCCGAGGTTCAGAGCCTTGCGGATTCCCTTCTCTGTGGGATCCTCAGTGACGATACGCTCCTTAACGGCGACACTGTCAGCCACCATTCTGATCAATGGCTTCAGATTAGGCTGCTCCAGATCGAAGTTCATAAGTTCTCCCCACATCCTTTCGTTGGAGATCAGTCCGTGTTTCAGCATCTCTGCATAGCCTGAACAGATATTTTCTGCATCGAGGGTCTTGAGGAACTGCGTGTCGAGGATCACGGTGCTCGCATTGCTGAACACACCAATCTCGTTTTTCAGTCCTCGGAAGTTGATACCCGTCTTCCCACCAACGCTGGCATCGACCATCGCAAGGAGGGTGGTGGGGATATTGATGTAGTTGATGCCCCGTTTGAAGGTGGAGGCTGCAAATCCACCAAGGTCAGTCACCATGCCACCACCTATATTTATTAATAGGGAGTGGCGTGTACCACCTCCTGTACCCAGTTTCTCCCATACGTAGGCGAGAGATTCAAGTGTCTTATGGGTGTCTGTGGTCCCGATGACGATATGTCTGGCGTCCTTCAGTATGTCAAGACCCTCGACGACAGGTAGGCAGCAGCGCTCCGTTGTCTCATCGGCAAGGATGAAGATACGGTCATGCTCACATCGTGAAACAGCCTCAACGAGAGACTGCTCAAGATCTTCTGAGATAACGACTGTCTGTCGATTCATATCTTAATGGTTGCGGTCTTGCTTTTGTATTTCGTTTGCAAAGGTACGATTAATATTTGAAACGGACAAACGAAATGTGTAAAATTTTTCGGAAGTTATTAAACTTTTCCTGACTTGATGCGTCAAACAGACAAAATTAGTCAAGCATTACTCATGAGGAAATTATTACTCCTGATAGCCGCCTTGGTGATGGCGGTTACGGTATCCGCCCAGCGGACAGTTTCTGGTAAGGTTGTTGAACAGGATACACAAGATGCTGTCATTCAGGCAACAGCAGCCCTGCTTAATGGTGAAAAGGTTGTCGCTAATGCAGTCACCAATGTCAATGGCGGCTTTTCCATCAAAGCCCCCCGTGACGGTAGTTATACCCTACAGGTTACTTACGTAGGCTTTAAGACCTATACCAAGAAGATTTCCATCAAGGATGGCAAGGACTACCATGCGGGTACGATATCCATAGAGCCGGATGCCATTATGCTGAAAGGTGCCACCGTAACGGCTCATGCCTCAAAGGTGACGCTGAAGGCCGACACCTTTGTATATAATGCTAATGCCTTCCGTACTCCTGAAGGATCTGTCGTCGAGGAACTTGTGAAACGCCTGCCTGGTGCTGAGGTGAGCGACGACGGTACCATCAAGATCAATGGAAAGGAGGTAAAGAAAATCCTCGTCGATGGAAAGGAGTTTATGACTGGCGATACGAAGACGGCCATCAAGAACCTGCCCACGAACATTATCGACCGTATCAAGGCCTACGACCAGCAAAGTGACTTGGCCCGTGTCTCCGGCATCGAGGATGGTGAGGAACAGACGGTGCTCGACTTTGGCATCAAACAAGGTATGAACAAGGGCGTGATGGTGAATGCTGACCTGGCGGCAGGTACGAAGCACCGTTATGCTGGCCGTATATTCGGTGGCGTGATGAAGGATAATCTGAAGGTGTTCCTGATGACCAATGCCAATAATACTAATGATATGGGCTTTCCTGGTGGCGGAGGTGGTGGCCGCTGGGGGGGCGGGCGTCAAGGACTGAATGCCATGAAGATGACGGGCCTGAACCTTAACTACGAGAAAAAAGACAAGTTGAAACTCGATGGTAGCATCCGTTGGAATCATCAGGACGGTGATGTATATTCCAAGAGTTCTACGGAGACTTTCTTCAGCGGCTCTACCTCATCCTATGGCAATAGTCTGAGTCAGAACTTCTCACGTTCTAACCAGTGGAACGGGCAGATGCGACTTGAATGGCAACCAGACTCCATGACCAATATCATGTTCCGCCCGAGTTTTACCTATCGTAGTAACGACGGAGAAAATTCGAGTCAGAGCGCTACCTTCGACAAAGATCCCTATGACTATACGGATGATCCCATCAGGGATGTTCAGAAGATTGCCAGTCAATATGGTATCGTGAAGAACTACAGTTCACAGAACGGCATCTCCTACAGCGACAACAGTTCACTGAATGGTAGGCTCCAGTTTAACCGTAAACTCAATAACAAAGGGCGTAATATCACAGTCCAACTTAATGCCAACTGGGGCAAGGGCACCAGTAAGTCGATGTCGAATAACTATTCAGAACTGTTCCTGGTGCTCAATAATCTGGGAACAAGTGACTCTACCTACCAGACCAATCGCTATAGTCTGACTCCTCAGGATAATTACGGCTATAGCGCACGCATCACTTATAGCGAACCCATCTTTCGTCAGGTCTATCTCCAGTTCAGTTATCGATATGAATATAGTTACACTAAAAGCGATCGTGCCACATATAGCCTGACAGGTATGGATTATACGGGCATCGAACCAATCTACCGCAACTGGGATGCATACCTCGACAAACTTCCTAACCCGTTGGACTACTACAAGGATCAGGACCTGAGCCGTATGTCGAAGTACAAGAACTATAACCATACGGCAGAGTTGATGCTCCGCATTGTCCGCAAGGCCTATAACCTTAATGTGGGCTTCCAGGTGTTGCCTCAGAGATCGCATTTCGTGCAGGACTATCAGGGTATTCATGCCGATACCACTCGTACCGTCACCAACTTCACCCCTACACTCGACTTTAGGTGGAAGAAGTCACAGACGGGGCAGTTGCGCTTCACCTACCGTGGTCGTAGCCAGCAGCCTTCGATGAGTGATCTTCTGGACATTGTTGATGACAGCGATCCCTTGCGCATCACGCGTGGTAATCCAGGACTGAAACCTTCGTTTACGCAGAGTTTCAACCTGTTCTACAACGACTATTTCCAGAAGCACCAGCGTGCCGTGATGACCTTCGTCAATTTCTCGACGACCAGCAACTCCGTGAGCAACAAGACGACCCTGAACTCTGAGACTGGTGGAACCATCACGCGCCCAGAGAATATCAACGGAAACTGGAATGGCAATCTTGGCTTTATGTTCAATACGGCCATCGATTCAGCCGCTTTTTTCAACGTCAATACGTTTACGAACCTGAACTATGCCCATAACGTAGGCTATGTCAGCGTCAACAATATCAGTGAATCCCAGAAGAGCACCACCAAGACAATTGGAGTCAGCGAGCGTCTGGCTGCCAGTTATCGTAACGACTGGCTGGAAGTGGAACTCAACGGTTCTGTCAATTATAACCACTCCCGCAGTGAGTTGCAGACGAATAACAACCTTGATACTTGGCAGTTCTCATACGGTGGTATGGTTGGTGTTACGGCACCCTGGGGTACGTCTCTTACTACGAACTTGAATATGCAGAGCCGCCGTGGATATGCTGACAATTCGATGAATACCAACGAACTGATCTGGAATGCCCAGGTCTCTCAGAGTTTCCTGAAGGGTAATGCACTTACCATCTCTCTCCAACTCTATGATATCCTGCAGGAGCAATCCACTATTAGCCGTGCCATTTCGGCTATGCAGCGTAACGATACAGAGTATAACGCTATCACCAGTTATGCCATGCTGCATGTGATTTACCGCTTAAACCTCTTTGGAGGTGGTAAGGGCTTTGGTGGCCCTGGTGGTCGTGGCGGCTTTGGTGGTCGTGGTGGTGGCCGCGGAGGCTTCGGAGGCCGTGGCGGAGGCGGAGGCTTCGGAGGTCCCAGGCGTTTCTGATAATATGACTATTTGTTCAGTTCCATCATTTCAAGAATACTGTTCATCTGGTCTTGCTCCTTGGCCCACTGGCTTTGACGGAAGGAAAATAAGTTACCCTTCCCGAAATCCAGGAGGAATGGAGCGCTTCCATTGAACATCTGGCGGAACTGCTGTCTTGGCATACGGAATTTTATCCTATTGTCATAGCCCTTCTTGTCAAGGTCTCTATAGATGAATTCTAAAGGGTATGTCAATATGTTATTGTCTGGCAAGGATATCTTGACAATGCTATCCGTGACTGGCAAGGAGGACTTCACGGTGGCAGCAACGGTGACAGAATCTGTCCAGAGTTGACAGGTCACATCGAAGAGCAGGTCTTTCTGTGCTGTACAGCCCTTCGCCTTTGCCATCTTTTGCGGCATAATGAAATACAAGGTACCCAACTCTGAGAGATAAGTCTTATACCTCTTGGAAATGTTTCCCGAAAGTGCGGGGAAACATAATGCCTGCACCAGTAACAGGATCAATAGTCTTGTCTTTGTCATATAAAAAATAAGAGAGAATGGCCGAAGAGCCATCTCTCTTTAAATATTTAATAAGAGCAATTATTCACCATAAACGATTGTGGTGTGCTTTGCGTAGATACCAAGAATGTTAGATGTCTCATAGTCAACATGGCTAATCTTCTTGATACCAGCAGCCTTAGCAGCAGCATTGATGCTGGCGTCACCTAGACCAACGATACCCAAGATAGAGGTAGCCTCAGAGGTACCAACCTTGTTGCCAAGAGTGTTGCTTGTCACAGCACCAGGACCCTTCTCGTTCAGGTAAACAAATGCGCTAGCAGGAGCAGAAACCATTGCACAACTTGTCAGGAAGAGTGCACATGCAGCACAAGCCACGGTAGTCATTAATTTTTTCATGATAAATCAGTTTTGTGTCCATAGACTCCTCTTTGGACTGTTCTAATTTCTTACGCTCATCGTCAATCCCGTGGAGTCACGCCTGATTAAAGGCACGTTCATGAAAGAAGAGCACTATTATAGTGCAAAGGTACTAAATTTCTTTTAATTCTGCAATTTTTTTCTTATAAAGTTGTGTGTTATTGTTAAAAAACTTTAAATAAGATTATTCTGCAGTTGGAGCCTCTTCTTCTGATGAGGTATTTTCTTCTGCTTCCTTGAAGTCTGTGATGCCAGCCTTGATAAGAATGTTATACCAGGAGATTAGTTTCTTGATATGGCTATTCTGTACGCGATCCTGATCCCACTCGGGCAGAACCTTTGTAAAGTAGTCGCGCAGTTCCTTTCCAGAGGCTTTCTTCTCGTTGATGCTTGCAATCTTTCCGCCCTCCAGGTTCTTCATATTCTCCAGAACGTCCATCAGGGGCACATCGTCTGTCTCTGTAAACATGGCAACGTCTGCCAGAGAGGTAATCCTGTCAGTAGCAAAGGCTGGCATGCGCTTATGGGTTTCGTCGAGGGCCTCGACAATCAGGTTGTTGTTTCCTCGGGAGATGAGTCTGTAAAGTCCGGGCTTGCCGGAGATTGCTAAAATGGTCTGTTGCATTGTTCTATAATTTTGTTTAATTGTTGTTCTATGTCTGTTTGTCCGTCATTGACGAGTTCAAAGTCTGCACGCTTGACGACCTCCTCCTGCGGTAGTTGTCTGGCCATCCATTCGAGCACCTTCTCGCGCGAGAGGTGGTCGCGCAGCATGACACGCTGGATGCGCACCTCCAGGGGGGCAGTGACGACGATGACACGATTCACCAGGCGGTAGATGCCCGACTCGTACATGATGGCACTCTCCATCCATTGCATGCCGCTGTCCTCAAAGTCGCGGAAAACGGCAGGATGCACTACGTCGTTGATGGCTCTCTGGTTATCGGAGGAGGCCAATAGGAATCGTGAGACGGCCGCCTTGTTGAGTTGCCCATCCTGAGTGTAGGCCTCTGTGCCAATCAGACGGATAAGTTGCTCGCGTATTTCAGGTGACGTGCGCAACAGGCGCTTGGCGGCACTGTCGCAGTCATATACCTCATAGCCACGCTGCTGGAGTCGTTTGCAAACGTAACTTTTCCCACTGCCTATTCCTCCTGCTATTCCAATCTTCATCTTTCTTCGGCCTGTGACTCTATGAGGTAATCTACCATGGTGGTCTCAAGTTTGGCTCTGGAGATACCCGCAGGTACATCCTTCAGATAGATACGGCATTTCTCCGATGGATTTTTCTTGATCTCCTGATAGTCTGCTACTACGAGGAAGTCTTCTGGCCGCAGGTTGCGATAGATATTGACGCCCGTTACGAAACTGACAGTCACCTTGGCGGGGAAGGTCCTCAGTTCTTTTCCTTCTGGCATGTTGATACCCTTGATGGGAATGCCCTCTATGCGCTCTTCGGTGAGTACATCGGTATAGAAACTGACCTTGATATGGTCGGGCACCATCTTCACGCCCTTGAGTTTGCTGAGTTGGCAATTGACCACCAGGGTGTCGCGAAAATTGGCGTAGTTAAGGGGCTCTGTATAGACCATGTTGATGCTGTCTAATTTCTCATCAGAGGCATAGACGGTCACGCTGTCAGGAGAATAGTCCACACGTGAGATGAAGTACAGTTCTTCTGGAATCACGCGTCCGCTCCACCTGACTGGGACTTGCTTCTTCGTACCGTAGTTATAATAGAACTCGAGTTTCTCAGGTTTGGTGCTGATAATCTTCGATCCTGTCAGCAGTCGCTGATAGACGAGTTTCTGGAGGTCTTGCGCCAGGATGACTCCCGTCCCGTTATTTCGGGTGTGGTTTCTGAAGTTGATGTGGATGTCCTTCAGATAGTCGCCATACTGATAGGCAGCCAGGACGATGCCCTTATCGCGTATGGTCATCTTGATGGTGTCTATCTCTTCTGAGGTAAGTACGGCGTTCTTGGGTACGTCGATGATGGATACGGGGATGGCAAACTCCTGTTCGTAGGTGTCATTCAGTGTCAACGACAGCCAGAATATTCCCGAGAGAGCCAGGAAGAATAAGAATATCAGGAGTTCCTTGTTGATTTTACTGAACAAGAAATTCCTGACATATTGCCATAGTCTGCCCATGCCCATCGTCCCAGCGCTTATTTCTGTAACGGGGTATTGGCAGTATCCTTGAAGACGTAACCCTTGTCAACGGTGATTACCACGTCGCGAGCGATTTTGATATCTACTGTGTTCTTGGTGAGGTCTATGCTCTTGACTGTTCCGTAGATGCCGCCACCCGTGATGACCTGCTGTCCTTCAGTCAATTCGTTCTGGAACTTCTGGATCTCTTTCTGTTTTTTCTGCTGTGGCTTGATCATAAAGAACCACATGATGGCAAAGATGGCCACCATCATGATGATCATACTCATACCACTTCCCTGTGCCGCCTGAGCGGCTAATACCATGTCTGTCATATTCTATTTGTGTTATTGTTTGTCTTCTGTTCCTGTCTGGGGCGTTTCGCCTTCCTTGGATTCAATTCCCTTCTTGATACGCTGCCTCATTTTCTTGGGGCGCCCCTCAGCAGGAGTCTGGGCAACTGGCCCTGTCTTTCCTTTACCTGCTTTGGGCTGCTTTGGCTCAATATGCTTCATCAGCCGTCCTGTCTTGACCAGGTTACGGGCGATGGCATCGAGCATGCCGTTTATGTAGGCTCCGCTCTTTCTGGTAGAATAGAGTTTGGCGAGTTCCACGTATTCGTTGATGGTGACACTGATGGGCACGTTGGGGAGCGTCATCATTTCCGCAATGGCAATCTGCATGAGGATGACATCCATATAGGCCAGACGCGAGAAGTCCCAGTTGCGTGATGTCTCACTCATATAGTGCTGGTACTGGTCGGCATTCAGGATGGCGGCACGGAACAGTTTGCGGGCGAAGTCCTTCTCCTCCTCGCTGTCCCATTCGGGCAGCAGTTCCTCTTTGGAACCGTTTTGCTCCTTGAAGCGCTTGATGGTCTTCAGAACGAAGGTGTCAACAATCTCCTTGTCATCGTTCCAGTAGAGGCTCTGGTCTTCTATGATGGTATCCAGGTCGCCATTGTCCATGATGAAGGTCTTGTATATCTTCCGCCATAGTTCTCTGTCTGCGTCATAGTTGTCTTCATCACTCACCATATATGCCTGATAGATGTCACTCTTTTCGATGGTCTCAAAGATCTGTCCTAAGAATGCGGCAGAGTCTTCCCATGCGAATTTCTGGGTGCTCATAAACTCCTGAAGGGCCTTGTTCTCGCCCAACTGTATGGCAAAGCGGTTGAAGACGAATTTCTGCGAGGGCTCTTCCGTCCCTTCTCGCTTGGCACGCGACTGGGCCACTTCCAACCTCCGCCCTGCTTCCTTCGTGATAGCCACTATGAGCGCCAGCAGGTAGTTGTAGAGGTCGTATGCCTTTGAAAGACTGAAGAAAAGTTCCTTTTCAGCCGCATCGATGTTCTTGTTACCGTTTTGATAGTAAGCGTAGGTTAACTGAACGATCTTAATTCTGATAATTTCCCTATTAATCATCTCACCTGATGCTTTAAATATAAATATGTTATTTAAGTTTCTTCCTTCTGAACTGCAAAGGTATATATTTTTCCATGATTTTGCAAGAAAAAGCAGGAAAAATACGTTAAAAATGATTTTTTTTTAGTATCTCTTGATGCTTTTCACTTTTTTGTTGTACCTTTGCACCGCTTTTCTCAAAGCACTACGAATTTTTCGTGTGATGGCGAATTAAGCAGTCAGTAAATAACTTAATTTAGAGTAACACAATTATGAAAGAAATGAGTGTAAGTGGCCAGAAGCGCGCCACGACAGGCAAGAAAGCCGCAAAGGAACTCCGCAAGGAGGGTTTTGTTCCTTGTAACCTCTATGGTGAGAAGAAAGGTGAGAATGGTCTTCCTGAGGCCGTATCATTTGCCATCCCAGCAACTCAGTTGCGCAAGGTGGTCTATTCTCCCGATGTGTATGTAGTCAACCTGTCCATCGACGGTGAGGCTCACAAGGCAGTGATGAAGGAAATCCAGTTCCATCCGACGACGGATGCTGTCATGCATATCGATTTCTTCGAGGTGAATGAGACCAAGCCCATCACGATCGGTATCCCTGTGAAACTGACAGGTCATGCCCAGGGTGTGCGCGATGGTGGTCGTCTGAGCCAGGCAGTGCGCCAACTGAATGTGACGGCTCCCTACAAGCAGATCCCTGAGGTGCTGGAGATCGACGTGACAGACCTGAAACTGGGTAAGGCCATCAAGGTGGCAGAACTGAACTTCGAAGGTCTGCAGATTGCTACTCCTGCACAGGTGGTCGTCTGCTCTGTGAAGGCTACGCGTGCTTCTCGTTCTGCAGCCGCCGCTGGCGACGCTGCTGCTGAGTAATTCCTATAACAGAAGGGAATGGACAAGTACTTAATTGTTGGTCTGGGAAACGTTGGTGACGAATACGAACTGACCCGCCACAATACAGGCTTTATGGTATTGGATGCCTTCGCTAAGGCGTCCAATATTCATTTTGAAGACCGTCGCTACGGTTTCGTGGCAGAGACGTCGCTCAAAGGCCGTAAGGTGTATTTGCTCAAGCCCTCTACGTTTATGAATCTCAGCGGCAATGCCGTACGCTATTGGCTGAACAAGGAGAATATCGACCAGAGCCGCCTGCTCGTCATCAGCGACGATGTGGCTCTGCCCCTGGGGGACTTCCGCCTGAAGGCCAGTGGCTCCAATGGGGGGCACAACGGCCTGGGGCATATCCAGCAACTGATAGGGCAGGACTATGCGCGTCTTCGGATGGGCATTGGCAATGACTTCCCCCATGGCATGCAGGTTGACTGGGTGCTGGGCAAGTATGATGAAGACGAACTGAAGGCTCTCCAGCCCAGTATCGACCTCGGGGTGGAGATCATCAAGAGTTTCGTGCTGGCTGGCATCGACATCACGATGAACCAGTTCAATAAGAGAGGAAAGAGGAAAAGAGGAGAGAACGGTAATGGGTGACGTAGCAAGAATAGACAAGTGGTTGTGGGCAGCGCGCATCTTCAAGACGCGATCCATCGCTGCCGATGCCTGTAAGAACGGACGTGTCACCATTAAGGGCGTGAACGTGAAACCCTCCCACACTGTGAAGGCTGGTGAGGTGGTCGCTGTGCGCAAGCCTCCTGTGACTTACTCCTTCAAGATACTGAAGACTATAGAGCAGAGAGTGGGGGCGAAACTGCTGCCCGAAATCTATGAGAACGTGACGACGCCTGACCAGTATGAGTTGCTGGAGATGAACCGCATCAGTGGTTTTGTCAATAGGGCCAGGGGTACTGGGCGTCCGACTAAGAAGGACCGTCGTGCCATGGATGCGTTCGTGGGCCCTGCCCTGGACGGGGACTATGACAGTTTCTTTGGAGACGACTGGGATGAAGACGATGATGAAGAATAAAAAGTAATAGTTCTATGTTGATCAACATTGTTTATATCATTGTGGGTGTGGCCCTCGTATTATGGGGGGCTGACAGGCTGACGGAAGGTGCCTCGTCGCTGGCTCGTGGCATGCATGTGCCAGAGATTGTCATTGGCCTCACCATCGTGGCAGCAGGCACGTCGGCACCAGAACTGTTCGTCAGTATGGTGTCTGCCTTAAAAGGTACTTCCGACCTGGCTGTGGGTAATGTGATTGGCTCAAACATCTTCAATACGATGCTTATCGTGGGCTGCTCTGCTGTCGTGGCTCCCATGGCCGTATCCCCCTCCACGGTGAAGAAGGACGTACCCTTCGCAGTGTTCGCGTCCGTCGTGCTGTTCCTGCTTTGCTTCGATGATATGGACTCTCCTCACCTCTGGGGTAACGAGATCAGCAGGAGCGACGGTATCATCCTGCTGGTGGGCTTCCTGATCTTCATGATCTATACCTTCCAGAGTGCCAAGAAACAGGGCCTGATGCCTACGGAAGAGGAACTCGAGGACAATCGTGAACTGCCCAACGACTATTCTGGGCTCTGGCGTAACATCTGCTTCATCATCCTGGGTCTGGCCTGCCTGATCGTGGGTAGCGATCTCTTCGTGGATGCTGCCTCATACGTCGCCTATCGCTATGGCGTCCGCCAGAGTGTCGTAGGCCTGACGATCGTGGCAGGTGGCACGTCGCTGCCCGAACTGGCCACGAGCGTGGTGGCAGCCTATAAGGGACGCTCTGCCATTGCCATCGGCAACGTGCTGGGGTCGAATGTCTTCAACATCCTGATGGTGCTGGGTGCCACTGCCGTGATCCATCCCATGCGCATCATGGGTATCACCATCGTCGATCTGATGATGATGCTGGTGAGCGTAGGCATCCTCTGGCTCTTCGCCTACACCAAATACTCTGTCTCGCGCAGGGAGGGTGCTGTGCTGATCCTGGGCTTTGCAGTCTATATGGGCTGGCTGCTCTACCTATTATAAGAAAAAACAAGGGGTACTTGCAAACGCCAATGATAGTCATTGGCCGACCCCCTTTAACAAAACAAGAATTATGGAACAAAAGAATGAACAGAAGATCAGTGTGCTGTTTATGCTTTACGGCATACTGTTCTGCGTCTGCCTGATTACGGCAAACGTACTTGAGACAAAACAAATCTCGTTTGGACCAGCAAACATGACGGCTGGACTGATCGTCTTCCCCGTGAGTTACATCATCAACGACGTGGTGTGCGAGGTGTGGGGCTATGGGCGCACGCGGCTGCTCATCTGGCTGGGCTTCGCCATGAACTTCCTCTTCGTCACCTTCGGCGCCATCGCTGACTGGATCCCTGGGGCTTCCTATTGGGATGGTGAGGAGGGCTTCCACCAGATATTCGGACTGGCTCCGAGGATCGCAGGGGCATCGTTCCTGGCCTTCCTCGCAGGATCGTTTGTCAATGCCTACGTGATGAGCCGCATGAAACTCTCCTCGGGAGGCAGGAACTTCTCCTATCGTGCCGTGCTGAGCACGATCTTTGGCGAACTGACAGACTCCATCATCTTCTTCCCACTGGCGCTGGGTGGCGTGATCCCCTGGGAGGAGATGCCCTCGCTGGTGATCACGCAGGTGTCGCTGAAGACCCTCTATGAGATCGTCGCACTCCCTGTCACCAGGCGCGTGGTGAGATATACCAAGGAGCACGACCACGAGGATGTCTTCGATCGCAATATTGCATATAATATATTTAAGGTAAACGAACTATGAGGGAACAAGAAGGATTACAAGCCCTTGGCAAGAAGACTGAGTATCGCATGGACTATGCCCCAGAGGTGCTGGAGACATTCGTGAACAAGCATCCGGATAACGACTACTGGGTGCAGTTCAACTGTCCAGAGTTTACGTCGCTCTGTCCCATCACAGGACAGCCCGACTTTGCGGAGATCAAGATTCTCTATATCCCTGGCGAGCGGATGGTGGAGTCGAAGAGCCTGAAACTCTACCTCTTCTCGTTCCGTAACCATGGCGACTTCCACGAAGACTGCGTGAACACGATCATGAAGGACCTGGTGCGCCTGATGGATCCCAAATATATTGAGGTCGTTGGCCTGTTCACGCCCCGTGGTGGCATCTCTATCTATCCCTACGCCAACTACGGGCGCCCTGGAACGAAATACGAGCAATTAGCCGAACAACGGTTGCTCAGCCATCAGGCGGTATAGCGGTTATTTCGGGTTGCGAAGCCTGTGGCGGTAATTGTTCCTTCAGCACTTTTATCTCGTGCTCATAGTCCTTGCCTGTTGACTGCAGCAGTTCTATTTTCTGCTCCGCCTGATAGATATGTTCAATGTTCTTGTCGATGATGCCCTTATATTCCTTTGCTTTTCTGGATAGATAGACTACGGCGAGTAGTGCCAGCCCCATTGCTGAGAGTGCTGCGATGGCGATCGTCAGCCACAGGTTCTTGCGCTCCGTCAGCGCCTTTTCCGTGATGGCAGCATCGTAGCGGTGCTGATAGTTGGAAGAATGATCACAAGAAAAAAGGATGATAAATAGAAGTAAATAATAGAGTCTTATGTGGTAAATTAACAATGCGACGCCTCCTGAATGATTTTTCAAAAAAGTTTGGAAGTTATGTGCCTTATTCTTATCTTTGCTACAACAAAACCAATACCCAGGTGATGATTTGACAGAATTAATTTGTATGTGTGTTAAATATGTATAAATAATCTCTCGTTCATGCAGTGTTTTTGCTGTTTTGGAGTTATATTTGTGAAACTGTTTATATTGGCAATTATGAAAAAAGTGATTCTTAACGTTGGAATGTTGCTGTTGGCAATGGGATTGCTGACGGCTTGCAGTAGTGGGAATGATGTGGTGGAGGTTCCTGATCAGCCGAAACAGGAACAGCCGAAGCCCGACAATCCCAAGGAGGACGAGGATGAGTCGGAAACCCCTGATCCCGAAGACGGCATGGTGGTGGATATGCTGCCTCAGACCCGTGCCATTCAATTGACGGCGGAGCAACTGGCATTTGCCAAGAAGAACAACGACTTCACCTTTAACCTCTATCGTGCCATCCATGATGCTCAGCAGGAAAGGAAGAGCATCGTCACCTCGCCGCTGAGCGTGACCTACGTGATGGGAATGCTCAACGACGGAGCCGCAGGAAAGACTGAAGAGGAGATTACGCGTGTGCTGGGCTTCGGGGCTGGCGACAAGGCTGCCGTCAATGCCTATTGTCAGGCTCTTATCCAGCAGGCACCGCTGGCTGATCCCTCCGTCACACTTCAGATTGCCAACATCGTGGCGGCAGATCAGGATGTGGTTTTGGAGGATACCTATAAGCAGAATATGAGTGATTACTACGAGGCCGATGTGGCTTCGCTCGACTTCTCGGAACCCGCCTCGCTCGACTATCTCAACGGCTGGTGCAACGAGAAGAGCGAGGGCATGATTCCGAAGATTATCGACCAACTGAGTCCAGAGGCCAAACTCGTGCTGATGAATGCCATCTACTTCAAGGCCACATGGACGGAGAAGTTCGACGAGCAGGATACGAAGGAAGAGACATTCACCAAGGCCGACGGCACTGCCGCCACGGTCCCCATGATGTATCGGAACGCGCTGATCCAGTATGGTGCCAACGACGTCTTCTCGTCGGTATGCTTGCCTTTCGGCAGCGGCGACAAGTACAGGATGTACGTGCTGCTTCCCTCTGAGGGCAAGACGGTGGATGATGTCGTCAAGGCGCTTACCAATGACTATTGGGAAAGGAACATGCCAGTCGGAAATGCCGTCGTGGATCTGAAGTTGCCTCGCTTCAAGACAAACAGCGACATCAGACTGAATGATCTCATCAGCCAGTTGGGTGCTCCTTCGATGTTCGACAGCGAGAAGGCCGATTTCGCAGGTATCAGCAAGAACTACAAGGAGTTGTACGTCAGTCTGCTGAAGCAGAAGGCCGCCATAGAGGTTTCGGAAGAGGGTACGAAGGCAAGTGCCGTGACAGTAGCCATGATGGCAGGCACTGCAGGCCCTGTGGATTATGAGAATGCCACCTTCCATGCCAATCGTCCGTTTGTCTATCTGATCCAGGAATGGGACACCAGGGCCATCTTCTTCATTGGAGCCTACGAAGGCGACACTGTGTCTTAGCCTGAAATAGGTTGA
>DFTH01000013.1 GCA_002379425.1 Prevotella sp. UBA4217
GTTCTGCACCTTGCGGTTATTGATATAGTATATAGGAGTTCCACGTCCAAAGACAGACAGAGATCCATCTGGTGAGGCAATAACACCTGGCACTTGCAAAAGTAGCTCGTTGGTGCTGTGCAAACGCTCCAAAAATGTGCCAGCCACATTTGTAATAATGCTATTGCCTTTTGTCTGATACATAGGACGTTCGCCTTTCACCGTTACTCCCTTCAGAGTTTGTGTTTCTGGCTGCATCCGAATTGTGCCAAGTTCTGTGTTATTGCATTGCTTGTAAATCGTCTTATAGCCGACATAGGAGATACGTGCAAGGACTGGTTTTTGTTCACAGGGAACGACAAAAAGACCGCTTTCGTTCGACACGCCGCCTGTAATCAGCGTGGAGTCCTTGGGAGAGAGGAGGGCGGTGTTGGCGTAGGCGATGGGCTGGCCTTGCTCGTCAATGATAGTTCCTTTGTATCGAGGGGCTGTCTTCTGCGGGCATTCCACGATGATTTCCTTGTCATCAACGGTCATGCGGATGGGATAAAAGCCTATCATCTGACGGATGGCATCGGGTACGGACTTGCGATGAATAGAGGTAGTGATGCGGAAGTCCTCCAGTTCGTTGTAGAGGAAACTGATGGTGTAGTCCTCGGTCTGCTCGTTCAGTTGGCGCAGGGCTTCGCTGAGCGACACGTTGTTGTATTCGCGCGTAATCTTTTGGGCCTGCACTCCGGCAAAGACAAGGCAGCAGACAAGCATTGATATGATTCTCTTCATGGCTTATTCTACTACAATCTTGTCCGACTTCAGTTCTACGGTGATGCTCTCGAAGAGGTTGAGCCGATGCAGCACAACGTCGAGCGTCTCGTCCTGTTTCCATACGAAATAGAAACGGAGTTGGCGGGCTTCTTCGTTCTGGAACTCCACTTCCTTGTTATAATATGATGCAATCTGTGGCAGCATCTTATCCAATGCGACATTGTCGAAAACAATGGGCTTCGCATTGGCTGTCGTGTCCGTCTTGACGGTATCTGTCGGCAATGCCGGGGACGGTTGGGACGAATTTGAAATTCGCACCTCCTGGGTCGGGGACTTTACATCTTCTCCAACGAAATGACGCACGATGTGGATGGCGGCGAAGGCCACTCCTGCCGTAAAGAGGATGCCGATGATGCTCGCTGCAACCTTATGAAGTGAAGAGTGAAAAGTGAAGAGTGAATAATTTGCTGCCGCCTTATTGTCGAGTGCTTCCAACTCATCAGCGTGTTCCGCTGCGAACTTCTCCCATTCCTCGTCCACGGGGACGGATTCCTTTTCGACTTCGCGCTTCACAAAGGCTTGCTTTGTCAGCGCTAGCAGTTCTTGGTTCTCTGCTACCAACTGGTCCAATTTGTCTTGCTGTTCCATAACGTTTATCGTTTTGCTGTTTGTTGCTGAAAATACTCTTTGATTCGCTGTAGCGACTGTGACAGATGGTTGTAAACCGTCACTTTGCTCACGCCTGCGGCCTGTGCCACTTCCTCATAACTCATCTCGCTGAAGAACCGCAGTCGAAATATCTGCTGACTGAGCGGTGGCAGTTCCGACTCGATGAATTGCATCAGCCGTTCCAGACGGTCGTCATCATTCATCGAAACGATCTGGCTCTGCATCGACTCCTGCAAGAAAAGCCTTTCCACCCGTTCCTGCATCGACTTGTGACAAAGCACGTCGCGACAGCGGTTACGTACGGCAGTCATCAGGTAGCCCTCCATCTGACTCTGTCGGGGTTGATACTTCATTCCCGCTGACGCGCCTACCCGTAGCCTTTCCCGTAACAATCGGGCGAAGATGTCGCTCACCACGTCCTTGCTTTCGTCGACATCATAGAGCATCGTCCTTGCTAGACGGTACATCTTGGCATAATGCTGACGGTATATGTTTTCAAATTCTTCTTTGGTCATAAACAGACTTTTTAATCAGTCATACACTACAGGGACGATTCAGCGAACCGAAAAACTAAGCAAAACTATAATTATTTTCAAATTTCCTTCATTTTTCTTATTGTTGAAACCATTTTGGGTGCAAAGGTATAAATTATGACTAATAAAAATTGTAAATCATATATAATTCGAACAAAACGTTGTCTTTTTGCCCAAAAAGTTGTAATTTTGCAAACATATTAGAAAGATAGAAGGTATTATGACAATAGAGGATGTAAAAGTGATCATACAAGGTGATGAGACTCGTACGTTGGAAATGAAGAAAACAACGGGTGAGTTGAAGGATGGTATGCGTTCTGCTTGTGCTTTCCTCAATTGAGAGCACAACGGTAGTCATGCCTCGTGACATCTTCGAAGACCGTCTGATGCGTAGCAAATCTAATCGTCATAAATGGGAAGATCAGATTTGTGAAGGCATTACCATCGCAGATTTGGAGGAACAGCGTATTCGTGGTGGTGTCCGGCTTGGTGTAGAACGTGGTAGGATGCCAGAATCTTCACTAATGGAAACAACGGATAGTCTTGTGGAGAAACTGAAACTTACCACAAATGGGAAACTGAAAAATGCTGCAGCAGCATTATTCCTCCGAGATACAAGCCAGTTCCCTCAGTTCTTGCTTCGTATGGCTCGTTTTCGTGGCAACGACAAGATGGAATTCATCGACAATCAAAGAACGTACGGCAACTTCTTTACTTTGCTTGATGCTGGTATGGCGTTCTTCTTCAAACATCTTTCACTCAGTGGTAAGATAGTGGGCTTTACGAGGGAAGAGAAACTGGAGATTCCTGCCGAAGCATTGCGTGAAGCCTTGACGAATGCCCTTTGTCATAGGATGTTCCATAATACAAGCAGTTCTGTTGGCATTGCTATCTATGATGATCGTGTAGAGATTGAGAATGCTGGCCATTTGCCAGACGAGTTGACAGTTGAGACCATTAAGCAATCTCATCATTCATTTCCTCAGAACCCGACTATTGCCGACGTACTGTTTAAGACAACCTTCTTGGAAAATTGGGGTAGTGGCGTAGGTCGCATGGTAGATGCTTGTAAGAAAGCCAATCTTCCAGAACCAGAGTTCAATCAGAATGCGGCATTCGTGTGGGTCACATTCAAACGCGCAACCATACAACCATACAACCATACAAGTTCACCATACAACCCCGCAACCATACAAGTTCACTATACAACATCAAAAGAACAAGCTAAAAACAAACGTCTAAAGCAGTTCTTGATGGCTATAGGTGAGAATGGGGCAAATCTGAAGACACTAATGGATAGTATGAATTTGCGCAATAGGTCAAGTTTTGTGAACACTTATATAGCACCTAATCTGGCAGAAGGTTATATTGCGATGCTTTATCCAGAAGCACCGAATCATCCAATGCAATCATACTATCTGACCAATAAGGGCAGAGAGTTGCTGGAACACCTCTAATAAGTGTTAATGAGCCATTTCGTGTTATATAAGCCAGTTTGTAAAATCTTGTTGTAGGGGCATTGTTAATACTCTCTTGTCGGTTGCAAAGGTACGAGAAAGTGAGCAAAAAGCCAAAATAATTATGGACTTTTTCGAGTGAGAGTGCTTCGAATGAGCACAAATTTGGAAGGTTATACTTTCAATTTGGAAAATTTTCCATAAAACCTTCACTTTTCTAGATAAAAATGCTACCTTTGCACCATCAAAGCATTGATTTATGGAAAAAAATGCCCTATTGAACCACGAAGTCGTTATGGCTTCTTCTGACAAGACCACCAACAACTTCATTTCAAAAATGAAGAAGGAAGGGCGTCTTATCAAGATTGCCGCGAAGATTTACACCACAAATCTCAACGACACTCCGGAGAATATCATCCGCAGGAATCTCTTTTTCATCCTTGGAGAGTTGTTCCCCGATGCCGTCATGAGTCATCGCAGTGCTTTCGAATGTCGTCCCACAAGTGACGGACACATATATCTTACTTACGGCTATACGAAAAAGATATCATTGCCCGGTATTACCGTTCACCTGTTAGAAGGTCATAAGGCATTATCAGGGGATTATCCTTTCATGGGAGGTCTGCACATGTCTTGCAGTGCCAGGGCCTATCTTGAAAATCTTCAGACCGGCTATAGCCGCGATGGCGTTTCCAAGTGTCTGCCACAGGATGTTATCGAAGAAAAATTGGATAAAGTTTTGCAGACCAACGGTGAAGATGAATTGAACAAGTTGCGAGACACAGCTCGCGAGATAGCCAGACAACTCGATATGTCTGATGAGTTCAAGAAACTGGATTCCATCATAGGGGCCATCCTTTCCACTAAGCCCTCGAAGATTCTTACTTCCTCGGTTGCTGAAGCCCGTGCATTGGGGGAACCGTTCGACAGTCAACGACTTAAGCTTTTCAGCATTCTGATGGCTGCACTCAACGAGCGTGAGTTCGAGAATTTCCCAGAGCCAAACGAGACGGATGCTGCCTATAATAACTTTGCTTTCTTTGAGAGTTATTTCTCCAACTATATCGAAGGAACTGAGTTCGAGGTGGACGATGCCCGCCAGATTATCGAGACCCGTACTCCCATGCCAGCCAGAAATGCTGACAGCCACGACGTGCTTGGTACATACTACATCGTTTCTAATCGCAAAGAAATGGCTGTCACGCCCACCTCTCCAGATCATCTGATCGACATTCTCCAGCATCGTCATCGCATTATGATGTCCGCCCGTCCAGAGGCTAATCCTGGCATGTTCAAAACACAGAACAACCGTGCAGGAGAGACACATTTTGTAGATTACCAACAGGTACGTGGCACGCTCAAGAAAGGTTTTGAGATTTATAGTGTTTTGCGCCATCCCTTTGCTCGCGCTCTTTTCATGCTCTTTATGATTAGCGAGGTTCACCCGTTTTCTGACGGCAATGGACGTGTATCCCGTATCATGATGAACGCAGAGTTAACTGCTGCAGGACAGTCGAAAATCATCATCCCAACCGTTTTCCGCACCGATTACCTCAGTGCATTGCGTCAACTAACCAGGAAGGACAACCCTGAGAAACTGATCAATGCTATCCAGCGTGTCCGTCTATTCAGCTATAACCTGCGGGGAGATAACTTCGAGCAGATGCGCGACTATATGGAACGCTGCAATGCCTTCAAGGAAGAGGACGAGTATATACTTCGGTTTTAGTTTTCTTTAAGGTGTCACTAAATGTAAAGAGACATCATGGATGGAGTTGATAATGAAAGTCGCATAAGTCGCTTGGAGTCTGAAATCAGGTATCTGAAAGGGTTGCTTGACTCAGGTAAAGGCTATGATACGTGATTCTAATGCAGATGGTAACGACAGCATTCTGATAGAATATTATGACATGGATGATATTAATCCTGATTCTTTGCGTCAGTATCGCACAGAGTTCAGACTGGAGAACAGTACCCATGTCTGGAATCAGGTTGACGATAAGACTTTCCTCAGAAATCTTGGTGGCTACATCGAAGACAGGCAGACTGGTAGGGAGGGCTACATCTGATACTGCATCTGCAAATGCCCCTGCAAATGCCCCTGCAAATGCATCTGTAAAACTTAGCAAAACGCAGATTGCTATTGTTAAAGCAATAATAAATAATAATCATGTTACATATAATGATCTAAAAACTATTCTCGGAGTTGATAGATCGACTATTACACGCAATATTGCAGTATTAAAGGAAAAAGGTGTCATTAGACGTGTTGGTCTAGTGAAAGAAGTACTCAGGATTCAAAACACTGGATAACAAAGCAGGAAATAGTAAATCTTCTTTGGGATGTTTTGTCAGATCAGTTGGATGATAAGCAGAAAATGAACAAGATAGATAACATCTTGCGTAAGATACGAGAAAACGGTAAGATTGTTAACGAAACCGTAGGTAACAAATCTGTATGGTCGCTCGTAAAAGAGTGAAAATTACGAGCGATTACGAGCGAAATTACGAGCGACAATATGTAAGATGTTAAAAATCAGACATAATCGTCGCTGATTTCGGGTACAAAGGTACACCGTTTTTTCCAATTCTGAACGGTGCCATCTGTGCCAAGTTCAACCACTGTTGTGCAAAGGTCGTCCAGTGGCTTCAAATTCCATTGTTATGTGCGTAAAAAAAGCCTTTCTTTCCACCAACCGTTAATCTTTCATAACAAAACTGCAGATTTTCGGATTTCTTTACATTACTGTGATGACATGTAATCACAGTCGTTTAATTTTTTATTCGTAACTTTGCAGCGTGTTATGAGAAACACAGAATCTTTATATTATCAAAAAACACTAACAATCATGATGACAGAAAAACTCATCAGTAAGAGCGCCGGTTGCATCATCGACGCAGTGAGAAACCAACGCGGGCGCCTGTCCTTCGTCAGTGACGAAGCACAGGTCAACCGCCAGTATTTTAACCATAGGATGTTCAGGACCCTGAGGTTCTTCCAGATCATCCGCGTGCTCTACGTGCTCGCCATGAGAATGGAACGCGAAGAGTTCATGGGCATCGGACAGGACATGTTCGCAAAAATCTGGGACTATGCCGACGACTATGAATTCACACTTCTAAACGAGGAGGAGCAGTTATGAACCAGGAGAACTTCAACCTCGTGAGCCAGGTGGTGGCCGAGAGGGCCTTGAGTGAAGACGAGAGACTTCTGGAGCGGCTGCGCATCACCCGCGACAGAGAACTGCCGCAGTTCGACTTCCTGTTCCGGATCTTCGGCAGGCCCTGTTTCCCCCGTGGGGAACTGATTGCCGTGACGGGCAAGGCCAAGTCGGGCAAGACGCTCTTCACATCGATGCTGATGGCCTGTTGCGTGCGCGAAGAGGTGCTGCAGATACAGCGTCCCTTCGAAGAGACGGATGATGCCTGGCAGAGCCGCCCACTGCGCTGCCTGTGGTATGACACGGAACAGAGCGAGCAATCAACGCAGGACATCCTCAAGAACCGCATCAACCGGCTCGTCAACGCTCCTGGCGGCACGACAGCGGCGCCCGAGGCGGATCCGCTGTCGTACTACGACATCTTCAACGTCCGCAGCCTCCACTACGACGACCGTCTGCGACTGTTCGAGAAGGCGGTCAGGAAGTACCGTCCCGACCTGGTGGTCCTCGACGGCGTGCGCGACCTGATAGCCGACATCAACGACGGCGTGAAGGCGCAGGCCGTCATGGAGCATCTGATGAGACTCGCCCAGGAGGCCAACTGCTGCATCGTCTGCGTGCTCCACCAGAACAAGGGGGCGGAAGACCGCAACCTGCGGGGATGGATCGGTACCGAACTCATGAACAAGGCCTTCGAGGTGTATGCCTGCGAGAAGGTGAAGCCCGACAATGTCTTCGCCGTGGAGCAGACCCACACCCGCAAGTACGACCTGGAGAAGATGCTCTTCTTCAGGATGGACCCCGAGACCGAGGTGCCCGTCGGTGCCGAGGCACCGCTGCGCTATGCCTCCGAGGGCTGTGCCACGACCAACGTGCAGAGGGAGCGGAACCCACCGATGAACCCCGACTACGTGTGGTTCGACGGCAACAACCGTGTGCAGGTACGCAAGCACGACCTCTTCTACGAGGTGCTCAAGGCAGGACCGCTCTTCTACAACGATCTCGAGAGCCGCGTCATCGGCCTGCTGAAGTGCGGTACGCCCCTCTGGAACAACATGTTCTGCGAGATGCGCGACTCAGGCTATATCGTCAGGGGCAAGGATCCCCAGAACAAGACCGTCTGGATGCTGGCTACCCCCCGATCAGGCGAAAGCCCCTCCTCTTAGGCCCCTATAAGGGGGCCATAGAGGGGGGCTTAGGCCTCATCACCCCCCTAAAGAACAACAAAGATGAAGTTTGAAGATCTTTTTCCATATTCGTTCAAGTCTCTCCGAAGGGATTACGGCATCCCCGAGCCCTCCAAGGTAGGACTGATAGAGAGGTGCCGCTCCAACGACTCGGACCTGTGCCGTGAGATGGTGGCTGCGCCCTTCTGCCTGACGGAGCGGCAGATGCTCCATGCGGCAGAGCGCTACCTGCTGGGGAAGAGCCGCAGCGGCAAGACCATCTACTGGATGATCGACCGCGACGACAGGTGCCTCGACGGGCATATCGGCAACGGCTCATATACCGCCGACACATGGGTATCCACCTTGCTCATCAACCGATTTCCGAAACACTTCCAGTTCCCGCCCATCCGACACTGTCTCTTCGGGCTCCATCTCCTACAGGAGAAGGGCGAGAAGGTCGCCATCGTCGAGTCAGAGCGGACGGCAGTCATCCTCTCCGAACTGTTCCCGGACTTCACCTGGCTGGCGTCAGTCTATCCGATGAATCTCTCACCCGACAACCTTGAACCGCTCCAGGGCCATGAGGTGACGCTCTTCCCCCGTACCGACACGACGATGACCACCTATCTCTCGTGGCAGGATACCGCCGACCTGGCCCGTAGCCGCTGCCATCTCGACATCACCGTCGATGACACGCTGGAGAAACATGCCTCCGACGGACAGAAAGAACGCGGCTTCGATCTTCTCGACTTCATCTGTGACAGTCATCATGGCTGCGACCCATAACCCATAGGGTTACGCAGCAGAACCCATATACTTACAGTCCGAAAACCCTATAGTTACAAACCCCAAACCCATATCGCTATGCTCAAGATCAAATCCTACGGCAAGTCGGAACTTGCACTCCTCTACTTCCCCGATGCCATCACGGCCAAGGGGGCACTCTCCAACCTGAACAGTTGGATACGTGGCAACCGGGAACTCCGGGAGGCCCTCCGCCGGTGCGCCATGCCTCAGATGTCGAAGTTCTTCACCCCCAAGGAGGTCGCCCTGATCGTCGAATACCTGGGCGAACCATAGGGAAGAGCGACAGGAAAGACACGGGAGGGCCAGGATGGACGCGGATGGTTAAGGAACGACGTAACCGCGGCTTCAGAATGTCGTAACTTTGCACTATCAGAGAGACACTCTGACGATAATCTCACGAAGAGGCCGGCGCGCAGCCTGACTGTGAATTATTAATTATTAATCATTAATTGAAAACTATGATTCGTTACATTCTCAAACAGTGCAAGAACGAACTTTCCACGATCTACGGCAAGTGGTTCGCCTACCCTGTGATCGAGGAGACCCTCGACCTCGACAACCTGAGCCAGCACATGTCCGAGCACAACTCGCCCTACTCACAGGGTGTCATCCGCGGCGTGTTCACCGACATGGTGAAGTGCATCAAGGAACTTCTCCTGGAGGGCAAGAACGTCAAGATCGACGACCTCGCCATCTTCTCCATCGGCATCAAGAACAAGAAGGGCGGTGCCACGTCGGAGGAGGAGTTCTCCCTGTCGAAGAACATCTCGAACGTGAAACTCCGTGCCCGTGCCACCGGCACCCTCTCGGTGAAGGCCCTCAACCTGGAGGCCACCCTGAAGAAAGCCACGGCCCTCACCGGCAACCAATCCACTGGTGCTGGCGGTGAGACCGGCGAACAGGAAGGTGACAGCACCGACACCGGCAACTAAGCCACATCCAAGGGAGCAGGGGCTCTGAGTCAGGGGCGCGGCCATGGCACCCCAGGCAGCCCGTAGCGCTGCAACATTGACAAATCACCGTCATCAGGCCCGTCTGGTCATCCCCTCTCCCACCTTTTTTTTCTTAACATGTCTCACTTAAATCAAGACTAACATGATGAAATTCAAATGGTCAACCGTCAAGAAGGTTCTTCAGATTATCGCTGCCATCATCACCACGATCATTGGCACTAACGTCGTACAAAGTTGTAACATGCTCTGAATGATGGAAAAGACTACCAAGACTCCCCTCCCCATGAAGGACGTACTCTATATCGTCGTCCATTGTTCCGACACCCGTGTCAGCCAGAAGGTCACCGTCGATGACATACGCCGCTGGCACCTGGCCCGCAACTTCGCCGACATCGGCTACCACTGGGTCATCGACCAGGAAGGCAACATCTCCCAGGGCCGCGACGAGCAGTTTGCAGGTGAACACGTGAAGCACTACAACCAGCACGCCATCGGCGTCTGCTACATCGGCGGCAAGGATGAGTGCGGCAAGCATGCCGACACCCGCACCCCTCAGCAGAAGGCGGCCCTCTGGTTCCTCCTGAAAGACCTCAAGGCATCCTATCCCAAGGCCAAGATCACAGGCCACCGCGACTTCCCCAACGTCGCCAAGGTGTGCCCCTGCTTCGATGCCCGCAGCGAGTATTCAAAACTAAACAATGAGTAGCCATGGGTAATATCTATCGCAAGCCCCGCGACGACAGGTTAGGCCGTTAGGCATTCTTTGTTGCCGAATTTATGTTTTTCCGTCAAGACTCTAAACCCTCAATATTTATTAAAAATATATACTTTCTTATTGATGTTTCAGCAAACCAGAAGCGACAGAGATAGATAACACATCCCCTGAAGATAACATTTCCACTCGTCTAAATCTCACTTAAAATCTCGCTTAAAGTCTCGCTTAAAGTCGCTTAAATTTTCTTAGTAAGAATGCCCTAAATAAAGGCGTTTCAGGATATTGTCGCTTAAAATCGCTTTAAATCTCGCTTTAATTTCCCGTCTAAACTCGTCTAAATTTTCGTCTAAACTCGTCTAAAATTCTTTTCGATGCCACATCCTGTCTTCGGGTGAATAAAAATGTCCGCGATGTTGTCAAGTGAAACTTCTTCCTCTTGCCCATTGTGATGAAAGACAATAGTCACATCAAAATTGATGTAGGATGTTATCTGAATACTATCGCTACTCACATCTGCTAAGGATTAATATTTCTGTTTACTTGGTATCACTCCTCTCACACCACCCTTTGGGTTGGGTACGTCGCCCTTATACCTTGGAATCAAGTGCATGTGGCAATGGAATACCGACTGACCTGCGGCCTCGTTGATGTTGATGCCCACGTTGTAACCATCAGGATGGAAACGCTCGTCAACTTTTTGTTTCACGTATTGCAGCACGACGTTCATTGCCTCTCGCTCGTGGTTGGTAAGGTCGAAGTAATTAACTACGTGACGTTTCGGAATAATCAAGGCATGCCCAGGTGAGACAGGATAGCCATCATAAAAAGCAACACAAGTGGCCGTCTCACAAATGATCTCTACACGTCGAGACAATCGGCAGAAAGGACATGTCTCTCCTTCCTTGCGAGGTAATTTGTTGAAGTGCTGATATTGATAGAGTTCATAACTCTTGTTGGCAATCAGACTCTTATAGGGCAGTTTCACGTTGCACTGATAGGTGTATTGCTTGTGAATGGCATGCAACCTAAAGCCTTCTTCCGTAAGGTCCCTACGCACAGCAAAGTATGATGTTCCTTTTGGCGAAAGCAGATTGGTGACGTTCATCATTACTTCTGCTTGTGCATACGGTTCCAATACATTCAGCACATAGTTGCAAATGATAGTATCAAACTTACCTTCGGGATAATCAGGGCGATAATAATAATCATAGCCCACTATGTCAAACCCCTGACGCTTCAAATCATCCGTGTCGAAACCAAAACCGCAGCCGAAATCCAGTATTTTCCCCTTTAGCAAGTCGTGCTGCAAAAGATAGCGTGTTGGTACGGATAATTCCGTTCGCTTGATAGCTGTCAGATACGGATGATTGATTTTCTCTGGTTCCATAGTCTTTAGTATTTCCAAGTCTCAAAGCCCATATTGAGGGCTATTTGATTGATGGGGTTAAACGTTCTTTCGTATAGTTCACGAAACTTCTCATCACTCATTGCAGCCAAATCTTTTGCAGAGTAGCCAAGAGACACAAAATCCTCCATTACTTTCGGCTCCCTATCAGCATTGATTAAAACTTGCAAGGAATGATGCTGCAATGCTGCAAGTTTGGGCAGATAATAGTCTAAGTCTGGCAACTTGTCGCTCTTAGATGAATTGATGCTACCATTCGATGGTATCAAATTCCATAGCAGATCGTGACATACAAAACTCCATGGAATAAAGTGGTCGAGGTCATAATCTTTTGGATGCAGCAGTTTATCTGTATAGATGCAATGAATAGGGCCTCCTATCGTCATCACCATATCCCAATAGTTATGCTGCTTTGTCAGTGAGTTTCTGACTTCAGGGCGTATCAGTTTATTTGGAATGGCTGGCACATTGGGATTCCTTGTTTGTAGAAACAATGTCAGATTCCAATAGGCAAAATCCACCAGAATATTATAGTGAGTATGCAGATAAGCATCCCAAGCCTGATTCAGAACGATATAGAAATCCGAGCCATCTTTATACAAAGCATAAAGACTTCCATTCTCCAATGTCTGGGAACGTCTGACCATCTCCTTGTCATCAGAAGTGTCAATCCATGGACGCAGAAAACGATAGGGAACATTCAACGTAAGCGTGTTAAGTAGTCGCTTTATCTGCTTATCTTCCAATCTGCTATACAAACCGTCAATAATCGTCTGTGTACTGGCATCAATGGGAATCTGAGTAATATGCTGCAATTCCATCACAATATCAAACAGCGAATCACTCTTGCCAAAAGACAAACGGAAATAGTGAATAGGATACCAGGCATTAGCCACCATTCTGATGACAATATCCCACACGCTGATTCTCGGGTTGTCCGATTTCGCATGTATCTGCATAATCGACACAAACCAAAAGAATTTGTATGTCGCTACCGTATTTGAGAAAATCTTCCCAAGCCGGTTCGTGGTCAGTATGTCGGATTGCGGTATCACCATATTTTACGTTTTTATACCAATGATGAGTTGTAACACTGAATTTTCAACGATGGGCACTTCTGCTTCAGATAGATGGCGAGTGCTGCACTATCCTTACCGCCTGATATGCCTAATATATGTCTTACATTCATAATAATTCTTTTTCCCTCATAAACTCATCAGCCACATAAAGGTCACCGTAAAGATATAAACCTGTTGACTTGTCGTGCAAATCCTCACAGGTTTTGCTCTCATAGAACATCTGCAATGCTTTCACTGGCTCAATTTTGAGCCGTTTGGCCAACTCTACAGAGATGGCGCCTATGCGGTTGCTCATGATAATCTCCTGAATGATTGGAGACTTGACGGGATCATTACAATTCTTCTGTTCCATCGAAAATCAGATATTTGTCCGCTATTTCTTGATCAAGTAGGCACATCTGGTTGTTTGGCTGGTGCTCTGACAAACGACGAAGAGCCGTAGCCTTGTCCATCAGCCCCGCCATGTAGAGGTTAACGGTATCAACAACGCGGTCGTTTGCCACGCCACCTTCTATATAGTCGTATGCATCTGCAACTGGTTTTCCTTGGCGGCTTGTCACAATAAACTCCAGCCAATCCTCGTCGTATGCCTTGAACAATTTGCAGTGTGCCTCGGCTAAGATGGCGTCGCGATTGAGGCTGTATCTGTTGAGAACGGGTGCAACTTTCCTGCGGTCTGCCATCAACTTAGCCCAGTCTTCCGCTTGTTTGCGAATATTGGTTACGTAGAAACCTTGGCCAAAATCAAGATTCCGACGCCCACATTTGCAGTCGGGGTGATCTACTATCTCAGTTCCACCATGATATACTATCATTTCTTTCCCTCCCAGTTGTTAAGACATTCAACCATACCTTCTGCGATATTTTCACGGCTTTCGCTGTGAAGAACCTCATAGTGGGGTAAGATATAGTGTTCTATCAGCCCCACATTCTTCATCCGTTGGTACACATCCTTATAAGAAGCGTTTAAAAGTCGTGCAGTTGCCTCAATACACGTAGCTACAAAAGCCATAACAACTTGAGTTTTGGGTATTTCAATAATATTCTCCATACGGATAATACTTTATTTTGTTATTTTCTTATTTAAGACGGATAATAGGGCGCAGACATCCATGTTGTTGTCACCAGAAAGGAGAACGCTGATTATTTCTTCCAGTTCTTCCCTTGGACGACAAAATCATACCCCTTCTTCAACCACAAAGTTTTACAAGGAAAAGACTCATGTCCTGATAATACATATTTATTTATCATTGCAGTCATACTATATTGATGTGACATACTTTTTGTTCAGCAACTCATCAATCTCTATTTCTTGTAACTTCGCTATCCTCAGATACGTCTCCATCGGAGGCTGGCACACATTAGTACACCATTTTGAAACCGTAGTTGGTGCACAACCCAGTTGTTCTGCCAACCATTTGTTGGTTCTCTCCTTTTCTGCAAGCACCACTTTGATGCGAATGATATCTTTGTCCATATTAGGATGATAAAATGTTATGGCTACAAAGATAATCATTTTTGTCGAAACAAAAGCAAAATATCGCGATTATTAACTTTAACACTCACTAAATTGCCTTTTTTCTCATTTATCGTTTCACAATTCACATCAGGCTACGACGATTGTTGTCTTCAAGAACAATTGCCTTTGCAAAAGCAGACACAAGGATACACCATTATATACGTGATTCTTAACCAACGAGAATAAGCCCGTATGTTTGCTTCGAAAATCTCCACACCTTCGGGTATGTGTTTTCCACGCATTCGAGGAACTGGATTCTTGCTTTATAAAGCAATATTTCAATTGCGGATCTTTTTACCCATATAAAGAGTGGAAAATCGTGTAGAATGAATATGTGGAACTATTCGATAGAGGTATGGCACTAATACCACATTAGTTTCCGCATTAGTTTCCTCACTATAAAGGCTTACATGTTCATTGTACATTCTCGGCATTCTTCTCCTTGCTTCGATAGATCAAATTTCCGCATTGAAATCAAACGATAATGCTGGGTCACCGAAGGGCTGTGTTCCATGATAACATGTAAATCTAAAGAGGGTGTACCTGATAACTATTTTGTTCCATTGTTTGCGTAACCAGGAGTCATCAACCTGAATGCAGGCCCGTGGGAAAGGTTATTCTTCGTCATTTTTCTTGTGCGCTTAGAGTTTCGTCGGATAAACGTTTTGGTGCGGGGTCTCGGGGTGCCCCTGCTTCGATGCCCGCAGCGAGTATTCAAAACTAAACAATGAGTAGCCATGGGTAATATCTACCGCAAGCCCCGCGACGACAGGTTAGGCCGTTAGGCATTCTTTGTTGCCGAATTTATGTTTTTTGTCAAGACTCTAAACCCTCAATATTTATTAAAAATAAATACTTTCTTATTGAGGTTTCAGCAAACCAGAAGCGACAGAGATAGGCATCTTGTAAAGCAGGTTCTTTATCTTTGACATCTTTTGTTCTTCTGTAAAGTCCATAGGAAGTTTATTCCACAGCAGTTCGTTGATTTGCTTTCGACTTAACACTTTATGATCTTTAAGTGCTTTTAGTATCCACTCCTGACATTCTGCGTCGTTGAACCCTTTTTTCAAAGTATATTCCACCTGTGTATTAGTTGCCTTAGCAATCTGCTTTGAGACATACAGGTGAGGTTTACGACCTTCTATCAGCCCTGCCGTTACAGCAGCAGGGCTATGGTCGCCACATCCTTGCCCTCATAGAAACGGGGCTCGAAGACAGGCTTGTACTGGAAATCGCCGAAACGGAACAGTTGCAGGGCGCAGAACTGACGGTCGTCACTCAGGCAGAGTTCCAGACGGAAGTGGCCGTTGGCACCGGCCACAGGCTTGCCCTTTTGCTGAATATCGGCAGCCATCTTGTCGAGCGGCATGTCTAAAAGACTCGCCACACGCTCACCCTCCGTGGGTGTATATTCCAGAATGACGGCTTTGGCCTGACTCTGCGTAGGCGTATAGACGGCCTTGGTCCAAAACAGTGATTTTTTGATCTCGATATGCTGATATGCGGAGAGGGCAGCAGCCATCTCCAAGTTTTTGATACTTGACATAGTTGTTGTTATGTATGATGTTAAAAATGTGAATAAAAAGTGTGTCCCTGTGATAACAGAAACTATGTCAACGGATGATGTGCCTCAGTGCGATGACGTAATAGTCGCACGAGGCCGACAGGCAGAAGGGAGCCGTTTCCTGGCGGCATCTGCTGTCGTAGTAGGAGTAAAGGGGTTTGACATTATGATGTCGGAAGGCAAGGCTGCCAAACGGCGTGACGCTTCTTTCCGTCTTTGCACCCTGGGTAGGAAGGATGCGCTGAGGACGGGAACTGCAAATACGGTAAATCTGCGAGGCATCTGTCAGTGTGGCATCCTGATGATGCTGGTGCTGCGGAACAAGGACGGATGACTCGCGATGCTGACAGGCTCCTTCGACTGCCGCATCACAACGGTTCTGCCAGTTTAGCAAAACCGTCAGGCACACGGCGCAAAGTGCCGTTAATATCCTTGCCGTCATCAAGACCCGTCTCATTTTGACTGCAAAGGTACACAAATTATTCGAAATAAAAGGCTTCAGCTTTCACTTTTTTTATTCTTATTTATTAGTGCGCATACGGATGTTTAGATAAGTGTAACATCTTTGTTCAACCATCCATATGGTTTTGTAAGATTATAATCGCAAATAGTATTGCAATTACCAACAAATGGCAAATAACATCAATCGTTAAGTTTCAATATCTTCTTGCAACTGTCTAACTCACCCTGCATGGCCTTGTCAATCTCCTGCAAACTGAGTCGGACATTCTGCATACGCGAATAATAGACGTTGAATTCTGGCAGTTCGTGCAGGTAGCGCACGTAGTCGAAAACGGTGGCATTCATGTCGCCGTAGAAGTGCCGATATACCAAGTCGGCAACAACGCGCTTCTGATCGATAACCTGCGATGACACTGACCTGTACTGGCGGGCATACCCATAGAAATCGTCGATATGGCCGATAAGTTCAACATTGCCGATAGTGTTCAAGATTTCTGTTTTATAGACTTCCATGCCGTTATCCACGTCAGCCTGTACATACTCTGAGATGGCTGTATTGATAAACGTGTTAGCCACTGATTCGTTCACACGGTCAAGAGTATCGGCAAGGATGGCCAGATGCAGAATCATCGAAGTGGAGTCGATGGTGTCATACAGGGCTTGATATTCATGCAGTTGCTGATGGGTGCGCCCCATCTTTTTTACGGTCTGCTCGGCAAGCAGTCGGGCTGTCTCAGCCTTTTTGGTGGCGCCGACACAGTTGTTGATTCCAAAGGTGATGGCAATACCGCAGACTGCTGCCAGGAAACTGGACAGGAAGTTACGCAGCCAAGTGATGTTTTCTTTCTTCATGTCTCTGAAAATTGTGCTATCGTATTCTGAATATACTCAAATCAGTTCGTCCACTTTCAGGCCATTGAGTGTGTAATACACTTCTTTGCCCTTTGTCGTCTGGTTGGTCGAGAGACTCTTGACGGCAGTGGCTCCTGGCAATGACAGGGTGACGCTGATATTGTTTTGTGGTGATATTGACTTTATCCATAGTAGCTGGTGTTTCTGCGATATTCTGTGTCTTGGTCTGTGCACCTGTAGTCTGTGCATTTGCCTCTCCTACCTCGTCACCGCTGCAAACGACGGCCAGCAAGTTCATGACCGTCAGCAGCATCCTGTTTAGAAATATTATCTTCATACGCTTTTCGTTTGACGTTTTTAATCTCGGCTGCAAAAGTACAACAAAAAAAAAAGAATTAGATATACAAATTACGGATTATCTAACCATTTTTACGGAACTTTTACATATCTTGTACCTCTATGGGTATTTTTGTTATTGTTGTCTCTTACACTTATATCGTTCTACCTCTACTAAACAATTTGATTATTCCAGCAAAGGCGCTGTTTTTAAACGGCTTTTGCAAATATATACATAGACTTTTCTTCTATTTTATTTCTACTTTCCCTCTACAAATCCTCTACCGAAGTTCTACTAACCGAATAAACGTTTTTTATTCTGCAATAGGTCATCATATTAGTTACAGGCAGAGATTCAACAAAGTGCTGCTTACTAAAATTGGGGGTAATTTTGGGGGTAACATAATAAGAAATTAAGGAACCCACTGACATTCAGCAGGTTCCCTAATTTCTTTGCGGAGAGAGTTAGATCTGACGGAGGGTCGTGCAACGGGTATTCCAACCATTCAGGACGAACTGAAAGCCAATGGTTCAACCAAAGCGACTATCGAGACGGACGAGGAGAGGACGTACTTCCTGATTGATATTCCTTGCCATCCAGGATTTATGAAAGAAACGCTCTCGGTAGAACAAATTGGCGTAAAAGGTGGCGTAAAAGAACCGAATGTCACTAAAGACTGGTGTTGCGACAAGGACTATTAAGCGCGATATAGAGAACCTACAGTCAAGTGATATCTTAACTCGTAAGGGTGGCCGCAAGGATGGTGAATGGATTGTGACGGAGTTGGGCATGGCTATGCTTGAAGCGTTGAAGAAGTAACATCTATCACAGTATCTGTGCGTTTGCCAACGACTTTGACACCTTTGAGACTACCGAAGACCGCTTGACCTTCCTGATTCACATCCCTATTCATGCTGGATGTGGCAATAAACCCGCTACGGAGAAAACTACGGTGATAACAAACAAGGAGTTGGCTGAAGTATGTGAAGCCGTATGCATTTTCAGCGGTGTCCATCCCCTTATTAGCCTCGCTTTCAGCGGGTTAAACTAATAAGGTGCTGGTAATCAGATACTAAAAATGGGAACCCGTAAGGTTCCCATTTGTGCTATTTAGCGGAGAGAGGGGGATTCGAACCCCCGAATCGCTTTTGACGATTACACGCTTTCCAGGCGTGCCTCTTCAGCCACTCGAGCACCTCTCCTTTTGTTAAGCGGATGCAAAGGTAATACAATAAGTTGAAAGTTGAGAGTTGAGCGTCAAGAGTTTAGGGAAATTTAACCATTGATGCCAAAGATACGGGCCACGGCGGCATTCGTACGCTCGGCCACTTCGGTCTCACTCACGCTATAAGCCTCGGCCAGTTTCTTCAGTACGAAAGCCACGAAGGCGGGTTCGTTGCGCTGGCCGCGCATGGGCACGGGTGCCATGTAGGGGGCATCGGTCTCCAGCACGATACGGTCCAGCGGCACCACACTTGGAAGCACCTCTGGCAGATGCGACTTCTTGAAGGTCAGTACCCCACCGATGCCCAGCACGAAACGGTCGAACTGCAGCAGTTCCTGAGCCTCCTGCGCATTACCCGTGAAACAGTGGAACACACCACCAGGCAGATCATCCTTGTATCTCTTCAGAATGGTCACCAGTTCGTTCTGTGCCTTCCTACAGTGGATCATCAGGGGCAGGCGCGACTCCACCGACCAGCGCACCTGTTCTTCAAAGGCCAGCAACTGCTCTTCGGCGAACTCCCGGCTCCAATAGAAGTCGAGGCCCACCTCACCGATGGCGATATAATGGACTGTCGGGAGCAGAGAGTTCTCGCCTTGCGAGCGACCGAAGGTCGAACGGAGAGTTGCCAGCACCTCACGCCAGTCGGCCTTCACTTCCTCCGGATGGAGGCCCAGCATCGGAAAGCAGTAGCCAGGATAGCGGCGGCAGACCTCCATCACCGTCTCGCACGACTTCAGGTCGATGCCAGGCACGCCGATGGCACACACCCCTGCCTCCCTGGCACGGGCGATGACGGCATCGAGATCCTCGCGGAACTCCTCGCCGTCGAGATGGCAATGGGTATCAACAAACCGCATCAACTCTGTCTGTGCATCATGGCGGCAGCGTAGGCCTTCAGTTCTGCCTTACGGTCCTCGCTGACGCTCACCTTGTCTATAAACGTATGAGCCAGGGCGTAGCAGTCTTCTATCTTCTGTTCACAGAGTTGGCGGATGCCAATCTCGTCGTAGAGTCGCGTCACTGCCTGCACCTTCTCGCTGCGGTCAAAGTCACTGGCCTCGATCCAGCGCATCAGTTCTGCCCGCTGGGCATCGTTGGCGCGGTTCACGGCATTGATGAGCATATAGGTCTTCTTATTCGACGTGATGTCGCCCCCGATGTTCTTGCCGAACACCTTTGGATCGCCATACACATCGAGCAGGTCGTCCTGCAACTGGAAGGCCAGTCCTATCTGCTCACCGAACTTATACAGGTTGTCCTGATCAGCCTCTGGTGCCCCGGCGAGGATGGCACCGATCTTCAGGGCACAGGCCAGCAGCACGCTGGTCTTCAGGCGTATCATCTCGATATACTCGTCCTCCGTCACGTCGCTGCGCGTCTCAAACTCCACGTCGAGTTGCTGTCCCTCGTCAATCTCAAGCGTCGTCTCCGTGAAGATGCCAATCACCTGCTGCAGTTTGCCGGCCTCGCACTGTCCCATGCGCTGGAAAGCCTGGAGCAGCATCGTGTCGCCAGAGAGGATGGCCTGATTGGGGTTCCACTTGCGATGCACGGTCTCGTGGCCGCGACGCCTGTCGGCATTATCCATCAGGTCATCGTGCAACAGGGTGAAGTTATGATAGGTCTCCAGGCCGATGGCCTGCATCATGATACGCTCCGGATCGTCCTTGTAGAGATTGTAGGCCAGGAGCATCAGCACCGGGCGCACGCGCTTGCCACCAAGGGAGAGCACATACTTGATGGGATCATACAGACTGGAGGGCTTGCGGTCGTAGGTCAGGCCGTCGAGCGCCTCGTTCACTTTCTTCAGTAACTCTTCAGACTTATACATATCTTTACATATTAAACACTATCGGAATACACACCTTCGTGCGGCAGGGCTTCGCGTTCATCATACCTGCCTGCCACTTCGGCATCATCCTGAGCACGCGCAGCACCTCCTGGTCGCAGGAGGCTTCCAGATGCTCCGTCAGTTCAAGGTCGGACACCGTACCATCGGTATTCACGACAAACTGTGCCACGACCCTTCCCTTTACCTTACGCCGCTGGGCCACTTCGGGATATTTCAGGTTCTTCGTCAGCCATTTCATGAACTCTGCCGCCCCACCGGGGAACTGGGGCAGGTCTTCCACCACACGGAAATCGATGGGTTCGTTGTACAAATCCACCACCTCAGGCTTTTCCTCCTCTGCCACCACCTCTTCCGGTTTCTCCGTAGGCATCTCCTCAGGCTGCTCCTGAGGCAGTTCCACATCCTCATCCACCAGGCGCAGTTCCTCCGACTTCGGCTGTTCCATTTGTTCCTCCTGCGGCATCATCATGGGCACTTCGTCCTTGTCGCGCTTCAGCGGCGAGAGTTCCATCTCCGCCTCCAGGTCCTCATCAGTCTCAAAGAAAGTCCAGCCGCTGTCAGTCGTATTCCATTCCAGGGCAACGAACAGCGCCGCGAGCACCACGATCAGTCCCAGCAGGAACCTCTGTACCTGCTGCCCTTCGAGATCCGCCTCGCGACTTTTCCTGACTTCCATAATAAAAACGCGATTCCTACGTTATTTCTATAAACGTCTGCAAAGTTACAAATTAATTGAGAATATAACGTTAAGAATTAAGGATTAAGACCCAAGAATTAAGAAATATTTCGTATCTTTGCGCCCAATTTGAGGAAAATGAGTAAAAAGAGTTGGTTTGGCGAGAAGTCTGAATACAAGTGGTGGTACAAACTACCGCTACTGATCATCGTCCTTCAACTCTCGACCCTCAACTCCCAACTCTCCGCCCAGGAGAGCCAGACGGCCTACAACTTCCTGCGCCTGCCCGTCAGCGCCCATGTGGCTGCCCTGGGAGGAGAGAACATCTCCCTCGTCGAAGACGATGCCACGCTCATCTTCCACAATCCCGCCCTCATCAATGATGTCAGCGACCGTACCATCAACCTCAACTTCATGACCTACATGGAAGGGGCGAAGACGGCCAGTGCCGCCTTTCTGAAAGCCGCTGGCGACAGGGGCACGTGGGGCGCCACCGCCCAGTATATGGACTACGGATCGATCAAGCAGACCTCGGCCAGCAATGAGGACCTCGGCACCTTCTCCGCCCGCGACATCGCCATCGGCGGTACCTTTGCATACGCCCTCACCAACGAGATCAGCGGAGGCGTGGCCGCCAAGGTCATCTCCTCGCATATCGCAGGCTACAGTTCACTGGCCGTGGGTGTCGATCTGGGAGCCAACTACTTCGACGAGGACCATGACCTGAGCATCTCTGCCGTCGCCCGTAACCTTGGCGGACAGGTGAAGGCCTACGACGACGACTTCGATGCCATCCCCTTCGACCTACAGGTGGGAGCCACCAAGCGCATCGGCAATTCCCCCTTGCGCTTCTCTGCCACCCTGAGTCGCCTGACGGACTGGAGCGAGGGCTTCGGCCGTCACCTCGCCATCGGAGCCGACGTGCTGCTCGGTGAGAATATCTACGTGGCTGCGGGCTACAACTTCCGTCGCGCCAGTGAGATGAAGATCAGCGATGCCGATGGCGACTCTGCCCACGGGGCCGGTATCTCCATCGGTGCAGGCCTCAGCCTGGAGCGTTTCAAACTACACGTGGCCTACGGCAAGTACCACGTCAGCGCATCATCAATCATTATTAATATATCCTACGCATTATGAAAAAGATTACCATTGCCATCGACGGTCACTCTTCGTGCGGCAAGAGCACCATGGCCAAGGACCTCGCCCGCGAAGTGGGCTACGTCTATGTCGATACGGGCGCCATGTACCGCTCCGTCACCCTCTATGCCCTGCGCCACGGTCTCTTCAATGCCGACGGCAGCGTGAAGACCACCGAACTCGAGGCCGAGATGCCCAATATCCAGATTACCTTCAAGTTCAACCCAGAGACAGGCCGCCCCGACACGTATCTTAACAATGAGCGCGTGGAGGACGAGATCCGCTCCCTCGAGGTGTCGAGCCACGTCAGTCCCATTGCCGCCATCGGCTTCGTGCGCACGGCCATGGTGGCCCAACAGCAGCAGATGGGCAAGGACAAGGGCGTCGTGATGGACGGTCGCGACATCGGCACCACCGTCTTCCCCGATGCCGAACTGAAGATCTTCGTCACCGCCTCTGCCGAGGTGCGCGCCCAGCGCCGTTTCGACGAACTGAAGGCCAAGGGCATGCCCGCCGACTTCGACGACATCCTGAAGAACGTGCAAGAGCGCGACTATATCGACTCCCACCGCGAGGTATCACCCTTGCGCAAGGCCGACGATGCCATCGAACTCGACAACTCCCATCTGACCATTGCTGAACAGAAGGCATGGTTGCTGGAGCGCTTCAAGGAACGCACAGCGTAAAGGATTCTGTTCGATTTACGTAATTTTCTCGTCATTTTTTCGGCTGGTTACGTTTTTTTTGCTACCTTTGCAGCCGTAACCATTAGAACCGAACAGAATGATGAGAAAATTATTGTTTGCTACCATGCTCCTTTTGGGTACATCCGCTACCCTCCAGGCAGGTGGTCTGATGACCAACACCAACTACCACATCGCCTTCGACCGCATGTTCGCACGCGGTGCCACCACAGAGATCGACGCCGTCTTCTCCAATCCTGCCGGACTGGCATGGACATACGAGGGTTTCCAACTCTCACTCAACTTCCAGAAGCCCTGGCAGAACCGCGACATAGAGGTCAACATCCCCGGCTATCTGGGTTCCAACTTCGACAAGAAATACAATGGCAAGGCCTCTGCGCCCATTGTGCCCGCCCTCTTTGCAGCCTATAAGAAGGACATGTGGGCCTTCTCCGCCATGATCGGCATCGTGGGCAGCGGTGGCTTCGTGGAATACGACGAGGGCCTCCCCATGTTCGAGGTACCCATCCGCGCCATGCTCGCACAAAAAGGCGTGACGCCAGGCATGTATGCCTACAGTTCCAATATCAAGGGTAAGCAGTATATCTATGGGGGACAACTGAACATCACCCGTAAGATCAACGACAACTTCTCCGCCGCCTTCGGTATCCGTGCCAACTACTACGACGGCTACAACCGCGGATTCGTCAATGCCAATGCCGCAGGAACCAACCTCATCGACCTGCGCCTCGACTGCATCCAGCGGGGCTGGGGCTTCACTCCCCTCTTCAGTTTCAACTACCACGACGACCGCCTGACTATCTCCGCACGCTACGAACTGCGTACGAGGATCGCCACGGACAACGACACCAAGGAACTGTCGATCTTTATGACCGGACAAGAGAGTGCTACCGACGTGAAGGCCATCGCCGAACAGTTGGGCAATGCCAATACCGTTGCAGCCCTCTCGCAGACCGTGGGCGAGGATATGGCAGGCAAGGTAAAGTCCTATCTCCCCAACGAGGAGACCCGCTACGACATGCCCTCTCTGCTCTCCGTGGCCGTCGGCTATGAGTTTACCGAGCAGTTCCGTGGTGCCCTGGAGTACCACTTCTTCGACGACAAGCACGCCAAGATGGCCGGCGACCGCCAGAAGACCCTGGACCACGGCACCCACGAGATTCTCGCTGGCGTGGAGTACGACATCAACGACAAGTTCACCGTCAGTTGCGGTGGTCAGCGCACGGACTACGGTCTCAGCGACGACTACCAGCAGAACACCTCCTTCGCCTGCGACAGTTACAGTGTCGGACTTGGCGGTGCCTGGAACATCACGGAGAAGATGCGCCTCAACGTGAGTTACTTCTGTTCACTCTACAGCGACTACAAGAAAGATTCACAGGAGAAATACCAGGGCACACCCTATATAGGCAACGAGACCTACAGCCGTACGAACCACGTGATCGGCATTGGACTCGACTACAAGTTCTAACGCCATAAACCAACACCAACAGAAAATCCCCGCCACCTGACGGGGATTTTTTAGTGCTGGGGCCTGACCCCAGAGGTGAAATTTATCCGCGGGCTTCGGCGGCTGACTGGTCGACGGGCTCGTTATTGATTTTCACTTCCTCGATGACCGTGATGGTCAGCGTGGCGGAGATCTTCGCGTCGGCCTTTAAACTGACGGTGACGACAGCCTGGCCCGGGGCAATGGCTGTCACCACACCGTCGGAAGATACCTTCACGATACTCTCGTTGCCCGACTTCCATACGACCTCAATGTCCTTCAGTTCAGCAGGCTCGATGGCGATACCGAGGTTCAGGCTTGTCCCTACGGTTACTGTGGTCGAGGCTGTGGTGCCGCTGTCGCTGGTAAAGCCGGTGATGGTGACACCCTCCACCTTGATCTCCGTCTGCGGCTCGTCGTCCTTCTGCGTCGAGTCATCCTTCTGCGGCTCATCATCCTTGTCGCCCGTCTGGGTGGCGTCGCCCTCGTCGTCCTTCTGTGTCGAGTCGTCCTTTTGCGTCGAGTCGTCCTTCTGCGTCGAGTCGTCCTTGTCACCAGCCTGGGTCGAGTCGTCCGTCGCAGGGGTTGTCGGCACGGGGTTGTCTCCCGAAGCCGTGATATCGTCACACGCGGTGAAGACGGGCGTCAAGCCCATCATCACCACTATCATTAACAGTTGAAATATCTTTCTCATTGTCTGGTTCCTCCCTTACTTAATGATTACCTTTTTACCGTTCTTAATATACAGACCCTTCTTCGTGGGCTTGTCGATGCGCTGGCCGCTGACGGTGTACCAGACGGCATCTTCGTCGGCCACGCTGACACCCCAGATGCGCGTTGCGTCATCGTCCTCATCGATACCGATCGTTCTTGATCCGGAGACGCCCGTAGGCTTCTTCAGCACAGCCTTGCACGCAGGTACTTTCGAATCGTTGGCGAGAATCGGGTGGAACTCATTGTCCTTCAGCACGTAGTATTCGCCCGAGGCGTAGTTCTTGGCCCTCAGCACAGGCTCCAGCAGGTTGTTCTCGTAACTCTTGCCTACCTCCGTGGCCGATGCATGGTTCACGACGAAGGGATACTCGCCCGTAGCACTGCTCAGCAGCACACCGTTGTTGGCCTTGATCACGCCGCCCAACTCGTCGTCGGTCAACTCGTGGATCACCACAGCCGTCTTGTCGTCGTTCATCCGACAGGTGTACACCTTCACGCCCTCAGGCACCTTCACGTCGATGCCGCAAGAGAAGGTCCAGTACTTATCCACAGCCACAGCCATAGCCTGAATCTTGTCGGCCTCGAAGAAGATTTTCAGGCCCGGCATGTTCGCATAGTCACTGAGCAGTCCCAGAGGCACATGCAAGGTAGGCTCCATCAATTTATCGAAAATCAGAGCGTCCTCTTCAATGTTGATAAGCCGCTTGGTATCGGGCAGAATGATGTCCTGCACGTGGTCCTCGCCGGTCTTATAATAGAACGCTCCCTTAGCGATATTGGTCACAGTATAGCCGTTGACTGTTGCGGGGATGACGGCCTTGGTCTCACCCTTGGGCACCATCACTTTAGTGATCTCAACCTCCTTGGCTGCCTCGTTGGTGACAGCCGTCTCCACCTCGGTCTCCACAAACTCCTCCCAGTTGGCGGTAAAGGTCTTGTCGCCCGTCGAGCCCATGGCGATGGTCACGGTCTTCGTCGGCTCGTCCTGTCCCTCGTAGGTCCAGCCCGTAAACAGATAACCCTCCCTCGAGGGATTGTTCAGCGCGAAACTCTCGGTCTCTACGGTGTAAGCCTCAGGATTATCTTCAGTGAAGGTGACACCCTCATCTTCGACGCCCTTGTAGGTGATGGTATAGAGAATAGGGTCATAAACCACATCGACGGTCACATCGCTGGCAGGCACCGTGAGGGTATAGACATTCTCGCTGGATGTAATTGTCACGCCCTCACCGGCAGTGAAGCCGCTGAATTCGTAGCCCGTGTCAGGCGTGCCTGAATAGGTGAGTTTCACCGGCTTGCCCTGGGCATAGTAGTCCTTGCTATTGTATGAATAAGCCTTGGCAGCGGCATCGATGGCAACACCCGTGACGACCGCGGCAAAGGTGATCTGATGCACGCTGAGCGCACCGTCGTTAGCAATGACATCAGCACCATTGCATCCTATGCCTGTAGCCTTCGCCGTGCTGCCCGCCGTGCAAGCAGCATAGTAGTTGCCTGTGAGCGTGCCGTTTTCATTCTGGCCTGCGATGGCGCCAACATAAGTGTCGGACACGGAAGAAATGGTTGTGCCGATGACGAAGTTGTCTTTCAATGTACCAGCATTATACCCTGCGATGCAGCCCGTTTTTTCTCCGGCGACGATGCGTGTATCGGCGAGGATGACATTTTTCACTTCGCCAGGTGCTGCGATTTGGCCGAAGAGACCCTGATATCCCATATTCTCGTTATAGATACGGATACCGCTGATGGTCTTGCCGCCACCGTCGAAATGTCCTTGGAAGGCAAAATCACTATTGCCGATGGCCGTGTAGTTATTCTCCTCCCCGGCTCCTTCTGCACCATCTGCCAGGTGGGTATAGGTGATGTCGGCGCCTATCTTAAAGTACTTGCCCGCGTATGAATTTCCATCATTCACCTTCTGTGCCAGCAGGTCGAGGCCCTCGGTGCTGGAGATGACATAGGGCGTTGCTTCGGAAATTCCGTCACCGTCGCCCCACGCCTTCACATCCGAAATGATATTAAACGTCATGCTCCTTTCACCAGCGTAGGCAGTGCTCGACTCCTTGGCAGAGATGACAACGGTCGCAGTGCCGACATCCACATTATCTGAATAGGCGAAGTCGCACTGGTCGCTGATGTCGGTCGTGCCGTCCATGACGGTGATGGCAGGCGTGATGGCGCTGCCCGTAAAGGTCTGATCGGCAATCGTGCTGACGGTAATGCCCTCGTCCGTCAGGAACCTCTTCCAGTTGGCGGTAAAGGTCTTGTCGCCCGTCGAGCCCATGGCGATGGTCACGGTCTTCGTCGGCTCGTCCTGTCCCTCGTAGGTCCAGCCCGTAAACAGATAACCCTCCCTCGAGGGATTGTTCAGCGCGAAACTCTCGGTCTCTACGGTGTAAGCCTCAGGATTATCTTCAGTGAAGGTGACACCCTCATCTTCGACGCCCTTGTAGGTGATGTTATAGATAATAGCCTGATAAACCACATCGACGGTGACATCGCTGGCAGGCACCGTGAGGGTATAGACATTCTCGCTGGATGTAATTGTCACGCCCTCGCCGGCAGTGAAGCCGCTGAATTCGTAGCCCGTTTCTGGTGTACCTGTGTTGACGATGGAGAGTTTGACGGCGTCGGTGGCACCGGCATAGAGTTTGCTGTCGTAGCCGAGAACGTTATTATCGGCATAAGTGGTGATGCCGCTGACGTTGTAGGTCGTAGCCTCGCCCGTCGGGGTGATGGTCACGCCTTCGGCCGCGCCGATAACCACAGCCTTGCGGGCACCAGCCCCGTCGGCACCTGTTGCAGAACCTTCAGCGCCGATACCGCCGAATCCTGCAGAAGTATAGACGTTGTTCGTCAGGGTGGCATATTCATTCCCCCAACCAAATATTGCGCCGATATATTGCCCAAGATCACCGGTGATAGCGCCAGTGAAAAGATTGTCGGTCAGAGATGATGATGGTCCATTTGTTGCCCCGACGATGCCGCCGAGATTATTGGCATTGTCACCAGAACTATTTGTACCTGTAATAGTAGCGGCGCTGGTACAGCCTTTAATTGTCGCAGTTGCGCACCAGCCGGCAATGCCGCCGACATGTGAATGACCACTGAGGGTGACATCGCTACCGACATGGCAGTTCTCGATGGTGCCGAATGATACTCCAACGATAGCACCTATGTTATGGTCAGCCACAATACTGCAGTTACTGACAACAAGGTTCTTCACTGTTCCATATAAATACCCAAAGATACCATGATCATCAACATCTGAATTATTGAGATTGATGCCGCTGATGGTCTTGCCGTTACCGTCGAAATGACCCCTGAAGGGGCATTCAATAGCCTGATTATTTTCTTCTATTATCCTACAACCGATGGGCGTAAAGTTATTATCCTTGTCATAGGCAATGTTGTCGCCTAACTTAAAGTACTTACCTTCATACGTGTTTCCTGCATTCACACTCTGCGCCAGCAGGTCGAGGCCCTCGGTGCCGGTGATGACATAAGCCTTTTCTTCGGAAGAACCGTCGGCTCCATTCTTCTCACCCCAAAAAGCTATATTTGCCGTGATGGTGGAAGCAGGTTCGGCCATGGTCAGTGTGTAGGCATCTTTATTGCCAGTAATAGCGGTACCACTGAGCGTACCCGTTGTGGCCGAATATCTGAGAAGTGGATAATCTGTTTTTTTGCTGAGCAAGAGGCTGACGGCCTCAGTGCCGCCAACATACAGCGCATTGGCATATTTCATACCAGCATCATAGACGGATATGCCATTGGGACTATACTTGGTGGTAGCGTCTCCAGCGAAATCCACGGTGACATATGCACCTTCAGTAATACTGTAGGCGTGCTTGGTTTCTCCGTCGGCATCATCGCCTTCTATAGAATTTCCTTTACCAATACCTTTGAATTCTGTAGAAGTATAGACGTTGTTCGTCAGGGTGCCACTTTGTTTCTCACCAACTATGGCACCGATATAATTATTAAGGACACCGGTGATAGCGCCAGTGAAAAGATTGTTGGTCAGCGTAGAGGGATCTGAAGAATGTGTTCTACCGGTGATACCTCCAAGTTTTGTAGCATCATAGCCGCCGGAGTTTGTACCTGTAATAGTAGCAGCGCAGGTACAGCCTACTATTCTTCCTTTATAACTAATTCCGGCTATGCCGCCGACATAGGAATTACCACTGAGGGTGACATCGCTACCGACGTGGCAGTTCTCGATGATGCCGGCGCCGGGGGCGCCGCCTGTTAAATCTCCAGCAATAACACCTACATAAGCGTCACCCACAATACTGCAGTTACGGACAACAAGGTTCTTTACTACTCCTGCTGTAGTACTTCCTAATGCGCCAAAGATGCCTATGTAATCATCTGATGGTTTATTGATTCTGATACCGCTGATGGTATGTCCTTGTCCGTCAAAGGTACCATAGAAGTTTTTATTCTGTTCTCCGATGGGCGTGAAGTTATTATCCACGGTAGTGTTAAAGGTGATGTCGGCCGTCATCTTGAAAGTCAGTCCTTGGCAATCGTGAGGGGTGGTCTCGCTGCCATTCGTGGAATAGTTGCCTGAGCCGTTAACATACACGGCCAAATCGTTGAGGTTGTCAACACTATTAATCTCATAGGCCTCCAACGTTTCGTTGTAACTGATGCTGCCTATGGTCGCAGGATCTTGTGCCCATGCCGTATGGGCGGTCATGGCAATTAGGAATGTTGCGAGCATGGTTAGAACAGCCCGCCGGGCGCTCATCAGTCTGCCGACTGTCCTCGCTGAAAAAGAGTTAATGGTTTTAGAATTCATATTGCTGGCTATTAATGGTTTATTCGTACTTGATTAATGAAGCCGCATCCACTTCTGGCAGGCATCGCGGCGTAACACCGCAAATTTACGAAGAAAACGACAAACCTCCACCATTTCCTCTCTTAAATTTTGTTAACCACCCCCATAACTCATCGCTGGGGCCTGACCCTAGCACTAAGTTTTTGGAGCTACTTTAGCAGAGACATCCATTTGTCGAGCCAACTCGCCAAAGGTGCAGGACTGCTTAGCAACCCCTCGTTAAACTGAAGGTTCAACATCGAAAAGCGCATGCGGTAATGGGGAGAGTATGTCTTATTATATACAGAGAGACTGCTACCAGTAATGTTCTCTTCGGCTTTAACTTCAACGGGGATAATCTCGTCATCCCACTGTATGACAAACTCCACTTCTGCAGTTCCGGGTGATGTCCAATAATAGGGTCTTTGGTCATCCATTAAGGGCATCATTGACTGAAGGACTGCATTTTCGGCCATTGCTCCCTTAAATTCTGTATAGTTGGCAATTGGATCGGTTACTACCGACGCAGGTAAATGTGCCAGACGGCGAAGCAGACCACAGTCGCAGGCATAAACCTTAAAAGCATCCGTTTCCTCGTAGGCTGAAATAGGCATGCCTGGTTTACTGATGCTGAAGATACGATAAATCATTCCTGCATCTTCAAGCCACATCAGGGCGTCTTCATAGTCCTTCGAACGGGCACGCTTTGAACTGGTTGATAACATCTCTTTCTATCCTCATAACAGCACTGGAAAGTTCGTTTTTGTGTAAGATCTATACACTTTTCCTAACTTTCCGGTGCAAAATTACGAAATAATTAGCAAACCACCAAACAAAAACTACTAAATATTCACCTCTGGGGTCAGGCCCCAGAGGTAAAAAAACTCCCATTTCGCTCACTTAGTCACGACTTTGCGGCCGTTGTGGATGTAGAGGCCGGGCTTGGCAGGCTGGGCTTCTACGCGGCGACCGTCGAGCGAGTACCAGGCACCGTTGGCGGCACCTGACTCGGGCTGGAACGTCGTGTCGCTGATACCAGTGCCTGATCCACCCTTGTCGTTGAACGAGAACTTAGCGGCATTCACAACCTTGCCGTCGTTCTTGTCGATCAGCAGGGCTACGACCGTGAGATTCTCCTTGTCCTGAATGCGCGTATTGCCGGTGATGTCGATCTGATAGTTGTGGGTCATGGGCGCATCCTGGGCGATGGATGCGGGCACACTGCCCTCAATACCGTCGAACGGCTCGTAGGCGGCGACGGGCACATAGTTGTACGACACATTCTTCATCTTAGACTCATCCTTCGTCAGAGGGGCGAGGTTCTCGTCGGTTGTGCTTGAGCCAGCGTAATAGTTGGACTGGCACCATGTGTCGCCGGTGCCTTTCAGACCGTCGGCCACGAGCAGATAGCCGATGCGGTAGTTGGCGTTGGCCACATCCTCTACGAAGGTGGTTGTGGTCTTGACGTCGATCGTGTTGTCGTTGGCCCATGAGGCTTCAACCTCGATGCCGGCGGGCACATAACTGCGGTGCACGGCCTCTACCTCACGGCTGATGCCAAAGGGCTTGCTGTTGCTGCCGTAGTAGGGATCGACAGTCTCACCACGATTCACCATACAACTGGGATAGCCCGACACGTTGAGTTGATAGTTGTCGAGGATCATCGGGTCGTCATTGCCGCCACCGTGAACGGCTACGGTAATCACGTTCTTGCCATAGATCTTATTCAGGAGCGCCAGAGCAGGAATACCACGGGCGCACCAGCCGCACCAGGTGCCGGTAGCCTCTTCGACAAATGCCGTCACCTTGGGCTTCTTGGCCAAGGTCACCAGTTGACCCTTGGCCGACAAGTTCTCTGTGGTGCATTCGTTGGCCACGCCGTTCACCTTGGTCACCTTGAAGGTCTTGTCCTGCGAACCGAGAGCGCCGTCGGCCTCCAGCGGAACCAGGATCTCTGAGGTCATCATAAAACTGACAGGCGACGGAAGATCGAGATGGTGCTCGGTCGTGGTGGAACCGGTGGTGATGGTATAGTCGATATTGGTAACGGGCTCGATGCCTTCGCCAACCAGGGTGACGGGCACCTCCACGCTGCTGTTGACAGCCGCATAGGCCTTGCCGAAGTCGGTCGTTGCTACGCTGGCTGCATACTTCGCATACTCACCCTCCACATAGTCCATCTCGACAATCTTCCTGAAGTTGTCCCATCCCGGGGTGTTGGCGTAGGCCGCCTTCGTGCCATAGGGCACATAGAGTACGGCTGACTTCATGTTGTCGCCACTGAACACCATCGATGACACGGTAAAGGGTTTCCTGATATGAGACACCACCTTTGTCAACTGGTTGCAGTAGAGGAAGGCCTCGGCCTCGATTTTCTCCACGCTGGCAGGAATCTCGATCTCCGTCAGTGTGAAAATACTACGGAAGGAGGCTGCGGCAATTTTCTTCACGCCCTCGGGGATCTTCGTGGTAGAGAAGCCCTGGATCAGCGTGTTCGTAGCAGTCTCGATGATGGCGTTACAGTTGTCGCGCGAGTCGTATTTCGGATTGTTCGGGTCGATCTCGAACGAGGTGATGTTTTCACATCCGCCGAAGGGCGATTCGCCTAAATCGGTGATACCGGCCGACAGTTTCACCGTGGTCAGATCTTCATCGGCCCAGAAGGCTGCCCATCCTATCGACGTGACGCTATTGGGGAGTTTGACTTCCTTCAGTCCGCGTTTGCCGCTTAAGGCTGCTTCGCCGATGGCGGTGACGGACTCGGGGATGACAGTAGTCCTGCAGCCGATGCGCAGCGTGTTGGTAGCCGTCTCGATGATGGCGTTACAGTTGTCGCGCGAGTCGAACGTGGGGTTGCCAGCCTCTACGCTCAGCACCTCGAGGTTATCGGCATAGTAGAAGATATCCCTGCCGATGGTGGTTACGTTCTTGGGCAGCACAAACTCCCTGATGCCACTGTCCTGAAAGGCAAACATGCCGATGGCTGTCAGGCTCTTCGGCAGAATGATGTTCTCCAGAGAGAAGGTGTTAATTAAGGCGGATTCCGGCAACTCATTGGCGACGGTGCCTTCTCCGCTGACGATGTTAGCCTCAGAGAGATCGATGGTCGACAGCGGACAATTACGGCCGCATAAGTTTCTCATGAACTCAAAGTCTTTACCGTTGATGGAGCCTGTCACTTTCAGTTCCCTGATGATCGACTTCCTATCGGCAGGGAATGCCGACTCGAGCGTACCGGCAGAAGAGAGGTTGACGCTACAGATCCGTTGATTCTCAAATTCAGAAGCCTCCACGATCGCGCGTTCTTCCAATTTGAAGTCTTGCCATCCCGGGGCTGCGGCGTATTTCGCCTTGGAGCCGTCGGGCACAATCAGGACAGTATTCGGGTTGAGGTAGCCGAAAGCATCATTAGGAATGGATAAAGGCGTTGCACCATGTGCGATGAAAGTCATGATTGAAGTTCCTTCAAAGACATTCTGGCCCATCTTGGAAACGGTCTCAGGGATATCAAGTTTCCTAATTCCCAAACGGGCAAAGGCATAATCACCCAAAGCCTTCACCGTGGCAGGAATGGCAACAGTGGAATTTGAAGCCTGAATAAGGGTATTGGTGGCCGTCTCGATGATGGCGTTACAGTTGTCGCGCGAGTCCAATTTCTTGTTATCCTTATCGACCGTGATCGACACCAGATTAGCACAGGAGAAGAAAGCGCTTTGGGCTATTTTCTCCACAGAAGCCGGGATATAGAGATTTCTTATATCATAATTACTCGAGAACGCTTGCGTCCCGATGGTCTTGATGCTCTTAGGCAGGGCGATGTTTTTCAGTCCGGCCGATGCGAATGCACCTTCGCCGATTTCCACCACGCCCTCGGGAATGCTTGTAGCCTTGCAGCCTCTGATAAGCACGCGTGTGTTTTTATCGTAGATGGCATTGTTCTGGGAATAATACGCCGTATTGCCTTCTTCCACCTCGATTGAATTCAGCGTAGAAATGTCAAAGGCATAACTCGCCAATTGTGTGACAGACTTCGGAATGAAGACAGAGGTGATGCTTGTACCAGAGAACGCCCCTATTTCAATGGCTTTCAGCGTTTTAGGCAGCACGATTTCGGTCAGTGTGAAACAATTGGCGAATTGCCAGTCGTTAAATGTATCATCAATGCAGTCATAGTTATCGTCAACATACTTCTGTCCGCCTACGATGCGGGCCTCTGAGAGGTCGAGTTTCGACAGACGGCCCTGATTAGGCCCACCATACTTATCGGCCGACATATCACGGAGCACGTCGATATCCTTACCGCCCACCACGCCGGTAACCTTCAGTCGGCTGATGCGATAGCGCTCGCCCTCGGGCAGCAGCGATGCCAACTGGCCCTGCTTTTCCACGTGCACCTCACGGAAACCGATTTCCGGCTTCAACGCGTCATCTTTGTCGTCGCCGTTGCCCAATGCAGGCTGGAGGCCCACGACGGCATTCTGTTTCTCCTTGAAATCTATGTCGCCGGGCTTCAGGTTGGTCAGTTCGAAATAACCGTCCATACGTCCGCCCCAGCCCCAGTTGACGTAGAACTTGCCGTCCTTATAGCCATGCAGCACAAAGGAGTGGCCTGCCTCACCGCTAAAGCCGCTGTAGATGACAGGGCGCCCTGCCTTGATCTCATCATAGAGCACCTGCTCCCACTCCTCGTCGGAAAACTCCTCGCGGCCCAAGAGATTGGCACCCTTACTGAAATTGAAGATGGAGATGAGTGCGCCGGGAATATTACCCGAAGTGGCACTTGACTCGCCAATGTCATATTTCATCGACACGGCCTGACCGCAATAGCGCATGAGCCAGGCGATGTCGTCGTCGTTCATGCCAAACCAGTTGAACTTGCGGGCCGGCAGCAACTCAAGGTTGATGCCGTGCTCGGTGGTATATCCAGCCACTTCGCGCACGTTATGGAGCGGCCACTGGAGGTAGTTCACCACCTGGGCCATCGCCGTGGCCACACAACCGGTCAGCGTCTTCATGCCATTCACTTCCGGGCAGTGCTGCTGATAGATGCCGGTCTGGTCCCACTGGGTAGTGAGCAGGGGAATGAGTTCGGCCTTGGCATCACCTCTGGTGGCAGCACGACGGTCGGCTGGCTGGTTTCCCAGCGAGCGGGCGACCTCGGCATAGTAGTCGAAGAGCCATTTCACATTGTCGGGCGCCTGCGAGAGATCGAAACTGCCCCGCTCGGCATAGCCAAGCACCTCGGGCATCTGGTCGTTGCCGGCGATGACCACGAAACCGCCGTTTTTCTCGGCATTAAACACGTAATAGGCTGGAGCCGTCGCCGAGGCGCCACGCGCCATGCTGCGGTTCTGGACCTGCGTCAACTGTTTGCCCTTCATCAACTTCTGAGCCTTCTGAAGTGCCTGAGCTTCTGTTATCTCTCCTGCCTGCATGCTCAAGCCGAAAAAGAAGCTGACTAACAACAATGTAAGTTTTTTCATTTTAATGGTTTGATTAATATTGATATTCAGCGGGCAATGCAGCGATTTAGCGAGAGCCATGAAACATGTTTCGATGGCCGGGCGTAAGCGTCATCGCGGCGTACGTCGCAAAGTTACGAAGAAAACGATTAACCTACGCATTTCTTCTCTTAAACTTTGTTAACCGAGCCCTAAAACTCACCTCTGGGGGGGGGGGAATTAATCTAGGTTTAGTTGCCTGTAATCTGGGTCTGAGGCTACATCCAGGCAGGGGCACTCTTTCTTGAGGTCTTTCAGCAGGAAGAGTATGGCGGCTTTCTGGGCCTCGGTGCGGGTGTAGGGCGTGCCGGCAACGAGACCTACAGCCGTACGAACCACGTGATCGGCATCGGCCTCGACTACAAGTTCTAACGCGTCAGTGAGAACTTCATGGATAGACCGAAGTCGCGCGTGGTGGTCGGGTAACTGCTACTGGAGAGAAGCGGGGTGTTGGTCTGCTGGTCGAAATAGGCAGTGAGGGTAAGCAGACGGCTCAGGGTGTAGTCGGCCATAAAGGATATCTTGATGGCACTATTACCACTCGAGGCAGAAGAGATGCCCGAGGCGATGTCACGCGTGATGGAAGCCTGGTCGCGGAAGGAGATATCGAGGCGCAGATTCAGGTCATGGTTCACGCCCGATCGACTAGAGGTACTGGAAGTACTTGACTTAGTAGGATCATCCGTCTTTTTTGACTTCCCTTTCGACTTCTGGGCTCCCTTGATCTTACGACTCATGGAACTGTTGAAAAGTCGGAAGTCGCGGATCTTATACCCCAGTCCGATGACCCAGTCGCGGCTGAGCGCCTCGTTGATCTGCACACTGGTCATCGAGAGGTTCAGCACACGGGTGGTGCGATACTCAATCTTTGCCGTGAGATCATTCTGGAAGGTGGCATCTACGCCCAGCAGGGGCGAGAAGGCCTCGTTGATGCTGACCGTCGAGACGTTATACATCGACGAGGGCTGCAGTCCGCCCGTCGTCTGGTCAGTGATGAAGCCCAGTCCGTTCATATATTCCTGCCAAGAACTATAGGAGGCGTAACTGCCCACGCTATAGACGCTCTTATAGGCGTGGTTGATGTTCAGGCTCTTGAAATAGTCGCGGATACCCTTCAACTTCGACAGTCCACTATAGCGGACAGTCCAGTTGGGCAGCATCCTCGTGATGGCGGGGAAGATGCTGAGCGACTTGCCTGCGCCCATGGTATAGGCGGAGAGGAACGCTGGCACCATCACGTCGGCGCTATAGAGATTAACCTCACCGAACGTACCGGGTGCATCGGCATACTGGGCCTGTACACGCTGTTGGAACTCTGGCAGAAGAGCACAGAACTCATCAAAGACACTGGACTGGTAGCCATTGGCCGCATCGCCAATGCCTGCCAGTGAACCACGGAGAGAGATGGTGGTCATGTTAAACGAGCCGCTATAGGTGGTAGGCCTTCCCGCGTACATATATTGAATACTCTTGGCACGGTTGTCAGTCCGCGAGGCATTCAGGTCGATCTTCAGGTCGCGCACCGGTTCGAGCACAGCCCTCACCTGCAGGTCGGTGTTACTGTTGACAGTGGCTGGACTGGCCACATTGTCGTTCATCAGCAGCCAGTTGTTGTCCAAGGCCTTGTCGATATAGTTATCACCGATCATTCCAAAGGCGAAGTCGAGGCCTGGCGACATCACGCTCCCCGTGCGCTGTCCGAAGATATCCCCGACATTTGGCAGGAAGCCTGGCAGGAGCATGTTGTACTGCTGACGATAACTGATGTTGATGGAGCGCACCATCATCAGCAGGCGCGCGATGCTCTGGGCGGGCTTGTACCATGCCATCTCCTCCCATGGTTTCTTGGTCGTAATGCTGAGTTTGATGCTCACCGTATCACGGTTCTTGATGAGAATCTTGTTCTGGTCGATGACCTTGTACTTGACATTGTAGGGCTTGCCGTCCTTCGTACGGGCGGTGACGATCAGTCGCTTGGAGTTCTTGTTATGGGCGACGGTGATGGTGGTATCGGCCTTGAGGGTTATCTCGCGCTGATAGGAGTTCTTCTTGACGAGAGGCTCTTCGTCTTTCCTAGGGGCACTAGGGGTACTAGGATTACTAGGATTACTAGAACTCCTAGAACTCCTAGCACTCCTAGGATTCCTAGATGTCCTTCCTGCGATGGCTTTCTTGAAGCGCTCATTGGCTTTCTTCAGGAAGGGCACGTGGTTGTAGAGCGTCTCCATGTTGAAACTGCCGTTGATGTTCAGGTTACGGTTGCTGGTGATGGTATTGCCAAGGGAGGTGCCGTCGTTACGCTGCGTACCACGTACCCATGTATAGCGGGCATTGTAGGAAGCATCACTGTTGACCCAGTCGAAGATGGGCAGTTTGTTCAGCGGCAGTTGGTAACTGGCCGTCACCTGCTGCTGATAGTCGAGAGGCGTACCCAGGTTCTTGATGCTCGTCCATACGGAGTCCTTCCAGGCCGAATACTGATCAGGATAGAGGTCCTTGTTCACAGGTGTATAGGGTTCCTCGATCTCTGCATGCGTAGCCGACTGGAAGTTGAAGTGCAGGTTCTTGGTGAAGTCCCAGCGGAGGGAGAAGTCACGGTTCCAGAGGAACTGCTCATTGAAGGTCAGTGGCAGGTTCTGGTTTTCCAGACTCTCGAGGTCGCGCTCCTGCAGTTCATAATAGGAGCGTGTCAGTTCGGAGTTGATGGCGATGCTCTGCGGCAGGTAGTTCAGGCCGATGGCCTTGGGGAAGTTGAGCCATTTCGACTTGCCCTTCAGTTTCTTGAACGGTTCCCAGGTCTTATAGACAGGCGAATAACTATAGTTGATGGCCCCCCGCCACTGGTCATCACTCTCATAGACGGTCGTCTCTCCCGAGGTGTAACGGTGGGCATGACTGTAACTGAAGGAGAAGTTGGCCGGGTCATAGGGCATCGGACTCCGCTTGGTCTTCAGGCCCCAGCGCATGTTGGAGAGCGAGAAGTTGGAGTTTGTGGTCTTGGTGACGGCAATCGACTCGATGCTGTCACGCTCATGCTGATCAACGGCGGCATCCAGGGCATCATCCAGTCGCATGTCCGTATCCATGGGGTTATAGCGAGGTCGTATCTCCTCTTTTGTCACGGAGTAATAGAGGGGCACACTGACCTTCGCCTTGTCGGGGAAGAACTTACCCAGTTCCAGTGAGGTGGTCACGCTATACTGTTTCTGCGTGTCGGTGGAGCGCTGCATGACACCCTCCTCCAGACCGCCAAAGCCGTCACTGACATACCGTCCTGCCAGGTTCAACGTGCCAAAGTCGGAGAGTTGCACGTTCATCGTGCCCGAGGCAGCCCATCCTCCCTCGTTGTTGGTTTCCAGCAGACGCAGTTCGTTGACCCACACCTCACCCGACTTCACCTCGCCCGAGATGTTCCTGACGCCAATCATCATCACCTTCACCTCGCCCAGCGTCGGATTACCCATCACGCTGATCTTATTGTTGGGACGGTCGGGGTCATAGTCGGTAAAGAGTTGGGTGAAGGAGCCAAGGCCTTGTCCCTTAGCCTGATTGCGCAGTTTCTTCACACGGGTGAAGACGTCGAGACTGATATCGAGCATGTTCGCCTCAGGCCATACCTGCTGACGGTCTGCCGTCGCGTATTTGCTATAGTCGCTACGGTCGGGGGTCAGCGAGAGGGGAATCTCGTACTCGTAGTAGTTGTTCTTATAGTCGCTACCCATGCGGACGAACACCGCCAACTGGTTGTCCCGTAAGTTGGTGGCGTCAGGCTCCAGGTGGTTGGCGTGTACGAACATCTGCATCCGCTTGTACTGCCGCAGGTCGAGGGTCGTGTTGCGATAGACGGCCTTCGACTCTCCGTGCTGCAGTTCCTTCACCACCATGTCGAGAGCCTGCTCATTGGCCTCCACGAGTTGCGGCTGTGAGGGGTCGGTGACACGCGAGATGCCCGGTGGCAACACGTAGTTCACTGGTGTCTTGTCATTGTTCTCCTCGATATTCACGGCACTCACCTCCATCGTACCTCCCTCGGCAGCGCTCGTATTGAGGCTCTGCTTATAGAGTCGCCACTCTCCACGGACGAGGTCGAGCGAGCCAAAGCGCAGTACGATGGGTTTCTGGAAGCCCGTCATGAACATACGCATGAAACGGATACTGGTGAGGTCACTGATACTGCCCTGCTTATGCTCATATTCCGTGAGTGGGATACGGAACTGGTACCAGTTGACGCTGGTGGTGTCACCATTACGGAGTTTCACGCTGCTGGTGCGCATGTCGGTGATGAAGCAGTCGGCAGGGGGCGCCCCGTTGCGGTAGGCATCCAGGATCTCGGGCGAGATGCGCACCTTGTACTGGAAATACCGCTCAAACTCGTTGAGGGTAAAGTCCTCGTTGATATCTTCCACATCTGGTCCGCTCTTATAACTGGTGTCGTAGGATTCCGTCTGCTGATCCGTATCAGGCGAGTTGCCCTGCGGGTTGTTGATCAGTTTATAACGGTCGAGGATACTGCGGCGCTCGTTGTCGTAGTCAGAGCCACGGAAGTAGTGGTAGTTATCACCGGCAGGGTCGTTGCGCCAGGCCTGGATGATACTGTCGTTGGTGATCACGCCACTGTTCACCACGGCATTAAGCCACTCCTGATAAGCACCAAACTGGCGCTCCTCGTCGTCGTTAAGTCCGTTGAAGCCCACATCCTGCAGTCGTCGTGACCCCGCTGACGTGGCGAAGGCGTATGTCTGCGTGGCCTGCTGAGGGATCTTACCCCACTGGGTAGTGGTGAAGGAACCGGTGCCATCAACAGGCATACCACTCTCATAGAACTTCTTGCCATCGTGCAGGATATCCTCGCTGATCTCGCCCAGGTCGAAATAGAGGTCACCACTATAGTCAGAGGCATTGCCTGCCTGACGGGTATAGATGAAGGGATCCAGCAACCAGAACTCGATGTACTCGATGTTGGCCTGCTCGAAGTCGGTGGTCTCCAACTTACGCATCATACCGCCCCACTTGGTCTCGGGCTGCATCAGCGTACCGTCTGCATTGATATCACGGGTCAGGTTATACGGTCCGCGCTCCGAGGGATAGAAGGCCAGGTTGAGCACATCCTGCTTTGAGGTGGCACCGTTATAGGTGCTCTGCTGACGGTTCGGATAGAGTTCCTTCACAAAGACCTCGCGCACATAGTGGTTGGAGAGTTGTTCCAGGTCGCTCTTCAGATGACTCGGCGTGAGCGTGGAAGAGCGGCTGTTGAGGACAGGATCGACATAGTACCATGCCAGGCGGGCACGATTATAGCCGCTGGTCACACCTGTCTTGTCGGAAGACTCCACCAGGGTTGACGGTACGCTCGAGAGCGTCCATGCCTGAGGACTCTTCACGCTGATATAGTTCTTTGTATTCTCAAAGTCGTCGATATAGGAGGCATCGTCCTGCGTACCACTGGCCGTACCGGCGATCAGTTGGGCGAATTCCCCCGTGAAGGAGATATGGGAAGGCTCCTTCACATGCAGGAAGGGAATCTTGTTGAGCATGGAGGTGAGCCACTGCGATTCCTGTTTCCAGTTCACATTCAGGCCCCAGAGGGTATTGCTCAGGGGTTCGGCTCCCATAGCCACCTTCGAGGTGAGTGCCTGTTCCGAGAGGCGCATCAGCGTACCGCCAATCTGGAAGTTCTTCGTGAAGTCATACTCCCAGTTCACACCCATCATCGTCTTGCGCTGCATGCCATAGTCGGTGTTCGACTCCAGCGACACGTTGACGTTCGTACCAGCATCGATGATGCTCTGGTTCAGGATGGTCACCTCACCAGCGGAATAATCCACCGTATAGTCTGAGCCTTCCGAGAGGACGACGCCACCGGCGGTCACCTCGACAGAGCCAGGGGGCACGTTATAGGCCCCGAGGGAGATGACATTGGCTGAAGAGCCCTTGTACTGTCCGACGAGGAGGAACTTGTCTTTCTCGGCATTCTGCTTCGCCACCGTCTTCGTGGAGTCATAGAGTTGGGTAAAGGCATATTTCTCGGCATCAGCCTCAGAGAGTCCGCCTGCCATGAGTTGTTTCTTCAGGAAACTGCCAAAAGGCTCCGAGGCAGGCAGGAACACACGGCCGTTGCTCACGGTATAGCCTTCCACGAAGTCGAAGTAGCCGTTGGGGTTCGTCTTGTTGTTATTGTCCAGCCGGTCACAGCCCAACAGTTTCAGGAGCGTCCTGCTCTTCACCTGCTGCTCGGGGATATAGGTCAGATAGACGCCTGCCGTATCGCTCTGGTACTTGATATCGAGGCGGAACTTGGTCTTCTCAACGGTCGATGCCAGATAATACACGTTTTTCATCATCAGGCGCCAGTTGCCTTGCGATGGGTTATTCGACGTGTTCTTCAGCGACTTCACGAAGAGGGCCTTGGAGGTCTCCGTGAGGTCACTGGCAAACTCACCCACCTGATAGGTCACGCCTCCCGAGGTGAACTCGTAGGCCACAGCCAGCACCTGGTCGGTCTGCAGGCCTGTCTTCAGAGACACATAGCCCAGCGACTTGTTCACCGTATATTCCGAAGGAGTCAGCAGTCGGGCGCTCGACAGTTTCTCGTAGTCGGTGCCCACCTCGAAGTTGGGAATCCCGGCCAGCACCGTCATCGTCTGGTCGATGTCGCGGGCATCGGCATAGTTGTTCACCATCGTGGCATACTCCGCGTTGGCAGCGTTGCCGGGCACGGCCTGTCCTGAGAGCGTCCAGTAGGGATTATAGACCTGTGTGTTCTCACCCAGGTCCGTCAGGGCCACGATATTACGAGTGTTCACCGTGGTACCCGTCTTGTTGGTCACCCAGATCTCCACGCGGTTGATCTCGATGCCTGTCATCAGGTCGGGCAGCGACGACATCGACTGGTCGTAGCGCTCACGGAAATAGTGTGAGAGGAAGAAGTGGCGGTTCTCCTCATAGTCGGCCACGTTGAGTTCGAAAGGTGTGGTCTGTGTGCCGCCCTTGGAAGAGACGCTCTTCGTGGAAGACTTCTTCTGGGAGAGTACCGTCTGCAGTTTGAGTTTTCCGAACTGCATATCCGTACGGATGCCGAAGAGGCTGCTCGCGCCCTTGACCAGAGAGTTGTTAGAGGGGAAACTGACATTACCTGCCTCTACAAGTTTGATGATCTCATCTTCCTTGCCCTCATATTTCAGTTTCAGGTTCTGCGTATCGAAGTCGAAGGTGGCATCGGTGTTGTAGTTCAGGTTCATGTTCACCTTGTCACCCACCTTACCGTTCACATTCAGGTTGATCTTCTCGTCGAAGTCGAAGGCCGTGGTCTTACGGTTGCGGATGGGCAGCGACGGGTTGTCGATGTTCTTCATCGTCATGCCAAGTTTCAACTCTGCCGTTCCCTGTGTCTTGATGCGCACGCCACCTGGACCGAATATCTTCTCCGCCGGTCCGAGGTCGAAGTGCATGTCAGCGAAAGAGAACTTATCCTCGCCCTTGTTCTCTACGTTCTCGGTATTCTTCTGACGGAAGAATTCGTGCATCGCCCGCTTTTCACTCCACTGGCGATACTCCTCCGGTGTCATCAGCACAGGGGCGTTCAGGTAACTGTCGCCGATCTTCGAACCGACATAATAGACATTGGCTGTGTCATCGTATTCCACTGCCTGACGGATGTTCTCCGGCATCCTCAGGTCGAGGGCCAAGGAGTCGAGGTCCTCCACAAGCACCGGGGCGGTCTTCTGTATGCGGAAGCGCGCGCGTAAAAGAGAGTCGGGGATGGACTCATCCTCGACAACAGGCATCTGCGGGTCGGTCTGCCCCGCCCGACCGCCTCCCGTCCTAACGTCCTGCGGAGGTATGGCCAGTGCCGTGACACTCAATAGAACCAATATGGTGTATGCGACTCGCTTCATCTCTCTTTTTTGCAGCGGACTTCAGGACTCTTAGTCACCGTCTGATTCTATTTATAAATAGTCCTGTAGTCCGCTGCTATAACCATCACTTTATCTGTTTCAGCGCCAGTTTGACCACCTGTTCCACAGGCAGTGCCGGCTGTTCCTGGAGAATCTGCACGACCACCTTCTGACTGGGAGCAGGCGCAAAGCCCAGCATCGTCAGAGCCGATACGGCCTCGTCCCTCACCGCATTGTTAACCGGAGCCTGCACGCTACCGCCAGCAGGTATCTCGTCAGCGATGCCCAGCGTCACGATCTTATCCCTCAGATCGACGATGATGCGCTGGGCCGTCATCTTTCCGACACCCTTGATACTCTGTATCAACTTCGCATTCCCTGTAGATATGGCATTGCACAACTCCGCCACACTCATGCCTGAGAGCATCATCCGCGCCGTATTGGCACCCACGCCGTTTACCGTGATCAACAGCAGGAACATCTCCCGCTCCTTCTTGTTCACGAAACCGTAGAGCACGTATGCGTCTTCCCTGATGGCCTCATAGACATAGAGCCTCACCTCCTTCTTGCCCTGGATGGCACTGAAGGTGTTCAGCGAGATGTTCAGCCCGTAGCCGACACCTGCTGCCTCAACCGTCGCCAAGGCCGGGGTCAGGTCGGTCAACTCTCCTTTGATATACTCTATCATAATCTGCTAATATAAACCAAACAATAAAACGCGGCTTTTCCATTTTTATTGTATGCGAGGATGGACAAGCAGTGTTTTTCACTGGCCTTTTCCATATAGATTGTAAATTAATCAGTGATTTTTCAGGCAAATTGTTACGTAATTCAGAAAAAAGCAGTACTTTTGCCATCGAATTCAGGAAATAACCAACAAACACATAAACATTATGAAGAAAATCAGAGCAGCCGTCGTAGGTTACGGCAACATTGGACAGTATGCCCTCCAGGCCCTGGAGACGGCACCCGACTTTGAAGTGGCAGGCATCGTGCGCCGCAATGGTGCAGAGAACAAACCCGCAGAACTGGCGCAGTATGACGTCGTGAAGGACATCCGCGAACTGAAGGATGTCGATGTCGCCATCCTGGCCACTCCCACCCGCTCTTGTGAGGAATATGCCAACCAGATCCTGCCCCTTGGCATCAACACCGTCGATTCGTTCGACATCCACACCAATATCCGCGGCTACCGTGAGCGCCTGATGAAACTCAACAAGGAGACCAACACCGTCAGTGTCATCGCTGCCGGCTGGGATCCGGGCTCCGACTCCATCGTCCGCACCCTTATGCAGAGCCTCGCCCCGAAGGGCCTCAGTTATACCAACTTCGGTCCTGGCATGTCGATGGGCCACAGCGTCTGCGTGCGCTCCAAGAAGGGCGTGAAGAACGCGCTGAGCATGACCATTCCCCTCGGTGAAGGCATCCACCGCCGTATGGTATATGTCGAACTGGAAGAAGGGGCCAGACTCGAGGACGTGACGAAGGACATCAAGGCCGATCCCTACTTCGCCAACGACGAGACTCACGTGTTCCAGGTGGAGAGCGTCGATGACGTGCGCGACATGGGTCACGGCGTGAACCTCGTGCGCAAGGGTGTCAGCGGCAAGACGCAGAACCAGCGCCTGGAGTTCAATATGTCGATCAACAACCCCGCCCTCACGGGTCAGGTACTCGTCAATGTGGCGCGTGCCTCCATGCGCCTCCAGCCTGGCTGCTACACGATGGTCGAGATTCCCGTCATCGACATGCTCCCCGGCGACCGCGCCGACCTCATCGAGCATCTGGTATGAGGATTGAAGGATTGAAGGATTGAAGAATTGAAGGATTGAAGGATTGAAAAATTGAAGAATTGAAGTGAACATAGCGATTTTCGTGTCGGGAAGCGGTACGAACTGCGAGAACATCATCAAATACTTTGCTGACTCCGAGAGCGTCAACTGCGCCCTCGTGGTCAGCAATAAGCCTGATGCCTACGCCCTCGTCCGCGCCGGGAACCTGGGCGTACCCACGGCCATCGCGCCAAAGGAAGATCTCCACAACCCCGACGTGATGCTTCCGCTACTGCGGAAATACGACATCGGCTTCATCGTGCTGGCCGGATGGCTGCCGCTGATACCCGACTTCATCATTGAAGCCTACCCCCGCCGCATCGTCAACATCCACCCTGCCCTATTGCCCAAATATGGCGGTAAGGGCATGTGGGGCCATCATGTCCATGAGGCAGTGAAGGCTGCCGGAGAGACAGAGACGGGCATGACCGTGCATTGGGTCACTCCCGTCTGCGATGCTGGTGAGATCATCGCCCAGTTCCGCGTTGCCCTCTCTCCCGACGATACCGTCGATGACATCGCCGAGAAGGAGCACCAGTTGGAGATGGAGCACTTCCCCAAGGTACTGGAACAGATTATCAATCAACTAAAATCATAGAATCATGCAAACAAAGACACCTACTCCGCACATTGGAGCAAAGTATGGCGATATTGCCGAGACAGTGATCATGGCAGGCGATCCCCTGCGAGTGAAATTCATGGCAGAACGGTTCCTCGAGAATCCCGTGCTCTTCAACAATGTGCGTGGCATGCTGGGCTACACTGGCACCTATCAGGGCAAGCGCGTCAGTGTCATGGGCCACGGCATGGGTATCCCCTCCATCAGCATCTATTCCTACGAACTGTTCCATTTCTACGGTGTCAACACCATCATCAGAGTAGGATCTGCCGGCTCCATCAAGAGCGACCTCCACGTGGGCGACCTCGCCATCGCCATGGGTGCCTGCACCGACTCCAACTATGCCGACCAGTACGAACTGCCTGGCACATACGCTCCGATCGCCGACTTCCCCCTGCTCCGCAAGGCCGTCGAGAGTTGCGAGCGCCTGGGATACCGCTATCAGGTGGGCAACGTCCTGTCCTCAGACTTCTTCTATTCGGACAACGCCCATAACGACAAATGGATGAACATGGGCGTGATGGCCATAGAGATGGAGATAGCCGCCCTCTACATGAATGCGGCCCGTGCCGGCAAGCGCGCCCTGGGCATCTGCACCATCTCTGACCATCTCATCACTGGAGAGGCCACCACGGCAGAAGAGCGTCAGACCACCTTCACAAACATGATGGAGGTAGCCTTCTCACTCCTGGAATTTGACATATAAAAAAGCCCCACCGCACATCCGTGCAGTGGGGCTATATAGTCGGCCGGAGGCATGTCACATAGTGACACGACCTCGGTGTGACATGAATTTAGAAGTTAAAGTACACACCGAAGTCAACGGCAGCCAGGTTGAGACCTAAGTCAACAGTCTGTACAGACTTAGCATTCTTAGCCTTAGCCGAAGCCCATCCGAAGTTACCTACGTGAGCAACGAAACTGACTTTCTCGTTCAGGTTCACAGCAACACCTGGCTTGAAACTGATACCGAAGCCATTTGCACTTTCACCTGCTACCTTTACGTAATTGTACTCGAAACCACCGTCAACGAAGAGGTTTACCCTGTCAAGTTTTACGAATGTGTAACGAGCATAGGGATTTACCACAAACTCATTGCTCTTGGCATCATCAACCTTGGTGTAACCATAACCCATCTTTACACCCAGAGCCCAATTCTCATTCAGGTTGTAACCAACCTCAGGCACGATCATAAAGGCATGCGTCTTGATGTCTGTGTTCTTGTCCTTAGAGTAGTTGTAACCTACTGTACCACCTACATACCACTGTGCGTTCATTGTTGTTGCCATTGCGATAGCAACGAGTGTCATCAAAAACTTTTTCATAATTCCTTTTTTTAAATTAATTTATCCTGAAAAATCAATCCAGTAGTTCTAGATTGCGGTGCAAAGGTAAATCTAATTTTAGTTTTTTAACTCTGTTATCGTACACAAACAGCAAAAAAATAGCCGCTATAATGATTTATGTCAAAAATTATTGCTTCTCCGCCCCGTTTCCAGGACATCTCCGTCCTCCGTCTTCCAGCGATAGTCGGTATTAGTAGAACCGTCCACTGTTGCCGTGATACTCAGTTTCTCTCGTGGGTCGCTCAGTTGCCCCATCATGACCAGACTTTGCAACAAAGCAAAGCAGATAATCGTAGCCCGTTTAGTTTTATGCATGATCATACATCATTTCATTTCGGGTGCAAAGTTAGTAAAAAAAGCAAGAAAAACAACATCATACGGCATTTATCTGCAAACAGCAGCAAGACCTTGCCCTATGATTTTAAAAGAAAAGCCTCACTGCCCGTCGTCTGGGCAGTGAGGCTGTAAAGTTTCGTCCTAACTCACGATTTGGCCGTTAGTTCTGTGTTCCTATGGTTAGTTCAGTGTCACTTTCGATGCATCCTCGATGGTCACCGTGCCGCAGGTGCTTTTATAGCCCCCCGCACCGATGCTGTTGGCACCGCTGCCCGCCTTGGCTTCCACGCTGGTCACGCCGCTGGTGATGGTGATGGTGCCGCAGGTGGAAGGTCTGTCGACAGTATGGTCGTCGTTGCCTCGGCCACTGCCGATGCCGGCAGCACCATCGCCGCCCGTGGCCTTGATGGTGCCACCGCTGATAGTAATGTTGCCACAGGAGGCGTTGTCATCATGTGATTGACCACTACCGATGCCGGCTCCACCCTCGCCGCCCGTGGCAATGATGGTGCCACCGCTGATGACGATGTTGCCGCAGGCAACACCATCGCCTCCACCGATGCCGGCAGCACCCTGGCCATTGCTGCTGGCCGTGATGGTGCCACCGCTGATGACGATGTTGCCGCAGGCACCACCATCGCCTCCACCGATGCCGGCAGCACCCTGGCCGCCCGTGGCCGTGATGTCGCCACCGCTGATGACGATGTTGCCGCAGGCACCATCTTCGCCTTCGCCTCCACCGATGCCGGCAGCACCCTCGCCATTGCTGCTGGCCGTAAGCTTGCCAGAGCCCATGATGGTGAGCGTCTTGCCCTCGGGCACGTAGATACCGGGATATGAAGCGTTAAATCCTTTCACCGTGTTATCGCCTTCGAGGATGATGGTGGCGTTGCCCACACAGGTGATACCGGCCGATGATCCATCTGTCCAACTGCCATCGGCATTGATGGATACACCACTCAGCGTGATGATGGCGCCGTCGGCGATGCTGATTTTCTTTTTACTGACCAGCTCGCCGGAAAGTGTCTCGCCATACGAAGCTACATATTCACCGGTGACCGATGAAAGGTCTTGGGTGGCGGGTGTTGCCTCGGCCATACTTAGTCCCGGCTGATAGAAATTTCCGGCTTCGTAAGTTTTGCTGCTCAAGGTCTTAGCATAGTACTTTGTGCCGCTGGTTGCGTTGCAGGCGATAGTGGCTCCGCTCGTGGGCTGGATGGCAGCATAGATGGGGCCTGCAGCAGCCGAGCGGTTGACGAAGTACGAGTTGGTGCCGTCACTGATGGTCATGCTTGTGATAGTGCTGGTGACGTCGCTCGAACCGCTCTTCAGCGTGACGGCGAGGATGGAGAGTTTGTTCGCCAGCGTTGCCGAGGCGGGCAGCTCAGACGCAGCGGTCAGCGTGCCCTCAAAGGTAGCGAGGTCGAGGCTGGAGGCGAGAGATGCCAGCGTACCGTCCTGCGTGTTCAGCTTAGTATAGTCCACGTCGGTTGCACCAGCCATTGCTGCGGGGTAGATGTACTTCAGCGTGCCACTGGCCTTTGGGTCGGTCATGCTGACGGTGAACGTGGCCGACTTTTTGTCGGTGCTGATGTCGCCAGCAGCGATGGTGACGGTCGCCTTCACCAGCTCGTCGCTCGTGTTCTGATAGACGACGGCAATCTGGTCGTTTGCCTTGAAGGTCTTCTTGAGCGTCTTGGCATCGTAGTCGATGGCAAGCGCACGGGTGGCGGCTTGCTCGCCGAGGCCCACGGTGACGGTCTGGGTTACTACATTGTTCTTTGTTGCGGTCTGCGCCTGGTCGATCACGTTGTCCTCGCTGGAACAGCCTGTCATTGCGCCCACCATTGCGAGGGCAGCCATGCTGAGGAATTTCTTCATTGTCTTCATTGCTTCGTTCGTTTTAGTGGGTTAGTTACTCTTCTGTGGGTCCATTCCATTGATAGTCGTTCAGATTTCCGCTACCGGCCAGCAACTGCGGCTGGCGCCTCAATAACACGACCTTCATCGAAGGCTTCTCGTACTTTCGTCTCAATTCTTTTACTTTTGACATTTTTAAAATGTTTTTATTGATTCTTATTAATGAATTTTCCCTCTTTTTCACGGCACAAAGATATAAAGAATTCTGTTAAATTGTGTACCCCTCCCCCTAAATAGTGTTAATCTGATTCGAAAATATCATAGGGAGGCATAAACGGTACGCCTTACGCGCGGGCGCGGTAGTAGGGAAAAGCCGAAAATACGTGTCCTACCTGTCCTACGTGTCCACGGCGCAGGGACAGATGGGACAGGTGGGACATGTATTTTCTGGATAAGACAACTATACTATAAAAGGCACTCTATTTTCGGGAAAGGAGGTACTCTACTCAAGAAAAGAGCCTCTTTAGCAACGTGAGGAGCCTCTTTACGAAAATGAGAAGGCTCTTTACGAACGTGAGGAGCCTCCTCAGTTCCGTAAAGTGCCTTCTCATTTTGTTCCCAAGCCTTGGGAATTCAGGAAAGAGCCTTCCTATTCAGGAAAAGTGCCCTCGCGCGCGAAGGAGTTTCGTCCCGCTGTTACTGTGTCAGTATTTCCGAGAGGGTCGGATGGATGTGCACCATGTCGGCCAGTTCGCTAAGGGTGGTATGCTTGCACATCAGGACAGACACCTCCTGCACGATGTCGGCGGCATGGGCACCGTAGGCGTGACAGCCCAGGATGAGTCCGTCGTCGGGCGAGGCGAAGAGTTTCAGCATGCCTTCCGTCTTGCCCATGGCCAGCGCCTTGCCGTTGGCACGCCAGAAGGACTTGCGGCAGACGTAGGGGATGCCTTGTTCCTTCAACTGGTCTTCCGTAGGTCCGACGCAGGCGGCCTCGGGCTCGGTGAAGATGGCGGCGGGCATGATGTCGAAGCGGATGCCGTCCGTCTTGCCCAAGATATGGTTGACGGCGCGGACGGCCTGCATCTCCGCAGCGTGGGCCAGCATCTGACGACCGTTGCAGTCGCCGATGGCGTAGATAGTTGAGAGTTGAGGGTTGAGGGTTGCGCGCGGCTGTAGGTCGAGCATGAAGTTGTCATCCACGGGGATGGAGCCGTTGGGGGCGAGGGTGATGACGAGAGATTCGAGGCCGAGGCCCTCGGTGCGGGGCTTGCGGCCGGTGGCCATCAGGATCACGTCGGCCTCGACGCTCTCCAACTGCCCTTTCTTGTCCTCGAAGCGCACCTCACCATCCGCAATCTCCTTCACGGCGCACTGCATGTTGAAGGTGATGCCCTCGCCCATCATCTGCTTCCGCAGGCGCTTGGCGATGTCGCTGTCAAGAGCGGGAAGGCACTCCTTGAGATACTCTATCACCGTCACCTCCGAACCAAAGCGGTTGAACACCGAGGCAAACTCCATGCCGATGACGCCTGCCCCGATGATGACGAGTTTCTTCGGAAGGGTCTCAAGTGCCAGCAGTCCTGTGGAATCCACGACACGAGGGCTGGTCCTGGCGCCCTCGATGGGGAGCCACTTCGTCTCGGAACCCGTGGCGATAATGATATTGGGAGAGGGAGAAGGGAGGAGGGAGAGTAACGAGGCACGGGAACGGACGAGGGTGATGTTGGGGTGAGAGAGGATGCCCTCCACACCTGTACGGAGTTGAGCCACGACGGAAGCCATGCGCCCGCGGGCCTCATCCAACGAAGCACTATGGACGTAGGTCTTCGTGGGGATGCAACCGACGTTCAGGCAGGTACCCCCTACCTCGCCCTCCTCGTAGATCGTGACCTTCAGGCCTTGTTTGGCAGCATATTCAGCAGCGCGGTAGCCTCCCGGGCCCGCACCGATGATGATAAGATCGGGAGAGTTCATAGTTTATAGTTCATAGTTTATAGTTCATAGTTCTGACTGTAACTGTCGGTAGGTGGTGACGGGGTGCTTGGCGGCGAGGACGTCATCGACACGGCCGATAGGCGTCGTGTGAGGTGCCGACTTCACCAGTTCGGGATCGGTCTTGGCCTCCTCGGCAATCCGTCGCATCACGGCGATGAAGCCGTCGAGCGTCTCCTTCGACTCGTTCTCCGTAGGCTCGATCATCAGCGACTCGTGGAAGAGAAGCGGGAAGTAGATCGTAGGCGCATGATAGCCGTAGTCGAGCAGGCGCTTGGCCACGTCCATCGTGGTGACGCCCGATGTCTTGTCCTTCAGGCCGTCGAACACGAACTCATGGCAGCACGTGGTGTCGATGGGCAGTTCATAGACATCCTTCAGCGACTCCTTGATATAGTTGGCATTGAGCGTTGCCAGCGGTCCCACCTCCCTGACATGCTCACGTCCCAGTGAGAGGATATAGGCATACGCCCGCATCATCACACCGAAGTTGCCATGATAGGGCGACACGAAGGGGAAATACTCCTGCAAGCCCTCGCGCACGCCCACAGGACCAGCGCCCGGGCCTCCTCCGCCATGCGGGGTAGAGAATGTCTTGTGCAGGTTGATGTGCATCACGTCGAAGCCCATGTCACCAGGGCGGCAGGCACCCAGCATGGGGTTCAGGTTGGCACCGTCGTAGTACATCAGGCCGCCACAGTCGTGGATGAGCCTGGCTATCTCCGGGATATGTTCCTCGAAGAGCCCGAGGGTATTGGGATTGGTCATCATCATCGCGGCGATGGAATCACCCTCTAGGGAGACTAGGCGTTCCAGGTCTTCCAGGTCAACTAAGCCGCGAGGATCGGACTTCACCTCAATGATCTCCAGGCCGCAGACTGCGGCCGAGGCGGGGTTGGTGCCGTGGGCACTGTCGGGTACGATCACCTTCTTGCGGGCGAGGTCGCCACGCGAACGGTGGTAGTTGTCGATGGTCATCAGTCCCGTCAGTTCACCGTGGGCACCGGCGTACGGCTTGAAGGTGAAGTGGGCCAGTCCCGTCAGTGCGCAGAGCGAGCGCTCCAGCAGGGTGACGACAGCCTGAGCCCCCCGGGCGGTCTGGGCGGGCTGCCTGGGGTGGAGGTTCTGGAACTGCGGCAGGGCCGCCATCTCCTCGTTGATCTTCGGGTTATACTTCATCGTACAGGAACCGAGCGGATAGAAGCCCGTATCCACGCCGAAGTTATTATTAGAGAGGTTCGTGTAGTGGCGCACCACCGTCAGTTCGTCGCACTCAGGCAGTGCGGCATCCTCCTTGCGGCGGAGTGCCGCTGGCACCTCGTAGCCGGCGAAACTGTTCTTCGGCAGACTGTAGCCCTTGCGCCCTTCTTTCGAGAGTTCAAAGATCAGGTTTCCGTATAGTCGATTGTTCATATTCTTCTCTGTTTTTGCTTGTCCACTGCTTAGATTAAACTTACGAGTTTGTCAATCTCTTCCTTCGTACGCTTTTCGGTCACGGCGAAGAGGATACCATCCTCCACCAGCACGCCACCGAGGATGCCGGCGTCGATGAAACGCTGATAGAGCGCCTCGGCATCACCGTCGTACCTCACGAGGAACTCATTGAAGAACGGCTGGTCGTAGGCCAACTGGAAGCGGCCCGTCTTCAGCAGTTCGTCGCAGAGATAGTGGGCACCGGCGTAGGAACGCTCGGCAGCCTCCCTGAGTCCCTGACGCCCCATCAGCGACATATAGACGGTGACCCATAGAGCCATCAGCGACTGGTTGCTGCAGATGTTCGACGTGGCCTTCTGGCGACGGATATGCTGCTCACGGGCCTGGAGCGTCAGCACGAAAGCCCGCTGACCACGGCTGTCACGGGTCATGCCCACGATACGGCCGGGCATCTTACGGATAAGTTTCTCCGTGCAGCACAGATAGCCGACGTACGGTCCGCCCCACTGCATGGGGATGCCCAGCGACTGTCCGTCGCCGACAGCAATGTCTGCGCCCCACTCACCAGGCGTCTTCAGCACCGCCAGGTCGGCGGCGACACTATCCATGATCAGGAGTGCCTTCTGACCGTGGCAGGCCTCGGCAAAGCCCGTATAGTCCTCCACGATGCCGTAGGCATTGGGCTGCTGTACGATGACGCCAGCCACACCATCGAGCGTGGAGAGTTGGGCATGGAGAGCCGTGAGGTCGGTGACGCCATCCTTCATGGGAACTGTTACCAGTCCGATGCCATGATGCAAGGCGTAAGTGTCGAGCACCCTGCGCGTGTCGGCATTCAGCGTCGCCGACACCAGCACCTTATCCACCTTCTTGCCTGCGGCCACTGCCATCATCATCGCCTCGGCGGCAGCCGTCGTACCGTCGTACATCGAGGCATTGGAGACATCCATGCCCGTCAGTGCGGCCATCATCGACTGATACTCAAAGATGTAGTGGAGCGTACCCTGCGAGATCTCTGCCTGATACGGGGTGTAGGAAGTCAGGAACTCTGAGCGCGAGAGCAGGTTGGGAATGACGGATGGGGTATAATGGTCATAGACACCATAGCCCGCGAAGCACGTCAGTTGCCTGTTCTGCGAACCGAGGCACTCGAAGAGTTGGCGCACCTCCAGTTCGCTCATCTCCGAAGGGAGATCGTAGTCGCCCTTGAAGCGGATGCTCTCCGGAATCTGGGCATAGAGGTCGCCGAGCGACTCCACGCCCACCTTCTCCAGCATCGCCTTCAGGTCTTCCTCCGTATGTGGAAAATACTTATAATCCATATTCATTCTTTTAACGACTACGAATTTCACGAATTAAACTAATTATTCTTTGTAGGATATGCGCAAACATAATTCGTATAATTCGTGTAATTCGTAGTTTTTAATTTACTTTTCGCAGAAGGCTTCGTAGGCTTTGGCATCCATGAGGGTGCCAAGTTCTGCCTTGTCGGAGAGTTGCACCTTGATGATCCAGTTCTCGTAAGCATCCTCGTTGATCAACTCGGGCTGGTCCTCGAGGGCCTCGTTGACCTCCACGACCGTACCACTGACGGGTGACATCAGTTCCGAGGCGGCCTTCGTGCTCTCCACGGCACCGAACTCCTCACCAGCCTCTACCTCATCATCCACCTCCGGCATATCAACATAGACCACGGCGCCCAGGGCTGCCTGCGCATAGTCCGTAATACCGATGAAACCATAGTCACCTTCTACTCTGATATATTCGTGCGACTCCGAGTAGTAGAGTCCTTCCATAACCTTTGCCATAATATCTTAATTATTATATTCTTTAATTATTTCATTTTTTATACCGTTTGCTATAGAACTGCTTCCTGACCACCTTGCCCGGGAAGACCTTCTTACGGATCTGTATCTGCACCTCAGTGTCAAGTGCGGCATACTGCGCATCAACCAGTGCCATGCAGACACTCTTGTCCGTCGAGAGCGTGTGGTAGCCGGTGGTCACCTCACCGATAGGCTCACCTTCCATGTTGAGGACGGTATAGCCATGACGGGGGATGGCCCTGTCGGCGAGTTCGATGCCGACGAGTCTCCTGGCAGGTCCTTCCGCCTTCTGCTTAGCCAGTGCCTCCTTGCCGATGAACTCCGCCTTGTCGAGTTTCACGAACATCCCCAGTCCTGCCATGATCGGGGTGATCTCCTCGGAGAGTTCATCGCCATAGAGCGGCAGTCCGACCTCGAAGCGCAGGGTGTCGCGACAGCCCAGTCCACAGGCCTGCACGCCCGCAGCGATCAGTTTGTCCCAACAGTCGCGGATGAAGTCGTGAGCGCCATAGACCTCGAACCCGTCCTCACCGGTGTAGCCAGTGCGGGAGATGATGCAAGGCGTGAGGAGCGACTTACAAGTATAAAACGCCATGTCAGCGCAGGGGATGCCGAGCACGCGCTCCATCACATCCTCCGCCTCGGGTCCCTGCACGGCGATCTGTCCGTAGAGATCACTGCGGTTCTGGAGGTCGATGTCGAAGCCTTTCGCCTGCTCCTGCATCCAGGCCCAGTCCTTGTCGATGTTCGCGGCATTGATCACGAGGAAGTAATCATTCTCCCCCATCACATAGACCAACAGGTCATCCACGGTACCACCATCCTCGTAGCACATCATGCCATAGAAGATCTTTCCCACGGGTGCGCCTGCCACGTCGTTGGTGAAGATGTGCTGCACATAGCGCTCCGCATCCTTACCCTGCACGGTGACCTCACCCATGTGGGAGACATCGAAGAGGCCGACATGCTCGCGGACGGCCAAATGCTCCTGTGCGATACCCACATACTGGATGGGCATCTCGAAGCCACCGAAGGGCGACATGAAGGCACCCAGAGAGACGTGCTTGTCGAAAAGACAAGTACGTTTTTCCTTTTTTTGTAATTCTTGTCTTATTGCCATAGGCTAAAGTAATAAATAGGTTATAATATTTTGATAAAATCTTCCTGTAAATAGGTCTGTTCGATAGTTCCGATCCTTGTCACCTCCTCCTGCGTCAATATCCGCTCCCCTGTACAGAGCGTCTCCCTGATCAATGATTTCAACTGTTCCAGGCTCAGTGGGGTATGCTCCTTCAGCAGTGTGATGCGCTGGCGCACGCTCCCAATGCCCCTCGCCTGCAGTTTCTCATGACCGGGTGTGATGGCGTTCTCTATATGCGCCATGTTGGTGTCGTAGAGCATCGTACTATGGACAATACTCCTGCCGGCCAGGTGGTAGCAGGCCGTACCACACACCTTCCTGTCGCCAATCATGATGTCATTATGGCTCGTGCCGGTGGCCTCCACGCCTGCCTTGCGCAGCACCAGCAGTACCATGTTGACAAACTTGTTAAAGGCGAAGCCCACATTGTCGCCTTCCGTCATGTACGAGAGCATCAGGTTGTCCATGTCGGCATAGACACAGCCGCCCCCGCTCTTACGGCGATACATCCTGATGCCATGCTCGCGACAATAAGGTATGTTCACCTCATTCTCTACCACCTGGTTGCGCCCGAAGATCACGCTCGGCTCCACCTGCCAGAAGAAGAAGCAGTCTGGCTCGTCGATATGGCGGGCAACGTATTCCTCCATGGCCAGATAGAAGGCAAGACCACGGGTTTCAGCAGATGGTAAAGATATGAACTTCATATTTCAAACAGTAAGATATCATCCCTGGAGGAAGCGCAGTTCGGCCTCGAGCATCTCCAGTTTCCGCATACGATACCCGGCTTCACGAGCCATCTCGATGGGACGGGTGTAGAGATAGTGGATCTCCATAGGCCGGTGGAAGTCGTAATCGAGTTTCATCGATGGACTATAGGGGGTCATGTGGTCCGTCATATCAATCATCTTCTCCACGAACGCCTCGTCAACGCCCTCGACACCCAAGGCCCGGGAGGCCTCAACGACCTCCATCATCAGGTCGCGGATCAGTTGACGGGTGGCGGGATTCTTCAACAGCAGGTCAGTACGCGTGTTCAGGGCCACCGTCATCCCGTTGAACGGCATGTTCCACACCGCCTTTTTCCAACGGGCCTCGTCGTATGGCACTGAGGCCGCCTGGATGCCGGCTTTTGTAAAATCATTTAGGATACTGTTGAACAGCGCCTCATCCCTACAGGAATAGTTAGCCAGATTGATGCTGCCATAGCACTGATGATTCACGCGCCCCGGCTCCGTCTTGGCAGAGCAGATAAACGCCAGACCGCCTATCAATTGCAGTTGCGGGAACATCTGCTGCACGTCGTACTCCACCCCGATGCCATTCTGGATCAGCACCACCACAGTGTTCTCATGGAGCAGTGGCGGGAGTAGTTCGGGAAGCAGGTGATTGTTGGTTGTTTTCAAGCCCACGACCACCACGTCGCACGTCGGCATGTCGGTCGGATTCTTATAGACGTTTACGTGATCCAGATGGAAAGAGCCGTCGCAGGAATCCACCTGCATGCCACGCTCCTTGACAAACTGATAATCGCTATGCGAGAGGAAATGAACCTCCTGCCCGCTGTATGCCAACTTACTCCCATAGAAGCCGCCAATGGCTCCCACTCCAATAATTCCGTAGGTCATCTTTTTCACTGATTTCTAAATTATCGCTGCAAAATTAATGAATTTTTTTGTAATTTGGTAAAAAAATCCTATCTTTGCACCAAAATATGACAATATAAGTGGAAAAAACAGAATTTACACTACTCAATAAAATCCAAAGTCCAAAGGATTTACGCCAGTTGTCCGTGGATGAACTACCAAAAGTCTGTAAGGAACTGCGAGAGGACATCATCGAGGAGGTAGCCGTGAATCCCGGCCATCTGGCATCGAGCCTCGGCGTAGCCGAGATTACCGTGGCACTACATTATGTATATAATACCCCGGAAGACCGTATCGTATGGGACGTAGGGCACCAGGCCTACGGCCATAAGATCCTGACAGGACGGCGCGACCAGTTCTGTACGAACCGCAAACTGGGCGGCATCAAGCCCTTCCCCTCCCCGACGGAGAGCGAATACGACACGTTTGCCTGTGGGCACGCCTCCAACTCCATCTCCGCAGCCCTCGGCATGGCGGTGGCCGCACAGTTGGAAGGGAAGCCCGAGCGCCATGTGGTGGCTGTCATCGGCGATGGCGCCATGAGCGGCGGACTGGCCTTCGAGGGTCTTAACAACGTATCGTCGTCGCCCAACGACCTGCTGATCATCCTCAATGACAACAACATGTCGATCGACCGCAGCGTGGGTGGCATGAAGCAGTACCTGCTGAACCTGAGCACCAACGAGACCTATAATGCCCTGCGCTTCAAGGCCTCCCGCTGGCTGCACAGCAAGGGGATGCTCAGTGAAGACCGCCGCAAAGGCATCATCCGGCTGACCAATGCCGTGAAGAGCGCCATCTCCCACCAGCAGAATATCTTTGAAGGCATGAACATCCGGTACTTCGGACCGTTCGACGGCCACAACGTCAAGGAACTGGTGCGCATCCTGCGGCAGATGAAGGACATGAAAGGTCCGAAACTATTGCACCTGCACACCCAGAAAGGACATGGCTACGCTCCTGCCGAAAAGGACGTGACGACGTGGCACGCCCCCGGCAAGTTTAATCCCGACACCGGCGAACGACTGGTTGACAACGACCCCAACAAGCCGCAGAAATACCAGGACGTGTTTGGCCACACCCTGCTGGAACTGGCCCAACAGAACCCGAAGATCGTCGGTGTCACGCCTGCCATGCCCTCAGGCTGTTCGATGAACATCATGATGAAGGAGATGCCCGAACGCACGTTCGACGTGGGTATCGCCGAGGGGCATGCCGTCACCTTCTCAGGTGGCATGGCCAAGGACGGGCTCCTGCCCTTCTGCAATATCTACAGCGCCTTTGCCCAACGGGCCTTCGACAATATCATCCACGACGTGGCACTGCTGAACCTGAACGTCGTCTTCTGTTTCGACCGTGCCGGACTTGTCGGCGAAGACGGGGCTACCCACCACGGAGCCTTCGACCTTGCCGCCCTACGGCCAATCCCGAACCTGACGATCTCGTCGCCTATGGATGAGCACGAGTTGAGAAGACTTATGTACACTGCCCAACTGCCCGACAAGGGACCGTTCGTCATCCGCTATCCGCGAGGCGGTGGCGTGTTACATGACTGGCGCTGCCCCTTTGAGGAGATCAAGGTGGGTACAGGACGAAGGCTGCACGACGGCGACGACATCGCCGTGCTCTCCATCGGCCCCATCGGCAACAACGTCACAGAGGCCATCAAACTGATATCTAGTGAGTCTAGTCACCCTAGAGCATCTAGGAATACCAGCATCGCCCACTACGACATGCGCTTCCTGAAGCCCATCGACGAGGCTATCCTCGAAGAAGTCGGGCGGAAATTCAAGCGTATCATCACCGTGGAGAACGGCGTGAAGAGAGGCGGACTGGGCTCTGCCGTCCTGGAATGGATGAACGACCACGGCTATCAGCCCAAGGTGGTAAGACTGGGCCTGCCCGACCAGTTCGTAGAGCACGGCACGGTGAATGAGTTACAGCATATTGTCGGTATCGACACGGAAGGCATCGTCAAAGCCATAGAGGAAATATGAAGATCGTCATAGCCGGTGCAGGTGCCGTAGGTACTCATCTGTCGAAACTACTGTCTCGCGAACATCAGGACTGTGTGCTCATCGATGACGATGAAGAACGGCTGAACGGTCTCAGCGAGTACGACGTGATGACCTACCAGGCCTCACCTACCAGCATCCAGGCCCTGAAGGACTCGGGTGCGGCACACGCAGACCTCTTTGTCGGCGTCACGCCTGAGGAAAGCACCAACCTCAACGCCTGTATCCTGGCCCATGCACTCGGAGCCAAGAAGACGGTAGCACGCATCGACAACTATGAATATCTCTCTCAAGACCTGCAGCCCTTCTTCAAGAACCTTGGCGTCGATTCACTGATCTACCCCGAGGTGCTGGCCGCCACCGACATTACCAACGGCCTGAAACTGTCGTGGGTACGTCAGCGCTGGGATGTGCACGACGGTGCCCTCATCCTGCTCGGCATCAAACTGAGAGAGACGGCTGAGATCCTGAACCAGCCCCTGCGCAACCTCTGCGGTCCCGACGACCCCTATCATGTCGTGGCCATCAAGCGCAACGGAGACACGCTGATCCCTGGCGGCATGGACGAACTGCACGTCAACGACCTCGTCTATTTCATGACCACCAAGGAATATATCCCCTATATCCGTAAGATTGTCGGCAAGGAACACTATACCGACGTGAAGAACGTAATCATCATGGGCGGTGGAAAGACGGCCGTGCGCGCCGCGCTGACCACGCCCAACTACATGAGCGTGAAGATCATTGAGAAGGATCCCAGGCGCTGCGAGAAACTGAATGAACTGCTTGAGAAGGAAGAGGCCATGGTCATCCATGGAGACGGACGCGACTTAGGACTGCTCGAGGAAGAGGGCATCAGGAACACCCAGGCCTTCGTGGCGCTCACAGGTAACGCAGAGACCAATATCCTCGCCTGTCTGACGGCCAAGAAACTCGGCGTGAGAAAGACGGTCGCCATGGTGGAGAACCTCGACTATGTGTCGATGGCGGAGAGCCTGGATATCGGTACGATTATCAACAAGAAGACCATCGCCGCCAGCCATATCTTCCAGATGATGCTCGATGCCGACGTGGAGAACCTGCGCTCACTGATGCTCGTGGATGCCGAGGTGGCGGAATTCACTGCGGCAGAAGGCTCAAAAGTCACCAAGAAGCCCGTAAAGGACTTAGGGCTACCCTTCGGGGCCACTATCGGCGGACTGGTCAGAAACGGCACCGGCATGCTCGTCAATGGTAACTCGCAGATACAGGCCGGCGACTCTGTCATGGTGTTCTGCCATGAGCAGAAACTGAACAATGTAGAGAAATACTTCAAAAAGAGTACGATATGGTAAACTTCCGTATCATCGGCAAGATCATCGGGTCGCTGCTGTTCATCGAGGCCTTCTTCATGGCCTGGTGCGCTGCCATGTCCTTCTACTTCCACGAGGACGACCAGATCGCCTTCCTGATGTCCCTGCTGATAACCTTCGGATGCGGATTCCTCTTCCTCTTCATGGGTAGGAATGCAGAAAACACCCTGAGCAGACGGGATGCCTACCTGCTGGTGACAGCCGTCTGGCTCATCTTCTCGGTCTTCGGCATGTTCCCCTTCCTGATCCACGGGAGCATCACCAGCCTGACCGATGCCTACTTCGAGACCATCTCGGGATTCACCACGACCGGTGCTACCATCATCGACGATGTGGAATGCCTGCCGCACGGTATCCTTTTCTGGAGATCACTCATGCAGTGGATCGGAGGTTTGGGAATCCTGTTCTTTACCATCGCCATCCTCCCCTCCCTCGTCAGCGGTAGCGTCAAGGTGTTCGCAGCAGAGGCCACCGGGCCCATCAAGGCCAAGATGCACCCACGCCTGACCACGACGGCGAAATGGATCTGGAGCATCTACCTTGTATTGACCATTGGCTGCGGCGTGTCGTTCTGGCTGGCTGGCATGGACTGGTATGAAGCGACGAACTACGCCATGACGACCACCGCCACTGGCGGCTTTGCCATCCACAACGACAGTACGATGTATTTCAACTCGCCAACCATCGACTATATCTGCATCATCTTCCAGTTCCTCTCCGGCATCAACTTCACCTTACTATATATATGTATCTTCAAGGCCAAGATATATTCACTCTTCCGTAATTCAGAATTCAAACTCTATATCAGCGTGGTCGCCGGGGCTACGCTCTGGATCATGTACCTGCTGTTCACCCAACTGGACTATGACCTGGAGCGGTCGTTCCGCAATGCCTTGTTCCAGGTAGTATCGTTCATCACCACCACGGGGATGTTCAACGATGAGGTGGGCCTGTGGCCGAAGATCACCTGGATCATCCTGGGCGGCGTCATGTTCCTGGGGGCCTGTGCGGGCAGCACCAGCGGCGGTTTCAAGTGCATCCGCGGTATGATGCTCCTGCAGGTGATCCGCAATGACTTCCGTCAGATCCTGCATCCCAATGCCGTGCTCCCCGTGAAGATCAACGGCCAGAACGTGCCCCCTACCCGTCTCGTCTCCCTCTTCGCCTTCTTCACGCTGACCATCATCATGCTGGTGGTAACGGCGGGCATCATGTCGGTGGCAGGTATCGACAGTGCCAATGCCATGACGATAGCCCTGAGTTGCGTGAGCAACGTAGGACCGTCGCTGAGCAACCAGGTGGGAGAGGTGATCTACTGGTCAGGCCTGACAGACCCCATCAAGTGGCTTCTCTGCCTGCTGATGCTCATGGGACGTCTGGAGATCATGACAGTACTGGTGCTGTTCACACGCAGTTTCTGGAAAGAGAACTAACTCAATATAACCATGTACAAATTTGAACCGCTGCTGAAGCAGACGCTCTGGGGAGGCGACAAGATTATCCCCTTTAAGCACTTGAAAACAAGACTTGAAAACGTAGGAGAGAGTTGGGAGATATCAGGTGTGAGAGATAACGAGACCATCGTAGCCAATGGTAAGGAGAAAGGCAAGAGCCTGAATGAACTGGTACGCGAACAAAAGGGTGACCTTGTCGGCAAGGAGAACTACGAGCGCTTCGGCGACGAGTTCCCACTGCTCATCAAGTTTATCGACGCCCGTCAGGACCTCTCTATCCAGGTGCACCCCAACGACGAGATTGCCCACCGCCAGGGCAAGCCGAGGGGAAAGACGGAGATGTGGTACGCCCTGACACCCACCCCGGGGGCACAACTCTATAATGGACTGAAACAGAAGATCACCTCCGAACAGTACAAGGAGATGGTGGAGAACGACACCATCACCGATGCCCTCGCCCGCTATGAGGTACATGAGGGCGATGTGTTCTTCATCCCCGCAGGACGCATCCATGCCATCGGCGCCGGCTGCTTCGTGGCGGAGATCCAGCAGACCTCCGATGTCACCTACCGCATCTACGACTTCAAACGAAAGGACAAGGATGGTCATTACCGTGAACTCCACACGAAGGAAGCCGCAGAGAGCATCGACTATACCGTACTGCCCAACTACCGTGCCGGCTATGAGCCTAAGTTGAACGAGGGCGTACAACTGGTGGAATGCCCTTATTTCACGACGGCCGTCTATGACCTGACAGAGCCCATGACGCTCGACTACTCCGAACTCGACTCGTTCGTCATCCTGATAGGCGTAAAGGGTGAAGGGAGAATAGTGGCCAACGGCGAAGAACTGGAGTTCAAGATGGGTGACACCATCCTGCTGCCAGCCACGACAGAAGAAGTGAAAGTTGAGGGAACGGTCAAGTTCTTAGAGACCTACGTCTGATCCAGGTAATTCCGCACATCGTCCTGGAGGCGGCGGAACTGCTCTGAAGCCATGTAGCCCGTGTTTTTCTTGAGCATCACCTTGATGTCCTGCAACGAGTTCTCGTAGCAGGACATTTCGTTGCGCTTCTGCGTCTTGTGCGCTGAGGCGTGGTATATCTCATTCTGACGCTCCTGGCGGAGCAGGTTGCACACCTTCGACATGATGGGCGATACGACCGTGTCGAAGAGATGATGCCCCTGGATATAGAGATAGGTCGTCTGCGGCGTCACCCCCAGGGCCTTGATATCCTCCTTCGTCTTCAGATACTCTTCCTTGGCACCAGGGAACAGCCGCTGCAGTTCGTTGATCTTCGTATGCACCTTCCGCCTCACGTTGGCTATCGAGGGCTCCGGATGCTGGACGTTGAAGCCACCGGGATCGGCAATACGGTTAAGGTCGGTGATCGTAAACTTCGGATAGTTCCCGTTACGGTAGAGCATGATCGACCAGACGAACAATGGGAAGATGGCCTCACTGAACTGGCGGAAGTATTCGCGGAAGTCGAAGATGCGGTGGTCGTTGAGCGTCACGGAGACACAGACATTATGCAGCGACGGAGCGTAGCACTGATAGTTCTCGATGGCATAGACGTATGTATGGAACACGTACGGGCTCTCCAGCACCCTCTTCGACTGAGCCGTACACCCCTGGATCAGATAGTCATAGTCGGCATCCACACAGGCGATCATGTCCTTGCCCAAGGGTGCCCCCTCCAGGAAGTTCATCAGCACCGACTTCTTGCCGCGCGACAGGTTGATCTTCGAAGGCAGCATCACCTCGAAATAGCGCTTGTCGTCCTCAAACTCACTGAGCACGGTACGCCAGAAATAGATATCATCGTAACTCTCGACGTATGCCACTATCCTATGCCGCGCCTTCTTCGAGGTCAGGGCATTGGCCGCCTCGAAGTAGTTGCTGTTGATATTGTCTCTCAGTCGCTTTGACATAGAACTAGGGGGGACTAGGGATACTAGGGGGACTAGGGGTACTAGATAGTAATATCGCTCACTTCCGTCACGGCATCCACCCAACCGTTCATCACCACGGCTGGCGAATGGGTCGTCAGGATAATCTGCACATTGGGATTCAGTTCCAGGCAGAGGTCGATGAGGCGCTTCTGCCACTCGATGTGCAGACTCACCTCCGGCTCATCCATGAAGAGCACGTAAGGCAGGTTGTCCTCCACCAATACCGTCAACAGGATGGCCAGAATCTGCTTCTCACCGCTCGACAACTGATAGGGCACCAGCGTCTCGCCAATCTGTGAGAAACGGATCTCGTTCTCCGTGCGCACAATCTTCTTGCCCGTATCCTCGAAGAGTTCATCGACAATATCCTGGAAGCGCTTCTTCTTCTCTGAGAGATGCTGGGCAGCATCGGTATTGCCCGTCTGCAACTCACTGATGATGCGGTTGCCGATGTTCACCTGGTAGTCCAGGTACTTCCGCTGCAGATGGTAGAGTTGGAAGTCGAGGGCAGACCTGATACGGGTATCCACCATGTTCAGCGTCTCGTTATCAAGCATAGGGGAATCGAGCGAACGGATGATGTCAAAACGGATATGGGTAGCGTCGGCAGGCTCCACGTCGATATGTACCCCTTTCAGCAGATGATTCATGATGTCGCCATTGGTATTCACGCTCTTAATCACCTTGTTCAGGATGGTACTCTTACCCACGCCGTTGATACCACTCAAGATATTCACCTGGCGGTTCAGTTCCCATACGACATGCTTCTTACCGCTCCACAATGAGTCGATCTCTATCCTCCTGATATAGTCCGCGTACTTTGCCATAGTCTTAAGTTTTCGGCAAAGATACGAAAAATCCCCGAAACGCCAAAGGTTTCGGGGATTATTTTAAACGCACTATGCAACTGGCGGCATATCTCACCTGGACTTGAAGAATGGGCGCGTCTCACCAGGATGCCAGAAGTCGAACAGGGCGATGTCGAAGGTCAGGTTCGAATAGGCGGGAACAGAAGTACTCGTAGATGAAGAGCCGTATCCCAGCATATAGGGGATATGAACGCGCCAGCGGTCGCCTGGCTTCATGGCCATCAGCGCCGTGCCGAACCCTTCCACCAAGCCATTTACGGAGAATTCAAACACGTCGGACGTCGTCCAACTGAAGTCACCCTGGTAACTCTGGTCGAACACGTATCCGTCGGGATAAGACTTCGAGGGGATCAGCCGTCCTCTATAGGCCACCCACACGGTGTCGGTATAAAGCGGGCTCTCCGTACCACTGCCCTCTTCGAGCACTTCCACATAGATATAGTCGCTGCTCGTGCCCGTTGTCGTCTGGTCCTTCGTGAAGTTCTTGATCTTCCGCAGGGAGGTATCGGCGGCCCACTGGCTGATGGCATTGTCATTGCGCTCCTGCCAGTTGGCATACTCTTCCTCGTCCTCGCTGTCTTCGCTGCAAGAAGTGAAGAGCGAAGAGTGAAGAGCGAAGAATGCTGCGCACAGCAACATCCTCCATGCCCAAACCTCTCTCTTCTTCCTCCTATTATCTATAGCGGTAGCCCATTCTTCATTCTTCATTCTGCACTCTTCACTAAATTAGAGTTTCTTCAACAAGGAGGCGATGCTCACCTTGTCCTCGATGATGGCATTCAACTGCGAGATATCGACGCGCTCCTGCTCCATCGTGTCGCGGAAGCGGAGCGTCACCTTGCCGTCGGTCAGTGAGTCGTGATCGACAGTGACGCAGTACGGTGTACCAATAGCGTCCTGCCTACGATAGCGCTTGCCGATAGAGTCCTTCTCGTCGTACTGGCAGTTGAAGTGGAACTTCAGGCCGTCGATGATCTCGCGGGCCTTCTCGGGCAGTCCGTCCTTCTTCACCAGCGGCATCACGGCACACTTCACCGGGGCCAGGGCTGCGGGCAACTTCAGCACCGTGCGGGTCTCGCCGTTCTCCAGTTTCTCCTCCTCGAAGCAGTGGCACATCACGGAGAGGAACATACGATCCACGCCGATAGAGGTCTCGATGACATACGGGGTGTAACTCTCGTTGGTCTGGGGATCGAAGTACTTGATCGACTTGCCGCTGAATTTCTCGTGCTGCGAGAGGTCGAAGTTAGTACGCGAGTGGATACCCTCCACCTCCTTGAAGCCAAACGGCATCTTGAACTCGATATCCGTGGCGGCATTGGCATAGTGAGCCAGTTTGTCGTGGTCGTGGAAACGGTAGTTCTCTGCACCGAAGCCCAGGGCCTGGTGCCACTTCATGCGCGTCTCCTTCCACTTCGGGAACCACTCCAGTTCCGTGCCGGGCTGTACGAAGAACTGCATCTCCATCTGCTCGAACTCCCTCATGCGGAAGATGAACTGACGGGCGACGATCTCGTTACGGAAAGCCTTACCAATCTGGGCGATGCCGAAGGGAATCTTCATGCGACCCGTCTTCTGCACGTTCAGATAGTTCACGAAGATACCCTGAGCCGTCTCCGGACGCAGGTAGATCTTCATCGAGCCGTCGGCCGTGGAGCCCATCTCCGTGGAGAACATCAGGTTAAACTGGCGCACGTCCGTCCAGTTCTTCGTACCGCTGATGGGGTCCACAATCTCCTCGTCGAGAATGATCTGCTTCAGTTCGTCGAGGTCTGGCCCCTGCATAGCCTTGGCATAGCGCTCGTGCAGGGCGTCGCGCTTCTGCTTGGTCTCTGCCACACGGGGAGAGGTCTCCAGGTACTTAGCCTCATCAAACTGATCGCCGAAGCGCTTGCGGGCCTTCTCCACTTCCTTCTGGATCTTATCGTCGTACTTGGCTATCTGGTCCTCAATGAGCACATCGGCACGGTAGCGCTTCTTAGAGTCGCGGTTGTCGATGAGGGGATCATTGAAGGCATCCACGTGTCCGGAGGCCTTCCATATCGTCGGGTGCATGAAGATGGCCGAGTCGATACCCACGATGTTCTCGTGCAGCATCGTCATGGCCTTCCACCAGTACTGCTTGATATTATTCTTCAACTCCACGCCGTTCTGACCATAGTCATACACAGCGCCCAAGCCATCGTAGATCTCACTCGAGGGGAACACGAATCCGTACTCCTTACAATGGCTTACGATCTTCTTAAATACATCTTCTTGTTGTGCCATAATACAATCAAATTCGAATTTTGGGTGCAAAGGTACGATAATAAATTAAGAATTAAGAATTAAGAATCAAGAATTAACAAAAAATCATAGAAATATTTGGTGGTTTCGGGAAAAAGTACTACCTTTGCACCCGCTAAGTAAAAATGCATAGGGGCATAGCCCAGTTGGTTTAGAGCGCTGCAGTCACATTGCAGAGGTCCCCGGTTCGAGCCCGGGTGTCCCTACAAGGAAAGAGAGAATGCTTTTGTCAGCATTCTCTCTTTTTTACCTTTCAAAGCGGCACAACTCATTAACTATTAATCGTTTGACAATTGTCAAACGATTAAACGACAATTGTCAGACGTTCGTTTTCTTTAGGGATAACGAAAAAAACTCCCTTCAACCGAAAAAAACAGATAATCAAGAGATTAAGCCTCGGCTGAAGGGAGAATTAGCGTTATATCCGATTAGTTGAACAGGTAGCGGATGGTGAACATGATGCGGTAGGTAGAGGCTGTCGTCTCGTAGTTCTGAGAAGTGCTCAGATGACGTGCACCATCCACCGTATTATAGGTATATTGACCGTCCTTATATGTCAGCAGGGTATTACCCGTCACCTGCTTATACACGCCCCAATCTTTACATAAGAAGTTGAGCAGGTTCTCCACATCCAGACCGAGTTGGAGGCTGTGCTTCGTCTTACCAATCATGATGCTCATGTCGCGCAAGTATTTGAAGTCGAGTTGATGATGCCAGGGCATCTTGGCGCCACCGCGCTCAGCATACTGTCCCTTGCGATCCTTCAGGTAGTCATCCTGGTTGATGAACTCCCAGAAGTCGTCGCGCTGCATGTCGGCAGAGTAGAGACCACCATCGACACGGCTGTCAGCAAAGTCCCAGTTGTTCAGTTCCTGACGCGAGGCAGGCACATAGATCAGGTTGCCTGGAGCCGACGGGTCACTATTGATGTTGCTGGCGAAGATATAAGAGTAGCGGCTAAAGGCATAACTGCCCAGATAGCCATACTGGTAGGCATCATAGATGAGGCTGAAGCGCGAGGTAGCATTCTTCGACTCCTTCAGCGTGTAACTGGCCGATGCAAGGAAACGGTTCGGAGCCACGTAGGTAGCATAACCCGTCTCATTATCGTTCACGGCATTGATGGAGTTACGATAGTTGTTGTAGGCAGACGACACCTGGTCACCGATACCCTCGATATAACTCTTTGCCGTTGACATGGTGTAACTGGCACTAAGGTCGAGGCCGAAGTCAAACGACTTGCGCAACTGGAAACTCAACGAAGCATAGTAGGCCTTGCTGCCAGCGTTCTCGAGCACGTATGCTGAGTGCTTAGCATCATAGTAGGACATCTTGTGACGCACATCGCCGTGACCGAGATCGACGGTAGATGTGCCATCCCAATAGATATCAGCATTAGACACCACCACAGGATTCAGGTCTTTGTTGAAGACACCCTCCAGCGTGAAGTCAATGTCCCAAGGCAGTTTGGCATCGAACGCCAGTGAGCCCTTCCAGGTCTTAGGCATACGCAGGTCATTACTCAGGATAGTCGGACTAGTGGGGACGGAGGTGGCACTGACGGCACCGATCTGGCTGAGCATGTCCCTCTGGGTCGGGGTAGTCTGTCCATATACGGATATGGATGGCAGGGTATTACCATTAGAAGTCGTGGCCACGTATGAGGTCTGACCCATACCGGAGTTACCGACGGCAGACACAAGCCATACGAATGGCATGCGACCTACGAAGAGACCCGTACCTCCACGGAGGATGTACTTACGCTCGCCAGTGATGTCCCAGTTGAAACCAACACGTGGAGAGAAACTCACGCTGGCATCAGGCACATTATCCGTGCGGAAGTGACGGCCGCCGAAGTCGATGTTATAGTAGTCCTTGTTGAAGTTGTTCTTCAGATCAGGATAAGAGGGCAACTCGAAGCGTGCACCTATTGACATGCGGAAGCGCTCGCTCCAACTGATGTTATCCTGGAAGTAGAGCGACCACTGGTTGGTACTCATCTCAGAAGTGAACATCGAGAAATCGGGGTTGTTACCGTAGGTGATACCAAACACACGGGGATCGCGGCCGAAGACAGCATCCCAGTTGCCTGTAGCAACCTCCTCAGGCGTAGCCTCGAAGGCAAAGTAGCCGGCAGCAGCCTGAGCAAAGCCGTTGGCGGCATAGTTGTGCTCGTACTGCAGACCAGCAAAGAGGTTGTGCTTACCCAGCGACATGTTCAACTCATCGGTGATGACGGTCGTCTTTGTCTGAGCCAAGTTGCCGTAGGTGAAGATATCACCCATCATCGCCCATGTAGGATAGTGGTCCTGGCCATCGTTCATCACGATCTCGACGACGGGGTTGCTGTCGCCATATTCCGTAGAGCGGGGCTGGTCCTGGAACGAATAGGTACCACGCAGCGTGTTATTGATTTTTCCGAACTTGGAGTTCAACTCGGCTGCGACAGAGGTGAACTTAAACTCAGAATAGTAGCGGCTGGATACGGAACTCATGCCATAGTTACTGTTACTGCCGTATGTATTCTGGTGACCGCCATAGATGGCCGTGGCCTGGTTGCTGCCGATGGAGCGGGAAGCAGAGGCAGGATTTGAATCCTTTCGGTTAGACTTGGTGAAACGCACGTTGAACTTATGGTTGTCGTTGATGTTCCAGTCCAGGCGGGCGAGGATACGGTAGGCTGGCGTCTTGATGTTATAGTTCTGCCAGGCGCCAGTGGTCATCCCAAAGGTGTTCTGCATATAACTTGACAGGCTCTCCAGTTCTGACAACTGCGGACGGCGGTTGGTGGATGTATAAGGAGGCTCACCATTACCGGCACGGGCCGTCGGACCTGTCGTCACATTATCCTCATACTCACCATTCACGAAGAAGAACAGTTTGTCCTTGATGATCGGACCGCCGAGGCTGATACCGTATGTATTGTTATGACCATCATCTACGTCGAACACGGTGCTTCCCACGCGGTTACCCTTCAGCGAGGTGCTGGTGAGATAGGTATAGACGCTACCCTTGAACTCGTTGCTACCACTTTTGGTGACGGCGTTGATACCACCACCAGTGAATCCGCTCTGGCGAACATCGTACGGGGTGATAGAGACGGTCATCTGCTCCAGGGCATCCAGTGAGATGGGCGTACCGCCACCAGGCAGGGGTGAAGAGCCCAGACCGAAGGCATTGTTGAACGCAGCACCATCGACGGTGATGTACGACTGACGGTAGTTACCACCACCGATAGCCATACCGCTGGCAGAACTCGACTGCGGGGTCAGTTTCATGATGTCTGTCATCGAACGGCCGATCGTTGGCACAGCAGCCATCACATCGGAGTTAATGTTCGTCACAGCACCAGAACGGTCGCTACGCATAGTGTTGTTAGCATCAGCGGTTACGACAATTTCCTGCAGCAACTCGCTACCTTCTGTCAGAGTAGCATCCACCACCGTGTTCTGACCCAGGGCGAGTTGGAAGCCAGTCATCTTGGTTGTCTGGTAGCCGATATAACTCACTTCGACCTCGTAGGGGCCACCAACACGCATACCAGTAATGGTATAGCGACCATTCACATTGGTCACGGCACGATAAATCGTTCCCGAAGGAATATGCCTGGCAGTAATGGTGGCGCCAATGGCCTCCTCACCGCCTGCACTCACGATACCCGTGATACCAGAAGTTGTCACCTGTGCTACGGCAGTGAGCGAGAGCGTCAGCACCGTAACAACGAGCAAAAACAATCTTTTCTGCATAAAATTAGAACTGTTTTAATTAATTAAACTATTCGGTTTATGGCCGAACCTTTCTATTCGCGTGCAAAGGTAAGAAAAACTATTGATATAATGTTATAAAACGGGAAGTTTTTTTAAATATATTAAAAATACCTGTGCTTCATCATTTCAGTACGACACCTGTCAGGATACGTCCCGAATCAGTGCCTAACCTGCGGGCGGAGAAATAGTCGTCGCAGTGGTCGTAAGTACAGATGCATGCCGTCTGAATATGGTCGGTCTTCACGCCCATGTCCTCCAACTGGAGCCTACAGCACTTCCACAGATCGATATGCCATTTTTGTTCCCGTTTTGCTATCTCCCCCATCGGATAGCCGGCACTGGCAAACTGCTCATACACCTCATCGCCCACCTCGAAGTTCTTCAGGGAGATGCCTGGTCCGATGACGGCCTTCAGGGCCTCGGGCCTTGAGTGATAGGCCATCTGCATCGACGTCACTGCCACCCCTGCGATATTTGCCACCGTACCGCGCCAGCCACTGTGCACCACACTGGCGGCATGATGCTCGGGATCGTAAAGGATAATGGGTATGCAATCAGCCGTGGAGACACCGATACATATCTCCTTCTCGTTGGTCATCAGCGCATCAATGCCCTCCAGCACCTGCGTGCGCACCTCATCAGAGAGGCGGAAGAAAGTCTTGCCGATCTGAGCGATGCCTGTGGCATGCACCTGATGAGGCATGACAAGACGGTCATTGCTGATCCTCAGCAACTGACACAGTGCCTTGCGGTTCTCCGCGATGTCCGACGGGTCGTCACCACAGTACAGGTTCACATTGAACTCACCATGGTTACCCTGACTATAACCGCCATGACGAGTAGAACTGAAGGCCGTCACGCCATCGGCGATTTCGTAGAAAGTAAGTTGGGGCTTAAGGGGCTTCTTGCGCATGGGGTCAGGATTCTAGGGGTTCTAGGTCGTCTAGGGGTTCTAGGTCGTCTAGGTCTTCTAGATTTTCTAGATCGACATATTCGATGTCCTCATCTTCACCTTCATCGGCCAGTTCCTGCGCGAAGCGACTCATATCCTTGTCGCGATGCACGAGGGTGTCCTCGGCGGTGATAGTGGCGAGTTTGTTGCTCTCAGCATTCAACTCACGCCATAGCACATCCTTCAGTTCGTCGAGACCTAAGCCTGTCACTGCGGAGATAAATACGACGGGCAGGTCCTGCGGCAACGTCTCCTTAAGCATGTCGATGAGTTCGTCGTCGAGCAGGTCGCACTTGGTCACGGCCAGCACGCGGTGCTTGTCGAGCATCTCAGGATTGAACTGTGCCAGTTCGTTGAGCAATATCTCGTATTCGTGCTTGATATCGTCGGTATCTCCTGGCACCATGAAGAGCAACAGGGAGTTGCGCTCGATATGACGGAGGAAGCGCAGGCCAAGGCCCTTGCCCTCAGAAGCGCCCTCAATGATACCTGGGATATCAGCCATCACAAACGACTTACCCTCGCGATAGCCCACGATGCCCAGCGAGGGTTCCATCGTGGTAAAGGGGTAGTTGGCTATCTTCGGGCGTGCATTCGACAGAGAAGACACCAGTGTGGATTTGCCGGCGTTTGGGAAGCCTACGAGTCCGACATCGGCCAGCAGTTTCAGTTCGAGGATGATGGTCATCTCCTGCATCGGCTCTCCCGGCTGTGCATAGCGCGGAGCCTGATTCGTGGCCGAACGGAACTGAAAGTTACCCAGTCCGCCACGCCCGCCTTTGAGCAACAGTACCTCCTGGCCGTCGTAGGTGACGTCGCAGACATATTTGCCCGTCTCGGCATCATAGACGACGGTACCACACGGCACGTCGATATAGACGTCCTTGCCATCGGTGCCATGACACTTATCCTTACCGCCGTTGCCACCATGCTCAGCAAAGATATGGCGCTCGTATTTCAGATGGAGCAGTGTCCAGTAATTATGGTTGCCGCGCAGATAGATGCTGCCGCCCTTGCCACCGTCGCCACCATCAGGGCCTCCGTTGGGGTTATATTTCACGTGGCGTAAGTGCATGCTGCCCTTACCGCCCTTGCCAGAGCGGCAGTATATCTTCACATAATCAACAAAATTAGATTCCATCGATCACCTTACAGATATCGGCGAAGATTCGGTCCAGTTCTCCCAAACCGTTAATATGATAATGTACGCCGTCCTTAATATACCAGGCGATGAGCGGCTGGGTCTGACTATGATAGACCTGCAGGCGCTTCTTGATGGTCTCTTCATTGTCGTCGGCTCGTCCACTCTGCAGGCCACGGTGGATGAGGCGCTTCATCAGTTCATCCTCCGGCACGTCGAGTTCAATCATGGCAGCCACCTTATCACCACGCTCACTGAGCATCTGCTTCAGGGCCTCTGCCTGTGGGATGGTGCGGGGGAAACCGTCGAAGATCACGCCCTTATGGTCGCGCCCAAGGGCATCATAGACGCTGGCCAGGATCGACACCATCAGGTCGTCGGGGATCAACTGGCCGTTGTCGATATACTGCTGGGCCGTCTTGCCCAGTTCTGTTCCCTTACGGATCTCGTTGCGGAGCACATCACCTGTGGAGATGTGGTTCAGTCCGTACTTCTCTATCAACTTGTCGCTCTGCGTTCCCTTACCAGAACCGGGAGCACCGAAAATGACTATATTCTTCATTGTCTGGTCTGTTTATGGTTATTCTTCAACTATTGTATAAATATCTTTCAATCCACGCCCTTGCTGGTCATAGTCCAGGCCGTAGCCCACAATGAAATCGTCGGGAATACGGAAGGCCACATAGTCGAGCGTCAGGTCCTCCTTCAACTTGTCAGGCTTAAAGAACAACGTGCAGATATGCACTGAGGCGGGATTACGTGTCCCCAGTTGTTCAATCATCCGCCTCATGGTGGTACCGCTCTCCACGATATCCTCCACGATGACTATCGTACGTCCCGCCAGGTTCTCATTGATACCTATCACCTCCTTGACCTTTCCCGTAGAAACGGTGCCCTGGTAGGAAGCCAGTTTCACGAAGGATATCTCACAGGGGATGGTCATCTCGCGCATCAGGTCTGCAGCAAAGATAAACGATCCGTTAAGCACACCGAGGAAAAGCGGGGTCTTCCCCTCCATGTCCTTGCTGATCTGCTGGGCAAGCGCCTTGACACGCGCCTTGATCTCTGATTCTGGAATGGATATCCTGAATGATTTGTCCTTGATTTTTATCGTACTCATACGCTGAAACATAAAATCTTGTGCAAAAGTACAAAAAAAGAGCCAGATTTCCCAGACTTTGCAAGTTTTTTAATATTAATCTGTGTTAATCCGTGGAATCTGTGAGGCTTTTTTCATATCTTTGCACCTATGAAAATATTTACAAGCGCCCAGATTCACGAACTGGACAAATACACGATAGAACACGAGCCCATCAAGTCGATCGACCTGATGGAGCGGGCAGCCAAGACTTTGACACAGACCATCACCGACCATTGGAGCAATGCTACGCCAGTCATCGTCTTTGCCGGCCCGGGCAACAACGGGGGTGACGCACTCGCCGTGTCGAGGATGCTCATCGACAGGGGGTACGACGTAAAGGTCTATCTCTTCAATATCTCAGGGCATCTCTCCAACGACTGTGCCACTAACAAGGCACGACTGACGGACAAGCGCTCAAAGGCTCTCATAGAAGTGACACAGGAGTTTGAGCCGCCACAGTTGGAAGCCAATATGCTCGTCATTGACGGACTCTTCGGCTCGGGCCTGAACAAGCCCCTGGCCGGAGGCTTTGCCTCACTGGTGAAATATATCAATGCCTCACCGTCGAAGGTCGTGAGCATTGACGTGCCTTCGGGCCTGATGACGGAGGACAACACGTATAACGTCCGTGCTAACATCATCCGTGCTGACATGACGCTGACCCTCCAGCACCAGAAACTATCCTTCCTGTTTGCCGAGAACCAGCAGTTCATCGGACAGATGAAAGTGCTTGACATTCGTCTGAGCAAGGAAGGAGTGGAGAAAATCGATGCCAACTATACCCTGCTGGAAGAAAGCGACGTGCTGCCCCGCCTGCAGAAGCGTGACCCCTTCGCCCACAAGGGCAAGATGGGCAATGCGCTCATCATCGCAGGCAGTTACGGCATGGGCGGTGCCTCCGTGCTGGCTACCAAAGCCTGCCTGCGCTCAGGAGCGGGCAAGGTGACGGTCCACACACCTAAGGGCAACAATATCATCATGCAGATCAGCGTGCCAGAGGCTGTCATACAGTTCGACAAGGAGGAGACCACCTTCTCAGAGGCCGTCGATACCGAAGACTTCAACGCCGTAGGCATTGGTCCGGGATTAGGCACCAGCGAGCAGACGGCCATTGCCATCATCGCCCAGTTGCGCCGTACGCAGTGCCCACTGGTTGCCGATGCCGATGCCATCAATATCCTCGCCACCCATCGTGCCTGGCTACAGCAGTTGCCCAAGGGAATCATCTTGACGCCCCACCCCAAGGAGTTTGAACGACTGGAGGGGCGCTGCACAGACAGTTTTGAGCGACTGATGAAAGCCCGCGACCTCGCCCAGCGCCTACAATGCTATATTATCCTGAAGGGGCATCACAGTTCACTCTGCCTGCCCGATGGCCATATCATCTTCAACACCACTGGCAATGCCGGCATGGCGACAGCAGGCAGTGGCGATGTGCTGACAGGCATCATCACGGGACTGCTCGCACGAGGCTATAAACAGGAGGACGCCTGCATCATAGGTATGTACCTCCATGGTCTGGCTGGCGACTTCGCCGCCCGCGATCTCGGCGAGGAGAGCGTCATCGCCAGCGACCTCATCCAGTACTTGCCCCAAGCCTTTAAACGACTTTATGAATAGTATGAATATCTCAAGATGGATAAAGGCAATGCCTTTTTGCCTTCTTACCTGTTTACCTTCATCAGCCCAGACTGCCAGCAGTCTCTATCAGCCGGGCGTCACCTCCGAGGGCGCTACCTATTTCCTTCCCAAGACGGGCATCCAGATTACCGTACAGGTAGAAAAAAGCAGTTACACCCCCGGTGAATACTGCAAATATGCCGAGCGTTACCTGCGCATCAAGGGAGTATCCCCTGACCCTTCCGTCAGTTACCGCATTACGGAAATACGTCAGGGAGCGGTCGCCGTGGCCGACACCACGAAAGGCTATACCGTGAAGTTTGATGCCAAGACCTCGGCAACCAACGTACGTCTCTCCGACGACGGCATCCTGCTGGCCATCAATGCCGAGCCTAAGAGGCATGAGAGGCCTCAGCCCTTTGTTGCTGCACCACGACCTGCTGCCATCAATCCACGGCAGTATATGTCGGAAGAAATACTGGCTGCCGGCAGCACCGCCAAGATGGCGGAACTGACGGCACAGGACATCTATGAGATTCGCGAGAGCCGTAACCTGCTGGTGCGCGGACAGGCCGACAACATGCCGAAGGATGGTGAACAACTACGTCTGATGCTCAGTCAACTCGACCTTCAGGACCGTGCGATGACCAGTCTCTTCACGGGTACGACGGAGAAGGACACGACGGAGCATACCTTCGTCATCATCCCCGATAGGGACATCACGAACGAAGTAGTCTTCCGCTTCTCTCAGAGAATCGGTCTCGTCGATAATGATGACCTCGCAGGCGTACCTTATTATATATCTATAAAGGACCTGAAGACCGTTCCTGCCCCAGACCCAGTCGATTCCAAGAAAAAGAACAAGCAGGTGAATGGCATCTATGTGAATATCCCTGGCCGGCTGCGCGCCTCCATCTCCAATACGAAAGAGGTGCTACTCACCTCAGAGTTTCCTGCAGGACAGTTCGGCAACGTGGAACTGCTCAGTGGTGCTCTCTTCAACAAGCGCTATACCACGCATCTCTGGCTAAACCCACTCTCGGGAGCCGTCGATCGACTCGAAGCAGAACAACCGAAATAAAATCAGAAGCCCTGCCAATCGGCAGGGCTTCTGATTAAGACTTCATCACTTGACAACCACCTTACGGTTACCATGGATATAGAGGCCTTTCTTCACAGGCTTGCTGATGCGCTGTCCGCTCAGGTCGTACCAGGGAGCGTCGTCAGACTGTTCGCTGACCACATCAGAGATGCCACTGGCCAATTTCTTATAGGAGACGTTGCGTATTCTCACATCGGCAGCCGTCTTCTTTCCACGGGTACCACTCCCTGACTTCCCGCCTTTATACAGATAGACCCATGTTTCCGCAGCACTCTGATACGGAATATTATAGTCGCCCATCTCAGACATACTGATGGCCACGGAGTTCTTGCCGCTCACGGGCTCGTCATCGCCCACCTTCACCATCAACTGACTTCCGTTAAGTTCCTGCGAGGTGACGACGATATGCCCCTCACCAGCGGGCACGAGGAAGGTCAGACCAGTGAAGGCTGCGGCAAACTCAGGCGTGCAAGGTACCACACCCTTTTTAATCGCACCCATTAAATCCGCCAAATTCTGATTCGTATTAAGAATTATCGCCCGCAGGTCAGGATCATAGCCGTCGCCTTCATCAGAATCCAGATTCTTCAGAGTGTAGAGGATATCGTTGATTACCGTGTTCGAGAGATCTTTCTCCGTACCGTCATTATTCGTAAAGTCATCAGAGTCCATCATCGAGTAGTCCTCCTCTTGGGTGATAGGCCTTATCAAAGCCCCTAACACCTTCAGCCTATAACTGGCCCTGTAAGGCGCATGGCTATCATCACCCTCGAAAGAGGCAGTGATCCTTGTCGTACCTGATCTAACCAGTGTCACCTCACCTGTTGATTCATTAACAGTGGCCACGCCCTTGTGCGAGGAGGTAAATGTCAGTGGTAACCCGCTAGGTGCTACCACTACCCGTGGAGCCGTGAAAGGCTCACCCAGTACAGCAGTAACCTCAGTCTTTTCAAAACCGATCCAGGTAGCAAGTGGTTCAGGTTCGGGATCAGCCTTTGAGACGGTCAGCGTATAAGAGGCGTTGGCGGTATTGTAATTGTCGTTGCCTGCAAAGGTGGCGGTGATGGTCGCTGTGCCCGCTGCGACCAAAGTCACGGCACCCGTCGAGGCATTCACCGTAGCCACGTTCGTCGCGGAAGACGCGTATGTCAGCGCCAGACCGGCGGGTGTCGTCGTGGCAGTAGGAACCGTGAACGACTCACCCATCTTGGCAGAGGCCGTCGCAGCGGAGAATGTCACCGATGGCGTAGCCTTGGCCACCGTCAGGGTA
>DFTH01000005.1:0-28432 GCA_002379425.1 Prevotella sp. UBA4217
GTTAAGGTGCTTGACCTGGAGGGTACTGGCATCAAGGATGTGAAGGCTGCCAAGGCTCAGGACGGCGCTCGTTACAACCTCGCTGGTCAGAAGGTTGACGCTGCCTACAAGGGCATCGTTATCCAGAACGGCAAGAAGTTCATCCAGAAGTAATCTAAGATTACATACACTCTACACAAATGGTGTGTCCTTCGGGGCACACCATTTTTTTATAAGCCCTGCTTATGTTGCAAGTTTTCCATGAATTGTTTGGCAGTTAGGAAAACTTGTCGTATCTTTGCAGGCGGATAGGCCATCGAGGGTCCGTCCGCAACAATATTGTTTAACCCTCTAAATTTAATGATTATGAAGCATGAGGACAAAAAAGTGAAAGGAAAAAAGGCGATGGTAAACGAGAAGTATGTTCGATTTGATTGGGCGGTGAAGCGGATGCTTCGCGACAAAGTGAACTTCGGTGTGCTGGAAGGTCTTATTACCGTTTTGCTCGGTGAGACTATCACCATAGTGGAGATTCTGGAGAGCGAGGGTAACCAGGATGCTATCGACGACAAGTTTAACCGCGTGGATATCAAGGCCAAGGACTCCAGGGGCGATATCATCATCGTTGAAGTGCAGTTGACGACCCAACTCTATTATCTGGAGCGTATTCTCTATGGAGTAGCCAAGGCCATTACTGAGCACATCTCTCTCGGACAGCGCTACAACGAGGTCAAGAAGGTCTATTCCGTCAACATTCTTTATTTCGACTTGGGTAAGGGTTCCGACTATCTCTATCACGGCAGTACTAACTTCGTGGGTGTGCATACTGGCGACCAACTGAAGATCAATGTCAAGGAGAACAATGTCATCAAGATGAAAGTTCCTGAGGAAGTATTCCCTGAGTACTACATCATCCGTGTTAATGAGTTCAACGACGTTGCTACCACACCGATTGAGGAATGGCTGGACTACCTGAAGAATGGTCGTATAAAGGACAACACGACGACCCCCGGCTTGGCCGAGGCCCGCGAAAAACTGCTGTATATGCAGATGAGCCGATCAGAGCAAGTGGCCTACGAGCGGCACCTCCTTGCATTGGAAGACCAGAAGAACACCTTTGGCGCGGCACGAATGGAAGGGCTCGCAGAAGGAAGGGCTGAAGGAAGGGCTGAAGGACGTGAGGAAGCGAAGAAAGAGGCTTATCAGGAAAAACTGGAGGTAGCGCGGAAGATGAGGGAGAAGGGATATCCATTAGAGGATATTGCGGAAATTACCAGCCTGAGCACCGAAGAGATAGCGTATTTTTCAAAGTAAGGGTGACAGGGTGACAGAACGCCCATCCACAAAGGGTTTGCACCCTTTCGGGGGGTGACAGAGGGTGACAGGAGGGTGACAGGATATGTTATAAAAACTCTGAATTCTCTCGAGAATTCGGAGGCCTGCTCCGAGGAAACTCTGACTATAGTGCCTCCTTTCCTGTGAATTCTCTCGAGAATTGCTCGGCTTCCTGATTATTCACATTCGACAAGCCTATATTTTCCACCGACCTGTCACCCTCCTGTCACCCTCTGTCACCCCCCGAAAGGGTGCAAACCCTTTGTGGATGGGCGTTCTGTCACCCTGACACCCTTTTCCAGAAATTCTCTATGTCGTCGCAACCGCATGCACGGACAAGGTGACGCATCGCCGAAGTCAGGAAGACTTTAATTAGCATAACTAACAAAGAGATGCCGCATCCATTCGATGCGGCACCTCTTTATTAATTCATCAAATCTATTACCAACCGGGATTCTGAACAATATTCGGATTCATCTCGATAACACTCTGCGGATACGGGAAGAGTCTGTGTTTCTCCTGCCATCCTACCTCATAACCTGCATCCATTGCCTCATGAGTATGGAACAGATAGAAACGGTCATCAGGATCAGAGCCATCACTACTATGCTGCCAAACTCTATCTTCATCAGCAGGATAATCAGCAGGATTACGGAATACCCTATCAACAAGGTGAGGAATATGTTTGCCCTGATTCTTGAGGTGCTCAATAGCCTCTTTGTCATAACTATCATTGTCGAGTAAACTCCAACGCATAACATCCTGATAACGGCATCCCTCGAACCAGAGTTCGAATGACTTCTCCTTCTTCAGGTCAATAAGTGTAGGAGTGCCAGAAAGGACTGTCTTAGAGCCAGCACGCTCCTGAATCATCTTAATATAGGTTCCCGCTGTTCCTGCGTCGCCTGTACGGAGACAGCACTCAGCATAGTTAAGGAGCACCTCAGCATAACGCATGATGATGATGTTATTCAGACGGTGAACATTACCATACTTGTTATCGCCTTCAGAAGCATCAGCGGCACGGATTACATGCTTCAATGGAATCCAGAATGACTGACCATAGTGACCAGCAAGTTCCGAAATACCTATCTTGTCCCACTTAACCAAGCCAGCATGATCAGTTGGAATATTCTTAAGTTTTGCATAATACTCGTCAATTGCAGGAATACCAGTAGTACCATAAATCAAATCCTCAATGTTCACCATCGTGGCTCTCAAACGCTTGGAGTCGCGCCCATCATTGGCAACAAAGGCCTCAGAATACCACTCGGGAAGACCGATAGAACCCCAACCTTCTACACCACCATTATAATTGTTCAATGGGGGTTTCTTGAAGTAACCAGTACGGATCTGGAAGCACTGAGGCTCCATCCACGTGCTGTGCTGGTTCCATCCGAGACCACTACCTGTGCTCCATTCGCCTGCACCAGGATTGTATCTAACGTTTACCTCAAAAATCTTCTCAGGAGCACCGTCGCCCTCGATGTGGAAAAGATTAGCCCAATCATCACCAGAAACCAGTGCATACTTACCAGAGTCTATCACTCTCTTCAAACATTCCTTAGCCTTTGCGAAGTCACCTGCAAACATATAAGCCTTACCTGCAAATGCGTTAGCAAAGCCTTTGGTAACGCGATATGCGCCATCCTTGTCGTCAGGACTCTGACGCTCGAGCAGGTCGGGAAGCGCCTTCTCGCACTCCTGAGCGCACCATACGAAGTACTCCTGCTGGGTCATTTCACTATTAGTAGGAGTGTCGGCCATCGTAATCTGGTGATCGATAAATGGTGGACGACCCCAATAGCAGGCTAGCAGGAAATAGTTGTAAGCACGAAGCACGCGAGCCTCAGCGACAGCCTGCTTCTGGAACGGAGTTGCATCCTCCTTGTCACCGAAATACTCAATAACGAGGTTGTCCGGGAAGATGGAGAGGTAAAGACCTTGATAATGATAGTCGATAGCCTCAGGAGTATGCTTAAAACGGAATTCATCAACAGAACCGCCAAACTCATGGTCACCATACATGGAGCCACCATAGTTCACATCGTCGCCCGGATGGTTAGCCAGAACTCTTGCTGGCGTATAGATACCAGGACCCATTGCACGCCCCATGGTATTACATTGGAACTGCTCGTATGCAGAAGCCAAAGCCTTCGCTGCATCATCATCAGACTGATAGAAGGTTGCAGTTGTCAAACTAGCCTTCTGTTCGATGTCCAACTTATCATTACAGGAGGTTAATGCAGCGCCACCAGCAACAAGCGCGAGCATTGAAAATAATATCTTTTTCATATCTTTACTATTTTACCTTTATTAGAATGTAACGTTTAGACCAAACACGACCTTCTTAGAGGTTGGATAGTTACCATTATCCCAACCACGAGAAGCACCATTGTCGAAAGAAGAGGTCTCAGGATCCGCACCAGGATAGTTGGTAATCGTGAAGAAGTCATCGAGTGAAATAGAGAGACGCAGGTTACTAACCAAGAATTTCTTTGTTATATTCTGTGGAATGGTGTAACCCAACTGAATCTGCTTGAACTTGAAGTAAGAGCCGCTGAAGACATTGGCTGAAGAACTGAAGAATACCCAGTCCTTAGCAACATAGTTCATATCAGGATACTGACCCTGAGTGGTGTAAACACCTTCTTCATTCTTCCTCCAAGAATCCAACCACCAAGTATTCAGACCGTTAACACGGGGACGATCGGCAGAAACCATCAAGTTATAAATCTTGTTGCCAGAAGCACCTGTTCCGAATACGGTAAGGTCGAAGCCCTTATACTCCATATTCAACGTGATACCATAGGTAAACTTAGGAATACCAGAACCAAGATCAACCATATCTGTATCCTCATTGGGAGCAAACACACTTCCCCACTTCTTCAAGGCATTACCGTCGGCATCAGTCTTCTGCTCACCATTTTCATTAAGATCAGGTACCATACCTCCATAAATTGGCCTGCCTTCACTTGCGGGGTCAAACTCTGTATGACCAACCAACTTGTAGTTGTCCTTGTTATAAACACCCTGATATTCAAATCCACGGAAGTACCAAATGGTATGTCCAGACTCAAAGGTTGACTGCACCTTCTGGTTGAAACCGCTGATACCGCCCTGAGTATAACGTGGAAGGAAATCGTTCACGGCCTGAACCTCATTCTTCAACGGAGAGAAGTTTGCATTGATGCTGTACTTGAAGTCACCAATACGGTCACGCCACCCTGCCTCGATATCAACACCAGTATTCAGAATCTTACCAGAGTTAACCGTAATTGTGCTGGCACCGACCTCAGGATAAGGCTTAATGTCAACCAGCAGGTCCTTGGTCATCTTACGATACCAGTCGATGGTCAATGACAGGCGATTGTCAAGGAAGCGGGCATCGATACCAGCATCCCACTGCTCAGAAGTCTCCCATGTGAGGTCGGGGTTAGCAACACCATTAGGAGCACCACCTTCTTGCGCACCACCCTGATCGGTAAACACATAATAGCCGCCCAGACCGATGGTCGGGTTGTACTTATATCCACTCAGAACGTTCACGTTACCATTACGTCCCCATGATCCACGGATTTTCAGGAAAGAAACAGCACTTGTACTGATAGCATTTTTAAAGAACTTTTCATTGCTGATAGTCCAACCAGCAGATACTGAGGGGAAATATCCCCAGCGCTTATCCTTTGACAACTTCGAAGAGTCGAAAGCATCGGCACGGAAGTTGAACTGCAGGAAATAGCGGTCATCGAAAGAGTATGACAGACGACCGAAGTAAGCCAACTCAGTAGCGTCACCAGGAGTGTTACCTACAGACAGGTGAGCCTTACCATTGTCGTTCAAACAGTCTATATAGCGGAAATTGGGAGCATGATTACCACGCAGAATCATCTGAGTATCAGAAGAAGATACGCTGGTATTGTCCCAGTGATTCTTTGTATATGACATACCGATCATAGCACCAAAGTTATGCTTACCAAACTGTTTCATGTAGTTGGCGAAGTTCTCCCACTGATAGTATAGGCTTGCATTAGTATTGGCAGAAATAGAATAATTACCATTGGTAGCCATTGAAGACAGGTACCAAGGCTCACTATAATCGTGACCGTTGCCCTGAGCAATACGGTAGCCGAGACGAGAAGTAATAGTCAGGCCATCTAATGGAGTGAAGTTGGCAGCCAAAGATCCGCGAACGTTCACGCCCTCGCTGTAAGCATTTGCTACGTCGCGACGAGCAAGGGGGTTACCAGTTGCTTCAACGATATACTTTGAGGTACCATACCAAATAGGATTCTCTTCCGTATAATCTGGAGGTAACAGAACCGGATAAGGCTGGCCAGTTGCCCAAGCCTCAGCCATACCATCACCGAAATCAGCCTCGTCACGAATGTAAGCAGGAGTCAGCGGGTCAATAGAAACCACGGCGTTCAGGAACGAACCGTAACCATTGCCCAACCTTCTTGTTTTATATTTCTCAATAGAAGTGTTGCTCGTGACACTCAGCCAGTCGAAGAACTTGTACTCTGCATTCACCTGACCAGTGAAACGCTTATAGGTATCTTTGTTGCCCTTAACCATACCATCGTTGTCAACGATGCCGAGACCTACGAGGAAACGGCCCTTGTCGTTACCACCCTCAACCGTCAGGTTATGCTGCAGACTCCAACTATGCTCAAAGACCTCGTCGTACCAGTCGGTATCAACGAAACCGGTTTTGTAAGCCTTCTGCTCAAGTTCTTCGTTTGTAAGGTCACCAAGATACTTGTGATACTCAATATAGTCATTAGCGTGGAAAAGGTCTGCCTTCTTGCCCAGTGACTGGCTCGCTGCTTTCAGGTTATAGGTTACATGAGCCTGCCCCTTAGAACCGTTCTTAGTTGTGATGATAACCACACCATTACCGGCCTGAGCACCATAAATGGCAGCAGAAGCAGCGTCCTTCAAAACTTCCATAGACTCGATGAGAGAAGGATCCAGATACTGGATACCGTCAACCTTCAATCCATCAACGATGATCAGCGGGCCGAGGCTACCAGAGTTCGAAGAATAGCCACGGACACGGATGCTGGCTCCAGCAGCAGGGTCACCAGAGGTATTGATAATCTGCACACCCGACACTTTACCCTGCAGGGCTGCACCAGCGTCTGTTGTGCTCAGGTTCTTAATCTCTTCACCCTTCACAGAAGCAACGGCACCAGTCAGGTCGCTCTTCCTCTGGACACCATAACCGATAACAACCACGTCGTTCAGCGTGGTATTGTCCTCACGCATGGTCACCTGGATGTTGTTCTTGCCAGCAACGGCCACCTCCTGGGTCACATAACCCACGTATGAGAATACCAGAGTGGCATTGGAAGAGGCCTGAATGCTGAAGTCACCATTGAAATCGGTGATAGCACCCGTGTTGGCACCTTTCACTTTCACAGTCGCACCGATGACCGGCTCGCCTGCTTCATCATTTACCGTTCCCTTAATGGTGCTCTGAGCCATCGCTCCCAGTGGGAACAAACAGAGCAGGAACAGAAACACTAACGGCTTTTGTAGTGATTTAAAATTCCACATAAGTAATTAAATTAGTTAGGTAAATATTTAATTGATAATAATTACAGTTGTTAATTCCACACGCTTCGCGTTTCGACTGCAAATATATTACATTTATTAACTATGAACTTTGCGAAAAGAAACAAAGACTTTGCAAAAAGTAACATGCCACGCAAATGTTACACGAAATCGTCGCTTTTGTTACATTCCAAAAAGGGCGGAAATAACATTTTTTCCGATAATACCTATTAAAATTAAGAAAATATTATTATATTTGCAGTCGAAACGAGAAACGGGCTTTTGCCGATGACACATTATAGAATATATAGAACACTCACGGGGCTTTTGCTGACGCTATTCCTCTTCCCGAGTCTCCATGCCCAGGAAGATACGCTCGCGGTATTCACAGAGAAGAACCCCCTCGTCTATGAAGACGCGTGGGACCTGTGGCCCTACTCCTTCCTCAACGACCAGGGAGAGCCCGACGGCTACAACATAGACCTGATCAGGATGCTCATGAAAGAACTGAACATCCCCTATACCATCAGACTGAAGCCCGCCCAGGAAGCCTTCGAGGACCTGAAAGCGGGAAAGTCGGACCTGACGCTGGGACTCTCCGTGGGGTTCCACGACGACTACGGGCTCTACGGGCAGAGCGCCATCACGCTGTTCACCCAGAGCGTGGCTACGCCAGAGGGGAAGCCCATAGAGATCCGCAACTTCCACGACCTGGGCAAAGACGGCGTGAGCGTGATCGTCAATGCCAACAGCCTGTGCTACCACCTGATGGTCGATTACGGCTGGGAGAAGAACGCCTCACCCACCACCGACCTGAGGGACGCCGTCAAGCGCGTGAGCACGACGGAGGAGGGACAGATCGTATGGAACACCCTCTCGCTGAAATGGCTCATCGACCGCTACCACATCGACAACCTGGAACTGACGCCCGTGAACATGCCCCACGGCGAGTACAGGTTTATGGCACAGAGCCAGCAACTGCTCAACAAACTCGATGCCACCTACAAAGAACTCTACACGGCGGAACGCATACAGCCGCTCCAGGACAAATGGTTCTACCCCGAACTCCAGAAGCCCACGGCTCCGTCGTGGACAGGCTATGCACTGGCTGGCGCAGGACTGCTGCTGCTGATCGCCCTGTTCTATGCCATCACCTACCGCCTGCAGAACCAAAGGCTTACCAAGGTCAACAACAAGCGCAACCGCCGGCTGGCCCTCATCCTGGAGACAAGCAGCGTGCGCCTCTGGACATATAATGTCGAGTCGAACACCTTTGACTGGCGAAATGAGAACGGCCAGGTCAGTTACACCTACACCATGGAAGAGTTTGCACAGCGATATACGCCAAGCGACTTTGACAGGCTGAAGGAAGCACTCGACGAACTCGCCGCGTCAGAATACGACCCAGAGAAAGGCGAAAGACAACTGACACTGGAACTCAAGGCCAGGGACAATGAGGACGGAGACAGCGAACTGCTCGACTTCATCATCACCCTCTCCGTGCTGCGACGCGACAAGGAAGGCAAGCCCACCGTGATTATCGGTACGAAGAAGAATATCACCAAGGAAAAGTACCAACAACGCCTCGACGAAGAACGGACACTGCGCTACTGGTCGATCTTCTACACACCAGTGGTGGGCATCCTGCTCTTCGACAAGGAGGGGAAGTTGCAGAATATCAACCCGAAAGCCTGCGAACTGTTCAACTGCGACCCCGAGGAGGTCATCGACAAGCGAGTCCCCATGACAGACTTCTTCGACATCCGCGGGAAAGAAGACAGCCTGGACGGCATCCACGATACACAGGTCAAGGGATCAATAGCATACGAATACCAACTGATGACCGTCAAGGACGATGCCGGTGAGCAAACAGGTACTTTCGCCACCTGCATCGAACGGACATCAGCCATCAGCGAACGGGAGGCCCAAAAGCAACAGACGGCCCGCATGGAAGAGGTCAAGGCTATCCTGAAGGAATACGACAACGACATCGACAGCGTACTGAAGGAGAGCGACATACGGCTCATCAACTACTCCCCCGAATCGCATCTGCTGACTATCTACCAGAGTGTCGGACAGATACAGTATGCCCTCACCCAGACCCGATGCATGTCGCTCGTCGATGACCGGTCGAAGAAACTGACCATGCGCACGCTCAGCATCCTGGACGATGCCACCGACAGAGAGTTCAACATCAGCCTCAGGACCACCCTGCGCGTGAAGAACGGACTGCCCCTGTACCTGAGGTTCTACCTGAAGCCGACCTACGACAAGGAAGGACAAGTGACAGGATACAGTGGAATGCTGCGCGACGAGACGGAAATAATGGAGATGAAACGCCAGATGACCGTGGCAAGCGACAAGGTACAGGAAGTGGAGAACACGAAGAACATGTTCGTCAAGAACATGGTGCAGGAAATCCGTAAGCCGATGCAGGCTATCATAGACTATGTGGAGCAACTCGACATGGAAAGGCCCAACATGAACGAGGGCGCCATGAGACAAGGCATCCTCGACAATGCAGACTATCTGCTGCACCTGATAGACAATATCCTCTACCTCTCGCGGCTCGAAGCCCACATGGTAGATATCAACAAGCAGCCCCGCGACTTCGCAGGGATCTTCGAGGCGCAATGCAAGGAGGGATGGCAGAGATACCAGAATGCCAACACGCAATACGTGGTGGAGAATCCCTATTCGCAACTCGTGGTCGATATCGACGCCGACAACCTCGGACATGCCTTCAAGCAGATTGCCGCCAATGCCGCCCAGCACACCAGGAGCGGCATCGTACGCGCACGCTATGACTATATCGGGCGCCGACTGGTCGTGTCCTTCGACGATACAGGAGAAGGTATCCCCAAGGAGGAACTGGAACGGTTGAACGCCATGGAAACAAGCGAGACGAACAACACGAAGGGGTTAGGACTGGCCATCACCAAGGAACTGGTGCGGCAGATGGGAGGTACCGTCGAGATCAGCAGCGAGGAGGACTCCGGCACCACCGTGTATATCACGATACCGTGCCACGCCTCGGTCATTAAACGGAAAAAACTGGCATAGACATGAAGAGACTCCTATACATATTGATCATTGCGGCACTGAGCATCGGAACGACGAAGGCCCAGTCGCTGAGCGACAGATATAACGAGAATCATCCGCTCGTGATGGTCTGCGACTGGGACAAGCCCCCCTACGAGTTTCTCAACGACAAGGGCGAGCCCGCCGGCAGCAACGTCGATATCATGCGGGCCGTGGCGGAAAACCTGGGCATACCCATCAAGTTCGTCATGAAGGAATGGAGCATCGCCACCAAGACCTTTGAGCGGGGCGACGCGGACATCATCGTTGCCAACGTGCGGCGCTACAAGAATAAGAAAAGCCCGTTCATCGGCACGGAGAACACGATCAACTACTACCGCATCAGGGCCGCCATGGTAGCCGACTCGACCACCCGACTCTCCCTGAAGGTGCTGGAGAGCGAAGGAGCAGTCTTCAAACCAGGAGAGTTCGCCTCCATCTATCTGATGGAGAGAGACAGTTTCGACACCCACCGCATAGAGTTCCAGACGCCAAAGGTCGCCCTGATGGGGCTCCTCAACGGCGACTATAAGTATTTTATCTGGGGAGAAGAACCGCTGAAATGGAAGATCAAGGAACTGAACCTGCAGGGTATCACCCTCGTGGATGCAGGCATACCTATCTCCGACCATCGTGTCTTCGGACGTGACAAGGAACTGATAACAGCCATCGACGACCAGTACTCCCGACTGAAGCAGCGGGGCGAGGTGGCCACCATCCAGGAGCACTGGCTCCACCCGGAACGGGAAACGGTCAGGACCTCCTATACAGGCATCTATATCGCCATCTCCATCCTCCTGCTGGCTGTTCTGCTCTATCTGCTGAACCGCCTGGCCAAGAAGCATGTGGTCAGTGCTACGCGCAAGTCAAGGGAGTTGAGCGAGATGATGCTCCAGGCACTCCACATGGGCAACTTCATCATCATAGAGTATGATATCCATAACGACCGCGTCACCAACAACTATGGCCATATCCTGCCCGACGAGGGAATGCCGCTGGAGGAGTTCATCCAACGCGTCCACCCGGACCAGCGCCAGGAGTTCCGCCAACGTTCGAAGGCACTGATCGACGGACGGGAACGGCACTTTGAACTCGACAAGCGATGGAATGCGGGAACGGATGAAGACCTCAGATGGTTTAACTTCCAGGGCCATGCCATCGTGGAGTTCGACGAGAACGGCCGTCCGGCCTATATCGTCAATGCCATCCACGACGTCACCCAGGAGATGGATGAGGACAAGGCGGCTCGCTATCTTATTAATAAATATGAGACACTGGTTAACATCCCGCTCGCAGCCATGTCGTTCTACAACAAGGATGGATTCCTGATCAACCTGAACGATAACATGCGGGCACTCTGCGGGATGGACCACAGTGCCGATGCCTGCCGCTACTGGGAGACCGTCTCCATATTCGACATACCTCTCTTCCACAATATCATCACGCCAAATGACAGGGAAGACCTGCATCTATGCCAGCACATGTACTACCCGGACTTAGGCATCGACCGATATATCGAGTGCCATATCAGTCCGCTGTTCAATGCCGATGGCGACATTACCAACTACCTCGTCATCGCGCTGGATATCACCGACAGGCAGAAACAGGCGCACCTGATGTATCAGATGAAACGGGAAGAAAAGAAGACTGAGGAACTGATTGCCCTCCGTGGAGAACGGCTCAGCAACATGCTCAGAGACAGTGACAGGCATATCGTACGCAGTGATATCCTATCGCAGACCATCAAATTCTACCGCTCGCCGAGAACACCTGAGTTCGTCTATAGTGTTGAAGACTTTACAGAGGTACTTGAAGAAAACGACAAGGCACTATTCCTTAAGGTCATCAACGACACAACCACCCGTGAACCTCAGAGCATCACCGTGCATGTGAGCCAGAAGTCGAAAACTCATGCAGGAGTTATCCTTGGCATCACACTGAAGCCCATCCTGAACCAGTTGGGACAGATTGTCGGGCACGATGGCATCGCCACGAACATTACTGAACTACATGACACGCGCCTGGCACTGCAACAGGAGGTGAAACGTGCTGAAGAAAGTGTTCGCAAGAAGAGCGGATTCATGGCCTCCATGACGCATGAGTTGCGCACCCCGCTGAATGCCATTGTCGGCTTCACAGGTGTACTTGAAGCCCTTGGCGACACCCCTGACCGTGGGGAGTACGTACGTATCATCCGCAACTCGAGCGATATGCTACAGCGGCTCATCAACGATATCATCGAAGCCTCATCGATCACGGAAGGTGCTTTCAGCATCCAACCGGTCGAGGTTGATTTCGCTGAGATCTTCAACGATATCTGCATCACCCTGGAGCAACGAGTACAGAACCCAGCCGTGAAATTCCTGAAAGAGAATCCTTACGACCACTTCCTGACCACCCTCGATGTAGAGCGCGTCCAACAGGTACTCACCAACTTTGTCACCAATGCCGTGAAGTTCACCAAGGAAGGGCATATCAAAGTGGGCTACTGCTATAAAAGACTACAAGATGACCATGAGGGATCAGAGGAAGGCTTATACTGCTATTGCGAAGATACCGGTGCGGGTATCCCTCCAGAGAAGCAGAAGATCGTGTTTGAACGCTTCGTGAAACTCGATGAGTTTGTACAAGGCACAGGCATGGGACTGGCTATCAGCAAGTCGATCGTGGAGCGTTGCGGCGGAGAGATCGGCCTGACAAGTGAGGGTGAAGGGAAGGGCACCACGTTCTGGTTCTGGATTCCCTGCGAACGCAGGCTGACATCCGTCACTTGATGTAGAGGCAGAACACCGAAAGGTCGTCACTGGGAGCCGTGCCCTCCTCATGGAGTTTCACTTCCTTTAGAAGCAACTTCACTGTCTGCTCGGCATTCTCAAAACGATTCCACTCCAGCACTTCCAACATGTGGGCCTCACCAAACTGCTCCTGGCGGACGTTCTCCGCCTCGGTCAGACCGTCGGTATAGATGATCAGGGGCTTAAAGAGGATGCTGCTCACATGACCGCCCACGAACTGGAAGCCCGGCCATAGTCCGATGACCACATTCGTCTCCGTCTCCATCAACGAGGGGCGCTGCATATCAATCATGACAGGAGGGTTATGCCCACAGTTACAATAGTCAAGACTTCCTGAAGCGAGGTCGATTACCCCTATAAACATGGTGACAAACGTACCACTCTCGTTGTCTTCTGCCAGGGTATCATTCAGCCGGGTGGCAATATCGGTGGGCGAGAAGCCATCCTTGGCAAAGGTCCGGAACAGGTTGACGACGACGGTCATCGTCATTGCAGCCGGCACGCCCTTTCCACTCACATCTCCCACACAGAAACAGAGGCGGTCGCCTGCAAGGATATAGTCGTAGAGGTCGCCCCCCACCTCACGGGCTGGAATCATGGCCGCATAGAGGTCGATATCCTGGCGCTCAGGAAAGGCCGGGAACGTATTGGGCACCATATTCATCTGGATATCACGTGCGATACGCAGTTCACTGGCATAGCGCTCCTTTTCCGTGGTAGTCTCCTCCAGTTGGTCGTAGGCTTTCCTTAACTGCTTGAGTTGCTGGCGACGGCGATACAGATAGAACGAAAGGAAGAAGATAGTGATCAGGGCGACGACGCCCACCATGGCCATCATGACGTGGTGCGTGCGCTCACGGCTCTGCTGAGCCTCCATCTCCGCCCGGGCCACACCCAGTTGCATGGCATACTCGGAGGTATGCTGGCGGATACTGGCCGTATTCAAGGAGTCGGTCACCTTCTTATACTCACGATAGGTCTGGTATGCTTCCTGATAATTGCCAAGCAATGCGTATGCCTCTGACACGAAGGGCAGTCTGTTCAAAACGCTATTAATCTGCTGGGCTTCCTTCAAGGCCTCCTCATAATGTCCGTTGACCTTGGCATGGTAGAATCTGACAATACCTGTCAGTCCCCCGTTCTGCTGTGTCTTCTCACGCTGTTCAGCCCATTGCTTATATGCCTCATTAAACCGTTTGACATCATCAGGCCCCTTGATCTGCTTGGCAATGGCCACGCAGAAGTAGCCCAAGGCCACCTGCTTGTGGATCGGATTGAGATTGGGCTCAGCCAGAGCCTTCTCGGCATACTCCACGACCTTGGCATAGTCATGGTTGTTCTCAGCAATCTTCGCCAGCCCGACATAGTCAGCGGCAGCACTCTCGTCGGGGAAGTAGCGGTGCATATACTCGATACACTTCAGATAACCCTGCTCCGCCAGGACAATCTGCCCCAGCGAACTCATCATGGAGGCATTGGCACTGGTGGCCGAATACATGCCGAATTTACTATCGTGCTTCTCAGCATGGGCCAGTTCCTCCTTCGCCAGTTCCAACCCTTTCTCACGTCCCAACTTCCTAAAGGCGTATAATGCCTTGTTGCTCCATGCCCGGTAGAAATTACGGTCGTCACCTGCCTTCTCTGACAGGTCCATCAGCCGATCGACAGCCGACATAAACTGCTCTACACTATCCGTCTGGTAGTAACTGTACATGCGCTGGCGCTCTTTCTCGATTTCCTCCTCAATCGTCGCCGCAAACAGAGGAAAGGGCAGCAACAGGCATATAAAGCAAAGCAAAATCCTGACTTTCTGCATCGTAGTGATATGATTGACAACGCAAAGATACGAGAAAAACCTGACAAAATGCCTCCTTGGGAATACAATAATTGTTAAAAAGCATGGCTTCCATTCATAATTCCGCAATAATCTGTATCTTTGCAATCAGAAATGAAGGCAAAGACTAAAAGGACACTATCAGCATGGCTCTTATTATCGGTATTCGTATCGATGATGCTCGTCACTGGCCTTCACAGGCACCAGCCTGTGGCCGAGACGACCACTGATTGTGTAGATTGTGCCCATCACGTGCACCACGGCCATCTGACATCGGCCTCCGCCAGTCTTCACGAGTGTCTGCTTTGCCAGTTTATCGGCTTTAGTTATCTTGCGGCAGCGACACTGATCATCGCCCTGCCCTTTTGTACCACTCCGGCCACCGTCTTCACCCAGGCTTCTTTCTGCAGCCAGAATGTCGGGAACCGCCAATCTACCCGTGCCCCACCCTACGTCTTGAAAGATTAAGCATTGAAGATTAAACATTAATCATTATTCAAGACGTAACAGAATGAAAAAGATATTATTCAGTCTGTCGTTGTTGTGCATATACACGACAATGGCAGCACAGTCGGTTAAAGATACTACCGACGTGTTTTTCCGTCACCTGAAACTCAACGAACTGGTGGTGACGGGTGTCACCGGCGACACAAAACTCAAGAACTCCACCTTCCCTGTCAGCATAGTCACGGGAAAGGACCTCCGTTCCACGGCATCCACCAATATCATCGACGCCATCGCCCACCAGCCTGGCATGTCGCAGATTACCACGGGCAGTGGCATCTCCAAGCCCATTATCCGCGGCTTGGGCTATAACCGCATCATCACCATGAGTGAGGGGGTGCGACAGGAAGGTCAGCAATGGGGCGACGAGCACGGCATCGAGGCGGATGCCAACAACGTGAACTCCGTAGAGATCCTGAAGGGTCCAGCCTCCCTGATGTATGGCTCTGATGCCATGGCGGGCGTGGTCATCCTCCATAGTGCTCCCACCCTGCCAGAAGGAGAGATGCAGGCGAACATCGGCACGGAATACCAGACGAACAACGGACTGCTCGGCTACACGCTCAACTTCGGCGGCAACCAAAAAGGCTTTGTATGGGATGCCCGTTTCTCTGGCAAGATGGCCCATGCCTATAAGAACAAATACGATGGTTACGTACCAGGCTCACAGTTCAAGGAGATGGCCGGTCGGCTGATGCTCGGCCTCAACAAGACGTGGGGGCACTCCCGTCTGATCTGGACCACCATCCATCAGACACCCGGCATCATCGAGGGTGAGCGCGACCATGAGAGTGGAGAGTTGATAGCGGAGAGTGACATTTTGAAGAGTTATGGCAAGTCACTGCCCTACCAGCAGATCAAGCACTACAAAGTGGTGTGGGACAACTCACTGAATCTGTCGCATGGCTGGCTGAAGATGATCATCGGTTATCAGCAGAACCGTCGCCAGGAGTATGAGGAGCACCACCACGAGCATGAGCATGAAGGGCACGGCGAACTCGAGCCCGCCCTCTACTTTAAACTCCATACTCTGACCTACGACGTGCGTTACCTGACTCATGAGTTCAGTGGCTGGAAACTGTCGTCAGGCGTACAGGGAATGTGGCAGCATTCGCAGAACCTGGGCGAAGAATTCCTCATACCTGCCTATCGGCTGTTCGACATCGGTGTGTATGCCACGGCCAGCAAACAACTGAACCGCTGGACACTCAATGGCGGTGTGCGATTCGACTATCGCCATGTGCATGGTGATGCCTTGGAAGAGAACGGAGAATGGCGATTTACTGATTTCAGCCAAGACTTCAACAGTGTGACGGGCAGCCTGGGTGCCGTATGGAACATGAACGACCACCTGAACCTGCGCCTGAACGTGGCACGCGGATTCAGGGCACCCAACATGAGCGAGTTGGGCTCTAACGGTGCCCACCACGGAGCACTGCGCTATGAGGTGGGCAACCAACAGTTGAAACCGGAGTATAGCCTACAGGCAGACCTCGGACTGGACTTCACGTCGCAATACGTGTCGGCACAACTGGCACTCTTCGCCAATCGCATCGACAACTATATCTTCCTGAAAGGAGAAAGCCGTGAGATCGACGGGACACCTGTTTACAACTACACCCAGGGTGATGCCCGCCTGCTGGGCTTCGAGGCAGGGTTCGACTTCCATCCCATCCACGCCATCCACTTTGAGAATACCTTCTCATACGTCGATGCCCGTCAACTCCATGCGACGGAAGATACCGAGTATCTGCCCATGACACCTGCACCGCGCTGGACCTCAGAACTGAAGGTCGAACTGACCCACGACGACCAACTATTGAACAACAGTTACATCGCCCTCGGCCTGGAGGCCTACATGAAGCAGAACCATTACTATAAGGCCGACGGTACCGAGACCGCCACCCCAGGCTATGCCCTCGTGAGTCTCTCGGCAGGTGCCGACCTTACCATCCATAAGAAAAAGGTTGCCGAACTGTATATCACAGCCGACAACCTTCTGAATAAGGCTTATCAGAATCACCTGAGTCGGCTGAAGTATGCTGATTTCAACAGTGTCACAGGCCGACAGGGTGTGTATAACATGGGGCGCAACATCACGTTCAAGGTGGTGGTGCCCATCTCATTCTAACCTATTTCGGATAGTCAGGTTAAAGAAACAAAAAAATACATCAGTAAGGAGTGAAGTGTGACAAACTTTTTGTATATTTGCATATCTTAAAGGCACAAATATGAAGAACTGGTTTGACAACACAAGAATCTATCATCTGCTGATTGACAGATTCAACGGAGGCTGGCAGACGCCGCCTAAGAGTGAGAACGTCTTTTGCGGTGGAAACCTGCAAGGGGTCATCGAGAAGTTGGACTACATCAAGGGACTGGGTTTCACGGCCATCATGCTCTCGCCCATCTTCAAGTCGGCAAACTATCATGGCTATCACACCCTGAACTTCGACGAGGTGGATCCACATCTCGGCACATGGGAGGACTATCAGCAACTGCTCGACGAGGCTCACGGCAAGGGACTGCGGATTATCTGTGACTTCGTGCCCAACCACTGCTGGTACGAGGCACCCATTTTCAAGGAGTCGCTCCTAAAGAATGGAGGCAAGCATCGCGACTGGTTCTTCTATCCGAAGACTGACAGCGACGAGTTCGTATCGTTCTTAGGCTTTGGCGACCTGCCCAAGTTCAACCTGACGAACCCCGAAGTGGTCAGTTTCATGGTTGACAAGGCAGAGAAACTCGCCCGCATGGGGGTAGATGCCTTCCGCATCGACCATGCACTGGGACAGCCTCACAGTTTCCTGCAGCACCTGCGCAACAGACTACAGGCCATCAGCAGTGACATCGTCGTGTTCGGCGAGGTATGGGCACAGGGCATCGGGCCGCAACTCGCCAGTCAACTGTATTTCAAGACTGAGGACAGGCGGAACGAGTTCCTGACGCAAGCCACGAAGCCCTTCAGTCAAGACCAACTGCAGGCAGACTACGTGGGTACGCTCGACGGTGTCCTGGACTTTGCCTATCGCGACATCCTGCTGGAAGAAGTCCACGCCGGCAGAGGCATCAAGGGCAACCAGACGCTCCGCAGCAAGATAGCCGATCACTTCGACATGTATCCTGAGGCTTTCAAACTCGTGTTGTTCCTCGACAATCACGACACCGACAGGTTCCTGTTCGACTGTCATGACGATGTAGATTTGTTGCAGGAAGCCATCGACCTGACAATGGAACTGCCCCGTCCCTTCTCTTTCCTTTATGGCACAGAGCAACTGATGAGCAACAATCCCACCATCTTCAATGCTGAGCCATACGCCGACCTCCGTGTGCGCAACTGCATGGACTGGTCGATACCGCCGCAACTACATATCAGAAAGCAGACCGTATGAACTTTGAGACTTATCTGTTAGGCAAGAGACTGGACTCTGCCAACTACCGGCAAGTTCAGAACGAAATCCTACCCATACTGGAGAAAGGCTGCAACCTGGTGATAGACATGACGCCCTGTACCTACATCTCCAGTGCGGGACTGCGCGTTATGCTCTATTCCAGAAAGGTGGCTGCCTCTAAGGGACTGAACATCTATCTCGTCGGCGTAAATGAGCATGTCAAGGACGTTATGGACATTACTGGGTTTGCGGGCTTCTTCAAGATGTTCAGCACCATGGAAGCATGTCTTGAAGAATTGAAAGATTGAAGAATTGAAAGATTGAAGAATTGAAAGATTAAAGGAGGTTTACGATGTATCGAGTCGATATATTTCCCACTCACGAGTACAAGGGACTGAAATTGCGCCCAGGCACGCCCTACCCCTTTGGGGCAACGGTCTTAGGTAACATGGTGAACTTCTCGGTCTATTCCCGATATGCCACCGAGTGCACACTGGTGCTCTTTCACAATCATGAGGAAGAACCGTTCGTCGAAATCCCCTTCTTCCGTGAGTTCCGCATGGGCAATGTGTTCTCAATGATCATCTTTGACCTGGACTATGAGGACATAGAATACGGATTCCGGATGGATGGCCCCTACGATCCGAAGGAAGGTCATCGCTTCGACAAGTCGAAGATACTGCTCGACCCATACGCCAAACTGATTGTGGGGCGTGACGTGTGGGGGCAGGAGCCCAACTGGGACAGTCTGTATCCGTATCGTGCCCGCGTGGTGTTCGACGATTTCGACTGGGAGGACGACCTGCCATTGGAAACGCCTGTCAACGACCTTGTGGTCTATGAGATGCATGTACGTAACTTCACGTGTGGCGCTGCCTCTGGTGTAAAGCACCGGGGAACGTTTGCCGGCATCGTCGAGAAGATACCCTACCTCAAGGAGTTAGGTGTCAACTGTGTGGAACTGATGCCTATCCATGAGTTCGACGAATTTGAGAACGCCCGTGTCTCGCCTGTTGACGGCCGCCGTCTCTGTAATCTGTGGGGCTACAGCAACGTAGGCTTCTTTGCGCCCAAGGCGGGCTATGCCTCGACTGGGCGGTACGGCATGCAGGTGGATGAACTGAAGAACATGGTTAAAATGTTGCATGCCAATGGCATTGAGGTGATGCTCGACGTGGTGTTCAACCACACGGCAGAAGGCAACGAGCAGGGACCGACCATCTCCTATCGCGGCATCGACAACAAGACCTATTACATGCTTACTCCCGACGGAGCCTACTATAACTTCAGCGGCTGCGGCAATACGCTGAACTGCAACAACCCCAATGTGCGCGACATGATTGTGGATAACCTGCGCTACTGGGTCATCGACTACCATATCGATGGCTTCCGCTTCGACCTGGCAGCCATCCTCGGGCGCGACCAGAACGGCAACCCCATGTCGAATCCGCCATTACTCGAATCACTGGCTCACGACCCCATTCTCGGCAAGACAAAACTCATAGCCGAAGCCTGGGATGCGGGTGGGCTCTATCAGGTAGGCTCGTTCCCGTCGTGGGGGCGCTGGGCCGAGTGGAACGGCAGGTTCCGCGACAGCATACGCCGCTTCCTGAAGAGCGACGAAGGCGTGCTGGCCGACGTGAAGGAGCGCATCATCGGCTCTCCCGACCTCTACGCCTCGCAGGGACGCGGCATCAAGGCCAGCGTCAATTTCGTGACGGCCCACGACGGCTTCACGCTCTGGGACCTCGTGTCGTATAATAGTAAGCACAACGAAGCCAACGGGGAGGATAACCGCGACGGCGAGAACAACAATAACAGTTGGAACTGCGGCTGCGAGGGCGAGACGGACGACCCCGACATCAACAACCTGCGCCATCGCCAAGTAAAGAACGCCATCACGATGCTGATGGTGAGTCAGGGCATACCGATGGTGCTCTCAGGCGACGAGATGGGCAACTCCCAGCAAGGCAACAACAATGCCTACTGCCAGGATAACGAAATCGCCTGGCTTGACTGGAACAATCTGGAGAAGAATGCCGACATCTTCCGCTACTTCAAGCAGATGATCCGTTTCCGTCGCCAGCATAAGGTGCTGCGCTATGAAGACCATCTCCGCCATCAGGACTATCTGAACCTGGGCTACCCCGACTTCTCTTGGCACGGGGTAAAGGCCTGGCATCCCGAGAATGGCTACAACAACCTCACGCTGGCCTTCATGCTCAACGGACGATATGCCGACAACGACGACTTCATCTACGTCGCCATGAACATGCACTGGGAGATGCACGGCTTCGAACTGCCGCAATTGCCAGAAGGCATGGCTTGGCATGTTTTCGCCAATACTGGCGTAGAGACACCCAATGATATCTATGAGCCAGGAGAAGAACCCCTCATCGAAAGCAACCATGAGGTGCTGGTAGGACCACGCTCCATCATGGTGCTTGTGGGAAGAGGGTGACTTAGCGTACTGACCACTCGAAGATACCTGCTGCGTTATCCACGGGCAGCGTCACTTCGAGGCGCAGGGCCTTTGTCTTCACTGGGTCAAAGTTCACGGTACAGGCAGATCCCTTGTCCGTGGGGTAGCCATCGGCACCCGTCACGGGCTGCCACTGTCCCTGGGCATCCTGATAGAGGATACGCCATGACTGTGGTACGCGGCAACCGCCCCAAGGACCATCGTCGTACCAATAGACGGTAGCACTCTGTACGGTGGCCTCCTGCGGGAACTCATATCCCAGCCACTCCGTGCAGTCTTTCTTCGGCCACCAGTGGGTATAAGGCACACTGCGGTCGTTCTCATCCTTCGGCACCAGACGGTCGTTGATACTCGACAGGGCAGGCATCTTCTCTGTCGAACTGCTTACCTTGCTCTCGCTGGCAAGGGTGGCGGGCTGTGACGGATTGGTGGCACTCAGATCCTGAGGCAGCCACACACGCATCTTTCCTGAGCCGCGATGACACCAGGCATAGTAGGGGATGAGTGTCAGCGTCTGGTCGGTCGTCGTCAACTTACCAGCCTTGTTGAAGTCAAGGGTCTGTGCACTGGTGACAAGTGTCTGGATCGGTGTACCGGCAATCTCACCCTTTCCGAGTGTAAACTGCGGGTTCTGGTTCATCAGGGCTCCCATGATGTCGAAAGCGTTGTCGGGATGCTCAGCGCAATAGACCAGTGGTCCACGCTCCACGGAGATCATGCCACGGTCGGCCTCCACCTTGTTATTGGCACGGACGGTACGCGGCTCCATGTCGAAATGGATCTGCACCTTGTCACCCTTCTTCCACTTACGGTCGATGGTGTAGTAGCCATCCTCGGTCACCTTGGCTGCCACCTCGGCGCCATTCACCTTGATGCTATAGCCGAGGCGCTTGCCGTCGGTATATTGATAGAGGTTGGAAGGTACCACCTGGTTCCTCACCCAACCTGGGATACGGATCTTCATGGCAAACTGTCCTGCGGCATTCTGATCAACGGTCACGGCGATATCCCCATTCCATGGATACTCCGTCGATTGGCTCAGGGCCACCTTCTTGCCAGCCACCTGGATGTTGCTCTTATTAGAGAGGAAGAGGTTCACATACACGTTCCTGTCCTTCACGGCGTAGATATAGCCAGGGAGCGAGGGGATGAAGCGGCAGATATTACTCGGACAGCAGGCACAGCCAAACCATGCCTGACGCTGGTGCTGGCCCATCGACTCCAGGGGATTGGGGTAGAAGAAACCGTTGCCCTCGAGGCTGACGCCGCTGATAAGGCCGTTATAGAGGGTGCGCTCCAGCACGTCGTAGTACTTCGAGTCACCATGGAGCAGGAACAGGCGGTAGTTCACATATACGTTACCGATGGCGGCACAGGTCTCACAGTAGGCACTCATGTTGGGCAACTCGTAGTTCTTGCCGAAGGCCTCTCCGTTGGAGGTTGCGCCGATACCGCCCGTGATATAGAGTTTCTTCGTGACGATATTGTCCCAGATGGCATCGATGGCGTGGATATAGTCCTGGTCACCTGTCAGGGCAGCCACATCGGCCATGCCCGCATACATATAGGCAGCACGCACGGCATGACCGACAGCCTCATCCTGTTCGATGACAGGCTTATGGGCCTGAGAGTATTCGTGCGTGATGGTGGTCTTGCCGCGATAGTCGAGGAAGAACTTGGCCTCGTCGAGATACTTCTTGTCACCCGTCACGAGATAGAGTTTGGCCAAGGCCATCTCGGCTATCTGGTGACCAGGCACCACACAGGCCTGACCAGGGTTCGGACCCACCTCCTTGCACACCACGTCGGCATAACGGATGGCGATGTCGAGGAACTTCCTGCTGCCCGTGGCCTGGTAGTGGGCGATGGCACCCTCTACCATGTGACCGAGGTTATAGAGTTCATGGCTCAGGTCTTCCTCCATGCTCCAGCGCTTGTCGCCAGCCCACTCATGGGGATGCTGTGGGTTCTGGGTACGAGAGGTGTAGAGATAACCGTCGGGCTCCTGTGCCGATGCGATCACATCGAGTACGGAGTCGATATAGGCTACCAGTTTCTTGTCGGGGTAGGTCTGCAGGATATAACTGGCGCCCTCGATGGTCTTATAGGGGTCCGTATCGTCGAATGCCAGTCCTCCGACGGGGAACACCTTCGAGGGATCCTTCAGGTGGGCTGCGGCATTCGAGAAGTTCGTGTAACGACCTGTCTCCTCACATTTCGAGAAGGCCAGTGGGATGGTCACCTTACGACTGGCTTCCAGGCGTTGTCCCCAGAATGTGCCCGGGGTTACTTTCACAGCAGTAAAAGGCACGGGATTGATGGGATACCCATGAACCGGCTGTTGTTTCTTAGCAGCAGAGGCCGGCAGCATCATCACTGCCGCCATCGCGATTGTCAGTACTCTCTTCATTGTTATCTCTATTTAATGTTTAATCTTTAATGTTTAATCTTTCATCTTCAGCATCACCACAAATCCGCCGCCACTCGCCATCTTCAACTTCAACTTGTCGCTGGCCGTCACCGTCTGGTGGTCGATGCGATAGTCCTCGGCGTTATGGTTGGCATTGATACCATCGGTCACGATGGTGGCCTCATACGACTTGTCTGGGGACAGGATGTCGAGAGAGAGTTCGACATCCCGTCCGTCCCAGTTTGTCTGGCCGCCGATATACCAGTCGCTACCGTGACGGCGGGCAGAAATAATATATAAACCTAACTTACCTTGTATGATCCTTGTTTCGTCGAACGTGTCGGGGATACTTGTGATGACATCCACGCAGTCCTGTTCCCGTTCGTAGTTTGTCGGGGCATCGCAGAGCATGGTGAAGGGCGAGTCGTGGACGACGTAGCAGGCCAACTGATGACAGCGGGTGCCCATCGACACGGGGTTCTGGTAACACTCCACCCAATTGTCCTTCGTCCCGTTGCGCAAGGCCCCGGGGGTGAAATCGACCTGTCCGGCCATCATGCGGATGAAGGGGAAGGTGACGTCGTACTTCGGCATGTCGGTCTCCTTCTTCGCCCAACGGGCCTCTTCCATGCCGAACACGCCCTCATAGTTCAGGATATTCGGATAGGTACGGCTCATGCCCGTAGGAGCATAGAATCCGTGATAATCCACGAAGAGCCTGTAGTCTGCACATGTCTTGGCGATACGCTCTGCCATCTCCACGGCGGTCTGGTCGTTACGGTCCATGAAGTCGATCTTCCAGCCCTTGATGCCCATCTGCCTGTATTGCTCACAGGCTTCGGCGAGATGCTCGTCGAGCACGTTGAACACGGTCCAGAGCACGATGCCGACACCCTTCTCCCGTCCGTAGTCGATCAGTTGCTGCAGGTCGATGTCGGCGATAGGGTGCATGATGTCACCCTTCGAGGAGTCGTACCATCCCTCGTCGAGCACGACGTAAGGGATATGGTTCTTCGCGGCGAAGTCAATATAATATTGGTACGTGCGCGTATTGATGCCAGCCTCGAAATCCACGCCCTTCAGGTTCCAGTCGTTCCACCAGTCCCATGCCACCTTGCCCGGTTTGATCCAGTCTGTGGCACCGATCTGGTTCGGAGCAGCGAGGGCAAACACGAGGTTGTTCACGGGCATCTCCGTATCCTGTTCCGTGATGGCCATCACGCGCCAGGGATAGGTCCTGGCTCCTACGGACTTCGCGATATAGTCTTCTGTCTCTGCCACATAACTCATGCCACGCCACTTATAGTAGTCCATGCGCTTGGGATACTTAGCAAATGAAGCGTGAAGAGTGAAGCGTGAAGAATTCAACTTTTCATTTTTCAGGAACATGCCGGGATAACTGCGGAGGTCGCTCTCGAGGATGGTCACCTTCACGCCGCCCGTCTCGATGGTGGCTGGCAGGAAGGCATATTGATCCTTGGCCTCACTTAACAAGGTCTCGTCGTAGTAGTTCTGGAAGGCCATGGCGAAGGGCTTCTCGTCGTTCGTCGAGTAGGCGAGCCAGGCCTTGCTGTCAGCGGGGAAGCAGAAGTCGGCGGTCTCATCGACGACCACCGTCTCTCTCTTGTTCGTCATATAGAAGCGGTAGGCCACGCCTTCGTCGTAGGCTCTCACCTGCAGGCCGAGGCCTCCCTTCAACGGGAAGTCCATCTGCCGGTAGGACACCGTCAATTCCTTCTGTCGGTAGAAGGGTGCGGGGATCGTCTCCGTCCGGGATGATGTCTTGGGAGATTTCAGCGCTCCCGTCTCCCCGGCGGTGAGTTGGAGTCCCGCCTTCACGCTGACGGTCTCCGTCCCAGCGTGACTGACACTGATGGTGATGCCGTCGCCCACCGTCACCACGTTCTTGCCGTTGGGCGAGGCGACCGTATAGTCCTTGGCCTGCCCGCTGCCGCTGCATAACAACAGCAATCCCGCACCTACTAACAATCTAATCATATCTATCAACTCTTAACTATGAACTATGAACTCTTAACTATGAACTCTTAACTATGAACTCTTAACTACCTCACCACCTCCTTCAGTTGGTTCGTGGCGCGCTCGATCATGTCCATCGTACCACTGCCGTCGCTCACGTAGCGTATCACCATCCCGGCATAGCCGATGGCACGGTTGGCCTTCTCGTCGTCCTCGGGCAGTTGCTTGGCTTTCTCCAGGAGTTGCATCAGTTCGTCCATATCCTCCAGTTCGGGCAGGTTGCCTGGGCGCATCGTGTTGATGACGGCGTTCAGTGCACCGGCGGCCTTGTCGATCTCCTCCTGGGTATATTGATTCTCGGGGGCATCGAGATAGGGCTGTGCCTGCTTATACTGGCTGACCATGCGGGCAAAGCCGTGCTTAGCCCAGGGAGCATATTCAGGCACCTTCACCGTGAGGTCGTTCCAGGCCTGCTGCTCGTCGCTGCGGCTCTTGGCTATCAGGAGCAGTTCGCGCAGTTGTGACTTGTCGATGCCCACGCTGGCCAACTCCATCTTCACATTCGGGTCTGTCTCCACGTTCATGCGGAAGTAGTGGGTTGTGTGCTCATCACCCGCATAGTCAGGGATGAAGGTCCGTCCGCCGTAGGTCAGTGTATAGAGATGGGCATCGGCCCCTGTTCCCTCCTTGGCACCGCAGAGGGTGATGTCACTCAGGTCCGACTTCAGGTTGATGGTCGCTTCGTCCCAGTTCCGGATGCCGGTCGTGGTCATCACCAGCGGACCGTACATGAAGGCACCGGCCCACATCGGGGTATATTCCGTCTTGCCGTCCTTCTCGTAGGCAGGCGACGTCTCCATCTTGTCGGGACCGAAGTCGAGGTGCTTGCTGAACGGCATCACGACCTCCACGACATCCTGCTCCGTCCACTGGCGGGCGGGGATCTCCACATAACTGCAGGGCTGGTAGGTCTTGGCGATGCTCTTGCCGTTGAGTCTTACGTCGAAGCCCTCCGTTGCCCAGTAGGGCACGCGCAGTTTCATGGCAAACTTAGCCTTTCCCTTCGCAATACGGATGGTGGATTTCTCGGCTGGCCACTGGCACTCCTGCTTCACCACGACGCCCTTCTTTGTCCACTGGGCAGTGGTTGGCAGGTAGAGGGCCACCCAAAGGGTGTTGTCGTTCACGAAATAGGCTGCCTCTTGGTACTTCACGTGGTTCTCCACGCCTGTGCCGCCACAGCAGGTGGCCTGCGGGGTTTCGTTGCCCCAGGGCTTCGAGGCGTCGAGGCCCACGGCATACTGATAGACGGTCTGGTATTCCTTGGGATTCACCGAACCGACGATCTGGTTGTAGAGCACCCGCTCGTAGTAGTCCATATAGCGTGCATCGTCGGGATTGAAACAGTTCAGGTCCTTCGTCAGTTTGGCGAGGTTATAGGCGCAGCAGGTCTCGTTGATGGTAGGCTCTGGATGCAGTTCGCGCCCTCCCCAACTGGTGACGTTCATGCACATCGAGGTGATCTGCGAGTAGGGCTGACGGAACATCTCACCGTTGCCCACGCCACCCATGGCATAGCGGTAGCGCCCCTGTATCATCGTCCAGAAGTTCTGTGCGAGGTTATAGTAGTAGGGGTTATTGTTGCCTCGGAAGGCTCTCAGGGCACCCGTCACCATCGGGATATGCTGGTTGGCATGTCGCGTGCGGATGGCGTCGATGTTCTTGGCCAGCGGGTCGAAGAAGGCCGGACTGTCGAAACAGGTGGCGGCCTCCAGGAGCCGCGCTTTCTCCTCGGCAGTACCCGTCATCTCGGAGAGTCGTGACAGCGACTCTGCCATGCCGCCCACCTCACCGGCGATGTACATGTTCCACATCTCGTAGCGGTTGCCGGGCTTGGCGCGGCGCTCGTCCTGACGGCCGTCGCTCTTCACGTAGGTACGGTAGTGCAGGCGGTTCCACACCCACAGTCCCATGTCCTTGGCGATGAGCAGGGCCTTCTCGGCCGTGGCCTTGTCGTCGATATAGGTGGCGATGTCGATGAGACCTGCCAACTGCTTATGCACGGAGTAATAGGGAGCCCACACCCAACTCTCATTGTTGTAGGCGCGGTACATCTCTATCAGGGCGCAGTGCTGTGCGGGGATGGCGTTCAGATAGCCGTAGCCGTACTGCTCAGGGTGCTGCTTATAGCGGTCGAAGTCGGCCCAGGTGCCCTGCATCTGCTTCAGTTCCTCCTCGGGGGCGAAGTCGCGGGCCTCCCAGTAGCGGCCCAGTTGCTTGTTCCACACGAAGGTGCGCTCCTGGCACTCGCGCAGGCCGTTCACCATCTCTATGATGTTCCGTTTGAGGATGGCCTTCTTGGCGGGATCCTGACAACTGGCGAAGGCGAAGGCCATCGCCGACATGTAGTGGCCCGAGCCGTGACCCTTCAGTTTGGTGGTCGGCGAGTCCCAGCCGTCGGCCTCGGGATAGCCCTCCGTCGGGAGTCCGTAGGTGTCGCGGTAGTTATAGAGTTGCTGCTTCACGGGCAGGCTGATCAACTGGTCGATGTCGAGGTTGCGGTTCCAGGTCAGACGGTTGTCGCCGTCGATGCTCACCTGGTCGAGCGGCAGCGGCTCAGCCACGGGGATGTTCGACGGCACTCCCCAGGCGGACTCCACGACCTTCACCTCCGCAGAGACGGGGTAGCCGTTCGGCGTACTGTTGTCGCCCAGGATCATGCCCCGCACCTTATATATACTGCCTACGGGATTGATGGCGGGATTGGCTTCGGCATTCTCGGTGGCCTCCGAGGCGTTGAGCCACTTCACCTGGCGGTACTCGCCCTTGCCGTCGGAATACGTCACCCACAACTGGTAGGGCAGCCTGGGGGCGTTACCCACGGGTGCCTCCACGCTGACAACCTCCACACTCTTGATCATGCGATAGTCCTTGGCAGCCGCCCCGACGGACAGCCCCATTGCCAACAAGCCTATAAGAATACTTCTTTTCATATCGTTTTTGCTTTGATTTTCGTTCTCGCTGCAAAGATAGCAAAGAAAAGCCGAAGCGCATGAAACTATCGTCCAAGAAGATAGCAAAATA